>JAXLYT010000004.1:0-248207 GCA_046351295.1 Byssovorax sp.
GGCGCCGATCGCGCTGTCGATCGCAGGACTGCGCGCGCAGACGAGGAGCCCCGGTGAGAGGCTTTTTCCCCATCTACAAGCGGGAGGTCTTCTCCCTCTTCGTCACGCCCCTCGGCTGGGTGCTGATGACGTCGTTCTTGCTCGTGCAGGGCATCCACTTCGCGCTGCTCTGCACGCAGTTCGCGGGGCCCGTCGATCTCACCGAGGGAGGCCCGATCCAGGCCTTCTTCGGCAAGACGATGCTCCTCTACCTCCCGCTCCTCTTCACCTGCCCGCTCCTCACCATGCGCCTCTTCGCCGAGGAGCGCCGGAGCGGCACCATCGAGGCCCTGCTCACCGCCCCGGTCAGCGCGACCGGCGTGGTGCTCGGCAAGTACGCCGCCGCCCTCACCGCCTACCTCGCGATGTGGGCGCCGACCTTCCTCTACGTGCTGCTCGTCGCCCGCACCGGCGAGGTCGACTGGGGCGCGATCGGCGCGAGCTACCTCGGCGTCGCGGCGATCGGCGCGGGCTACCTCGCCATCGGGATCATGAGCAGCGCCCTCACCCAGAGCCAGCTCGCCGCGGCCATGCTCTCGGCCATGCTCATCGTCGGCCTCTTCACCCTCGGCCTCGGCGAGTTCGCCTTCGACACCGGCCCCGCGCGCGACCTCTCCGCGCATGTCTCCGTCTGGGGCCAGATGAACGATTTCTCCGCGGGGATCATCGATCTTCGCCGCCTCGTCTTCGACGCCACCCTCGTCGCCGTCCCCCTCTTCACCACCGTGCGCGCCGTCGACGCCTGGAGGTGGGGGTGAGCGCCAAGGCGAACAAGAGCAAGGCGAAGCGCGAGGAGACGCCGCGTGAAGAAGCGCCGCGCGAAGAAGCGCCGCGTGATGAGACACCGATCGCCGAGGGGACCTCGGCGGCCACCAAGATCTCGGCGAGCGTCGGGATCATCGCGGCCGTGGTGCTCGGCGTGCTCGTCAACATCCTCGTCGCGCGCCACTACCGCCGCTGGGACGTGACGCGCGGCGGCCTCTACACCCTGAGCGACGCGACCACCGAGACGCTCCGCGCCCTGCAAGAGCCGGTCGAGATCGACGTGCTCCTCTCCGAAGGCGATCCGCTGACCCTCGCCGTCGGCCACCTGCTCGAGTCCTACCGCGGTGAGACCACCCGCCTCAACGTGAGCTTCACCGATCCCGATCGCCGCCCGGCCGAGTTCCTCGCCGTGCAGCAGCGCTTCGGCATCGCCGCCGGCAAGACGGAGGACGGGAAGATCGTCGCCGACACCGCGATCGTGGTGGCGAAGAACAACGTGCCGCACTTCATCACGCTGCGCGATCTCGTCGAGGTCGACGACGAGGACGAGCTGCGGCGCAGGCCCCGCCTGGAGCAGGCGCTGACGCGGGCGATCCGCGCGGTGGTGAGCAACGACCGGCCGCGGCTCTGCTTCGCCACCGGGCATGGAGAGGGCTCCGCGCCGCCGGGGGCCGGGCCGAGCGCGGGCGGGCTCGACGCCTTCCGCGAGAGCCTGATCAAGAACAACTTCGACCTCAAGAACGTCGGACCGGCGAGCAGCGAGGACGCCTCGGCCCTCGACGGCTGCCGCGTCCTCGTCATCGCCGGCCCCGGCGAGAAGGTGCCGGCCGAGGACGTGGCGCGCTACCGGGCCTTCGCCGACAAGGGCGGGAGCTTCCTCGTCACCGTGGGGCCGGCCTTCGACGGCGATCGCGAGCGCTACCTCCGCCGCGGGCTCGACGACCTGTTCGGTTTGTTTGGGCTCAAACTGAATGAAGATTTCGTCTTCGAGCTCGACCCGAAGCAGCGCCTCGCCGCCGGGTTCGGCGAGGCCTTCGCCCCCATCCCGAAGGCGCACCCGATCACCGAGGGCCTGCTCAAGGCGGCCGATCGCGGCCTCTCCGTCTACCTCACGCTCGGCAGCTCGATCGAGCCGACCCGGGCGGGCGCGGCGGCCGTCTCTCCCCTGCTCGAGACGAGCGATCAGGCCTTCGGCATGGCCGATTTCGTCACCTGGTCGAAGACCCGCCCGCCCCCCTCGCCCGGCCCCGCCGACCACAAGGGTCCGCTCGCCGTGGCCATGGCCTCCGAGCTCCCGAAGCGCGCGGGATCGACCGAGCCGCACGGCGCGCGGATGGTGCTCATCGGCTCGGCGAGCGCGCTCTACGGCGCCAACTGGCAGAACGACGAGCTGCGCGGCACCTCGATCTTCGTGGGCAGCGCGGTCGCCTGGCTCGCCGCGCGCCCCGTCCTGCTCGACATCCCGACCAAGCCGACCTTCAACGCCGGCCTCAAGGTGAGCGACGCCTGGCTCGGATCCACCTTCCGCTACGTGGTCATCTACATCCCGCTCGCCTCGGTGATGCTCGGCCTCGCCGTGTATCTCCGGCGGCGCAGCAGCGAGAAGCGCGGCCCGCGCGAGGAGACGCGCCCCCCCGCGAAGCGCAGGAGCAAGCCCCGGCGATGAGCGCGCCCTGGCGCAAGCACCTGACGACGATCGTCCTCACGGCGGCCGCGCTCGCCGCGGGCGTGGCCGTGCTCTGGGTCGATCGCGGTACCGTCACCACCGGCGAGGCCGAGCAGCGCAGGAAGAGCCTCTTCGAGGTCTGGCGCGCCGACGAGGTGACCGAGATCGAGATCGATCTCCACGGCGAAAAAGCCAAGATCTTCCGCGGTGCGACGACCGACGCGGGCCAGCGCCCCTGGGAGGTCGAGCTCGGCGGCGCCCGCTTCGCCGCCGAGGCGCCGGTCGTCGATCAGCTCCTCGGCGCCCTCGACATGGCCTCGGTCGAGCGGCGCATCCCGGAGGGCTCGGTCGATCGCGCGGCCTTCGGGCTCGACAAGCCGCGCCTCCGCATCGCGGTGTCGATGGGCCGCCAGCACCTCGCCCTGCGCATCGGCGGCGCCGCGCCCACGCCGGCCGACGCGGTCTACGCCGAGGTCGAGGGCAAGGGCGTCGTCGTGGTGACGCGCCAGCTCGCCGCCGCGCTCGAGGTCGAGCCGGCCGCGCTGCGCTCCCGCACGCTCGTGCCCTACAGCGCCGGCGATCTCGGGGCGCTCCTCCTCGACGCTTGGCGGGCGGCCCGCGCCACCTCACGCGCGAGGGCCCGGGCGCGGCGCGCAGCGCGGAGCTCGCTTCGACGGGAGCACGCCCGAGGGCCAGGTGCGCGCGACGTCGATCGCGATGGAGCGCATCCTCGGCGCGCTCCGGCGATCTCGGCGCGGCGCCTACCTCACCGACGCCGAGGTCGATCGGGCCCTCGCGCTGGGTCACCCTCACCCTCGTCCCGCGCGATCGCGCGAGGCCCCGCGCGGTGATCGATCTGGCGGCGCATGCTCGGCCACCCGGACGAGATCGTCGCCCTCCGCAAAGAGCCCGATCGCGCCGCCGCATCGTCTCCTCCGGCGCGCTCGACGCCTGCTCGTCCCCGCCGCCGACCTCGTCGATCGCCGGCTCCTCTCCGCCCGCCGACGAGATCGTCGAGCTCCTCCTCACCGGCCAGGGCAAGAAGATCGAGGCTCGCCCGCAGGGCCAGTGGCACATGCGCGCTCGGTCGATCGCCCCCTCGAGGCCGAGGCCGGGCGCGCCTTCCTCGACGCGCTGCTCGACGTGGAGGCCGATCACCTCGTCCCATCGCTGGACCTCAAAGCGTTGGACCTCAAAGCGTTGGGCCTCGATCCTCCCCGCGCCGTCCTCCGGGTGCTCTCCACCCCCGCCGCCTCGGGCGCCGACGGGGGCGTGGAGGAGCGCAACGAGACGCTGGAGATCGGCGGAGAACAAGGCGAATTCGTGCTCATCCGCCGCACCGACGACGGGGCCGTCGCCGCCGTCCCCAGGACCGCGCCGCGCCCTCTTCCCGGACGAGCTCGCCCTCCGCTCGAAGAAGCTCTTCGACGAGCCGATCGCCCGCGTCCGCGGCCTGCGCGTCGAGGGCGGCGGCCGCGTCCAGCGCTTCGGCCGCACCGCCGCCGGCGCCTACACGCTCCTCGAGCCGAAGGGCGAGGGCCTCAACCCCGACCTCGGCCTCTGCGCCGATCTCGTGCAGCTCGTCACCACCCTCACCGTCGATCGCTGGGTCGGCCCCGGCGACGACAAGGCCTACGGTCTCGCCGCGCCCCGCCTCTCCATCGAGGTCGATCTCGCCGGCGAGGGCAGCGAGGGCAAGACCTTGCGGGTGCTGCTCGGCGCGGCCGCCTCCTCCGGCTCCTTCGCCCGCGCGGCCGGTGAAGACGCCGTCTTCGTCGCGCCCCGCGCCCTCGAAGACGCGGCGAGCCGCTGGCTCCTCGATCGCGGCTCGCTGCGCATCGACGCCGAGACGATCAAGACCGCGACCCTCACCGCGCCCGGCGGCAAGAAGCTCGTGGTCGAGCAGGCGGGCGGCGTCTTCCGCGTCGCCGGGGCCGGCGCCGATCCAGCCTCCGCCGCGCGCGCCGCGACCATCCGCGACGCCCTCGCCGATCTCTCCGCCGAGACCGCCGTGGGCGTCGGCAAGCCCGAGAAGCACCACGGGCTCGACGCCCCGCGCCTCACCATCGTCATCGATCGACAGAACCCCCTCGCCTCCGACAAGCTCCCGCCCGCCCGCCTCGTCGTGGGCGCGGGCGACTCGGTGGACGGCACCAGCATCTTCTACGTCCGGCGAGATCGCATCGACGCCACGTGGGCGGTCGCCCAGGCAAAGATTCGCCCCCTGCTGGAAGCGCTCGGCGAGAAGTGACCCGCGCGCCGGTCGGCCTTGACGCGCGCCGCTTCCTCCGCCGTCATGGACCGATGCACCGCGCTGCCCTTCCCTTGCTCGCGCCGCTCGCCGCGCTCGTCCTCGTCCCCGCCTGCGGCTCGAGCGATCCCGCCACCTCGACCACCTCTTCGACGTCGACCACCGCTTCGACGTCGACCACCGCGACCGGCACCGGCGGCCAGGGCGGCGAAGGCACCGGCGGTCAAGGCGGCGCGGGCACCGGCGGCGAAGGGGGCAGCGGCGGCGCGCCCTTCGTCCCCGCGAAGCACACGCCCTTCCCCACGCTCTCCCTCCACAGCGAGCCCGTCTTCGCCCACCCCAAGCTCGTGACGATCACCTTCCCCGGCTACGCCCACAAGGCCGAGGTCGAGGCCTTCGGCGACGCCGCCGTGACGTCCTCGTGGCTCACCGCCGTCGGCGCCGAGTACGGCATCGGCGCCGGCACCCACCTCGCGAAGGTGGTCCTGCCCGACGCGGCCCCGGCGACCCTCGACGACGGCGGCGTGATCGCCTTGATCGGCGCGCGGATCGCCGACGGCACGCTCCCCGACGGCACCGTCGACGACGAGGTGATCTACATGATCTACATCCCCGGCTCGACCGCGCTCACGGACGACGGCAAGCTCTGCGACGACTTCCTCGGGTACCACTGGGACGCCAAGGTCAACAACAAGCACATCGCCTACGCCGTGATCGGCGACTGCGACGGGCCGATCACCGACACCACGTCGACCGCCGCCCACGAGCTCATCGAGACCGCCAGCGACGCGGTCGACGCGCTCTACCTCGACCCGAGCGAGAACGATCCGTGGATCCTCCTCTCCGGCATGGAAAACGCCGATCTCTGCCAGGAATTGCCCAACGTGAACGAGAGCAGCTTCGCCTTCCAGCGGAGCTGGTCCGACGCCGCGCACAAGGCCGGCGGCGCCCCCTGCGTGCCCACCGAGCCGGGCGAGATCTTCTACAACGTCACCGCCCAGCCGGCGAACGTGCCCTCCCTCCTCCCCGGGCAGTCCGCGACCTTCACCCTCACCGGCTGGTCCACCGCGCCCATGGCCGACTGGTCGCTCTCCGTCGACGACTACCTGCTCTACGATTTCGTGCCCGACTACGAGCTCACCGGCGAGACCATCAACAACGGCCTGACCGCCACCGTGAAGCTCACCGTCCCCCCCGGCACGCCCTCGGGCTCCATCGGCGGCGTGCTCATCGATTCGGGCCCGGGCTACGGGCGCTACTGGCCGGTCGCTGTCAAGGTGAAGTGACTCGCGATTTCTGAACGAAGGGCACGCCATCGAGCGGGCAAGAGCATCGAACGGCCGAGCCCGCTCGGCCCGCCGTCGACCCCCCGATCCACGGAGCCGAAGTTGATCCGCACCTTGCTCGGCGCCGCCGCGCTGCTCGGCATGGCCGGCGCCCTCACCGCCACCGCCTGCGGCGCCAAGAGCGGCCTGCCCGTGCCCGACACCGTGAGCGAAGGCGCAGGCGGCGACGCCGGCGTCTCCTGCTTGCCCGGGATCATCACCCTCACCAAGGCCCAGCCGACGATCCTCTTCGTGATCGATCGCTCCGGCTCGATGGGCGGGCACCTCGGCAAGAACAGCGGATCGTCGAGCCGCTGGAAGATCCTCGGCAGCGCCCTCGCCGCCACCTTGCCCGAGGTCGACGACAAGATGGCCATCGGCGCGCTGATCTTTCCGTCGAGCGGCTTCGGCGCCGGCGGCCCGACCTGCGCCGTCCCCGGCGCCCCCGACCTCGCCCCCGGCCTCGGCCACGTGGGCCTGCTCCTGTCGCTGATGCAGTTCACCTCCCCCCACGGCGCGACGCCGACCGCGGCCGCCATCGACGCCGCCTCCGCCCAGCTCCAGGGCGTGCGCGCCGCGAAGGACGCCCGCGCCCTCGTGCTCGCCACCGACGGCGGCCCCGACTGCAACGAGTCGCTCGACGCCTCGACCTGCCGCTGCGCGAACGGCGGCAACGGCTGCAAGGGCCACGCGGGCCGCTGCCTCGACGACGCGCGGACCGAGGAGCGAATCGCCGCCGCCCTCGCCGACGGGCTGCCCACCTACGTGATCGGCATCCAGGACGAGGGCGACGACACGCTGACCGACGTGCTCGACGCGATGGCCGACGCCGGAGGCCGCCCCAAGCTCACCGGCGGGTCGCGCTACTACGCCGCGCGATCCGAGGGCGAGCTGACCGAAGCGCTGGCCGTGATCCGCGACCAGGTGGGCGCGTGCGTGTTCCTCACGAGCTCGGTCCCCGACACGAACGGGTCGATCGAGGTGACGCTGAACGGAGGCACCCTCCCCTTCGACCCGACCGGGGCGGAGGGGTGGAGCTGGTCCGATCAGGAGAACGGGGAGATGGTGTTGCACGGAAAGGCCTGCATGGCCGCGATCGCGGCGGGCGGGGCAGGGCTGCAGGCGCAGGTGGCCTGTCAGGGGCCTTGAGCCCCGGGCTTCAGTTGCAGGTGTTGCAGGGCAGCGGCGTCCCCCGGTAATCCCCGGTGGTCAAGAACCACTGCTTTTGCCCCATCGTCTGGGGGTTCGTGCTCGTCTGCTCGTTCACGTGATAGTGGTACACGGGAGCGCCGTTGCTGTGCGCCGTCACCCCGGTGTGGCCGCCGTACTGGTCGAGCGACGGATAGCTCCCATCCATGTCCTTGCGCCCGTAGATGGGATATCCATCGCGCATCACGCCGGCGAAGCGGTCATCGTCGTACGTCAGCGAGACCGGCTCGGCGTGATAGTGATACACGCCCGTCATCTGGGGGTGGCCGGTGCAGCGGTCGAAGGTCTTCGCCTCCTGGTAGATGTCGTCGCCCGGCGCCGCGAAATCGCCGAAGATCGGCACCCCGTTGAGGGCGATGCCCACGATCGCGCCCATCATCGGCTGGGCGTTCATCGTCGTCGACAGCGGGATGGCGATCACCCGATCCTTGGCGACGATCTGGTTCGGGTTCTGGATGCCACCGGGGTACGACTCGTGACAGGGGTTGTTGGCGGGGAAGTAGTTGCTCGGATAGTCGGGCTGCCCGTCGGCCTCGACCTTCACCACCTCGGCGCCGTTCTGCGTGGTCTTGGTGAGCGTCACGCGGCACGAGAACTCGAGCCAGAAGCCGCCGAGGCCCTGGGCCGTCCGGGCGGCGTCGCAGGCGCTCGTATCGCGGTCGAGCACATGGCAGCCGGTGGGGCCCGCGACGGCGGTCTGGGTCGTGTTGTCGTCGAGCGTGCAAGCGTCCGCGCCGCCGCCGCTCCCGCTGGTCGTGGTGGTGGTCGTCGTGCTGCTCCCGCCGGTCCCGGTCGCGCCGCCGCTCCCGGTCGCGCCGCCGGTGCCGCTCGATCCGCCGGCCCCCGTGGTCGCGGCGGTCGTGGACGAACCGCCGGTTCCCCCGGTGGTGGTCGAGGAGCTGCCGGTCTCGCTCGTGCCTCCGCATGCGGCGGCGATCAGGCAGGTGAGCAAGGCGCCGAGCGGGGCGGAGGCGGAGCGCAAGGAGGAGAGTAAACGGGGGCGGGGAGCGTGCGTGTTGTGCATGACCGACCATCCAAGCACGCGGCGGGCCAGCGGGAAATGGCCTTGTTTCTCCGGGGGATCGGCGATTGTGCAGGCGGGTTGCACGATGGTTGCGCAGGCGGGCTGCACGACCGATGTGCACGTTCGAGGCGCGCCTTCGCCGTCAGCGCTTCGTCATCGTCAGGTGGATCGTCGGCGCGAAGGCCGGGTCGCCGGGCCGCTCCACCTCGTCCTCGGGGAGATCGGCGTCGCCGAGGAAGATGCCGGAGAGCTGATCCTCGAAGACCTCGTAGGTGCGGCGATCGTAGAGCACGAACGAGACCTCCTTGAGCTTCGAGCCGCCGAGGTGCAGGTGCCAGTGCAGCGCGCTCGCCGCGGCGTAGGCGCAGGACTCGGGGGACACGCGGGCCATGCCGGTGCCGAGCGCGGGCACCGCCAGCGTGCGCAGGCCGCGCTCCTCGGCGAGCAGGAAGGCGCGCTGGGTCGCCCGGGCGATGCACGAGGCCTCCTTCCACGCGCTCACCGCGTGCAGCACCTCCTTGCAGCGGAGGGCGCCGGCGCCCGTGGCGAAGCAGTCGCCGAGGGCGCGCTTGCCGCCGCGCATCGCCTCGTCCTCGATGACCTGGCCGCCCTTCCTGCGCAGCGCGCCGCCGACGCCGGTCTGCATCGTCATCTCGTCGTTGGCGCTGTTGACGATCCCGTCGACCTCGGCGTCCACGATGTCGCCGAGCCGCACGTTCACGAGCACCGAGCCCACCTGGATCAGCCCCTTGCCCGCGGCGATGCCGGGGAGGCGCGGGCGCAGCGTCCGGCCGAGCGGGCCGAGCAGGCGCGCGGGCGCGCTCATCGACGGCACGCGATCGGCCGGCTCGCGCTCCAGCATCCGCGAGAGCACGTGCTGGAAGTAGGCCTCCTCGGCGGTGCGGGCGCGCGGGAAGCGCACGGGCGAGCCGTCGAGGATCGACTGGAGATCGGTCTTGGGCGGGGTGCCGTAGTAGAGATCGTAGGCCGTCGCGCCGAGCGAGTAGACATCGCACTGCCGCCCCGGCGGATCGCCGCGGAGCACCTCGGGGGCGATGAAGCGCAGCGTGCCGCTCGCCGATTTCTCCTCGATCCCGCGCGCGACGGCGATGCCGAAGTCGCCGAGGGAGATGCCGGTCTGCGGCGAGCCGAAGAGGTTCGACGGCTTCACGTCCCGGTGGATCACCCCCGTCTGGTGGGCGCTCTGGAGCGCGCCGGCCACGTCGTTGACGACGTTGCACACGAACCACAGCGGCAGCCCCCGCTGGAGCGCGGACCTCCGCCGGTGATCGAGCTCGGCGAGATCGAGCCCGTCCACGTACTCCTGCACGAGGTAGGGCGTCCCGTCGTGCGTGCCCACGTCCATCGCCCGCACCACGTGGTGGTTGGGGATCCGGGCCATCAGCCGGGCCTCGTTGCGCAGCCGGGCGAAGGCCTCGTCCCCGTCGTCGACCCCGAGCAGGGTCTTGATCACCGCCGGCGTGCACAGCTCCCGGTGCCGGGCGAGCCAGACCCGGCTCATCCCGCCCTGGGTGATCGGCCCCCAGACCTCGAAGGCCCCGCAGCGCATGCCGGTGAGATCCATCGCCTGCATCCTACCCCGGCGCGGCCCGGGAAATACCGAGAGAACGCGGGCCGCCTCGCGCCGCGCGGGGCAAATTCCGCGGACTATTTCCGTGCCCGGCGGCATTTGTGCTAGCGAAAGGCCGTCATGGCGAAGCCCGACAAGAAGCTCACGGTCGAGATCCCCAGGCCGGGGGCCGATCAACCGATCTGGTCCCGCGTGGGGATCATCGGCTTCGCGGGCTTCGTGATCGGCATCGCCTGGCCGAAGCTGGCCGGCGTCAAGGTCGGCCCCGCCGTGCCGGGCGATCTGCGCGCGCAGATCGAGGCGACCGCGGGCCCGAGCGCCTCCGCCGCGCCGCCCGCGCCCTCGGCCCTCGCCTCCGCGCCCCTGCCCGCGCCCGTGGCCAGCGCCTCGGCCACGGCGGAGCCGGCCGCCGACAACCGCGAGCTCGTCGTCGTCGCCGGGGGGAAGATCGTCAAGTGCTTCGATAAGAAGGACAAGAAGATCGACGACTGCGAGAAGCTCCAGTTCGACCCGATCGCGGTGAAGAAGCTCGAGGAGCTGTCGAAGTGCCCCTCGGCCCTCGGCCTCTCGGGCAAGATGACGATCGGCTTCGAGATCAACTTCGACAAGAAAGAAGTCCAGGTCACCAAGGCCAAGAAGGGCGGCGCGGGGAGCCTCCCGTCGAGCACCGTCAACGGCATCCTCCAGTGCGCGGCCAAGGAGTTCGCGAACATCGCGCTCGACGAGGTGCCCCACAAGTTCAAGCACTACACCGTGAGCTACGGGCTCACCTTCTACCCGCCGGGCAAGCACCCGGAGGGCGAGGCGCAGGCCGGCGGCGGCGACGAGGACGGCTCGGCCGGCTCGACGACGAACGAGAGCGAGGCGAGCGGCACCGCGACGATCACCGTCGACTCGGCCGTGCTCCGCAAGGAGCCGAAGAGCAAGGAAAAGGCGGGGCGGCTCGTGCGCGGCGCGAAGGTGAAGATCGTCGGCAAGCAGAACGACTGGTACAAGGTCGAGGCCGACGGCAAGACGGGCTGGCTCTACCGCAGCGCGCTCGGGATGTGAGCCTGGCAGACGCGGCGACCGGACGGATGTAGTCTCGGCGCCGGAGCGTTCTTCGCACATGGCGAATGATGCGGTCTCAGGCTCTTCTGGTCGCGGGCTCGGGCGCTCGGTCGCGGCGGCGGCCGTGCTCGGCCTCACGGCGGGCGCGGCGCTGTGGGCGGAGCGAAATGTCCTTCCCGCGCCGGGCGCGATCGCGCGCGGGCTGCGCGTCGGCGGCGCGCTCGTGGGCCCCGGGGAGACGGCGAGCGCGGCGGCAGGGCGGGCGGAGCATGCGCTCCTCGATCGACGCGTGTCGTTCACGGTCCACGGCCAGCCGGTGCTCTCGGCCACGCTCGGCGAGCTCGGCGCCACCACGGACGCCGCGGACGCGGCCCGGCGAGCGGCGAAGGTGGGGCACGAAGAGCGCCTCGTCGCACGGATCGACAGCACCCTCGAAGCGCGGCGCGGGCACGTCGATTTTCCGCTCCACGCGACCATCCCCGTCGAGGTCCTCGCGGCCAGGCTGGAGCCCGTCAAGGACGAGCAGGACGAGCCTCCCCGCGCGGCCAAGCTCGATTTCACGACGCGCAAGGCCTCGGGCCACGCGCCCGGCCGCTACCTCGACGTGTACGCGGCGGCCGCGGCGCTCGATCGCGCGCTCGCGGCGGGCGCGGGCGACATCGAGATCCCGATCTTCGAGATCGCGCCGACCGCCTCGGCCGAGGCCGTCGAGAAGATCGACACCTCCGAGGTCGTCTCGCGGTACGAGACGCACTTCGGCGACGGCGGAAACCAGACCGGGCGCGCCAAGAACATCCACCGCGCGGCGAGCCAGATCGAGGGCGTGGTGCTGATGCCGGGCGAGACGGTGTCGTTCAACGCCAACGTGGGCGCGCGCAGCACGGACAACGGCTTCTTCATGGCGCCCGAGATCTACAAGGGCGAGCTGCGCGAGGGCGTCGGCGGGGGCACCTGCCAGGTGTCGGGCACGCTCCACGCGGCGGCGTATTTCGGGGGGATGGAGATCGTCGAGCGGTCGAGCCACTCGCGGCCGAGCGGCTACATCCCGCCCGGGCTCGACGCCACCGTCGTCTTCCCCACGGTCGATCTCAAGCTCCGAAACCCCTACGATTTCCCGATCGTCATCCACTCGACGATCGACAAAGGCACCCTCGTCTTCGAGCTGCGCGGCAAGCTCAAGCCGGCCGAGGTCGAGCTGGAGACGGCCACCGTCGGGACGGCGGACTACAAGCGCAAGCTCGAAGAAGTCCCCGGGCTCGAAGAGGGCAAGGTGATCGTCAAGCAGAAGGGCATCCGCGGGCTCTCGCTGAAGAAGACGCGGACGATTCGCCTGCGCGACGGGCAGAAGAAGATCGAGGTGACGACGGACGTGTACCCGCCCACCTTCGAGATCCTCAAGGTGGCCCCGGGCACCGATCCGGAGAGCCTGCCTCCCCTGCCCCAGGACGCGCCGCCCGCCACCGCGTCGCTCGGCCCGGATGGAGCGGCGGCATCGCCGCTGCCCATCCGCTGATCTCCCGCCGCCTCGCCCGCTCCCGTTCCCGCTCCCGCCACCCTCTCCCGATCCGGCAGCGGGCATCGGGAGGGGACATCGGGAGCGGGAGGGGGTCGGAGCGAAAGGTAGCTCATGCATTGACGGCCCCCGCGGCCGGGCAGAACATCCTCGATCCCATGGCTGAGCGACCTCCCCCGAGCGGCAAGCCCGCACCGCCGAGCGTCCGGCCGATCGCGGTGAGCGAGACGCCGGCGCCGGCGAGCGTGCGCCCGGGCCCGATCAGCAGCCGCTTCGGGCCGCGCAGCAACCGCCCCGGCCCGGCGAGCAGCCGCCTCGGGCCCGAGAGCGATCGGCCCATGCCGATCCGGGTGGGGGTGACGGTGCTCGAGGGCATCGAGAGCACCCGCGCGCAGCACGATCGCCTGGAGAGCTTCTGCGAGTCGCTCGGCGCCGCGATCGGCAGCCCCGTCACGGCCCATGGATTCGGCCACTACCGCGATCTGCTCGAGGCCATGCACGAGGGGAAGGTCGACGTCGCCTGGCTCCCTCCGGTCATCGCCCTCCGCGCGACGGCCCGCGGCCGCACCCTGCCCATCGCGCTCCCGATCCGCGCCGGCACCGCGTCGTTCTCCTCCGCGCTCTTCACCCGCCCGGGCTCGGCCATCAAGAGCCCGCGCGATCTCATCGCGGTGCGCGCCGCCTGGGTCGACAAGCAGAGCGCCGCCGGTTACCTGGTGATCCGCGGCTCGCTCCGCGCCCAGGGGGTCGATCTCGATCGCGCCTTCAGCGCCGAGTCCTTCCTCGGCTCGCACGAGGCCGTCGTGCAGGCCGTGCTCAACGGCGCCGTCGATGTCGGCGCCACCTTCGCGCACGTCGATCCCGTCCGCCACACGGTGCTGAGCGCAGGCTGGGGCGATCGCGCCGTGCAGTCGATCTGCTTCGCCGGGCCGATCCCTTCCGACGTGGTCGCCGCGAGCATCCGCCTCCCCGTCCCGCAGATCCGCGCCGTGCAGCGGGCCCTCTGCGCCCTCGCGAGCGACCCGAGCCTGCGCGCCGCCGCCGACAAGCTCTTCGGCGCCGAGGGCTTCATCGAGGCCCGCCCCGAGCACCTCGATCCGTTGAACCGCATCCTCGGCTACCTCGAAGATCCGCGGAGCGGCAGCTCGCGACCGCCCCCCGGCTGAGCAGTAGCCCGGGGTTAAAACCCCGGGCTACACGAAGGAAGCCCGCCTTCGCGGGCTTACCTCGTCCTAGATCGTACGCGTATTCCATCACGTCATGCGGACGCTGTGCGAGGCGGACGTACCGACCCACGCATCAGCGAAGCCAGAAGGATGGAGCGCAAGCCCGCCGAAGGGCGGGCTTCGTCTTGTGTAGCCCGGGGCTTTAGCCCCGGGCGGAGCGTCTCACCACCAGGGCTCGCGACACCCGTACGCCTCGGCGGACTTGCCGAGATCGTCCGCCTCGTCCGCGGCGCCGCCGGTGCGGGCCAGATCGAGATCGTGGTACGCCGACTCCGCCGCCGTGCGCGACTCGTCCACGGTCTTGAGGAGCTGGCCGACCTTCGCGTCGTCGCAGGTCTCCAGCCCGAAGTTGCAGCTGATGAGCGCGCCCTTCGACTCCTGGAGCTTCTTCTCGGCCGCCCCGCAGATGGCGGCGGCGGCCACGCCGGAGGACTTCGCCAGCTTGACGGTGTTCTTGTCGAGCTTGCGCGGCTTCGCCGTCTTCATCGCCTCGGTGTACGCCGCCATCGCCCGCGGCAGAGGCCCGTTGAGATCGAGCCGCGTCGCGCGTGTCCGCACGCCGATCTCCACCGCGCCGTCGAGCGACACGTCGGCGTACGCGCGCGTCTTGCCCCGCTGGATCAGGCCGTTGGCGTCGGCCGGCGCGACCTTGCCCTTGAGCGCGGCCATCTTCGCCTTGCCGAGCTCCTTGAAGGCCGGGACGAAGGCGTCGTCGCGGGCCGCGAGGAGCTGGCGGAACTGCGCCGAGCGGCGGAGCGCGGGCGCGTGGCTCGCGAGCGTGCGGGCGAGGCCGCGGAAGGTGTCGGTCACGCCGGCGGCGGTCTTCGAGAGATCGGCGAGGCGGCCGAGCTCCCCGTCGAGCGCGGCGAGCTCTTCCTTGTCGCGGATGTCCTGCTCGCGGGCCGCGAGGATCGTCGGGTAGCGCGCGGAGAACGTCGCCTCGTCCGGGAAATCGAGCGATCCCGATCGCACCTCCACGCCGCGCGCCGTCTTGAAGGCGCGCGCCACCACCATCGTCCCCGCGGTGCACGACTTGCGGGAGGCCATGTACCGCGTCAGGTCCGAGGCGCGCTCGTCGCAGAGCGTGATCACCGCGCCGGAGCCATCGGCGAGCGTCACGGGGAGCTCGTCGGGCAGCACGGCCGCGGAGCCCGCGCGCACCAGGATCGGCACCCCCGGCTTGCCCGCGCCCACCACCACCGCCTGCTCCTGCACGGCGGTGGCCAGCGTGGGTCGATCCTCGTCGCTCTCGCATCGAGAGCGATACGCGTCGACGCGCGTGAGCGCGTCCGCGCATGCGAACTTGTCCTTGCAGCGGGACGCCTCGACCACGTCGGCGTGCAGCTCCTCGCAGGTGCGATCGTCGAGCGAGACATCGCCGGGCTCGTCGAGCTTGCGCTCGATGGTCTTCTCCAGGATGCGCATCACGAGCGGCGTGGCCTCGGCCTTGGCGCAGCGCGTGGCCCAGAGCTGACCGGATCGCTGGCAGGTCTTGTCGTCTCCGCCGCAGCCGCTCCGGAGCATGTCGTCGAGCTTCTTGCCGCACTCGGTGGCCTTCTCGGTGGCGCGCTCCGCGAGCTTGTCGCGCAGCTCGCGCACCTCGGCCGACGCGCTCGCGGGCGCGTAGCGGGGGCAGCGCGTCATCCACTCGCTCGCGAGGTCGCGCCCGTGCTCGCAGAGCGAGGCTCGGCAGCGGGCCTCCCCCTTCACCCAGGGCAGGACATGCGCGCACTCGGCCTTGTGATCGCCGCTGAACTCGGACGTAGCGTAGAGCCACTCCTTCGACGGGGCCGTCCGCGACCACTCGTCCTCGACCATCGCGGGATCCTTGGGGCGGGGCGGAGGCTCGGTCGGGCAGCCGCCGAGGACGGGAAGCGCGATCAGGATAGCGAGGGCGGCGAGCGGACGGCGGAGGGGCATGAGGGCGCCGTAGCTTCAGGCGAAACGGCCTCGCAGCCAAGAGATTCGCGATCCGGAGCCGCCCCGCCGCGCCCCGGCGCCGGCGCCGGCCCGTCCACCCGCAGCATAACCATCCACCCACGCCGCAACGGCGGCCGACCGTGCGGAGCCTCCCGCTCCGAAGGACCCGCACCCCGGCGGGGCCCGGGTCGGACCGATGTGAAGTCTCTCGCGAAGTCCGGCGCTGTTCTTGATATCGTGCCGGTGCGGCCCCTCGTTGCGCGGGGCCCGGGCCAACCCGAACGTTCGGGGCCCCGCTCCGACGATGACCTCCCCCGCATGAGGAAAGACGCGCTCATAGGCCGCACGGTGGCCGGACGCTTCACGATCAAGAGCTACCTCGGCGAGGGTGGGATGGCGACGGTGTACGCCGCCGAGCAGGACGCCGAGCCGAACCGCGTCGCGCTCAAGGTCATGAACGCGGACCTCATGACCGATCGCACCTTCGTGCGCCGCTTCCAGCGCGAGGCCAAGGCGGCGGCCAAGGTGCACCACCCGAACTCGGTGCAGATCATCGACTACGGCGTGGCGGGCGACCTGCTCTACATCGCGATGGAGCTGCTCGTCGGCGACGATCTCTACTCGCTCCTCGAGCGCGAGGGCGCCATCGCCCAGGGCAGGGCCGTGCGCATCCTCATCGAGGTGTGCGACGCGCTGATGGTCGCGCACGAGATGGGCATCGTGCACCGCGACCTCAAGCCCGAGAACATCATGGTCGTCGCCGACCCGACGCACCCGAGCGGCGAGCGGGTCAAGGTGCTCGATTTCGGCATCGCGAAGCTCATCGCCCAGGACGCGCTCGACGAGGAGCGCGGCGCCGATCCGCGCGGCGAGCAGGCCTCCGCGGTGACGCGCGCGGGCACCTTCATCGGCACGCCGGCGTACATGTCGCCGGAGCAGTGCGGCCTGCTCCCCGTCGACACCCGGGCCGACATCTACACGTGCGGCGTGCTGCTCTTCCAGCTCATCACCGGGCGGCTGCCCTTCGAGGGGCAGACGCCGCTCCACACCGCGACGCTGCACATCCACCAGGCGCCGCCGCCGCCGAGCACCTTCGCGCCGGAGATCGATCCGCGCATCGAGACCTTGATCCTCAAGGCCCTCTCGAAGAAGCCCGCGGAGCGTCACCAGACGGCGCGCCACCTCGGCTCGGCGCTGCGCAAGCTCCTGCCGGATCTGGCCGATGTCCCGGTCGCCGCGACGCGCACCCCCGCGCGACGGCCCGTGAGCTCGGTGCGCCCGGGCGTGACGGCGAGCGGAGGCGCGCCGCCGCCCAGCGTCGATCCCGACGCGAGCAGCGATCGGATGGAGTCGGCCAAGACCCTGGTGGCCGAGGGGATGGGCGGGCCGCCGCCGGCGATCCTCTTCCACCCCGACAGCGAGGCGCTGATCGAGCCCCCGCCGTCGAGCGATCCGTCGAGCGATCCACCCGCGCGCATCCGCCAGGCGCCCGCGGTGCGCGTGCCGGTCCAGATGCCCGACGCGGCCGCCGAGCCGGACGACGACTCCGCCGACGGTATGCGCACGTTGCTGCGCACCGGGCAGGGAAACGGGGCGGAGGCGCCCGCCGACAAGCCCCGCTTCGGCCCGCAGAAGACCGAGGTGATGGAGCCGCTCGCGAGCGGGCGACCTTCTTCACCCGGCCGCCCGCCCGAGCCCAAGCCGGCTCCCTCCGCGGCGCGCGTCGAGGTCAAGCCGGTCGAGCCGCCGCGCGCCGAGGAGCGGAGCGAGCCGGCGCGGCCCCTCGCGCCCGCGGAGATCCCGGCGCCGATCGGCGCAGCCCGCCGCCCGGGCCCCGCAGCGCCTCCGGCAGCCGCCGATACGTCCCGCGGGCCGATGGCCTTCGCGGACACCCACTTCGACATGAGCGGCGCGGCCCAGCAGGCCCAGAAGCAGGCGCTCCCCACCTCGCCGGCCTTCCAGAAGGTGCGCAACGACACACCGGAAGATCCGCTGGCGCAGCTCAGCGGCAAGCGCGGCTTGCTCATCGGCTTCCTGGCGGGCGCGCTCATCGTCCTCGTGATGGTGGTCGTGTACCTCGTCTTCCTCCGCCCGCACCACTGACCCCCGAGGCAGGATCGTACACGCGGGCCCTGTGGTATCGTCGCTGCGATGAGCCGAAAGCTCTCCCTGCCCCTCACGCTCTGGGACGGGCTGAACCGCCCCACGGTCGACGCTGTCCGCAAGCGGCTCGGCGGGCGCGCCGTCACGCAGCCGGGCGTGGGCGAGCCGGTGTGCCTGCGGAGCGAGATCGGCGCCGAGCGGCTGGGCGTCGTGCTCTTCGTCCGCGAGGACGAGCTCCATGTGTGGCTCGACGGAGGCGTGGTGCGCCGCACCTCCCGCGCGGCGACGCGCGCCGCGGACGGCCTCTTGCCGCCCGAGCTCTCGGCGGTGGCCCGCGACGCCCGTCTCTTCGCCGCGCTCGAGGAGGGCGACCGCGTCGCGTACGACGACGAGCACGGCCCGAGCGAGGGCGCGCTCGTCGAAAAGTGCCGCTTCGGCGGGCTCGTGCAGCGCGCCGACGGCGTCGTGGTCGGCGTGGGCTTCCGCAAGCTCCACCGGGCGAGCCCGAGCACCAGCAACTGAGCGGTTACCCTTCTTTGCCTTCTTTGCCCGCCGGAGGTCCGAGGTGCCCGAGCAGCCGTCGCGCTTCCAGAACGAGAGCCCGGCCGAGGCCGATCCGCTGACCGGCACGGCGTACCGCGCCATCGCGCCGCTCGGCCGCGGGGCCATGGGCGAGGTGGTGGAGGCCGAGCACATCGCGCTCGGCAAGCGCGTCGTCGTCAAGCTCCTGCACGGCAGGCTCCTCGATCGCGACGATCAGCGCGAGCGGCTGCGCCTCGAAGGCCAGGCCCTCGCCCACCTCCGCCACCCGAACCTCGTCTCCGTCACCGACTTCCAGATCAGCGCCGCGGGCCGCCCCTTCCTGGTGATGGATCGCCTCGAAGGGCGGACGCTCCGCGACGAGCTCCGGGCGCGCGGCATGCTGCCCGTCGCCGAGGCCGTCGATCTCACCCGCCAGGCGCTCGCCGGCCTCGCGGCGGTGCATGCCGCAGGCCTCGTGCATCGCGACATCAAGCCCGACAACCTCTTCCTCTGCGACCCGGAACGGTCCGGCGCGCCGCGCGTCCTCAAGCTCCTCGATTTCGGGCTCGCCAAGGTGGTGAGCGAGGGTGAGCTCCCCGTCCGATCCCTCGCCCGGGTGCGCACCGATCGCGACGTGACCGTGGGCACGCCCCGGTACTACGCGCCGGAGCAAGCGAGCGGGGGCGCGGTCGACGCCCGCACCGATCTGTACGCGGTTGGCCTCGTGCTCTACGCGCTCCTCGCCGGCGAGGGGCCGTTCGATCACCACAAGGCCTACGCCGACGTGGTCATGGCCTGCATCCACGAGATCCCGCGCAAGGTCTCGGAGCGCGCCAGGCAGCCGATCCCGCCGAGGCTCGACGAGGTGCTGGCGCAGGTGCTCGAGAAGCGGCCCGAGGACCGCTTCCCGAGCGCCGTCGATTTCTCCGAGGCGCTCGTGATGAGCCTCCGGCCCGCGCCCCGCTGGGCGAGCACCGAGCCGCTCGCGCCCATCACCCCGCGGAGCCCGTCGAGCCGCGACCCGTTCGGCGGCGATCCGTTCGAGGGCGACGACGCGGAGCCGAGCATCTCCGAGGATCCGACGCGACCGCTGCGCCGGTGAGCCCTCACCCCCGTCCCCCGTCGCTGTTAGCAGCCCTCGTCCTCGCGTCGGTTCTGTCGAGCAACGTGCTCCAGAGACCGCAGATCATGCAGCCAGGCGATCCAGTGATCGCCCACGTCAGGAACAGCAGGCGCACCGCTCCCTGCCGGTCGCGGGTGCTGTTCCCGGCGGCCGCCTCGAGGGCTGAAACCCTGGTTGCTCCGAGCGGTGCCGGAGAGCTCAGCTCCCAGAGAGAGCGCGCGCGGGCTCCACGGCGCGACGCGCGGCGGGCCGGATGACGGCGCCGAGCACGGCGAAGACGATCGCGAGCACGAGGTCTGCGGCCCCAGAGCGCTGGGGAAATCGAAGAATGCTCGGCTTGAAGGGGAAATCGGGGGAGCTTCGTCGCCGCGAGCCGGTCGACGGCGAAGGCGAGGGCCTGGGCGATCATGAGTTCCAGAGCGCCGAGCGCGCCGATCGTGCAGGCGAGGCCGAGCATCCACGCGCGCATGTCGGCGCCCGTCGCGCCGATCGCCCGGTAGAGGCCGATCTCCCCGGCGCGCTCGCGGACCAGCGACCGGAAGGTCGCGGCGATGTTCGAGGCCGAGACGACGAGGATCACCGCCGCCACGAGCGAGAGCAGCGCCGTCGTCCCGGTGATGAGCACGCTCACGTCGCGGGCCCGCGTGTCGTGGGGCGAGAGGCCGAAGTCCTTGCCGCGCGCGAGCACGTCGCTGACGGCGGAGGCGCCCTTGGTCTGCACGATCGCGCTCGAGTAGCGCGTCGCCGCGGCCTCGGACGAGAGCTCGCGGTTCCACCGCCGCACCACCTCGATCGGCAGCGTGATGCCCAGATCGATCGCCCGGCGCGAGATCCCGATCACGCGCGCGCGGGCCGTGCGGGGCGCGCCGCGCTTGGATTTCCCGAGCAGCGACTCGCCGATGCGCAGCGTGAAGGTCACCCCCTCGGCGCGCTTCACCAGCGTCTCGCCCATCGGCGGCAGGTTGTGCGCGGGCGCCAGGCTCTTGTCGAAGATCTCCACGAGGTAGCGGCTCACCAGCACCGGCACCGGATCGAGGCAACGCCCCTCGGCCTGCCCGTTCGGCTTCTCGCAGTAGCGGGGCGCCTTGCACGCGCCGTCGTCGGCGCACACGTCGCCCGGGTGGAGCGCCGGATCTTCGAAGGGGACCGCGCCCGCGAGCTCGCCCGCCACGAGCTTCGGCTCGATCCCGTCGCCCACGAGCTCGCTCGTCCCCACGTCGTAGCCGAACAGCTCCTTGCCGCCCCGCGCGCTCGACGGAAAGCTCATCCTGAGCTTCGGGTACACGCCGACCACGCCCGGGACCTGCGCGAGCGCCCCGATCTGCTCCTCGCTGATCCCCGGCGGCTCGGGCGCGCCCACGAGCAGGCCGAGCAGGCCCGGGTCCTCGCCCTTCGGCGGCTCGAGCTCGATCTGATCGATCAGGAACACCTGCCCGAGCAGCACCTTCTGCACGCCGAGGCTCAGCGCGAGGAAGAAGATCAGCGCCGCCGTGCCCGCCGTGAGGCCGAACGCGCTCCCCGAGAGCGATCCGCCCGTGCGCCCGAGATCGCGCAGGATCAAGGTCCCGAGGCCTCGCAGCGTCACGTGAGCCTCCCGTCGCGGATGCGCACCGTGCGGGTGGAGATCGCCGAGAGGCGCTCCTCGTGGGTCACGGCGATGATCGTCAGCTTCTCCTCGCGGTGCAGCTCGCGGAACAGATCGATCGTGCGCGCCCCCGTCTCCTCGTCGAGGTTCCCGGTCGGCTCGTCACACAGGAGCAGATCCGGCTTGCGCAGCAGAGCCCGGGCGATCGAGACGCGCTGCCGCTGCCCGCCGGAGAGCTCGGTCGGCCTCGATCCGTGCCGGTCGCCGAGGCCGAGCCGGTCGAGCAGCGCGACGGCGCGCGGCCGGTCCTGATCGATCGAGCCGGAGAAGAGCGAGGGCGCGAGCACGTTGTCGATCACCGTCAGGTGGGGGAGCAGGTGAAAGGCCTGGAAGACGAAGCCGATGCGCGCCCCGCGCAGGTGGGAGAGCGCCCGATCGTCGAGCGATCGCAGGTCCTGGCCGAAGAGCGTGACCTCGCCCTCGTACGCGAGATCGAGCCCGCCGAGGATGGCGAGCAGCGTGCTCTTGCCCGACCCGCTCGGCCCGAGCACGCTGACGAGCTCGCCCGGCTCGACCGCCAGATCGACGCGATCGAGCGCGACCCGCCGGGCCCCCTCGGCCCCGTAGGTCTTGGTCACGGCGCGGGCGCGGAGCAGCAAGGTCAGAGCGCCGTGACGGCGACCTCGGCGCGATCGACGGCCGCCTCGGCGGCGCGCACGCTCACGGCGGAGGCGCCCTCGGAGGACGCGAGCTCGTCGCGATCGAGGCCGAAGATCCGGAGCAGGATCGACGAGGGCGAGAACCGGAGATCGTGCTCGTGGAGGAAGAGCCGGCCGAGGTGCTCGACGTAGGCCGTGGACAGCTCCGAAAACGGGATCTTGTCGAACTTCTCCGCCCGCCGCCGGCTCGCCGCCGAGGAGCCGATCAGCGCGAGGAAGAGCAGGTGGTAGACGAGCGTGAGCCGGAGCCGCATCGACTTCGGGCTGCGCTTGAGCGCCTCGCGCAGGAAGTGGACGTTGAGCGGGACGTGGAACGACTCGTCGCGGGTGAGGATCGTCAGCATCTGCCGCACGGCAGGGTGGCGGGCGCGGCGGAGGGCGAGCCGGTACGTCGTCGAGCCGATCGTCTCGAACATCAGGTTCGTGAGCACGATGGTCTCGATCTTCTTGGCCTGCGCATACACCTTGTAAAACGTCCCGGTGACGCGCCCCATCGGCCGGATCTCACCGCCGAGGTACGGGAGGAACTCGGTGAGCAGCTCGCGGTGCCAGCCCTCCTCGTTGCCGTAGAGGCGCAGGCACTCGGCGAGCTCTGCGTCCCACGCGGCGACCTCCTCGGCGAGCAAATGGGCTTGCCCCAGGCCCGACTCCTCGGCCCGGTACGCGGCGTTGAAGAACGCGATCGCCGCTTGCCCTCTTCGACGACCAGACGATCGGCCCGGCGAGATCGAGCCGCCTGTCGTACATGCGCTCGGCGCGCTTACGGAGCATGGCGAGCCACCAGCTCGTCGGGCGCTGGGCGGGGGGTGTGCGTACGGAAGCGTGGGCAGCGTTCATCTGCTCCGTCCGGGGCACCATAGCAAAAGCGGTGACCGGCCGGAGAGGGAGTTGCCGGCGGTTCGGTGCTTGAAGACGTCGCGCCGGCGTGGCACCCCGGAGACGCGCACCGATCTTTCGCACCCGGCGGAGGCATAGCCTCGCGACAAATGGGTTAGGAGACACGTAGAACAGGAGTCCCGGAGGCGACGGACTACGCACCACACGCTCGAACAGCTCCTGATCGTGCTCGCGGCGGGGGCGGCGGCGGCGATCTTCGCCAAGCGTGTCGCCGTCCCCTACAACGTGGCGCTGGTCATCGCCGGCCTGCTCCTCGTGCTGATGGACGTGCTCCCCAAGACGCCCATGGACCACGAGGTCGTGCTGCTCATCTTCCTGCCCGTCCTGGTCTTCGAGGGCGCGCTCTTCGCCGACGCAGACACCATGCGGAGCGCGGGCCGGCCCATCCTCGCCCTGGCTCTGCCCGGGGTGCTCCTCTCGCTGCTCGGCACCGCCGCCGTGGCCACCTTCGGCCTCGGCCTGCCCTTCTCCGTCGCCCTCCTGCTCGGCGCGTTGCTCTCCATCACCGACACGGTGAGCGTGCTGCTCGCCTTCCGCAGCGTGCGCGTCCCCCGTCGCCTCGCCGCGATCATGGAGGGCGAGAGCCTCTTCAACGACGCCACGGCCCTCGTGCTGGTCGCCGTGACCGCCGGCGTCGTCTCCCGCGGGCGGCTCGACGGGCAAGAGACGCTGCGCGCCTTCGGCCTGGCCCTGGTCGGCGGCGTGGCGCTCGGGGCGGCGCTCGGCGGCCTCGGCGCTCTCCGTCCTCCGCCGCACCCCCGATCACCTCACCGCGATCCCCGCCTCGGCGGTGCCGGGTCTTCGCTCACCTCGCTCCCTCGCCGAGCGCGTCCACGCCTCGCCGGTGATGGCGGTGGTGGTGGCCGGCCTGCTCGTCGGTCGATCGGCGCGCGCGCACCTCGAGCCCGCGCGGGTGCTGGCGCTCCAGGGCTTCTGGGAGACCGCCGGCTTCGTGCTCAACGTGATCCTCTTCCTCCTCGTGGGATGCAGATCGACGGCCGCACGCTGATCGCCGAGGCCGCGTCGATCGGCTCCGCCCTGCTCGCCCTCCACGCCGCCGCGCCGTCGCCGTCTACGGGTGCTTCGCCGTCCTCGGCGCGCCACGAGGCGCGATCGCGTCCCGCTCCGCTGGCAGCACGTGATGTCTTCGGCAACTATCAAGGCGCCCTCCGATGGCCGTCCTGGCCCTGCCCGCCGCTTTGCCCCACCGCGATCGGCTGATCACCATCGTCTTCGGCGTCACCTTCGTGACGCTGGTGGCGCAGGCCCTGCCGTTCCAGCGCTTCCTCCGCCTGCTGCGCGTCCACGAGGGCCTCCTCGACGGCGCCGTCGACGCGGCCCGGGCCCGCCTCATCGCCGCCCGCCGCGGCCTGCGCGAGCTTGCCGACCTCTTCGCCGCCGGCTCCGTCTCGCGCAACGAGCACGCGCGCCGCCAGGCCGGCCCAGGCCCGCGTGCTCGCCGCCGAGGCCTCGCTGCGAAGCGCCGCGGACCACGCCCGCAGCGACGCGATCGTCGAGGCGTCGCTCCTCCACGCCCAGAAGTCCGCCGTGGTCGACGCCGCCCGCCGGGGCCTGATCGATCAGTCCACCGCCGAGGAGGAGATCGCCGCCTTCGACCGCGCCCTCATCCACCTGTCCCGTGACGAAGGAGAGCCCTGACCATGCGCGTCCTCATCGCCGGAGCCGGTCACGCCGGCCTGAGCGTGGCCATCCACCTGCGCGAGAGCGGCCACGAGGTGACGATCCTCGACCACAGCGAGGCCGCCGCCCGCCGCGCCCTCGAGCAACACGGCCTGGCCTCGCTGCACGGCGACGCGACGAGCGCCCGCTTGCTCCAGGAAGCCGAGGTGTCCCGCGCCGAGGTGGTCGTCGCCATGCTCCGCCGCGACGCCGACAACCTGGCCGTGGCCATCCTCGCCCGGGCCGCCGGCGCGCGCCGGGTGATGGTGCGGATGCGCGATCCCGGCTACCGGGGCGCCTACCAGGCGGCCGGCGTCGAGCGGATCCTCTCCGAGACCGACGTGTTCATCGGCGCGCTCGCCACGGCCATCGAGCACGAGGCCATCCGCGGCTCGATGGCGCTCGGCACCGGGACCTCGATCGCCGTGGAGGTGATGCTCCCCGAGAGCGCAGCGATCGCCGGCGAAACCGTGAGCGCCATCGCCGCGAGGCCCGGCTTCCCGCCCTCCTGCGTGTTCGCGGCGATCGCCGCCCCCGGCGGCGCCATCGAGGATCCGCGCGGCACCACCGTGATCCAGGGGGGCACGGTGTTGCTCCTCGTGGTCCGGCGGAGCGAGCTCGGGCAAGCGCTCGATTTCCTCCTCCGCGCCCGACCGGGGTGAGCGCGGGCCGAGGGCGCCACTACAAAGCGCCCGAGGCGGTCAGGCGCAACGCGCATCACGCATGCTAAACTGGCCACATGACCATGCCGGCCATCCTCGATACGCTGCTTCACGCTCTCCCCATCGAGCACGGGGCGCGGATCGACGTGAGCGAGGGGTTCCCCGTCTTCCGTGCCCCGCAGGAAGTGCAGGCGCGGATCGAGGCGCTGCTCCTGGCCCAGCAAGATGGATCGTTGACGGACGAAGAGCGACAGGAGCTCGATCGCTACGAGAGCCTCGACGACTTCTTGAGCCTCGTGAACCGCCTCGTTCGAAACGCCCTGGCGACGCCGCCGTCCCCCGCGCCGCATGCCTCCGCGGCCTAAGATCTCGTCGGAGCTGCGCGCCTTCGTCCGCGAGCGCGCCTCGTCGCGTTGCGAATACTGTCACGCGCTCGAAGCGTGGCAGTACGTCGAATTCACGCTCGAGCACGTCGTGCCGATCGTCGCCGGGGGCCGGACCGCACCAGAGAACCTGGCGCTCGCGTGCTTCACCTGCAATCGTCGAAAATGGGATCGCGCCGCGAGCGTCGATCCGCTCACCGGAGAGCCGGCGAGCTTGTTCGATCCCCGGGCGCAATCGTGGAACGACCACTTCGCGTGGTCGAGCGATGGCCTCGTTCTTCACGGGCTCACCCCCGCCGGACGAGCTACGGTCGCTGCGCTCGAGCTGAATCGAGAGCGACTCCAGCGCATCCGAGAGGCGGACGTCGCGCTCGGCAGGCATCCGCCGGAGACCGATCGACGCGCCCTTCATCCGAGCGGTGACCATCGAGATCGTTGAGCCTCGTCGGTCATCGAGCCGATCCCTCACCCCCACCATCACCCCATGACCGACGCCGCGCCCGCCCTCCCTCTCTCCATCCTCGACCTCGCCCCGGTGGCCCGCGGACAGACCGTCGGCGAGAGCCTCGCCGAGTGCGTCTCCCTCGCCCAGCTCGCCGAGCGCCTCGGCTACCGCCGGGTCTGGTACGCCGAGCACCACAACTTCTCCTCCATCGCCTCCGCGGCGACGAGCGTGCTCATCGCCCATGTCGCGGCGCACACCGAGCGCATCCGCCTCGGCGCCGGGGGCATCATGCTCCCGAACCACGCGCCCCTCGTCATCGCCGAGCAGTTCGGGACGCTCGCGTGCCTCCACCCCGGCCGGATCGATCTCGGCCTCGGCCGCGCCCCGGGCACCGACGCGAAGACCATGCGCGCCCTCCGCCGCTACGAGGGCGCCGCCGACACCTTCCCGCAAGACGTGCTGGAGCTCCAGGCCTTCCTCGGCGACGAGTCGCGCATCCCCGGCGTCGAGGCGACCCCCGGCAAGGGCACCAAGGTGCCGCTCTACATCCTCGGCTCCTCCCTCTTCGGGGCCAGGCTCGCCGCCGCGCTCGGCCTGCCCTACGCCTTCGCCTCCCACTTCGCCCCCGCCGCGCTCGAAGACGCCGTGGCCCTCTACCGCCGCGATTTCAGGCCCTCGGCCCAGCTCGATCGCCCGCACGTGATCGCCGGGCTCAACGTGATCGCCGCCGAGACGCGCGACGAGGCCGAAGGCGAGCTCGCGATCGCCAAGCGGATGATCTTCCGCGCGCTGCTCGGGCGGGGGCGATCGTTCACCGACGACGAGGCCGATCGGATCCTCGCCTCGCCGGCCGGGCAGCAGATCCAGCAGATGCACACGTATGCTGCGGTCGGAACGGCCGGCGAGGTCGCCGCCTACGCGCGCTCGTTCGCCCGCCGCGCGCAGGCCGACGAGCTGATCGTGAGCCTGCGCTCGCCCACCCCGGAGGGCCGCCGCCGCTCCGCGACGATGCTCATCGCGTCCCTGCGCTGAGCGAAGCCCGCACGCGCCGCGCCGCGTATGCTGGTGCCTGCGGGCGAGCCCGCGAGCGGAGGCGCGAGGGTCGGGCGGAGGCGCGAGGCACCGCGGCCACGACGTGTCCCTGGAGCCGGCGCTCGCCCGGAGAGAGGCACCATCGATGTTCGAGAAGAAGCCCGCTGTCCGGTCGGGAGCGCTCGTCGCTCTCGGGATCTCGCTGTCCCTTTCCTGCGCCCCCGCCGCGCCCGGAGACACGATCGCGCCGGCCGCGCAGCCCGGCGGGGATGACCCTTACCGCGCGGAGCTGGGAGGTGCCGGCGAGGCGCGCTTTCAGCACGCGGCCCAGGGGTTCGAGGCGACGATCGACGGCGCCGGGCTGCGGCTCGCCCCCTCGTCGCACGGACGCTGGGCGCTCTCGCTCTCTCCCGGCGCGCTCGGCTGTGAAGGGCGCGACGCGCTCCGGCCGGACCGGGGCACGGTGGAGATCGCCGGCGACCGCGTCACGATCGCGCGCGGCGATCTGCGCGAGTGGTACGTCAACGGACCGCGCGGGCTGGAGCAGGGCTTCTCGCTGTCGCGCGCCCCTGCGTGCGCGGGGATCAAGGTGCTGGCGCTCGACGTCGGGGGAAACACGAGGCCCGCGATCACGGATGGCGACCGCGGGCAGGCGGCGGCGTTCGTCGCCGCCGATGGCCGGACCGCGGCGCACTACACCGGCCTGGCGGTCACGGACGCGACGGGCCGGCGCCTCCGCGCCTGGATGAGCGCTTCGGATCACGCGATCTCGCTCCACGTCGACGACGCCGGCGCGGTGTACCCGGTGGTGATCGATCCGTTGATCTGGGTAAAGCAGCAGAAGCTCGGCCCCCAGGCCGGCAGCACGAAGGTCCACTTCGGTCACGCGGTCGCGATCGACGGCGACACCGCGATCGTGGGCGCACCGTTCGACGAGGTGGGCGGCATCCCCAACCGCGGCTCCGCGTACATCTTCGTGCGGAGCGCCGGCGTCTGGACCCCCGAGGTGAAGCTGACCGCGCTCGAGAGCGCCGGCATCGCGACCTTCGGCTTCTCCGTCGCGATCGAGGGCGACACCGCGCTCATCGGCGCTCCGTACGAGACCATCGGCGCCAACGAGTTCCAGGGCGCGGCCTATGTCTTCACCCGCGCGAACGGCGTCTGGGCCGAGCAGCAGCGGATCACCGCCGCCGAGGGCACCACCAACGATCAGCTCGGCAGCGCCGTGGCGCTCTCGGGGGACACCGCGATCGCCGGCTCGCTCTACCACGAGGTCGGCCAGGGCGCGGCCTACGTGTTCACGCGCACGAACGGGACCTGGACCGAGCAGCAGGAGCTCACGGCGCCCGACGGCGCGCACAACGATTTCTTCGGCGCGTCGCTGGCCCTCGACGGAGACACCGCGCTCGTCAGCGCCTACAACGACGACATCGACGCCGACGTCGACCGCGGCTCGGTCTACTTCTTCACGCGCGCGAACGGGACATGGGGCAAGGGAGAGCGGCTCACGGCCAGCGACGGAAAGGCCGGCGACAGGTTCGGCTTCTCCGTGGCGCTCGACGGCGACACGGCCCTCATCGGGGCCAGCTTCGACGATGTCGGCGGAAGCGCCAAGCAAGGCTCCGCGTACCTGTTCACGCGGAGCGGCCAGGTGTGGACCGAGGGCCAGCACCTCACCGCGAGCGACGGAACGGCCGGCGATCAATTCGGCGGGTCGGTGGCGCTCTCGGGGGACGCCGCGCTCGTGGGCGCTTCGTTGGTCGACCTCGGCGGGAACGAAGATCTCGGCGCGGCCTACGTGTTCCGCCTCGGCAACGGCGCGTGGACCGAGGAGCAGCGGCTCATCGCCGGTGACGGCACGTTCCAGGATCGGTTCGGCATGTCGGTGGCGCTCTCCGCGGGGACCGCGCTCATCGGCGCGCCCTTCGCCGACATCGGCGTCGACGCCCAGCAAGGAACGGCGTATGTGTTCGTGGTCCCGCTGGCGAACGGCGCCACGTGCGACGGCGACGCGGCCTGCGGGAGCGGCCACTGCGCGGACGGCGTCTGCTGCGACACGGCGTGCGGCGGCGGCGACCCCGGCGACTGCCAGGCATGCAGCGCCGCCGCCGGCGCAGCGACGGATGGCCTGTGCGCGCCCGTGGCCGCCGGCGTGACGTGCCGCGCCGCTGCGAGCGAATGCGACGTCGCGGAGAGCTGCGACGGTCAGGGCGTGGCTTGCCCCGCGGACCAGCTCGCCCAGGACGGCGCCGCTTGCCCCGGCGGGACATGTCAGGGCGGGACGTGCGAGGCCGGGACAACGTCGACCGGGGCGACGTCGTCTGGAACGGCGTCGACCGGGGCAGGCGGCGCGAGCGCGTCGTCGAGCGCCGGATCGGGGGGCGACGCCCCCGGATCCTCGGGAGGCTGCGGGTGCCGCGTGTCCAGCGACACGACGCGCGGCGGCTGGGCGCTGCTGGCCGCGAGCCTCGGCATGCTCCTCCCCTCGCGGCGGCGAGCGCGCCGCGCCCGCGCCGCGACCCGCGGCTGATCGGCTGCCGAGCGATACCCGCCTCGCGGCCTTGCCAGGAGCGCCCGGCCGGTGCTCCATGCGCCTGCGATGACTGGCGATCCTCCGCTCGACGACCTCACCCCCGAAGACGCTCACCCCCGCGCGCGGGCCGCGCTCACCGATCGGTTCTTCTGGGACGTGAACGATCCCGGTTGCCCGCTCGGCGGCGACACCGGTCGCGACGCGCTCGACGCGCTGCGGGACTACCGGGACGAGCACCCGCGCGGCAGCGTGGTGGCCGTGCTCGACGAGCTGCTCTCGCGCTGGGAGATCGACAACGGGCACTGGGAGGTGATCGGCGAGGCCGAGGTGGAGGCGCTCGGCGCCGACGACGAGCTCGGCCTGCTCACGCGCGACGAGGCGCTGCTCGCGCTCGTGTTCGCGGAGATCGTGGTGGAGGGGAAGGTCGAGCCGGAGCTGCGGCGGCGGGCGCTGCTCGCGCTGAAACGGCAGGCGCTGCCGGCGCTGCTCCATGGCTGGGGAGACAGGCGGCTCGAACGGGCCGCGCGGATCGAGCGGATGCGCGAGGTGCTGTCGCAGCGGTGGGATTGAAGGCGATCGCGCTCTTCCCGCGCGTCACGGCTCGCCCGCGCCGCGCCCCGGATCATCGGCCGAGAGGTGCTGCTCGATGCGGCGATCGGGCACAAGCCAGAGGAGGACAATGGCGACGAAGAGCGCGGAGGAGATCCACCGGTTGACGAACGCGAGGGGGATGGATGACCCGAGGAGGAGCGCGGAGAGCTTGCCCTTGACGTCGCCGCCGACCGCCGCGGCGAGGCGCGAGCCCGGGCCCTGGTTCTTGATGATGGCGCCCTGGAGCATGACGTAGGCGATGCCCGCGAAGAAGAGGACGGTGCCGTAAACGGCGGTGGGGAAGGGCGCGAAATGGCTCTCGCCGAGGAAGGCGGTGCTGAAGGGGATGAGCGAGAGCCAGAAGAGGAGGTGCTGGTTGGCCCAGAGGATCTTGCCGTCGATCCGGTCGGCCATGTGGAGCATGTGGTGGTGGTTGTTCCAGTAGATGCCGATGAAGAGGAAGCTCAGCACGTAGGAGAGGAAGACGGGCAAGAGCGGCCGGAGCGCGGCCCAGTCGTCGCCGTGCGGGATCTTCAGCTCCAGGACGAGGATGGTGATGAGGATGGCGATCACGCCGTCGCTGAAGGCCTCGAGTCTTCCTTTGGTCATGGGTCTCTCCTCCTTCGCGCGCGGGCTCGATGGTTCGCGGACGAGATGAGGCCGGGGTCGCGCGATGCCTTGCGGGGCAGCGGTCCCCGGCATCTCTTCGAGCGGAGGAGATCGTGAGCGCGTGTGCCCGTCACGACTATACGATACCCGCCGGCGGCGCTCTCTGCGATGGCGATGGGCTCAGGTCGGCTGGCTGGACGTTGCTGATTCCGGAGGTGCTCCGGCGTTCGCCACGATCCTCGTCGCCTCGAGCAAGGCGGAGATCGACGGCTCGCGGCCCTCCATCGACTTGAAGAGCTTGCTCGCGGCGTCGACCCGCCCCGTGGCTCGATCAGACAGGTAACGGTCGCGCTTGAGCTTGAGGAGCTCGCGAACGATCGGCGGCGATGGCGACATAGTCGGCCTGTCCACCGATTCGGGGGAGGATCACGAGGCGCTCCCTCCGCATCCACGGACGAGAGCAACGAGGATCCGCTGGCGCGCGCCGGGCGTGGCGGCGCCGAGTGGCTCGAGGCGCTGCGGCAGCTCGACGCGAGCCGGCAGGATCCCTACCGGGCAGCCGCGCTCGACCCAGAGCGCCTGTGGAGCCTGCTCGATGACCCGCAGACCGAGGTCTCGAAGCGCGTCGCGTCGGCGGTGATCCTCGCGAAGGCCGACGAGCCGCGGGCGCGCCCCCGGCTGCGTGTGGCGGCCGAGGCCATGGCGAACAAACGGGTGCGCGTCGCGCTCGAGCGCGTGGCGGACGCGACGGACGACACCCGCCTGGCAGAGGCGCTCGCCGAGATCGAGGATGACGAGCCGAAGGGCGCGACGAAGGGAATTTCGCCCAAGGTGGGCTGGACATCGGGATGAGAGACAAGGGGTCGCGAGCTCCCCAAGGTTCTTTCGCATGGGCTCGTTTTGCGTCGTCCCAGGGTACGGCGGGCAACGTTGGGATCTGATCTTCCCCTGCATCCGTCTTCTCGCGCACGCCGTCGCCGATTCGGGTGACCTCGCGCCTGCTGGATCGCCTCGCGGCTGATCCGCTCCCTGCCGGTCGCGGTGCTGTTCCTGGTGGCGCCGTGGATCACGGCGGCGTTGGGGGGTCGAAAAAAATCGTCGCGGACCATGTCCGACTTTCGATTTGCGTACCCGAAGGGATCGAGGGCCCACGAGGCCCCTCGATGGGAGCCCGGATCGCGGGTGGGGCGCCCGTCGTGTGCCTTGCCCGCGTCTCACCACGGAGAACCATCATGAGCGCCCAGGAATCGAACGGCCCCGTCGCCGTTCTCATGTACCCCAAGCAGACCCACGCCTTCATCACCTTCGCCCACGCCGTGCACAACGCGATGGCGCAGAACCTGAAGCTCCCGAAGCCCACGCCCGACCTCGCCACCGTCGCCGCCGACATCGCCGCCCTCGAGGACGCCGAGAACAAGGCCGCCACCAAGGCCAAGGGGACCATCGCCGTGCGCAACGCCAAGCAGAAGAAGGTCGTGTTCGACCTCCAGCACCTCCGCGACTACGTGCAGAGCGTGGCGGAGACACAGAGCAGCCCCGCCGACGCCGTCGCGGTGATCGAGAGCGCCTTCATGACGGTGCGCAAGCCGCCCGTGCGCAGCAAGCCCCCGATCGAGGCCCGCAACAACGGCGCGGCCGGCTCGGTGATCCTCATCGCCAAGGCCCTCGCCCCGGCGACGACCTACTTCTGGGAGCACAGCCAGGACCAGATCACCTGGACGAGCCTGCCCCCGACGATGAAATCCCGCACCACCGCGAGCGGCCTCGCCTCCGCCCACACCTACGCCTTCCGCTTCAAGGCCCTCACCCCCAAGGGCCCCATCGACTACTCGCAGGTGGTGTCCCTGCTCGTGCATTGACCACGGGCCGGAGAAATCCGGGTCGACCCCAAAAAACGACACGTCCCCCAAGAAAGTCGGCAACGAGGAGCCTCCTCGCGCCGATGTACGATCATGGGAGACGCCGACATCACCCTCCGCCACATCACCCGCCGCTACGCCGAAGCCCTGGCCCGCCCCTATGTCCCCGAGGGCCCGCTCGAGATCCTCGGCTGGGCCGACACCCAGCTCACCGCCCTGGAACGGCGCCTCGACCGGACCCTCCTCGTGCGCCTCGGGGGCAAAGCTCACGCCCTCGGCATCGAGCTCGAGTACCGCTACGAGCCCGATCTTCCCGATCGCATCCACGAGTACCAGGGCCTGTTCCGCATGGCCCAGCGCGCGGAGCGATCTGCGGAGCGCCCGCCGCCGATCGAGAGCGTCGTCATCCTCCTCACGGGCCGTCGTGCCCCTTGGCCCGAGGAGAAATCGCTGCGCACCGGCTGGCGAGGGCGGCGCTTCAGCGGCACCCGGTTCCGCGTCGACGCCGTCTACCAGCGCACCGTGGCCGAGCTCGAAGCCCGAGCCAGCCCCTTCTGGCTCGCCTTTGCGCCCCTCGCCCGCGACGCGAGCGCGACGCGTATGCGGGCGGTGATCGACTCCATCCGCCGGGACGTCCCGCCCACCGAGGACCGGTGGGAGCTCTTCGCGGCGCTCTTGGTGATGGCAGACGTGGACCCCTGGGGGCATAATTTGAGGAAGGAGATCGAGGTGATGATCCGACGTGAGCCGGTCGACATGATCCAGGTCAGCAAGACCCTCCGCGACGCCTACGAACGAGGCCGGCACGAGGGCATCGAGCTCGGCGAGCAGCGGGGCATCGAGCTCGGGGAGCACCGGGGCCTCGAAAAAGGCATTCAGCAGATGCTCCGCGGGCTGCTCGCCCGGCGGTTGCACCGGGCGCTCACCGCGCGCGAGCAAGAGGCGCTCGCCGCGCGGGTGGCGATCGATCCCGAGCTCGTGCAAGACAAGGCGCTCGCCCTGGAGGGGGAAGCGCTCGCGTCGTGGCTCCGAGGCGAGAGCGCCGTGTAGAGAGCGCCGCGGGGCTTTGCGCCGCATGACGCGATTTCGCACCCGGGGGCGCAGTAGGATACGCTGAGACGTACCCCGTGACCTTCGAACAGCTCGACCTCCCCATCAACGGCCTCACGCCGCGCACCGATCCCGTGCGCATCCCGCGGACCCGCCGCGTCTTCGTCAACCGGAACCTCAAGATGGCCGGCATCGACTGGGTCGGGTTCGACATGGACTACACGCTCGCCATCTACAACCAGACCGAGATGGACAACCTCTCGATCCGGGCCACGGTGGACAAGCTCAAGGGGCGCGGCTACCCGGAGGAGGTCCTCCGGGTCATCGACTACAAGATCGACTTCCCCATCCGCGGCCTGCTCATCGACAAGCGCTTCGGCCACATCTTGAAGATGGACCGCTTCAAGGTCGTGCAGAAGGGCTACCACGGCCTGCGCGAGCTCTCGAAGGACGAGATCCGCGCGCTCTACCAGCAGAAGAAGATCCGCCCGACGACGGGGCGCTACCACTGGATCGACACGCTCTACGCGCTCAGCGAGGCCACGCTCTACACGGGCATCGTCGACGCCTTCGAGCAGCGGGGCATGCCGCTCGACTTCGCGCGCCTCTTCACCGACATCCGCGAGTGCATCGACGAGGCCCACCGCGACGGCACCATCCTCGACGAGGTGAACGGGAACCTCCCGCGCTACGTCGACCGCGACCCGAACCTCGCGCAGACGCTCCACAAGCTGCGGAGCGCCGGCAAGAAGCTCTTTCTGCTCACCAACAGCCGCTGGCAGTACACCGAGCGGATGATGAGCTACCTGCTCGGCGGGGCGATGCCGGAGTACCCGAGCTTCCGGCACTTCTTCGACGTGATCATCGTCGCCTCGTCGAAGCCGGCCTTCTTCCAGGAGCGGCGCCCCCTCATGCAGCGCGACGGCGACGAGCTGCGCGTCGCGAGCTTCCCTCTCGAAAGGGGGACGATCTACGAGGGCGGCAACCTCATCGACTTCGAGAAGGCCCTGGGGATCACGGGCGATCGCATCCTCTACGTGGGCGATCACATCTACGGCGACATCCTCCGGTCGAAGAAGGAGTCGGCCTGGCGCACGGCCATGATCATCCAGGAGATGGAGGCCGAGGTGGTCGCGCACGAGGCATGCCGCGAGGAGCTCGAGAAGAGCGCCCAGCTCGAGGAGCGCCGCGAGGACCTCGAAGACCAGCTCCGCTACTACCAGCAGCGCTTCAAGGACCTGAGCAAGAAGGTCGACGAGGAGCTCGCGCAGAAGGGCGGGCTCTCCTTCCACGAGGCCGAGCGCGGGCGCATCAAGCGCACGGTGGAGCGCATCCGCGGCCAGCTCCGCGCCGTCGACGCCGAGCTCGGCAAGCTGGAGCGCGAGATCGCCCTGCGCTTCCACCCTTACTGGGGCTCGCTGCTCAAGGAGGCGAACGAGACCTCGAGCTTCGGCGACCAGGTCGAGGAGTACGCATGCCTCTACACCTCGCGCGTCTCGAACTTCCTCGCCTACTCGCCGCTCCAGTACTTCAGGAGCCCGCGCGATCTGCTCCCCCACGAGATGTGAGCTTCGCCCTGGCGATGGCTGGCGCCGCCGATCCACGCAAATAATGCGGCCGATGTAACGCCGCGAAACTGCTGCACAAGCCGCGGCGGTGGGCCAAGTTTGCGGGGGGCTTGCTTGCGACCCCCACCGAAATCGGCCTAGCTTGAGCGGTTTAAGGGTCGCTCCATTCTTCACCCGGAGCGCCCGGAGGAGCCGCATGAAGCGGGAGCACGTCGCCCCCAAGAGCCCCGGATCGGCCGAGACCCCTGCCCGCGCGCCCCGCGCGGAGAGCGCGCCGCGACGGCGGCGATCCGGGCCGGCCTTGATCGCCCAGCTCGCGCTCGCGGCGGCGGTCGTGCTCGGCGTGGGCCTCTCGTCGTCGGCGGGGTGCAGCTCCTCGCTCGACACGGCAGGCCAAGGGGGACAGGGCGGGCAAGGCGGCGGTGAGCACCTCGGCCGGGCCAGGCAGGCCGATGTGTCTCCGCCCATCTGCGTCGAGCTCGGCCGCACGGGCACGCTCAAGGCCTTCGACACCTTCATCACGCCGGAGAAGCTCACGACCAACTACGGCGCGAGCACCGTCGCCCTCTCGGGCACCACGATCCCCGGCCCGGAGAAGGCGTATTCGCTCTTCAAGTTCGCGACGGGGAGCATCCCCCCGGGCGCGGTGGTGAGCACCGCCAAGCTGCGCATCTACCAGACGAACACCGGCCCGGCGACGCCCAGGGTCCACCTGCTCACGATGCCGTGGGACGAGGCCACCGTCACGTGGGGCAACTACGGCGCCTCGTGGAGCCCGGCGATCCTCGCGAGCTTCAGCAACGCGCCGAGCCCGGTCGAGATCAACCTCGTCCCCACCGTGCAGGGCTGGATCAACGGATCCATCCCGAACCACGGCGTCGTCATCGAGCAGCCCGATGTCACGCTGACCCGCTACAAGACCTTCGAGTACCCCGTCCCGACGCAGCGCCCGAAGCTCGCCGTCTGCTACACCCTGCCCTGCGCGCCCGACACCGCCGACTGCGATGGGAACGCGCAGAACGGCTGCGAGACGAGCCTGACGAGCCCCGCGAGCTGCGGCGGCTGCGGCAACGTCTGCGCCTTGCCGAACGCGGTGCCGGGCTGCAACGCCGGGGCCATGCACCGTGAGCGCGTGCAACCTCGGCTTCGCCGACTGCAACGGCGTCGCCGCCGACGGCTGCGAGACCTCGCTCGCCACGAACGCGAGCTGCGGCGCGTGCGGCGTCGCATGCGCCCCGCCGCACGGGACGGGCTCGTGCGCGAACGGCACCTGCGCGCTCCTCTCGTGCAACGCGGGCTTCGCCGACTGCGACGGGAACCCCAAGAACGGCTGCGAGCCCTCGCCCTGCGCCGACGGCTCGATCTGCGCGCAGGCGAGCGACTGCGCGAGCCATGTCTGCGACAAGGGCTTCTGCGTCTCGCCGCAGTGCAACGACGGGATCAAGAACGGCGGCGAGAGCGACGCCGACTGCGGCGGAGCATGTCCGCCGTGCGGCCCCGGCCAGGGCTGCGCGAGCGGCGCGGACTGCGGGAGCGGCGTCTGTGCGGGCGGCGTCTGCCAGGCCGCGACCTGCGGCGACAGCGTGAAGAACGGCGGCGAGACGGGCACCGACTGCGGCGGCCCCTGCCCGCCCTGCGGCCCCGGTCAGGGTTGCGCGGGCGGCGCCGATTGCGCGAGCGGCGTGTGCACGGCGGGCATTTGCCAGGCTGCGGCGTGCAACGACGGGATCAAGAATGGCAGCGAGAGCGCCGTCGACTGCGGCGGATCGTGCCCGCCCTGCGCGGCCGGCAAGGGCTGCCAGAGCGGCGCCGACTGCCTCGACAAGGTGTGCGCCGGCGGCGTCTGCCAGATGGCGAGCTGCGGCGACGGCGTGAAGAACGGAAGCGAGAGCGACGTCGATTGCGGCGGGACCTGCCCGGCATGCGACCCCGACGCGAATTGCACGATCAACGCCGACTGCGCGAGCGGCGTGTGCGTGCTCGGGCACTGCCACGCGCCGAGCTGCACCGATGGGGTGAAGAACGGCAACGAGACCGGCGTGGACTGCGGCGGGAGCTGCTTCGTCGCCGAGACATGCGACGGGATCGACAACGACTGCAACGGGCTCGTCGACGACGGGCTCGGGACGATCACCTGCGGCCTCGGCGCTTGCCAGACGACGGTGCCGGCATGCGCGGGCGGGCAGCCCCAGATCTGCACGCCCGGCCAGCCGAGCGCCGAGGTGTGCGACGGCCTCATCGACGACGACTGCGACGGCGTGGTGGACGACGGCTGCGCCTGCATCAACGGCCACACCCAGCCCTGCTACTCGGGCTCGGCGATCACCCTCGGCGTCGGCCTGTGCAAGGCCGGGACGCAGACCTGCGTGCTCGGGCAGTGGGGCGCGTGCAGCGGCGAGGTCACGCCGGTCGCCGAGGCGTGCGACGGTCAGGACAACGACTGCAACGGCGCGGCCGACGACGGCCTCGGCCAGACGATCTGCGGCGCGGGCGCATGCCAGGCGATGGTGCAGAACTGCCTGAACGGGCAGCCTCAAACGTGCACGCCCGGGGCTCCTTCGGCGGAGACCTGCGACGGGATCGACAACGACTGCGACGGCGAAATCGATGACGGGCTCGGCACGGTCTCGTGCGGGGTGGGCGCGTGCCATGTGACCGCCGCGGCGTGCGTGAACGGCCAGCCCGGCGCTTGCGCGCCCGGCCAGCCGAGCGCGGAGAGCTGCGACGGGATCGACAACGACTGCGACGGCAGACGGACGAGGACAACCCGGGCGGCGGCGCGGCGTGCAACACCGGCAAGCAGGGGATCTGCGCGGCGGGGACGAGCGCGTGCGCGGGCGGCGCGATCGTGTGCAACCAGAACGAGCAGGCCAAGGCCGAGACGTGCAACGGCCAGGACGACGACTGCGACGGCCTCGTCGACGACGGCAACCCTGGCGGCGGCGCGGCTTGCAACACCGGCGGCCTCGGCAACTGCGGGCCCGGCACCACGGTGTGCTCGGGCGGACAGATCACCTGCAGCCAGACGCACGACGCGGCGCCCGAGCTCTGCAACGGCGTGGACGACGACTGCGACGGCGTGATCGACGACGGGAACCCGGGCGGCAACCTCTTCTGCAACACCGGCAAGCTCGGCGTGTGCGCCGCGGGCACCACGTCGTGCACCAACGGCGACGTCGTGTGCAACGAGAACGTCGAGGCCTCGAACGAGATCTGCGACGGCCAGCTCGACGAGAGCTGCAACGGCCAGGTCGACGAGGGCTGCTCCTGCGTGAACGGGACGATGGTGGCCTGCTACACCGGGCCCCAGGGCACCGCGGGCGTGGGCGCTTGCCACACGGGCTTCCGCACCTGCCAGAACGGCTCCTTCGGCGCGTGCACCGGCGAGACGGTGCCCGGCGGCGAGACGTGCAACGGCGTGGACGACGACTGCGACGGGCAGATCGACGATGGGCTCGGGACGCTCTCCTGCGGCCAGGGCGCATGCCACGTGACCGTGCCCGCGTGCGTGAACGGCCAGGCGAGCGCGTGCGTGCCCGGCGCGCCGGGCGCCGAGGTGTGCGACGGGATCGACAACGACTGCAACGGGATCACCGACGACGATAACCCCGGCGGCGGCCTCGCCTGCTCGACCGGCGCGCTCGGCATCTGCGCGGCCGGCACGACCGTCTGCGCCGGCGGGAGCGTGACCTGCCACCAGAACGCGCAGGCGAGCGGGGAGATCTGCGACGGGCTCGACAACGACTGCGACGGCCAGACGGACGAGGACAACCCGGGCGGCGGGCTCGGCTGCAACACCGGCAAATTCGGCGTGTGCGCGGCGGGGACGACCGTCTGCGCGGGCGGGCAGCTCGCCTGCACGCAGAACGTCCAGGCCTCGGCCGAGGTCTGCGACGGGATCGACAACGACTGCGACGGCGCGATCGACGACGGCAACCCCGGCGGCGCGCAGGCCGGCGCGACGGGCCTCTCGGGCGTCTGCTCGGCCGGGCTCACGGCATGCGCGGGCGGCGCGATCGTGTGCAACGCGACGGCGCAGCCGGGCGTCGAGACCTGCGACGGCATGCTCGACGAGAACTGCAACGGGCAGGTCGACGAGGGGTGCTCCTGCACCGACGGGGCGACCCAGCCCTGCTACACCGGCGCCGCGGGCACGGTGAACGTCGGCGCTTGCCACGCCGGCACGCAGACGTGCATCAATGGATCGTTCGGGGCCTGCATCGGCGAGGTCAAGCCCGCGGACGAGACCTGCAACGGGGCCGACGACGACTGCGACGGGCAGGTGGACGAGCAGCTCCCGAACCTCGCGTGCGGCGCGGGCCAGTGCCTGCGCTTCGCGCCCTCGTGCGTGGACGGGCACCCGGGGAGCTGCACGCCCGGCGAGCCGAGCGCCGAGATCTGCGACGGGCTCGACAACGACTGCGATGGCGCCGTCGACAACGGGAACCCTGGCGGCGGGAGCGCATGCGCGACGGGCAAGGCCGGCGTGTGCAGCGCCGGGACCACGGTGTGCGCCGGCGGCGCGGTCGTGTGCCAGCAGAACGTCGCGGCCGGCGTCGAGGTGTGCGACGGGCTCGACAACGATTGCAACGGCCAGATCGACGAGGGCGCCGCCGCGGGCGGAGCCCAGTGCCAGACGGGCCTGCCCGGGGTGTGCAGCGCCGGGACCACACTGTGTACCAATGGACACCTGAGCTGCCAGCAGACGACGGCGGCGAGCGGCGAGGTGTGCGACGGGCTCGACAACGACTGCGACGGCCAGGTCGACGACAACACGCCCGGCACCGGGCAGAGCTGCTCGACCGGCCTGCTCGGCGTGTGCAGCGCCGGCACCACCGCGTGCTCGGGCGGCGCGATCCAGTGCTTCGCGAACACCGCGCCGAGCGCCGAGATCTGCGACGGGCAGCTCGACGAGAGCTGCGACGGCCAGGTCGACGAGGGCTGCGCATGCGTCAACGGCCAGACCCAGCCTTGCTACACGGCGTTCGCCTCGACGCAGGGGGTCGGCCCCTGCCACGGCGGCACGAGGACCTGCATCAACGGTCAATTCGGGGCCTGCATCGGCGAGGTGACGCCCCACGTCGAGACCTGCGACGGCATCGACAACGACTGCAACGGCCAGACGGACGAGGGCTTCGGGACGCTCTCCTGCGGCACCGGCGAGTGCGCCCGCACCGTGCCGTCATGCCTGAACGGGCAGCCGAACGCATGCGTGCCCGGCGATCCGGTGGCCGAGCTCTGCGACGGCAAGGACAACGACTGCAACGGGCAGATCGACAACGGGAGCCCGGGCGGAGGCGCCGCCTGCTCGACCGGCCTCCTCGGCGCGTGCGCGGCCGGCACCACCGCGTGTGTGGCCGGGGCGATCACCTGCCAGCAGTCGGTGGGCTCCAAGAACGAGACCTGCAACGGGATCGACGACGACTGCGACGGCACGGTCGACGACGGCAACCCCGGCGGCGGCAACGGCTGCAACACCGGCAAGCTCGGCGTGTGCGCGGGCGGCACGACGCTCTGCCAGGGCGGGCAGATCGTGTGCGATCAGACGTACCAGCCGCTCCCCGAGGCCTGCAACGGCCTCGACGACAACTGCGACGGGCGCTCCGACGAGGACAACCCCGGTGGCCAGCAACCCTGCGACACCGGCTTGCTCGGCGTGTGCCAGGCGGGCACCACGCTCTGCCAGAGCGGCTCGATCCACTGCACCCAGGACGTGCAGGCGAGCGCCGAGGTCTGCGAAGGATCGCACGACGAGAACTGCAACGGGCAGGTCGACGAGGGCTGCGTCTGCACGAACGGGCAGACCCAGCCTTGCTACACGGGGCTCGCCGGCACCCAGGGCGTCGGCGCATGCCACGCCGGGACGCAGACCTGCGTGGGCGGGATGTGGGCGGCTTGCGCGGGCGAGGTGAAGCCGGCGGCCGAGAGCTGCAACGGCGCGGACGACGACTGCGACGGCACGGTCGACAACGGCTTCGGCCCCGTGTCGTGCGGCACCGGCGCATGTGCGCGCACCGTGCAGTCGTGCGTGAACGGGCAGCCGAACGCATGCGTGCCCGGCCAGCCGAGCGCCGAGACGTGCAACGGGATCGACGACGACTGCAACGGCGTGGTCGACAACGGCAACCCGGGTGGCAACCAGGCATGCGCGACGGGCAAGCAGGGCGTGTGCGCGGCGGGGACGACGGCATGCATCGCAGGCACCGTGCAGTGCCAGCAGAACACCGCGGCGAGCGCCGAGACGTGCAACAACCTCGACGACAACTGCGACGGCCAGGTGGACGAGGGCAGCCCGGGCACCGGGCAGGCGTGCAACACCGGCAAGCACGGCGTGTGCGCCGCGGGCACTGCGCAGTGCGTGAACGGCGCGCTCGTGTGCAACCAGAACACGCAGCCCTCGGCCGAGGTCTGCGACAACCTCGACAACGACTGCAACGGCACGGTCGACAACGGCAACCCCGGCGGCGGCGCTTCGTGCGCCACCGGGCAGCCCGGCGTCTGCGCCCAGGGCACGATGACCTGCGTGGGCGGGACGCTCACCTGCATGCCGAACACGCCGGCCTCGGCCGAGCTCTGCGATGGGCTCGACAACGACTGCAACGGCGTCGTCGACAACGGGAACCCCGGCGGCGGGGGCGCCTGCAACACGGGCGGTATCGGCGCGTGCGCGGCGGGCACCAAGGTGTGCAGCGGCGGCGCGATCGCCTGCGTGCAGAACAAGCAGCCGAGCGCGGAGACGTGCAACGGCGTGGACGACGACTGCAACGGGCAGATCGACGAGGGTAACCCCGGCGCCGGCGCGGCATGCGTCACCGGTCAGCCCGGCGTGTGCTCGCCCGGCACGACGACGTGCACGAACGGAAGCCTGCACTGCAACGCGAACGTCGCGGCGTCGGCCGAGGTCTGCGACGGGCTCGACAACGACTGCAACGGCGCGATCGACAACGGCAACCCGGGCGGCGGCGCGCCGTGCGACACGGGCGCCTTCGGCGTCTGCGCGGCCGGCACGGTGAAGTGCATCGGCGCCGCGCTGGTCTGCTCGCAGACGCTCGCCGCGGGGGCCGAGGCCTGCGACGCCATCGACAACGACTGTGACGGGGCCATCGACAACGGGGCGGCGGCGAGCTGCCCGGCGGTGAGCCACGGCACGCCCTCGTGCGTGGACGGCATCTGCGGCATCGGCACCTGCACGAGCCCGTACCTGAACTGCGACGGGGCGACGAACAACGGCTGCGAGATCAACAGCGGGACGGATCTGCTCAACTGCGGATCGTGCGGCAACGTCTGCCCGACGCCGCCGCATGCCTCGAAGACGTGCACCAACGGATCGTGCGGGTTCACCTGCACCGGCACCTACGGCGACTGCGACGGCAACGCGCAGAACGGGTGCGAGACGGACAAGCAGAGCGACCCGCAGAACTGCGGCGCATGCGGCAACGTCTGCCCGGGCGGCGGCTGCATCGCCGGCTCGTGCAACTGCGTGCCGCAGACCTGCGACGGGCAGTGCGGCAACGTGCCCGACGGCTGCGGCGGGACGCTCGCCTGCGGCGCATGCGTGTCTTCGCAGATCGCCGTGGGCCAGTACCACGCCTGCGGCCTGCGCCCGAACGGCCAGGTGCGCTGCTGGGGCAACAACACGAGCGGTCAGATCGGCGACGGCACCAACATCCACCGGTACGCGCCCCTCCTCGTGCCGGGCATCACCACGGCCTCGAAGATCGCGGCGGGCGAGTCGCACACCTGCGCGCTCCTCGCCGACGGGAGCATCAAGTGCTGGGGCCTCAACGGCAACGGCCAGCTCGGCGACGGCACCACGACGAACCGGAGCTCGCCCGTGGCGGTGCTCGGGATCAACACCGCGGTCGGGATCACCGCGGGGCGCTACCACACCTGCGCGCTGCTCGCCGACGGGAGCGCCAGGTGCTGGGGCAACAACGGCAACGGCCAGCTCGGCGACGGCACGTCGACGCAGCGCCTCTCGCCCGCGTCCGTGAGCGGGCTCGCCTCGGCGATCGCCCTCTCCGGCGGCGGGAGCCACACCTGCGCGCTCATCTCCGGCGGCACGATCAAGTGCTGGGGCCTCAACTCGAGCGGGCAGATCGGCGACGGCACCCAGACCCAGCGGCTCAACCCGGTGGCGGTGAGCGGCGTGTCGAACGCCGTCGCGGTCTCCGCGGCCTTCATGGGCAACTACACCTGCGCCCTGAGCTCGCTCGGCACCGCGAGCTGCTGGGGTCTCAACAGCAACGGCCAGCTCGGCGACGGCACCACCGCGCAGAAGCTGACCGCCACGGCCGTCTCGGGCCTGACCGCCGCCGTCGAGCTCTCGGCCGGCGAGATCCACACCTGCGCGCGCATCTCCGACGGGACGATGAAGTGCTGGGGCTACAACGGCACCGGCGCGATCGGCGACGGGACGGTGGTGAACAAGAGCTCGCCGACCGCGGTGAGCGGCATCACGACCGCCGGATCGATCGGCGCGGGCGCCCGCGAGACCTGCACGATCCTCACCGACGGCACGGCGAAGTGCTGGGGCGACAACACCTACGGCCAGCTCGGCAACGAGACGACCATCAACAGCACGACCTCCGTGCCGGTCTCGTGGTTCCCGCGGCGGCGGCGGGACGAGCAACATCTGCGGCGCGTGCGTGCCCACCACCTGCGCGGCGCAGGGCGTCACCGCCGGCACCATCGCCGACGGCTGCGGCGGCATCGCTCAGCTGCGGCGAGACGACGCTCGCCCGCTCCGCCTCCGGCTACTACTTCTCGTGCGCCCTCGAGCCGGCCGGCACGGCGCGCTGCTGGGGCTACAACGCCAACGGCCAGCTCGGCGACGGGACGCAGACGACCCGCTACGAGCCCGCCCCCGTGCTCGGCCTCTCTGGCGCGATCCAGCTCGCGGCCGGCGAGAGCTTCATCTGCGCGCTGCTCCAGACCGGCGCGGTGAAGTGCTGGGGCTACAACGGCTACGGCCAGCTCGGTGACGGCACCACCTCCCAGCGCACCACGCCGGTCAGCGTGAGCGGCATCGCCAACGCCGTCTCGATCGCGGCGGGCCAGTTCCACGCCTGCGCGCGCCTCGCCGACGGGACCGCCAAGTGCTGGGGCCGGAACCACCTCGGCCAGCTCGGTGACAACACGATCACGAACCGCTCGACCCCGGTGGCCGTCTCGACCTTGACGGGCGCCGCGGCGCTCTCGGGCGGAGCCGGCCACACCTGCGCCATGCTCACCACCGGCCTCGTCAAGTGCTGGGGTGACAACACCAACGGTCAGCTCGGCAACGGCAACACGACGAGCCTCCTGCCCGTGGGCGTGGCCGGCCTCCAGGGCGCGGTGGCGATCGGCTCCGCCCCCGACGCCGACTACACCTGCGCGACGCTGAGCAGCGGGCTCGTCAAGTGCTGGGGCTACAACTTCAACGGCCAGCTCGGCGACGGCTCCGTCACGACGCGCAACCTGCCGGTGACGGCGAGCGGGCTCGTCGGCGCCGTGCGCGCGCAGACCTACGCCGTGCACTCCTGCGCGGTGCTCAACGACGGGAGCGCGAAGTGCTGGGGCGACAACAGCGTCGGCGAGATCGGCGACGGCACCAACACGAACCGGCTCACGCCCACCGCCGTGATCAACCTGACCAACGTCGTGACCATCGCGCCCGGCTACCGCCACACCTGCGCCCTGCTCGCCGACAACACCGTCAAGTGCTGGGGCGACAACGGCAACGGCGAGCTCGGCAACCTGCTGACCGCCAACAGCAACGTCCCGGTCGACGTCTACGGCTTCCCCTGCGGCGGCGGCTCCTCGCCCAACTGCGGCGTCTGCGTGCCCACCACCTGCGCGGCGCAGGGCATCGGCTCCGGCAGCATCGCCGACGGCTGCGGCGGCACCCTCTACTGCGGGCCCACCTCCCCGGTGAAGGCGTCCTCGGCGCAGTACTTCTCCTGCGCGGTCCAGCCCGACGGCTCCGTGCGCTGCTGGGGCTACAACAGCAACGGTCAGATCGGCGACGGCACAGTCTATAGCCGCTACGAGCCCACGCTCGTCTCCGGCCTGAGCAGCGTCACGAGCGTCGCGACCGGCGAGGCCTTCGCCTGCGCCGTCATCCAGAACGGCGCCGTCAAGTGCTGGGGCTACAACGCCAACGGCCAGCTCGGCGATGGCACCACCACCCAGCGCACCACGCCCGTCGCCGTCTCCGGCATCCTCAACGCGGTCGCGATCGCCGCGGGCCAGACGCACGCCTGCGCGCGCCTCGCCGACAACACCGTCAAGTGCTGGGGCAACAACGCCAGCGGCCAGCTCGGCGATGGCACCAACGTGCAGAAGACCACGCCCGTGGCCGTGAGCAACCTGAGCGGCGCGGTCGGCCTGACCGCGGGCCAGAACCACACCTGCGTGGTGCTCAGCAACGGGCTCGCCCGCTGCTGGGGCGCCAACGGCAACAGCCAGCTCGGCAACAGCTACGGCAGCATCAACGTGCCCGCGGGTGTCACCGGGCTCAAGAACGCCGTGCAGATCTCCGCCAACGCCGACAGCAACTTCACCTGCGCGCTCGTCAACGACGGCACCGTGAAGTGCTGGGGCCTCAACGGCAACGGGCAGCTCGGCGATGGGACCACCACCTCGCGCGCCGTGCCCGCGGCGGTCACGGTCGCGGGTGCCACGGCCGTCAGCGCCGGCGCCATCCACGCCTGCGCGCTGATCAACGACGGCACCGTCCGGTGCTGGGGCTACAACGGCACCGGCGACCTCGGCGATGGCACCGTGGTCCAGAAGACCTCGCCGGTCGTGGCCAGCGGCGTCACCGGGGCGACCGGCCTCGCGGCCGGCTTCCGCACCACCTGCGCGATGATCAACGACGGCTCCGTGAAGTGCTGGGGCGACAGCATTTTACGGCGGCCTCGGCAACCAGACGACGATCACGGCGACCACGGCCGTCGGCGTCGTCGGGTTCCCCTGCGGCGCGGGCACCTCGCACACCTGCAACGGCTGCGTCGCCACCACCTGCGCGGCCCAGGGCGTCACCGCCGGCAACATCGCCGACGGCTGCGGCGGCTCGCTCTACTGCGGGCCCCCTGCCCTGCCCCGCCTCGCGTCCGGCTACTACTTCTCCTGGGCGCGATCGAGTCCGGCGGCACCGTCCGCTGCTGGGGCTACAACGCCAACGGCCAGCTCGGCGACGGGACGCAGACGACCCGCTACGAGCCCGCCCCCGTCTCCGGCCTGAGCGGCGCCGTCCAGGTCGCCGCCGGCGAGAGCTTCGCCTGCGCGCTGCTCCAGAGCGGCACCGTCAAGTGCTGGGGCTACAACGGCTACGGCCAGCTCGGCGACGCCACCACCTCGCAGCGCACCACCCCGGTCAGCGTCACCGGCATCAGCAACGCCGTCGCCGTCAGCGCAGGGCAGTTCCACGCCTGCGCGCGCCTCGCCGACTCCACCGTCAAGTGCTGGGGCCGCAACTCCTGGGGCAACCTCGGCGACAACACGAGCACCAACCGCTCTTCGCCCGTCGCCGTCGTCGGCATCTCCGGTGTCTCCGCGATCGCGTGCGGCGACACGCACACCTGCGCCATGCTCGCCAACGGCGAGGCCATGTGCTGGGGCGACAACAGCAACGGCCAGCTCGGCAACGGCAACACGGCCACGCTCTACCCCGTCTCGCTCGCCGGCATTGCCAGCGCCGTCGAGATCGCCGCCGGCACCGACGCCGATTACGGCTGCGCGCTGCTCTCGAGCGGCGCGGTGAAGTGCTGGGGCTACAACTTCAACGGCCAGCTCGGCGATGGCTCCGTCACCACCCGCACCACCCCGGTCGCGGTGAGCGGCATCAGCACCGCGGTGCATGTCGGCGCCTACGCCGTGCACTCCTGCGCGGTGCTCGCGGATGGCACTGCCAAGTGCTGGGGCGACAACAGCGTCGGCGAGATCGGCGACGGCACCAACACCAACCGGCTCACGCCCGCGACGGTGACGGGCGTGTCCAACGTCGTCACCGCGGCCCCGGGCTACCGGCACACCTGCGCCATCCTCGGTGACAACACCGTCAAGTGCTGGGGCGACAACGGCAACGGCGAGCTCGGCAACGTGCTCACCGTGAACAGCAACACGGCCGTCGACGTCTACGGCTTCCCCTGCGGCGGCGGCTCCTCGCCGAGCTGCGGCGCCTGCGTGCCCACCACCGCTTCGCGCAGGGCGCGAGCTGGGCAGCACGCCGACGGCTGCGGCGGCACGCTCTACTGCGGCGCCTCGACGACGGCGGCCATCTCGTCCGGGCAGTACTTCTCCTGCGCGGTCCAGCTCGACGGCCTCGTCCGCTGCTGGGGCAACAACAGCAACGGTCAGATCGGCGACGGCACGGTGTACAACCGCTACGAGCCCACGCTCGTCTCCGGCCTGAGCAACGTCACGAGCGTCGCCAACGGCGAGGCCTTCGCCTGCTCATCCAGGGCGGCACCGTCAAGTGCTGGGGCTACAACGCCAACGGCCAGCTCGGCGATGGCACGACCATCCAGCGCACCACCCCGGTCGCGGTCACGGGCATCGCCAGCGCGGTCGCGATCGCCGCGGGCCAGACGCACGCCTGCGCGCGCCTCGCCGACAACACCGTCAAGTGCTGGGGCAACAACGCCAGCGGCCAGCTTCGGCGATGGCACCATCGTGCAGAAGACCACGCCCGGGTCGGTCCGAACTTCGCCGGCGCGGTCAGCCTCACCGCGGGGCAGAACACACCTGCAGCCGTGCTCAGCAACGGGCTCGCCCGCTGCTGGGGCACCAACGGCAACGGCCAGCTCGGCAACAGCTACGGCAGCATCAACGTGCCCGCGGGCGTCACCGGTCTGAAGAACGCCGCGCAGATCTCGGCCAACGCGAACAGCAACTTCACCTGCGCGCTGATCAACGACGGCACCGTGAAGTGCTGGGGCCTCAACGGTAACGGCCAGCTCGGCGACGGGACCACCACGTCAGCCCCGTGCCCGCAGCCGTCTCCGGGCTCGCCGGCGCCACGGCGGTCAGCGTCGGCGCCATCCACGCCTGCGCGCTGATCAGCGATGGATCGGTGAAGTGCTGGGGCTACAACGGCACCGGCGACCTCGGCGATGGCAATCGTGGTGCAAGACCTCGCCCGTCGTGGCCAGCGGCGTCACCGGCGTCACGGCCTCGCGGCCGGTTTCCGCACCACCTGCGCGCTGATCAACGACGGCTCCGTGAAGTGCTGGGGCGACAACACCTACGGCGAGGTCGGCAACCAGACGACCATCCAGGCCAACACCGGCGTCGCCATCACCGGCTTCGCGGCGCGGGCACCTCGCACACCCGCAACGGCTGCGTCGCCACCACCTGCGCGGCCCAGGGCGTCACCTCGGGCAACATCGCCGACGGCTGCGGCGGCACTTCCTCTACCGCGGCCCCGCCGCCCTGCCCCGGGTCACCTCCGGCTACTACTTCTCCTGCGCGATCGAGTCCGGCGGCACCGTCCGCTGCTGGGGCTACAACGCCAACGGCCAGCTCGGCGATGGCACCACCACCACCCGCTACGAGCCCGCCCCCGTCTCCGGTTCCGAGCGGCGCCGTCCAGGTCGCCGCCGGCGAGAGCTTCGCCTGCGCGCTGCTCCAGAGCGGCACCGCTCGGGCGCTGGGGCTACAACGGCTACGGCCAGCTCGGCGACGCCACCACCTCGCAGCGCACCACCCCGGTCAGCGTCACCGGCATCAGCAACGCCGTCGCCGTCAGCGCAGGGCAGTTCCACGCCTGCGCGCGCCTCGCCGACTCCACCGTCAAGTGCTGGGGCCGCAACTCCTGGGGGCAACCTCGGCGACAACACGAGCACCAACCGCTCTTCGCCCGTCGCCGTCGTCGGCATCTCCGGTGTCTCCGCGATCTGCGCGGCGACACGCACACCTGCGCCATGCGCCCCCGCCAACGGCGAGGCCATGGTGCTGGGGCGACAACAGCAACGGCCAGCTCGGCAACGGCAACACGGCCACGCTCTACCCTTCGTCTCGCTCGCCGGCATTGCCAGCCGTCGAGATCGCCGCCGGCACCGACGCCGACTACGGCTGCGCGTTGCTCTCGAGCGGCGCGGTGAAGTGCTGGGGCTACAACTTCAACGGCCAGCTCGGTGATGGCCTGGCGTCACCACCCGCACCACGCCGGTCGCGGTCAGCGGCATCAGCACCGCGGTGCACATCGGCGCCTACGCCGTGCACTCCTGCGCGGTGCTCGCGGATGGCACTGCCAAGTGCTGGGGCGACAACAGCGTCGGCGAGATCGGCGACGGGACGAACACCAACACCCGCGACGGTGGTGGGCGTGTCCAACATCGTCACCGCGGCCCTGGCTACCGGCACACCTGCGCCATGCTCGGCGACAACACGGTCAAGTGCTGGGGCGACAACGCCAACGGCGAGCTCGGCAACCTGCTCACGGTGAACAGCAACACGGCCGTCGACGTCTACGGCTTCCCCTGCGGCGGCGGCTCCTCGCCGAGCCAGGCGCCTGCGTGCCCACCACCTGCCTCGCGCGGCGCTCGGGCAGCATCGCCGACGGCCGCGGCGGCACTCCCTACTGCGGGCCTTCGACGATGGCGGCGATCTCGCCTTCGGGCAGTACTTCTCCTGCGCGGTCCAGCCTGACGGCTCCGTTCGCTGCTGGGGCACCGGCACGAACGGCCAGATCGGCGAGGAACAACCGCTACGAGCCCACGCTCGTCTCCGGTCTGAGCAACGTCACGAGCGTCGCCACCGGCGAGGCCTTCGCGTGCGCGCTCATCCAGGGCGGCACGGTGAAGTGCTGGGGGCTGAACACCAACGGCCAGCTCGGCGACGGCACCACCACCCAGCGCACCACGCCCGTCGCCGTGACGGGCATCGCCAACGCGGTCGCGATCGCCGCGGGCCAGACGCACGCCTGCGCGCGCCTCGCCGACAACACCGTCAAGTGCTGGGGCAACAACGCCAGCGGCCAGCTCGGCGACGGCACCAACGTGCAGAAGACCACGCCCGTCGCGGTCTTCGAACCTCGCCGGCGCGGTCAGCCTCACCGCGGGGCAGAATCACACCTGCGTGGTGCTCAGCAACGGGCTCGCCCGCTGCTGGGGCGCCAACGGCAACGGCCAGCTCGGCAACAGCTACGGCAGCATCAACGTGCCCGCGGGCGTCACTGGTCTGAAGAACGCCGTGCAGATCTCCGCCAACGCGAACAGCAACTTCACCTGCGCGCTCGTCAACGACGGCACCGTGAAGTGCTGGGGCCTCAACGGCAACGGGCAGCTCGGCGATGGGACCACCGCTTCGTCGCGCCCTGTGCCCGCGGCGGTCACGGGGCTCGCCGGCGCCACGGCGGTCAGCGCCGGTGCCATCCACGCGTGCGCGTTGATCAACGACGGCACCGTCCGGTGCTGGGGCTACAACGGCACCGGCGACCTCGGCGATGGCAGCGTGACCCAACGTACCACACCGGTGACGAGCAACTGGCGTCGCCGGCGTCACGGGCCTCGCGGCCGGCTTCCGCACCACCTGCGCCATGATCAACGACGGCAGCGCCAAGTGCTGGGGCGACAACACCTACGGCGAGGTCGGCAACCAGACGACCATCCAGACCAACACCGGCGTCGCCATCACCGGCTTCGCGGCGCGGGCACCTCGCACACCTGCAACGGCTGCGTCGCCACCACCTGCGCGGCCCAGGGCGTCACCGCCGGCAACATCGCCGACGGCTGCGGCGGCACCCTCTACTGCGGGCCTGCCGCCCTCCCGCGCGTCACCTCCGGCTACTACTTCTCCTGCGCGATCGAGTCCGGCGGCACCGTCCGCTGCTGGGGCTACAACGCCAACGGCCAGCTCGGCGATGGCACCACCACCACCCGCTACGAGCCCGCCCCCGTTCCGGCCTGAGCGGCGCTGTCCAGGTCGCCGCCGGCGAAAGCTTCCGCCTGCGCGCTGCTCCAGAGCGGCACCGTCGGGCGCTGGGGCTACAACGGCTACGGGCCAGCTTCGGCGACGCCACCACCTCGCAGCGCACTACCCCGGGTCAGCGTCACCGGCATCAGCAACGCCGTCGCCGTCAGCGCCGGCCAGTTCCACGCCTGCGCGCGCCTCGACTCCACCGTCAAGTGCCGTGGGGCTGCAACTCCTGCTGGGGCAACCTCGGCGACAACACGAGCACCAACCGCTTCGCCCGTCGCCGTCGTCGGCATCTCCGGTGTTCCGCTGATCGCGTGCGGCGACACGCACACCTGCGCCATGCTCGCCAACGGCGAGGCCATGTGCTGGGGCGACAACAGCAACGGCCAGCTCGGCAACGGCAACACGGCCACGCCTACTTCGTCTCGCTCGCCGGCATCACCAGCGCCGTCGAGATCGCCGCCGGCACCGACGCCGATCACGGCTGTGCTGTCCTGAGCACCGGCGCGGTGAAGTGCTGGGGCTACAACGCCAACGGCCAGTCGGCGATGGGTCTGGTCACCAATTCGCACTACCCCGGTCGCGGTGAGCGGCATCACTCAATGCGGTGCATGTCGGCGCCTACGCCGCCGAGCTGCGGCGCGTGCGTGCCCACCACCTGCGTCGCCCCAGGGCGCGAGCTCCGGCAGCATCGCCGACGGCCGCGGCACGCTCTACTGCGGGCCGTGGTCGACGATGACCGCGATCTCGTCCGGGCAGTACTTCTCCTGCGCGGTCCAGCCTGGACAGCCTGTCCGCTGCTGGGGTGCCGGCACGAACGGGCAGATCGGCGACGGCGGGGTCTACAACCGCTACGTATCTACGCTCGTCTCCGGCCTGAGCAACGTCACGAGCGTCGCGACCGGCGAGGCCTGCGTGCGCGCTCGTGCAAGGCGGCATCGTCAAGTGCTGGGGCTGAACGCCAACGGCCAGCTCGGCGATGGCACCACCACCCAGCGCACCACGCCCGTCGCCGTCTCCGGCATCCTCAACGCGGTCGCGATCGCCGCGGGCCAGACGCACGCCTGCGCGCGCCTCGCCGACAACACCGTCAAGTGCTGGGGCAACAACGCCAGCGGCCAGCTCGGCGATGGCACCAACGTGCAGAAGACCACGCCCGTGGCCGTGAGCACCTGATGGCGCGGTCGGCCTGACCGCGGGCCAGAACCACACCTGCGTGGTGCTTCCAGCAACGGGCTCGCCCGCTGCTGGGGCGCCAACGGCAACAGCCAGCTCGGCAACAGCTACGCAGCATCAACGTGCCCGCAGGTGTCTCCGGCCTGAAGAACGCCGTGCAGATCTCCGCCAACGCCGACAGCAACTTCACCTGCGCGCTCGTCAACGACGGCTCCGTCAAGTGCTGGGGCCTCAACGGCAACGGGCAGCTCGGCGATGGGACCACCACCCGCGCGCCGTGCCTGCGGCGGTCTCCGGGATCTCGACGGCCACGGCGGTCAGCGCCGGCGCGATCCACGCCTGCGCGCTGCTCAACGACGGAAGCGTGAAGTGCTACAACGGCACGGGCGACCTCGGCGATGGCACCCTGGTCCAGAAGACCTCGCCGGTCGTGGCCGGCGGCGTCACCGGGGCGACCGGCCTCGCGGCCGGCTTCCGCACCACCTGCGCGCTCCTCAACGACGGCAGCGCGAAGTGCTGGGGCGACAGCAACGTCGGCGGCCTCGGCAACCAGACGACGATCACGGCGTCCACGGCCGTCGGCGTCGTCGGCTTCCCCTGCGGCACGGGCACCTCGCGCACCTGCAACGGGTGCGTGCCCACCACGTGCGCGGCGCAGGGCGTCACCTCGGGCAACATCGCCGACGGGTGCGGCGGCACGCTCTACTGCGGGCCGTCGACCTTGCCGCGCATCGCCAACACCGCGAGCTCGAGCTGCGCCATCGAGAACGACGGCTCGGTCAAGTGCTGGGGCCTCAACAGCAACGGCCAGATCGGCGACAACACCGTGACCCAGCGCAACGCCCCCGTCTTCGTGAGCGGGTTGACCTCGGCCATCGCGCTCGCGGGCGGCGAGTCCTTCATGTGCGCGCTCATCCAGGGCGGCACCATCAAGTGCTGGGGCTACAACGGCTACGGCCAGCTCGGCGACGCGACCACCACCCAGCGGCTCACGCCGGTCGCCGTCACGGGCATCGGCAACGCGGTGGGCATCGCCGCCGGGCAGTTCCACGCATGCGCCCGCCTCGCCGACTCCACGGTCAAGTGCTGGGGCCGCAACTCCTGGGGCAACCTCGGTGACAACACGAGCACGAACCGCAGCTCACCCGTCGCCGTGGCCGGCATCACCGGCGTCTCCAGCGTCGCATGCGGCGACACCCACACCTGCGCGGCGCTCGCCAACGGCGAGGTGATGTGCTGGGGCGACAGCAGCAACGGCCAGCTCGGCAACGGCACCACCGCGAGCCTCTACCCCGTCTCCACCGCGACGATCGCCTCGGCCATCGAGGTCACGGCCGGCACCAACGCCGACTACGCCTGCGCGCTGCTCTCGAGCGGCTCGGCCCGGTGCTGGGGCTACAACGCCAACGGCCAGCTCGGCGACAGCTCCGTCGTGACCCGCACCACCCCGGTCGCGGTGAGCGGCCTCGTGAACGCGACGCACCTCAGCGCCTTCTCGATCCACGCCTGCGCGCTGATCAACGACGGCTCGGCCAAGTGCTGGGGCACCAACGCCAACGGCCAGCTCGGCGACAACACCGTCACCCAGCGTCTCACGCCGACGTCCGTGAGCGGCCTCTCGGGCGCGACCTGGATCAGCAACGGCGCGACCCACTCCTGCGCCTACTTCGCCGGCCCGACCGCCAAGTGCTGGGGCAACAACGCCAACGGGCAGATCGGCGACAACACCGTGACCCAGCGGCTCACGCCGACGTCCGTCGTGTCCTTCCCCTGAGACGAGCCTGGGCCGGTCGTCGCGATCCGATCGCGCGGCCGGCCCAGCGCTACCTCCGCCCTCCAGCGCTCTGCACGACCTCCCTCTTCAGGAGGCGGCGCTCACTTGCAGCAGCGGAAGCCCGTCGAGTAGTCGTAGTACCGCGGCGCGTGCGCCGTCGTCCGGTAGTCGCACCCGTCGCCGTTGATGTGCGTGTCGAGGTAGTAGCCGCCCCGGAAGGTGCCGCCGCTCGCCGCCGTCCACTCGTGGAGGTTGCCGACCATGTCGTAGACGTCGTAGCCGTTCCGGCACTTCTTGAACGAGCCCGTGGGCGCGAGGCCTCCGTCGAGCTGGTTCAGGCGCGGATCGTTCATGTTCGCCCAGGTGTACACCTCCTTGGGCGGGTCGGATCCGTTGCCGTAGTAGACGTTGAACGACGAGACGCCGTGGTCGTTGCAGTAGCCGTCCTTGTGATCGTTGCCGTAGGGGTAGAGCGTGGGGCGCTTGCCCTTGCAGGCGCCGATCCATTCTTCGTCGGAGCAGAGGCGCTTGCCGGCGTTCTGGCAGGCTTGCTCGGCTTGATCGCGGCTGATGTGCGCCTGCGGCTTGATGCCGCGCTTGCTCACCGCCTTCACCTTGAGGCCCTCGACGGGCAAGAACGGCGAGTGGGGCTTCGTTACCTTGCCGGCGATCTCGACGGTGCTCGCCTCGTACTGGTCGATGCAGTACTTGCCCTTGATCGAGACCATGCCCTCCGGGCAACCCTTGCCCTTGGCCTCGGCGTCGCCTCCGTCCGGCAGCCCGAGCGCGAGCGCCACGCCGGCGGCGGTGATGCAGAGCCAGGGAGACAGGCGGGCTCGGGGCATGGACAGCACCTCCAAGCCCCGGGGTCGGGGCCCTTCCCTCATACAGGGGGTCCTCGCCCGTGGCAAATCCCGCGCAGGGGTCCCGCGGCACTGGACGCCCGGGCAAATTCGTTCACCCTGCGCGGACATGATCGCCGAGGCCAAGGCTGGAGGCGGGCCCGAAGCGCCCCTGCCACGCGCCGTCATCCGGACCACGCCCGAGGACTTCCTGGTGGAGGAGCTGCCGGCCTACGCGCCGAGCGGCAAGGGCGAGCACCTCTTCGTCACGTTCGAGAAGCGCGGGCTGACCACGCCGGACGCGGTGCGCCTGCTCGCCCGCGCGCTCGGGGTCGACGCGGGGAGCGCGGGGTGGGCCGGGATGAAGGACCGGCATGCGGTGACCACACAGACGGTCTCGTTCAGCTTCCCGATGGCCCGGTCGATCGAGGGGATCGCCGCGACGATCGCCATCCCCGGGCTCACGGTGCAAGGGCTCGCGCGGCACGACAACAAGCTCAAGCCCGGCCACCTCACGGGCAACCGCTTCACCTTGATCCTGCGCGATATCGCGGCCGCAGACGCCGATCGGGTCGAGCAGGCCCTGCTCGCGGCAGGCAAGATCGGCGTCCCCAACGCGTTCGGGCCGCAGCGCTTCGGGCGCGACGGGGACAACCCGGCGCGGGCGATCGCCTGGCTCGCCGGCAAGGAGCGGGGGCCGCGCGATCGACGGGAGCAGCGCCTGCTCTTCTCGGCGCTCCAGTCGCTGCTCTTCAACCGGGTGCTCGAACGCCGGCAGAAGGACGGGACCTGGGCGAAGGTGCTCCCCGGCGACCTCGCCAAGAAGCACGACAGCGGGGGCCTGTTCGTGGTCCCGCTCGAAGGCCCCGAGCTCGCGGACGCGCAGAGCCGGGCCGAGGCGGGCCTGATCTCCGCCACCGGGCCGATGTTCGGGGCCAAGATGCGCTGGCCCGAGGGCGCCCCGGCCGAGCTCGAGCGGGCCGTGCTCGCCGAGAGCGACCTCGGCGCAAAGGATGCGCTCTCCGCCTGGAAGCACCTCGGTGAGGGCACGCGGCGCTCCCTCCGCCTGGAGGTTAGCGACGTCACGGTCACCCGGCTCCCTGGCACGGATCCCGCGGGCAGCGAGGGCGGGAAGGTCGGTCTGCGGGTCGGTTTTGTGCTACCCAAGGGGGGCTACGCGACCACGGTGCTCGGGCAGGCCTGCCAGGTCATCGACGCCATGAGCCGGTCCGGAGCGAGCAGCGACGCCGCTGCCGACGCTCGCAGCGCGCCGCCCGACGAGGAAGACCCCACCTGACCCGAGCCGTCCCCGCCGCCCACGCAAAAAACCTTCGCCTGCCGGGAATCGGCGGCCCTCTTCGCAACTGCAACGCCTGGGCAGCGCCCGGGCCCATGAAAGGCACCTGAAAGAAGATGAACCTCGTCGAGTGGCTGCAACGGATCATGATCGGCTTCGGGGCAGCGTGGGTCATGTGGCTCATGCTGATCCTCAGCGTCGTCTCGGTGGCGATCATCCTGGAGAGGGCCTGGTTCTTCTGGACCCTCCGCGACGATCTGACCGTCCTGGCGAAGGACCTCCAGAGCTCGCTCGACGACTCGATCGACGCCGCGAAGAAGCGCATGGGCACCTCGCCTGCCGTGGAGGCCGCCGTCGTCCTCGCCGGGCTGGAGATGGCCGACCGCGGGCCCGCCGCCGCCGAAGAGGCGATGGCCGGCGCCCAGGCCCTCCAGAAGATGAAGCTCGAGCGGCGCCTCGCCTACCTCGGCACCCTCGGCAACAACGCCCCCTTCATCGGCCTCTTCGGCACCGTCATCGGCGTCGTCGGCGCCTTCGCCGCCCTCGGCGACGCCGCGAAGACGCCCCTCGCCCAGGCGGCCTCGCAGTCGCTCGCCCCCGAGGCGGTCATGAAGAGCATCGCCGAGGCCCTCGTGGCCACGGCCGTCGGCCTGATGGTCGCCATCCCGGCCGTCGCCGCGAACAACTACTTCCAGCGCCTGATCAAGTCGACGCTCGCCAACACCGACGCGCTCTCCCGCATCCTGCTCGCGCACCTCAAGACCGAGCCCGACTTCGTCGTCCCGCGCGCCGCGGGCGCCTCGGGCACGCCGGCGAAGGCCGCTCCGAAGCCCGCCGCGGCGGCCGCCAAGGCCCCCGCGAAGAAGGGCGCGGACAGCAAGGAGAAGGCTGCGGAGGCGAGCAACGGGGAGGAGAGCTGATGGCTGCCAGCAGCAACTCCGGTGACGACGACGGGATGGTCTCGGGGATCAACGTCACCCCGCTCGTCGACATCACCCTCGTGCTCCTCATCATCTTCATGGTGACGGCGAAGATCATCGTCTCGCAGTCGATGCCCCTCGACTTGCCGAAGGCCGCGAGCGGGCAAGAGATACAGCTCGTCTTCGGCCTGGAGCTCCACGCCAACGGCGACACGCTCGTCGACGGCAAGAAGGTCCCGAACGACGACGCGATCTTCCCGCTCGCCAAGGAGGCCCAGGCGCGAAACCCCGAGCTCCGCGCGGTGATCCGCGCCGACACCTCGGTCCAGCACGGCCGGGTGATCCGCGCGCTCGATCTGCTCAAGCAGGCGGGCGTGTCGCGCATCGCCTTCGGCGTCGCGCCCATCCCCGCCGAGGGCGGCGCGGCGAACGCCCCCGGTGGGGCGGCGCCTGCGCCCGCACCCGCGCCCACCCCGGGGAAGTGACCGAGGCCATCGATGTCGGACTGGGTCACGAACGAGCTGCCTTCGCGCGCGAAGCCCCGCGGCGCGATCAACGCCGCGGTCGATCGCAGCGAGGGCGCGCCCGCCGTGGAGCCGGCCGCGGCCATCCTCGCCGGGGCGGGGCGCAGCAGGACCGACTGGTTCCTCGTGGCGGTCCTGATCGCGATGCTCATGCACGGCGCCTCGATCGGGCCCGGCGTCGCGGTCCAGTACCTGTCGGAGATCCTCGCGCTGCTGCGCAACACGCGCAAATGGCAGCACGAGTTCTTCTGGACCCAGTACGACATCGAGGCGCCGCCGAAGCCTCCGCCGGCCGTCGACAAGCCGCCCGAGCCTCCGCCCACGCCCGAGCCCGAGCCGGCACCGCCTGCGCCGGTGCCCAAGGCCGAGGCCAAGCCCAAGGACGACCCCTACGATCAGCCGCCCACGCCGGCCCAGGCCGCCAAGGTGCTGACGCAGAAGGAAGACCCCAACGACAAGCCTGAGGATCTCACCGGCAACACGATCGTGTCCGGCGAGGGCAACGCGCCCGGCGGCCTCGTGTCCGCGTCCGGCAAGGGCGACAAGGTCGTCACCAACCCGGCCGCGTCGCTCACCGGCACCCCGGGCGGCACCGGCACGGGACCGAAGCCCCCGCCGCCCGCGCCCACCGGGCCCGATCTCTCCCGCGGCGCGACCTTCGAGGGCAACACGAGCTGGAATTGCGCCTTCCCGCCCGAGGCCGACGCCGAGCAGATCGACAACGCCGTCGTGAACATCACGGTCACGGTGCGGCCCGACGGCTCGCCCCTCTCGGTCAGCGTCCTGTCCGACCCGGGCTACGGCTTCGGCCGCGCCGCCCGGATCTGCGCGCTCGGCCGCCGCTACCAGCCCGCGCTCGATCGCGCCGGCCAGCCCATGACGGGCACCACCCCGCCCATCAAAGTCCGCTTCACCCGCTAGCGCGACACATAAACCGCCAACAATCACAACAACCTCCCGAACCCCGACCGCAAGGGAGGGGACCCTATCCGCGACCGCAAGGGAGCGGCTGCTGCGGCCGTAAGGCCGAAGTCCGTGCCTTGGGCCCGGGCGCTCGCTCACGCTCGCTCACGCTCGCGGATAGGGTCCGCTCGCTTACGCGCGCGGTTCGGGAGCGCTTGTTTTCTCGTGCGCTCAACCTGATCGGTGCTTCCGCGACCCGTCGTTTGTTTTCGCAGCGGAGGGCGCTCCGCTATCCTTCGGGCCGGTCGCCCTCGCGGCGACAGGGAGCCGCCGTGGACGTCGCCGAACGAATCGCCCAGCTCGCCAAGGTCCCGCTCTTCGCGGGCCTCACCCCCGTCGCGCTCGAGCTGATCTCGCGGGTGGCGACGGAAGAGTCGCACGCGCTCGGCACGAAGATCTTCCAGCACGGCGATCCGGGGGACAAGCTCTACATCATCCTCGACGGCAAGGTGCGCATCAGCCGCGACGTGCCCGGCATGGGCGAAGAGGCGCTGGCCGTGCTCGGCCCCGGCGCCGTGTTCGGCGAGATGGCCCTGCTCGACGAGGCCCCCCGCTCCGCCGACGCGCGCGTCCACGAGCGCTGCCGCCTGCTCGCGCTGCCGAAGGACGCCTTCGAGGACCTGCTCTTCCTCCACAAAGACCTGGCTTACGAGGTCCTGTGGAGCGTCGTCCGCATGCTCACCGGCCGCCTCCGCGAGACCAACGACAAGCTCACCTTCCTCACCGTCACCGGGAAATTCTGATCGAATGCGCCTTCGCCTCGGCTCGCTGAGCCTCTGCTTCGCCGTGTCCCTCGCCGCCGCGTGCGGCGCCCCGCCAGCGCCCGAGACCCCGGCCCCGCCCGAGAGCGCCACCGCGGCCACCACCGCCCCTCCGCGACCGAGCGCCGCCCCTTCCGCGAGCGCGCTGCCTGCTGTGGCCAGCGCCACACCGGGCGTCACCGCGGCGCCGACCGCGCCCCCGGGCTCGGCCTCCGCGTCCGTACCGAGCGCCCCGCCCGCGGGCCCGACGGAGAACGTTCCCCTCCGGCCGAGCAAGATGATCGAGGATCTGAAGGCCCTCGGCCTCGATCCGCAGAAGCTGCCCGATCTCGGCAAGATCGATCTGGCCCGGAAGAAGAAGCTGATGCCGCTCTTCCAGCGCTCGATGGGATACACGAGCTGCGCCGGCTGCCACGTCGAGGGCAATTTCGCCCAGGTCACGCGCGCCATGCAGATCACGAGCGCGATGTGGAAGCACTACCTGGTGGAGCTGCGCGAGGACAAGGGCGGCGCGCTCTTCTGCGACAGCTGCCACGCCGGGCAGGCCAAGGTGCTCGATCGGCGCGACAAGAAGGCCCTCGCGAAGTTCATGACGGAAAATTACGAAGCCAAGCTCAGCCGCGCGGACAAGAAGGACCTCGGCTGCACCACGTGCCATGGCGAGGACATGCAGATGAAGATCATCGCCCGGCTGTGGAACATCCCGGAAAAGTAGGCGAAGTGAGCGCCCTCCTGGGGCCCGGGCCCATTTCATACTAAGACTCACCGCATGTGCGGAGTCTTCGGCATCTTCGGCCACCAAGAGGCCGGAAACCTCACCTACCTCGGCCTCCACGCCCTCCAGCACCGCGGGCAGGAGTCGGCGGGCATTGTCACGAGCGACGGGAGCCGCCTCTTCGCCCACCGGAGCATGGGCCTCGTGCAGGCCGGCTTCAGCCCGACCGATCTCTCCCGCCTGCCGGGCGCGCACGCCATCGGCCATGTCCGCTACTCCACCGCGGGCGGCAGCCACCTGCGCAACGCCCAGCCCTTCGCGGTCGACTACGCGCGCGGATCCATCGCCGTCGCGCACAACGGCAACCTCACCAACCACGAGCAGGTGCGCGAGCGGCTCGAGGCGCGCGGCTCGATCTTCCAGAGCGCGAGCGACACCGAGGCCATCGTCCACCTCATCGCGATGAGCAACCAGCGCGCGGTCGAAGATCGCATCGCCGACGCGCTCGCCCAGGTGGAGGGCGCGTACTCGATCCTCTTCCTCACCGAGCGCGCCCTCATCGCCGCCCGCGATCCCATGGGCATCCGCCCGCTCGTGCTCGGCAAGCTCGACCGCCCCGGCGCCCCGCCCGCGTACGTCGTGGCGAGCGAGCCCACCGCCTTCGATCTCATCGGCGCGACGCTCGTGCGCGACGTGCGCCCCGGCGAGCTCTTGATCATCGACGAGGGCGGCCTGCGCAGCTCGTTCCCCTTCGGCGAGACGTCGCGCAAGGTCTGCCTCTTCGAGTTCGTCTACTTCGCCCGCCCCGACGCGCGCATCGAGGGGGCGAGCGTCTACGAGGTGCGCAAGGCCCTGGGGAGGCGCCTCGCCGAAGAGCAGCCCCTGCCCCCGGGCGAGGGCGAGGCCGTGGTGATCCCCGTCCCCGACTCCGGCCTGCCCGCGGCGATCGGCTTCGCCTCCAAGGCCCGGATCCCCTTCGAGATGGGCCTGATCCGCAGCCACTACGTCGGGCGCACCTTCATCGAGCCCCAGCAGTCGATCCGCCACTTCGGCGTGCGCCTCAAGCTCAACCCCAACCGCGAGGCCATCGAGGGCAAGCGCGTCGTCGTGGTCGACGACTCGATCGTCCGCGGCACCACGAGCCGCAAGATCATGAAGATGGTCCGCGACGCGGGCGCGAAGGAGGTCCACCTCCGCATCTCCAGCCCGCCCACCGCCTGGCCCTGCTTCTACGGCATCGACACGCCGACCCGCGCCGAGCTCATCGCCAGTAACCACAGCGTCGACGAGATCGGGCGCTACGTGACCGCGGACTCGATCGGCTACCTCTCCCTCGACGGCCTGATCGACGCGGTCCGCTCGGTCGAGCCGAAGGCCGAGGGCGAGGCGCCGAGCCGATCGAGCTACTGCCACGCGTGCTTCTCCGGCGACTACCCCATCCCCTTCTCCCCCAACGCCCGAGGCCGGCAGCTCCGGCTGGTATCAGGCTGAATTCGGCTCCCTTGACGCAGCGCCCCGATCACACCGACGATTCGCCCATGCCCGCCGGCGACGCGCACGCAGCCCCCGACGACCTCTTCGCGCGCGCGCCCGATCGGGTCTCGCTCTACGAGGTGAGCCCGCGCGACGGCCTCCAGAACGAGACGGCGATGATCCCCGTCGAGGGCAAGCGCCGCCTCATCGAGGCCCTCGTCGCCGCCGGCATCCGCCGCCTGGAGATCACGAGCTTCGTCTCGCCCAAGTGGATCCCGCAGCTCGCCGACGCGGAGGAGCTCGCGAGGAGCATGACGCCGCCGCCGGGCGTCACCTACGCCGCGCTCTGCCCCAACGCCCGCGGCCTCGAGCGCGCGCTCGGCGCCGGCCTCAAAGAGGTCGCCGTCTTCCTGAGCGCCAGCGAGACGCACAACAAGATGAACGTCAACAAGACGATCGCCGACACGCTCGCCGTGTTCGAGGAGATCATCACCCCCGCGCGCGAGGCCGGCGTCACCGTGCGCGGCTACCTCTCGACGGTGTGGGGCTGCCCGTACGAAGGCCCGATCGACCCGAAGAAATCCGTGTCGATCGCGAAGAAGCTCATCGACCTCGGCTGCTACCAGGTCTCCATCGCCGACACGATCGGCGTGGGCACGCCGCGGCAGACGGGCGAGATCGTCCGCCGCTTCCTCGGCGAGCTCCCGCCCGAGCGCTTCGCCCTCCACATGCACGACACGCGCGGCACCGCCCTCGCCAACGTGCTCGTCGCGCTCGAGCTCGGCGTGCGCGACTTCGACGCGTCCGTGGGCGGCGTGGGCGGCTGCCCCTACGCGCCCGGCGCGGCCGGCAACCTCGCGACCGAGGACCTGGTCTTCATGCTCGAAGGCATGGGCATCCAGACCGGCGTCGATCTCGACAAGCTGCTCGTGGCCGGCAACATCGCCGAGCAGGTGATCGGCCGCCCCTTGCCGGGCAAGGTCCACAAGGCCGGCGCCTTCAAGCTGCGCAAGGTCGGCGGGTGAAGCGGCGCGCCTCCGCGCTCGCCGTGCGAGGGGCGGATGTCGTCGCCGCCCTCGTCGCCGTGGCGCTCGGGGGCTGCCAGCTCGTCTCGGGCCTCGCCGAGGTCGAGGTCGCCTCCACCACGGGGAGCGGCGGCCATGGCCCGACCTACCCTTGCTCGCCCGATCCAGCGACGTGCCCCGAGTCCGCGTCTCCCTGCCTCGCGCTCGCCATGCCCCCGCCGTCCTCGCCCGTCACCCTGCGCGTGGCCCAGCTCAACCTGCTCCACCCGGACAGCCTCTACGGCACGAACGTCAAGAACGCGATCTTCGTCAACGTGACCATGAACCTCCCCCGCTGCGAGCTCAACGGGCTCGGCACGTTCTCGTGGCTGATGGAGATCGACACCAAGGGCGGCACGCTCCGCACCGGCGCTGCCAAGCCCGCCGCCGATCCGCGCGAGGGCTACGCCTTCGTCGACGAGGTGATCGACTCCGGCGGCGTCCCGATCCACGCCGCGCCCGTCGAGCTCGCGCTCACCTCCGGCGCGGCCGGCGGCGCCTTCACCGCCGAGGGCGCCGAGGAGAGCTACCTCCCGCTCTACTTCGACCCCGACGCCACCCAGGCCGCCATCCTCCCCATCCGTTCGCTGCGCATCAAGGGCACGCTCTCCCCGGACCGCGCGTGCATCGGATCGTACGAGCCCTCCGGTCTTTTGACCTCCAACGATTGCATCGGCGACCGGCAGCACCCCGGCTACATCGACGGCGGCACCATCGAGGGGTACGTCCTGCTCGAGGAGGCCGACAGCTTGATCGCCGGCCCCTTCAACCAGTCGCTGTGCGTGCTCCTCAGTGGCGACACCTCGAAATACGGCGACGGCAGCATCCCCACCGCGCACTGCGCCCGCGACGCGAGCGGCGCCATCGTCTTCGAGGGCGACTGGTGCTCGAAGACCAACGGCCCGAGGGAAGACGGCTGCGCCGACGCGCTCCAGCTCTACACCGGCTTCGCGGCGGCGGCGGTGAAGCTCGTCGGGAGCTCGCCGTGAGCAGGTGGCGTGGGTGCGTGGGATCGTGGATTCGCGGCGGTGCGGTGGGTCCGCTCCCTCACGGTCGCGGTTGGGATGCTTCGTGGTGAGGTGATCGAGATCAAGGGGGGTTGGGGCTCGTCACGCAGCCGAGCCGGGTGAACCACACGTCCTGCTCCTGAAGGCGATCGTCGCGGAACAGGATGCCCACGTTGCCCTCGGGGCCGAACGCGGGGATGGGGTAGATGCTGTCCTTCTTCGCGTTGGTCAGCCGCTGCTCGGGGCTGAGCGGCTCGAGGTCGGCGGAGATCATCCGCGAGTAGAGCTCGTAGCCGTCGTTCTGGTCGCGATCGTCGGAGTACACGGCGAGCAGCCGATCGCCGAGCGGGCGCAGGTAGGGGTAGCGCGAGCGGAACGGGCCCGGGTTCGAGATGGCCTTGGTGGGCACCACGATGACGCCGCTCTCGTCGACGGCCGTCGCGTAAATCGCCTTCGAGGGCGCGGTGATGTCGAACCACGAGATCACGTAGCGATCCTTGTTCCACACCACCGTGGGGCTCCGGGTCTTGGTCGAGCCGTCGGTGAGCAGGATCGGCGGCGTGATCGTCGTCGTCAGATCGGGGGAGAAGACCTGGAACTGCACGAGCTTGTTGAGCGCGTCGCCCACGAACCAGCTGATGCCGACGCCCTTCGCGCCCACGGCGATGCTCGGCGACTCGTTGCCGAGGCCCGTCGAGCCCGCGTCGGTGAGCGCGAGGTTTTCGCCGATCGGCTTGCTGTCCGGGCTCACCCGCTGGGCGTAGAGGTTGAAGAGCCCGTCCCGATCGTCCTGCCACACGACGAGGAACTCGTTCTTGTTCCACGCGAGCGCCGGGTTGACGGAGAAGCCGGGCGCGCTCGTGATCTGCGTGTCGGGGAACTTCTTCGCGCCGTCTTCGCCGAGGATGCTCACGAAGATCTCGTAGTCGCCCGTCCGCCGGTCCTGCCAGGCGAGGCCGAAGCGATCGCCGATCCAGGTCACGGGGCCGCCGCTCGCGTCGGCGTTGACGATGGTGAACTGTGTCTCCCCGGGGGGCGTGATGGTCTTGCCCGTCGGGTCGAGCATCGACACGTAGACATCGAAGCCGCTGCTCGTCCCCGTGTACACCGAGGCATACACGTTGCCGCTGTAGGCGAGGCCGCCCGGGCCGGCGGGCGCGATGTCTCCGGAGATGCGCACCGGCGCGTCGTCGAGGGGGATGTAGCCCGCGTTGTCGTCGATGATCCCGTTGCAGTCGTTGTCGACGCCGTCGCACACCTCGATGCCCCCGGGGTGCGCCTTGGCGTTGGTGTCGTCGCAGTCGTCGCCGCACGATCCGGGCTGCCCGGCGATCGTCCCCGGGAGGGGGCCGCGGTATCCATCGTTGTCGAGGTCGAGCGTCGCGAGCGCGTAGCTGCAGAGCCCCGTCCCCGGATCGCAGGTGTCGGCGGTGCAGGGGTCGTGATCGTCGCAGTCGACGGGCACGGCCTTCTTGCACTGGCCGCCCGTCTTCGCGACCTCGGAGGGGCCGGCGTCGGGCATGTCGTCGAGCGGCGCGCAGATGACCGGCTTGCAGAAGTCGCCGAAATCCGGGCAATCGGCCGCGACGTAGCACTCGGGCGGAGGCGGCTTGGGCGGTCCGTAGTCGAGCCCGGTGCGAGAGCCGCAGGCCACGAGCAGCCCCGTCCCCGAGGCGAAGAGCGCGATCCAGCGAAGACCGCGCCGCGTCTTGTTCAGAGACATCCGCCGAACCCTTCCACGTCGATCGGCTCGCACACCAGGCCGGCGGGACAGCCGTCGTCGCCCTTCAGGTTGCAGAGCTTGACGCACTGGTTGCCCGAGCCGGAGACCACGCACACGAAGCCGGCGCCGCAGTCTTGCCCGCCGCCGCACGCGTCGCCCTGCTGGCCCGGCCCCACGTCGGCGCACGCCGCCCCGTAGATCTCTTGACCGCAGGGCTCCTGCGGGTACTGCACGTAGATGTAACAGCCCTGGCCCGGCGGGCAGTTGCCGTTGAACTGGTGGTACGGGTCGCACTGGAAGTCGGTGATCGGCGGCCCGGCGTCCGGGCAGCCGGGATCGACGTAATCCGGCAGCGCGTCGATCACGTCGTCCGTCGCGTCGACGCCGATCGCGTCGTGCTTCGCGTCCTGCTTCGCGTCCCCTTCACCCCCGTCGGTGCCCTCGGGGTTCGTCTCGACGATGAGGCTGCCGCACCCGGCGGCGGCGATGGCCCCGAGCGCCGCGGGGAGCGAGAGACCGGCGAGGAGGAGAAGGAAGGGCTTATGCATGGGCCTCAGGATAACGGTTTCGAGGTGGGGAGCCACCGCCTTGCAGGATCTTGCCCGCGCGACCGGCTCCCCTTCGCCCGGGATCAATGCCCTCGACCCCGGCCGCTCATTTGCGGCTGATCGTCACCTTCTTGAGCACCGGCGGGGTCTTCGGCCGATCGCCCCCGGCCATCTCCACCGAGCCGAGCGCATGGACCGTCTCCAGCGGACCGCACTCACCGAAGATGGTGTATCCGCCGTCGAGGTGGGGCGCGGCCTCGTCGGTGATGAAGAACTGGGCGGAGTTGGTGTTGGCCCCGTGGTTCGCCATGCAGAGCAGGCCCGCGCGATCGTGGCTCCCGTCCTCCCAGACCTCGTCGGGGATCTCGAAGCCCGCGTCGCCGGTGCCGTTCTTCTTCGGATCGCCGCCCTGGATCATGAAGCCCTTGATGATCCGGTGGAACACCGTCCCATCGTAGAGCGGCTTCTTGTCCCACTTGCCCTCCGGGCTCTTCCACGGCCGGATCCCCCGGGCGAGGCCGACGAAATTGGCCACCGTGATCGGCGCCTTCGTGTCGAAGAGCGTGCACTCGAGCTTGCCGAGCTCGGTCTCGAGCGTGGCCACGAGGGTCTTGCCCGCGGGCAGCCCCTTCGTCGCGTCGTCGAGCGTCCACTTGCCCTTGAGCGGATCGTCCGGGCTCGGGCTGACGGTTGCGGTCGGCTTGCCAGGCACCTTGCGCTTCGGCGGCGCCGCGGCCGAGGTGAGCGACGCGGGCTTGGTGTCGCCCTGAGCCGTCTTGGCGGCCGGGCTCGACGTGTGGGCGCCGGCAGGATCGGGCGTGGGCTCGGGCGGGCTCTGCGAGCAGCCGAGCGACGCGGAGAGCGCGAGGGGGAGCAGGGAGAGGCCGAGGGCGAGGGTGGTCTTGGTGTGGCTCAAAGCGCCGCCTTTCTGCGACCGAAGGCCGCCGCGGTCAAGTGTCTGGCCGCGACGCCCTGCCCGGCGACGGACATGCTAGGGAGCGATCCATGCGAAGGCCGGCTCGCCTCTCCGTGATCGTCGCCGCTCCCTTTTTGCTCGCCGCATGCGCCTGCGGGACGACGGCATGCGAGCGCAAGATCGAGGAGCCGATCGTCGAGGACGGCCCCCATCCGAAGGTGGCCGCGACGCCTGCCCCGCCGCCGGTGAAAGAGCGCTGCATCAAGAAATCCCCGGCCGAGCCCAAGCGCAAGACGCCCCCGAGCCCCGACCCCCACTGCCCCAAGGACAACCTCGCCCACCCGCCGGAGCTGCGCACGGGCAAGGTGAGCTTCCCCGAGGCCAAGGGCGAGACGATCACCGTCGAGGTCGCGGAGACGGACGCCACGCGCCAGCGCGGGCTGATGTACCGCACCAAGATGGCGCAAGATCACGGGATGATCTTCCGCTTCGACGAGAAGGACAACCACACCTTCTGGATGCACAACACCTGCATCCCCCTCGACATGCTCTACATCGACGACGACGGGATGATCGTGGGCATCGAGGAGAACACGCCGACCATGAGCGATGACACCTTCGAGGTCGGCTGCGACTCGAAGTACGTGCTCGAGGTCAACGCCGGATGGACCCGCGCCCACGGCGTGATGGCCGGTCAGAAGGCCAAGCTCGAAGGGATCTGAGGCGCTCTCAGGGGCAGCCCGAGCCGGCGCCGTCACAGTCGTTGTAGCAAGCGCCGCAGACGATGCAGACGGCCAGATCGGAGTAGAGCTGCGCGCCGACCGGCTCCTGGTTGGCGCAGTCCTGGAAACAGGCGCTGTCGCCGGGCGCGCAGCCCTGGATGCAGAACTCGAAGAAGAGGCAGCTCAGCGTCGGGTCGTTGTCGCAGGCCGACTGCTGCGCGGCGCAGTCCACGACCTGGGCGCACGAGATGCAGGTGTTGCAGTCGCCGCTGTTGTCGCAGACGCCTCCGCCGGAGGAGCTGCTGCTCGACGACGAGCTGCTCGATGAAGAGCTGCTCGATGACGAGCTGCTCGACGAAGAGCTGCTCGACGACTGCCCGCCCGACGAGCTGCTGCTCGACGCGGAGCTGCTCGACGACGAGCTGCTCGATGAGCCGCCGCCCTCACCGGTGCTCGGGTCGCCGCCGTCGCCCGACGACGAGGTCGTGCTGTTCGTGCCGGAGGATCCGGTGCCGCCGGCCCCGCTGATATCGGGCTCGGTGAAGCCCTTCGCGCAGCCGGCCGAAGGCGCGAGCGCGACCAGGGAGAGCAGGACGGGAGCAAGCAAGGCAAAGGTCGAGCTGCGCATGAGAACTCCGGGCAACGAGCGCGGCCGCGGGGGAGCGCTCTCTTGCAGGAAAGGCGCTCCATCCTCTCACAAAGGACGGAAGCGAGCACGAGGCTTGCGAGAATGGCGCGCCGCGCCGACCCATTTCGCCGGTGCAATTTTCCACGCCCGGCGCTACTCAACCGGCGCGGTGTCGATCTCCCCACCTCACCCAGCGCCGAGCCGCGACGAGCTCATGGACGCCCTCGCCGCGTTCCGCGACAAGGCGCGGGAGCGCGTGCGACCGAACGATCTCGAGGCGCGCGATCCGCGCTTCATCGCGCGGGTGCTCCCGCTGCTCGGCCTGCTCTACGATCACTACTTCCGCTGCGAGACGGAGATCGAGGCCGAGCTGCCGGAGGGGCGCTTCCTCGCCGTGGCCAACCACAACGGGATGACCGGCACGCCCGACATGTTCTGCCACATGGTGGCCTTCTGGCGGCGCTGCACGCCGGCGCGCCTCGCCTACGGGCTGATGCACGACGTGCCCTTCCACGTGCCCTCCGCGGGCACCTGGCTCAACGCGGCCGGCGCGATCGCCGCGAGCCCCGAGAACGCCCGGCGCGCGCTCGATCGCGAGGCCGCGGTGCTCGTCTTCCCCGGCGGCGATCTCGACGCTTGCAAGCCCTTCTCGCGCCGCTACGAGCTCGAGTTCGGCAAGCGCCGCGGCTTCATCCGCACCGCGCTCCGCGAGAAGGCGCCCATCGTCCCGATCGTGAGCGTGGGCGGCCACAGCTCGCTCTACCTCTTCACCGACGGGCGGAAGATCGCCGAGCTCCTCCACTTGCCCGCGCTCGCCCGGAGCAACGTGGCCCCGCTCGGCTTCGCCCTGCCCTGGGGCGTCGTGGCGGGCATCCCGCTGCCGCACCTGCCCTTGCCCGTGAAGATCCACACGCGGTTCCTCGCGCCGATCGATCTCGGCCTCCCACCCGAGGCGGCCGACGATCCCGAGGCCGTGGAGCGCTGCTTCACGCGCGTGCGCGACGTGATGCTCGTCGCGATGAACGAGCTGCGCGACGCGGGGCGACACGGGCTCTTCCCCCGATCGCGCTGAGCCGCTCTCTCAGGGCGAGGGCGGCAGGGGCCGCGCGCAGGCGCTGTCCGGCACGCCGGCGACCCGCGTCCAGAGCACACCGTTGACGGTGTCACCCGCCGGCACATAGTGGATCACCTTGTCGCCTCCCTCGCGCGTCACCGTGAGGTCGACGGCGAGGTCGCCGCTCCGGATCACCGAGGCGCGGAGGATGCCGTCTCCCTCGCGCAGCCCCGCCCTCGCCGCCGCCGATCCGGCGCGCAGCCCGTGGACCTTCTTGTCGGCGAGCGACGCCTCGTCGAAGCCGAGATCGAAGCGGGCGATGCCCTTCTTCACGCTCTTGAAGCAGGGCCCGAAGGTGCCCGAGGCGGGCGGCGTCTTCTCCCCGCGATCGACCAGCGCGTCGTAGCGGTGCCGGATCTCGATGGTCGCCTCCTGGTCCGCGGTGTCGACGAAGGTGCCGGGCGAGAGCTGGCGCGGCGGCTGCCCCTTCTCTTCTTCGGTCATCGGGCCGGCCCGGAGGATCATCGTGAAGAGCATGTCGAAGATGTCGCGCTTGCCGCCGGTTTTGGCCTGGATCGCCGCGTCGACCTCGGCGGCGTAGAGGAAGCCCCGGTCCTCGGCCATGGCGCGCGCGGCCTCTCCGCTCGCGAAGCGCGCCGCGATCTCGCTGTTCGGCAGGCCGGCGAGCGGGCTCAAGGTCCAGCGGGTGACATGCTCGTTCAGATCGTCGAGGGCCTCGGCCGGCGTGACGAGGCCGGCCCGGAGCAAGGCCGCGCGCGCGACATACGCGCTCACCCCCTCGCGCAGCCAGGCCAGCACCGGCTCGGGCCCGAAGAAGCGCAGGCTCTCGTCGCCCGTCCACCTGCGCGCGAGCGCTTGCCCCAGCGAAAAGCGCGCGCTGCGCGAGAAGCCGAGCTGGTCCCCCGCGAGCAGGAGCAGGCCGCCGGGGCGCGGGCTCGCCCACAGCGAGGGACCGAGGCGAGGCACGGCGCTGAGGAAGATCGTGAAGGGCTCGGCGTCCTTGTCGTGGAAGAGGCGCCGCTCGACGGCGCGGGCGCGCGCGGCCCAGGAGAGCGCCTCGACCGGATCGAAGCCCGGCTTGCCGAGCCACGCGGCGTGGAAGCGCTGGCGCCCATCGTCGATGGAGAGGCGCCCGAGCTGCCCGGCCATGAACACGACCCGCGCGAGGCGATCGAGCGGGATGGGCCCCGGGATCTCGACATCTTCCTCGCCGAACGAGCTGAGCCCCACCGCACCCTCGCCGAGGCCGCCCACGTCCCACGAGAGGTGGATCGTGTACGGATCAGGCGCCTCGGGGAGCAGGAGCAAGCTCTCGCCCGTGCCCTGCACCCCGCCCGCTTGGGCACGCAGGCCGCGGCTCTTGCCGCCCTCGCCCTTGCCCACGCGGACCTTGTACGTGACGCTGATCGCGCCGTCGGGGTGGCGATCCGATCGCCACTCGGCGTGCGCCGGGACATCGCCGCGCGCCGGGACAGCCGCCTGCTTGAGCCCCAGCGCCCCCTCGGCGTCCCGCGCGTACACCTCGTCGATCGCCTCCGCCGAGCCGGGCTCACCATCGACCTCGTCGGGGATCGAGAGCACGAGCGGGCTCGCGTCGCCGAACTCTCCCGGCGGCTCGGAGAGGCGGATCTCAACCTCGATCACGCTCACCTCCCCCGCGGGATCACGCTCGGGCACGAGGTGGACGTCGAAGATGCGGCTCGGCTCCGGGGGCTCTGTGGCGACGAACGAAGGCGCGCGCACCGGCGGTGGGGGCGGCGCAGGAGGAGGCGGCGCGGGAGGAAGCGGCGCAGCCGAGCACGCGGCGACGCCGGCGGCGAGGCTCGCCGAAAGGAGCAACTGCACGAGCGGGGCGCGCGGCACGAGGAGAACAGCCTAGAGCACCGCGGGCCGCAGCGGAAGAACCGTGCCGCGGGGCTGCTCGCTCCGCCTACCGCGCCCGGCGGCGGCGCAGCGCGAAGAGGAGCGCCGGGGCGACCCAGAGGGCCGAGCGCGCGGGGACGCCGCCCGCGACCGAACACCCGCCGCTGCTGCTCCCGCCGCTGCTGCTGCTCTCGCTCGGCGTCGCCCCGGCCTTGCAGAGCAGGCAGGGCTCGGTGACGGTGCTCGGCGGCGAGCCGTCGCTGTAGTCGAGGCGGGAGCACATGTCCTTGGTGCAGGCCCCGTCCTTCTTGTCGTCGGTGACGCACGCGTCGCCTTCCTTGGCCTTGTCGCACTGGGCCTTGTTGGGCGGCGGCACGTCGGCCTTGGCGGCGGGCGCGAGCGAGACGAACGACGCGGCGGAGAGGGCGAGGGCAAAGAGGAAGCGCTTCATCGGGCCAGCGTACCTCGATACGCGCACCCCTGGGGAGGGTCCCGGTGCGGAACATTGGCCATGATTTGCCGCCGGAGAGCGCGGTTTCAGCGCCCGGGGGGCCCGGAGATCACGATGGGCAGCGGCGCTTCGAGCAGCAGCCGATCGAGGTCGTCGCGCTCGCGGACGGCGCTCCACCGGAACACCAGCGCCGCGGCGCCGGCGGCGCGCGTCGCGGCGAGGATCCGATCCGCGGTCGGCGGCCCGATCACCATCACGCGGGGCTCGACGCCGCGGGCGCGCAGCCACGCCGCGGCCCGCTGCCCGGCGAGCGTCGCGGCCTCGGGGCCGGGGCCGGTCGCGAGCACCGCGACCTTGCCGCCGCTCCTCGGCGCGAGCAGGGCCGCGGCCTCGAGCACCCGCTCCGAGCTCTCCTCGCCGTCGTAGAGCGCGGCGGGCAGCGAGGCCTTCTTCCCGTTGCGCGGCAGCGGCGCGCGGCTGCGGTCGACGAGCACGAGCTCCGCCTCGGCCCTCGCCGCGGCCACCTGGGCGACCACCCGCCCGCGCGTGACCCGGAAGGACGAGCCCAGCTTCGCCTGCGCGGCCGCGGCGTGGAAGCGCGCCTCGGCGCGGCGGGCCTGGACGCCGAGCTCGCGCTCCATCTCCTCCACCGAGATCTCGCGGCGCACCGGCGAGCGGTAGCCGAGCACCCGGGTGACCGGCAGGGCGGCCACCCGGATCAGCTCCTCGTCCTCCACGAAGATCCCGTGCAGCTCGGCCGCCGCGGAGGCGGCCAGGGTCACCGCCGCGTCGAGCCCGAGCGGCGTGGGCGCCCCGAAGCCGAGCGCCACCATCACCCGGCGGAGCCCGGGATCGTTGGAGCTCATACGTTCGCCTCCTTCTTGGCGTCCGGCTTGCTCTCGCCGGCCCGCTCGCGCAGCTTGGCGAGCGCGACGAGCTTCGCCTCCACCCGCGCGTTGACGCTCCCCGCGGCGAACGCGCCGGCCGCGTCCCGCTCGCCCGCGGGCTCTCCGGTGAGCAGCTCGATCCCCTCGTCGATCGTCCGCACCGGGTAGACGTTGAACTTGCCGGCCTTCACCGCCTCCACCACCTCGTCGCGGAGCATCAGGTGCTTCACGTTCGAGGCGGGGATGAGCACGCCCTCTTGGCCGGTGAGGCCCCGGGCCCGGCAAACCTCGAAGAAGCCCTCGATCTTCTCGTTCACGCCGCCGATCGCCTGCACCTCGCCGTTCTGGTTCACCGAGCCGGTGACCGCGAGCGACTGCTTGATCGGCGCGCCCGAGAGCGACGAGAGCAGCGCGTAGAGCTCGGCGGACGAGGCGCTGTCGCCGTCGACCATGCCGTAGCTCTGCTCGAAGACCACCGTGGCCGAGAGCGAGAGCGGGTGCTCCTCCGCGTAGCGGGCGCCGAGGAAGCCGGAGAGGATCATCACCCCCTTGGAGTGGAGCGGCCCGCCGAGCTCGACCTCGCGCTCGATGTCGATCACCTCGCCCTTGCCGAGGCGCGTCTTGACGGTGATCCGGCTCGGCCGCCCGAACATCGAACGCCCGAGCATCAGCACCGAGAGCCCGTTCACCTGCCCCACCTTCTCGCCCGCGGTCTCGATGAGCATGACGCCGCGCTCGATCTGCTCGAGCACCCGCTCGCGCACCCGCCCGCCGCGCCGCTCGTCCGCGTCGATGGCGGCGCTCACGTCCTCGGCGCGCACCACGTCGCCCTTGCGCTCCCCGGCGAAGTGGTCGGCCTCGCGGAGCAGATCGAGGATCGTGCCCATGTGGGCCGAGAGCTTCTCGGCGTCCTCGGCCATCCGCGAGCAGTGCTCGATCACCCGCGCGACGCCGCCCCGATCGAAGGGCCGGAGCGACTCGTCCCTGGCGAGCGTGGCGATGAGGCGCGCGTAGGCGAGATCGCTCTCGGCGTTGCGATCGACCTCGTCCTCGAAATCGACCGCCACCTTGAAGAGCGATCGGAAGTCCGGATCGAGCTGGTCGAGCAGGTAGAAGAGGTGCCGGTCACCGAGCAGGATCACCTTGATCGAGAGGGGGATCGGCTCCGGCTCGAGCGAGACGGTGCTGACGAGCCCGAGGAGCTGGCCGATGGGCTCGACGCGGATCTGCTTGCTCTGGAGGGCGCGCTTGAGGCCCTCCCACGCGAAGGGCTGGAGGATGAGGTTGCGCGCGTCGGCGATCAGGTAGCCGCCGTTCGCGCGGTGCAGCGCGCCCGGCTTGATCAGCGTGAAGTCGGTCATCAGCGCGCCGAGCCGGGAGATATGCTCCACGCGCCCGACGATCTTGTCGTAGAGCGGGTGGTCCTCGAAGATCACCGGCGCGCCCTGCGTGGCCTCGTTATCGACGAGCAGGTTCACCTGGTAGCGGCGGAACGAGGGCATCCCCTCGAGCTCCGCGAGCGGCCCGGGGTGGGCGCCCTCCTCCGGCTTCATGAAATCGCCGAAGTTCTCGAGGACGTCCTGCTCCAGCGCCTTGAGGTGGCGGACCACCGCCGGGTGATCGCCGTAGGCCTGACGCAGGTCCTCGAGCAGGTGATCGACCGCGCTGAGCAGCGTCTCCTGGATGAGCTCCTTGATCTTCTGCCGGAGCGCCTGCTCCCGCCGCGGGGCTTGCTCGATCAGCTCGGCGAGCTCGGCGCTCAGCGCCTCGATGTCGGCCTTGAAGCGGGCCCGCTCCTCGTCGCCGAGCTTCTCGAATACCGCGGGCTCGAGCACCTCGCCGCCCTTGGTGGGCGCGAGCGCGAAGCCGAACGGCGTGTGGAGCAGGGCGATCTTCTTCTTCTGCGCCTTGTCGCGCAGGGCCGAGAGCGCCTGGCCGTGGTGCGCCTTCTCGTCCTCCTCGAAGTGCTGCTTGCGCGCCCGGAACTCGTCGCCCTCGAGCGCCGCCGGGATCACCGTGCGCAGCTCCTCCACGAGCTTCTTCACGTCGTCGCGCAGCCGCCGCCCCGCGCCCGCCGGCAGGTGCAGCGCCCTCGGCGTGTTGGGGTTCGTGAAGTCGTGGACGTAGCAGACATCGCCCGGCGTCGGCTCCTCCGCGGCGCGCGGATCGAGCATCGCCCGGACGGCCGTGTACTTGCCCGCCTCGGGCGGCCCCATCGCGTAGAGGTTGTACCCGTCGCGCCGGATGCCGACGCCGAAGCGGAAGGCCTCGACGGCGCGCTCCTGGCCGAGCCGCTCGCGCAGCGGCTCGAGCGAGGCGGTGGTCTCGAAGGGGAATTTCGTGGGATCGCAGGTGCGGCGGAGCTCGGCCGCCGTGAGTGGACGGACGCTCATGCCTCCTCGCTGAAGCATCGGGCGATCCAGCCACGCGCCCCAGGAATGCCGGGAAATCTCGCGGTTACGGGCCGATCTCGTGCAAGGGCTGCGTCGCGGACGCGCCCGTTGCGCCCGCCGCGGCCGGGGGCAGCGCCGCCGGAGGCTCGCGGTAGGGCGGCCGCACCGGCGGCGCCTCGATCATCGCTCGCATCAGGAACGGCGCGGCGATGCCGAGCATGTCGATGTCCGGATCGAGCTGCTTGCCGAGCCCCTCGGCCACGAGCAGCGCGAGGTGCACCACCGTGAAGCTCGGATCGACCTGCACCGCATGCCGCCGGAGCACGTTCATCATCCCGCTCACCGCCTCGCCGATCTCCACGTCGCCGAGGCTCTTGCCCGCGAGCTTGCCGAGCTCTGCGCTGATCTCGCGCTCGAAATCGGCGTAGCGCGTCTTCCCCACGCTCGGCGCGTACCCGTAGAAGAGGCGCGCCGCCGTGACGCCGTCCGATCGCGAGAACGAGACGAACGTCTCGACCCACACCCGCAAGAGATCCGGCGGGATCTCCGTCACCATCCCGAGGTCGAGGAGGATCACCCGCCCATCGTCCGTGAGCAGGATGTTTCCAGGGTGCAGATCGGCGTGCACGAAGCCGTCGAGGAAGACCATCTTGAGGATGGCCTCCCCGCCGATGCGCGCGAGCTTCTTCGCGTCCTTGAACACCCGCCCGCGCTCGGTCGCCTTGGCCCCCTCGACGAACTCCATCCCCAGCACGCGCCGGCTGCACAGGTCAGGGAAGAGCGCCGGCACCCCCACCCCGGGCACCGCCGCGAAGCTCTCCGCGAAGCGCCGGTTGTTCGCGGCCTCGCGCCGGAAATCGAGCTGCCCGTGCAGCGACTCCCCGAAGCGCGCGACCGCCCCCGGGATCGAGAGCAGGTGCATCGACGGGAGCGCGTCGACCATCCGCGCGAGGAAGCGCAGGATCGCCAGATCCCGCTCGATCTGCGCCTCCGCCTCGGGCCGCTGCACCTTGAGCGCGACGCTCTCGCCCGTGTCGAGCCGCGCCCGGTGGACCTGCGCGACCGACGCGGCCGCTACCGGCACCGGATCGACGAACGCGAGGCGCGCCCGCGCCGCCTCGTCGAGCTCGCCCGCGATCACCGCCTCGACCGCAGAAAACGGCGCAGGCGGGACGGCGTCCTGGAGCCGCGCGAGCTTGTCGGTGTAGCCCGGGCCGAGCAGGTCGGGCCGGGTGCTCATGATCTGGCCGAACTTGATGAACGTGGCGCCGAGCCGCTCGAACGTGCGCGCCAGGATCTCGCCGCGCAGCGCCTCGAGCCCCGCTCGATCGAGGCGGCCCGCGCGGACGCGCCGGCCGAGGTAGACGACGAGGGCGAAGAGCCCGACCACGGCGATGTGGAGGAAGCGAAGAGCGAGCCGCAGGGGGCGCATGGCGCCGGGACCGTAGGCCGCGGCGACCGGGAGCGGAAGCCCCCCCGCGCCCCGTGATACCATGGCCGCTCTCTTCTTCCTGATGAGGCTTCCATGTCCGTCCGAGGCTCTCGCGCGCTCCCTCCCCTCTCCCTCCTCGGCGCGCTGCTCGCGCTCTCCTCGCCCTCCCTCGCGCTGACCCAGCCGAACGGGGCGACCATCCCCTCCAACGGGGATCTGCAGAGCCTCTTCGACCAGGCGCAGGACCCGATCAACGCGGTGCTCGACGCCGCCGACGTGCCCGAGACCTTCAACCCCACCTGCAACCTGACCTTCAACCTCATCTCCCGGGGCAACGCCGCCTTCAAGAACGTCTTCGGCTGGTACAACGTGACCGGGCAAAAGCCCGACTTCAACGATCTGCACGTGCTCATCCCCTGCGACGCGCAGCCCCCCGTCTCGTTCCCCCTGGCGATCAAGGCCGATCCGGCGTACCTCGGCGGCGAGGTCGGCTTCTTCCTCATCACCCCCGAGGGCAAGCCCGACCTCTGCGCGTCGAAGAGCAACGTGGGCTATATCTACTACTCGCAAAAGGCATTCAACCCCGACAACACCGGTCCCAATTCGTACATCCACCTCGCCATCTACGACTCGAAGGCGCTGCCCAAATCGTTCTACTTCGCCTGGGAAGACCTCTACTCCGGCGGCGACAACAACTTCACCGACTTCGTGGCCCGGGTCGACGGGATCACCTGCACCGGCGGCGGGGGAATGTGCGAGACAGGCCAGCCGGGCGTCTGCAACGACGGGACCGAGCAGTGCCAGAACGGGATGCTGACCTGCGTGCAATCGACCCAGCCGAGCACGGAGAAATGCGACGGGCTCGACAACGACTGCAACGGGACGACCGACGAGGGCGACATCTGCCCCGCAGGCAAGGTGTGCGACAAGGCCACCTGCGTGCCCAAGTGCAACGGGGGCGAGTTCACCTGCGCGGCCGACGAGGTGTGCGACGAGAACGGCTATTGCGTGGACCCGGCCTGCGCGAACGTCAATTGCCCCTCGGGACAGAAGTGCATCGCGGGGATGTGCAAAGGCCCTTGCGACGGGGTGACCTGCCCCCACGGGCAAGTGTGCCGGGTGGGCGCCTGCGTGGACCCATGCGCTGGCCTCTCCTGCGATCCAAGCCAGGTGTGCGTCGCCGGCGCCTGCGTCGACAACTGCTCCTGCGCCGGCTGCCCCATGGGCGAATCTTGCCAGGCCGACGGGATCTGCCTCTCCGATCCTTGCGTGGGCAAGCAATGCGGGCCGGGGGAATACTGCGCGATGGACGGGACATGCACCGACGCGTGCTCTGGGGCCGTGTGCCCGGCCGGTGAGGTTTGCCAGATGGGTCAGTGCGTCCCAGGGCCGATGGGGACAGGCGGGATGGGCGGGGCCGGTGGAGGGATCTTCGGGACCGGCGGCGGTGGGGCCGGCGGAGGCTCGACGACGACCACCACGACGAGCGGGACAGGCGGCGCAGGCGGCGCGGGCGGGCAAGGCGGCGACGGTGGCAGCGGCGGAATCCGGGTCTCGAAGGCCGGGTGCGTGTGCTCGATGGGAGAGCCCGTCGAGGTCGATTTCACCGCGCTCGGCGCGGCGCTCGCTGCGCTCGGCGCGCTCGGGAGAAAGCGGCGGCGGTGAGCGCAGCGCGCGGCGCTACGCGCGGAGCTCTTCGGCGAAGAGGGCGAGGATCGCCTCCCAGTGGCGCTCCGCCTCCGCGGCGTCGTACAGCGGGGTGTCGATCACGGCCCAGCCATGGCGCCCCTGGTAGTGCTCGATCTGGTAGCGCTTGCCGGCCGCAGCGAGCGTGCGATCGAGCGTCTCCGCCTGCTCCTTGGTGAAGAAGATGTCGTCCTTCGCGACGCCGAGGTACATGCGCGCCTTCGCCGATCCCGCGCTGAGGTGCGGGCTCGCCGGGTCGGCCGTGACGATGCCTCCCGGGTGGATCGACGCCGTCGCGCGCAATCGATCAGGAAAGCGCGTCGCCGCGATGAAGGCGTTGCGACCGCCCATGCAGTAGCCGACCGCGCCGATGCGCGCGGCGTCGACGTTGGCGCTCGAGGCGAGCACGTCGAGGCACGCGGCCACATCGCCCATGATCATGTCCGAGGTGAGCGAGCCGGTGAGCTTGCGTATCTCGCCTATCTTGTCGGGCTGCGTCATCGCCGCGGGATCGAAGTGAACATGCTTGCCGATGCGGTGGTAGAGGTCAGGCAGGAGGACGTGATAGCCATGGCCCGCGAGCCGCTCGGCCATGGTCTTGAGCGCGTCGCGATAGCCGAGGCCGTCCATCAAGAAGAGGATCGCCGGGCGCCGTCCCTCGCCGTCGGGGATGATCTCGTACGCGCTCATGGGTCCGTCGGTCGTGGTGATGTCGATCTCTCGCGTCTGCATGAGCGCGATCCTACACGCGGCGCAGGCGGGCAGGCAGCGCACTTCGCTCGGCCTTCTCAGCCCGCGCTGCGCACTGCCTGCATGAGCGCGCCGAGCTTCTCCGCGCTGAGCTTGCCTTCGTGCCTCACGCTGGAGCACAGATCCAGTCCGAACGGCTGGACCGCCCGGATGGCTTCTCCGACATTCGACGCGCCGATGCCACCCGCCAGAAAGACCGGTCGGTCGACGCGTTCCCGGATCTGTCGACTGATCTCCCAGTCATGCACGCGCCCCGTACCGCCCAGCTCTTTGACCTGGAGCGTGGGATTCCCCGAATCGAGGAGGAGCGCGTCCACGAGACCGGCCACGGCTCTCGCTTCCTCGATCGACTGCTCGCCCATCACATGAATGACCTGAACGAGCTTCACGCCCGGGAGCCGGCGGCGCAGCTCTTTGAGCGCGGAGGGCTCGACCGCGTCGACGAGCTGAATCGTCGAGGTCCGGCAGATGGTGTGTTGCTGCACGATGCCGTCCGCATCTCGCCGCGACGTGAGCAGGAAGGTCGCCACAGGCGGAGGAACCGTCGATGCGATCTCTGCGATGAGCTCGTCCGGGATGACCCCTGGACCACTGGGCATATGGGAGACGAGGCCAAGCGCAGAGGCGCCCAGCCGGACTGCGAGGCGGGCCTCCTCGACGCTGGAGATGCAGCAGATCTTGACGTGCGGCGCGGCGATCACAGGTCCCTCCTTCGGTCCGAAAGGCGCTGGGAGACGGGGCGTCCCCGTGCTCTCCTCGGGAATTCTACTCGCCAGCGGCCTCTCGCAGCAACGCCCACAGCGCCTCCACCTCTCCCCGCTCCGTCCGCTCCGCCCCGATGCTCACCCGCAGCATCTGCTTTCCCTTGAGCACCGAGGGCGTCACATAGGCCTTCCCACCCTCGTTGATCTTCCGCGCGATCCCCAGGTTGTGTGTGGCGAGCGCCCCTTCATCGCCCTTCATCGCCTCCGGCACATGCCGCAGACACACGGTCTGGAACAGCACCGGCGCCATCCGCTCCCACCCGGGCGCCGCGTCCACCTGCTCCTTCAACCACTGCGCATTCACGAGATCCCGCCGGAGCCTCGCCCGCAGTCCCTCCACCCCCACATCCATCAGATAAAACCAGAGCTTCAGCGCCCGGAACCGCCTCCCGAGCTGGATATGCCAGTCCCGGAAGTTCTTCACCGCCCCATCCTGCTCGGTCTGCAAGTAGCTCGGATTCGTGCTCATCACCCGGATCAGGTGCTCCGAATCACGCACGTAATAAGCGCTGAAATCGAAGCCCACCCCCATCCACTTATGAGGGTTGAACACCAGCGAATCGGCGCGCTCCACACCCTCCCATGCAGCCCGGTGCTCGGGCAGCACCATCGCCGTGCCGGCCATCGCCGCGTCCACGTGGAGCCAGAGGCCATATCGACCGGCGATCTCCGCCATCCCGACCAGCGGATCGACCGCGGTCGTCCCCGTCGTCCCCACGCAGGCGATCAAGGCACAAGGCCTGAGCCCCCTGGCCACATCCTCCACGATCGCCGCCTCCAGCCGGTCGAGCCGCAGCGCGTGCACCTCGTCCGTCTCGATCAACCGCAGATGAGCCTTCCCGAAGCCCGCGAGCAACGCCGCCTTCTCGATCGAGCTATGACCTTGCTCGGAGGCATAGACCACCATCGGCGCCTCCTTCGATTGCAGCCCTTCGCGGTTCTGAGCAAAGCGCGAGGTCTTCTCCCGCGCGCACAGCAAGGCCGTGAACGTCGCGGTGCTCGCCGTGTCGTGCACCACCCCGGTCCAGGCGGTGGAGAGGCCCACCATCTGCCGGAGCCAGTCCATCACCACCTCTTCCACCTCGGTGGCGGCGGGGCTCGTCTGCCAGCTCATCCCCTGCACACCGAGGCCCGAGGCCACCAGATCCGCTAGGATCGAGGCGTAGCTCGTGTTGCTCGGGAAGTAGGCGAAGAAGCTCGGGTGATTCCAGTGGGTGATCCCCGGCATCACCGCGCGATCGAGGGCGGCGAGCGCTTCGTCGAGGTGGCCGCCTTCCTCCGGCGGCTCAACCGGGAAGGCCCGGCGGATCTCGCCCGGCTTCACGCGGCTCATCACCGGCCGATCGGCGAGATGTTCGCGGTAATCGGCCACCCAGTCGATGAGCTGGTGCCCCAGCCGGCGGAACTCGTCGGCGTCCATCAGCGGGCCGATTCCAGCATCGTACGGAAGGCGGATTTCGCGGATTGTACCGTCTCGTCGGGGCCGGTCAGCTTGAAGAACCAGTTGCCTCGGTCGGGGGTCTTCACCACGGCGCCGTAGAGGCGGTAGTTCTCCTTCACCATCTGCATCGCGGCCTTCTTCTGCGGGCCGACGGGGGGCGAGAGCGGCACCTTGTAGGTCCCGGCGACCTCGACGGTCTCGACGGTCATCCCGTGGCTCGTGGTGAAGGTCTCGCGCTTGGCGATCTTCGCGGCGTCACCGTCGAACTGGTCGAACCACTCCTTGAAGCCCTTCTCGACGTTGCCCTTCTCCCCGGTGCCGAGGAAGAACACATGCGCTTCGCCCCCCTCCTTGTCGTTGCCGGCCTTCTCGATCTGGTACGAGGCCTTCTTGGGCACGTTCTTCGGCACCGTGAGCACCGTCCACGTGCCGGGGGCATCCCACACGAGGGGGGCGAGGGCGGGCGCGGCGGACACGGCGGCGCTGGGCTCGGGCTCGGACGGGGTCTTGGAGCAGGCCGAGGTGAGCGGGGTGAGGGCGGCGAGGCAGGCGAGCGCGGCGATCGAGCGGGACGGCGTCACGGGCGGACCATACCACCGGGGGCCCGGCGTGGGGTCGGGAGCGGGAGCGGGAGCGGGGACGGGAGGGGGTGCGGGGGGTTCACTTTTCAGGTGTAAGCCTTTCCGTCCCCCCGTACGTAGGTAGAGGGACTGCCCCGGCTGTGCGCCGGACCCCGGAGGAGATTCGAACGGATGGATCAGATCGGGGACTACCTGGTTCGGCGCCTCATCGGCGAGGGGGGCATGGGCAAGGTGTACGAGGCCGAGGAGCGGCTCTCCAGGCGGAGGGTGGCGCTCAAGGTGCTCCACCAGGAGCTCGGCCGGAGCGAGCAGGGCCGGCGCCTCTTCACCAACGAGATGCAGATCCTCGCGCACCTGGAGCACCCGAACATCGTCCGCAGCCTGGCGAGCATCGAGGTCGAGGGCGAGCTGGTGATGGTGCTCGAGTACCTGGACGGGCGCACCCTGCGCGGCCTCTTGTCGAGCGAGGGGCGCCTGCCCTGGGGTGAAGCGATCCGGATCGTCTCGGCCATCGCGGCGGCGCTCGGCGCGGCACACGGGCAGGAGCCGCCGATCATCCACCGCGATCTCAAGCCCGAGAACATCATGGTCCTCGAAGGCGGCGCGGTGAAGGTGATGGACTTCGGCATCGCCAAGGTCATCGAGGCGCTCAACCAGACGAACACGCAGAGCGTGGGCACGCTCCAGTACATGAGCCCCGAGCAGATCGACGCGCACACCATCGATCACCGGAGCGATCTCTACTGCCTCGGCCTCATCTTCTACGAGCTGATCGCCGGCCACCCGCCCTTCCAGTCGGCCTCGCCGCGGCAGCTCCTGAACCTCCAGTGCACCGCCGAGCCGCCGCCCTTGCCCGACGAGGTGCGGAGCGGGTTGCCCCGCGGCGTCGAGCAGCTCCTCTTCCAGCTCCTCGAAAAGGCCCCGGAAGATCGGCCTTATCTCGCGGAAGACGTGGTCGAGCGGCTCGAGCCCTTCCAGACGGCCGGGCCTTCGGCGAAGGGCGCGGGGACGACGCGCAGCGGGGCATCGAGCGCGGCGATGGGGGCGCAGCGCACGCCGGTCTCCAGCAAGGACAAGCCGCGGAGCGCGGTGGCAGCGGAGAGCGCCAAGGTCGAGAGCAAGAGCGATCCGGGCCTCGCGGAGCGCGGCAAGGAAGCGAAGCCGACGGCGGCGCCGGTGGAGCGGGCGGACACGATCGCGCTGCTCGACAAGGTCGACAAACCGCGGGAGATCCCGACGAAGACGGCGGTGGCCATCATCGTGGCGCTGTCGCTGCTCGCGGGCCTCGGCGCGTACCTCGTGCGCGCGGCAGGCGGTGTTACGCCTGGGCCGTCGAGCGGGCCGACCGCGTCGTTCCCGGGGCAAACGGCGCCGCTTCCGCGCGGAGCAGGCAACCGGTGAGCGACGAGGGCCCGCGGCCGCTCGGTGCCGAGCCTGGGCCTGCCCTCGGGCAGATCGGGCGGGCCGAGCGTTTTGCAGGCGGCAAGGGCCGGGAGATCTGGCAGCTCTCGCGGGAGGACGCGCACCGGTGCGAGCGCCTGGTGAAGCTCGGCAAGGCTGGCATCGGGGGCTTCACCGAGAGCGGCGGCGAGCGCGATCACCTGTGGGTGGTGCGGCGCGTGGACGGCGCTCCGCTCGGCGACGTGCTGCGGGGCCGCAAGGGGCCGTGGCCCTGGAGGGAGGCCGCGGCCGTCGTGCTCGACCTCGCGCGGGGGCTCGCGGCATGCGAGAAATCGAGTCTCTTTCCCGGCCCGGTCACGCCGGACACCGTGATCGTCCTGCCGGAGGGCCGGGCGATGCTCACGGCCGATGGGCTGGTGCGCGCGATGGTGGGCGCGCTCGACGCCGCGGCGACGCGCGACGCGAGCCGGGTCGCGCCGCAGTGGACGCCTCCACCGCAGGCCGATGGAACAGCGTGGGACAGTGTTGCCAACCGTTACATGCTGGGTCTCGTCCTCTACCGGCTGCTCGCGGGCGAGCACCCGTTCGGGGGCGCAGGGCTCCGGCATGCGCTCGGCGAGGCGCGGCATCGCGAGGCGCCGCCCTTCGTCGAGAGCGTGGCGAGCGCGCTGCCCTCGGGCCTCCAGAGCTTGACGCTGCGCCTGATGGATCCGGATCCGGCGAAGCGGCCTCCCTCGTCCGCGGAGATCGCCGAGGATCTCGAGAGCTTCCTCGACAGCGGCGCGCCGCGGGCGAGGGCGAAGGGCGCAGCGCCCGCGGTCACCGTGGAGCGCGCGAAGAAGGCCCCGAGGCCGGCCGTCGCGGAGCCCGCGGCGAAGGCGAGCGGGAGCCCGTGGCTCGGGAGGATCGCGCCGATCGTGGCGGGGATCGCGATCGCGGGCTTCGCGCTCTCGCTGATCACGCCCGCGCCGAGCAAGCCGGCGAGCGCGGTGAGCATTCGCCCCGAAAGGCCGCTCTCGCAAGGCGAGACGAGCGGCGCCGACTGCGCGCGCTGCCACGCCCGGCAGGCCGCGGAGTGGCGGCGGAGCGTGATGGCGCACGCGGTGAAGAGCCCGCTTTTCAACGCGCTGGAGAGCCTGATCGAGGAGCAGGTGGGGCGCGACAACGACTGCCCCAACGGGGCCGGGATCCTGCGGCGGATCGATCCGGCGACGGCCTGTCGCAACCCCGACAACGGCCAGCCGATCACGGGCTCCGGCGGCGAGCACTGGTGCGTCAACTGCCACAGCCCCGCCGAGAAGCTCGACACGCGCGTCCCGCCCTGGGACGGGCGCGCGCTCGATTCCCGCTCGCGCGCCCCGGTGCGCGATCTGCTCGGTGATCGGGCCATGGAAGGCATCTCGTGCGCGTTCTGCCACGCGGTGCGCGGGCCGGCGGGCGGGCGCAACGCGCGCGGCTACACAGGCAACCCGACGTGGACGTCGTTCCTCACGGGGACGACGTTCGATGCACGTCCGGAGGAGGCGCGCGGGCTCTCGGGCATCGGCAACAGCGGCTACGATCTCCGGCCGGAGGAGCTGCTCGCGGGGCGCAGCGCGCCGCCGCCGGAGATCGGCGCGCACCTGCGCCCGCCGGCCGGGGCTGTGTCGTACCTGCGCACGAGCGAGTTCTGCGGGAGCTGCCACGACGTGCGGCTCTTCGGCACCGACGCGATCGGCGTGGCGGGCGGCGAGCACTTCAAGCGGCTGCGCAACGCGTACTCGGAGTGGGCGGCGTGGGCGAAGGGCGAGGCGCGCAAGGGCAAGAGCGCGGCGAGCTGCCAGGACTGCCACATGAGCAGCTACCCCGGCACCTGCGAGCCCGACCCGGAAAACAAGGGCGATCCGGAGTGCCCGACCGGGATGCGCTTCATCGCCAAGACGCCGGGGAGCTGGCCGAAGGGCCGCGTGGCCGACAGCTCACCGTCGAGCAGCGACGTGGTGACCCACTACTTCTCGGGCGTCGATCTGCCCCTCGCCCGCGAGCTCCCGCGCGAGCTGCTCGACGAGCCGAGCGTCGATCTGCACGGGCTCCCGCTCTCGGCGAAGAAGCGGCGCGATCTGCTGCTCCGGCACACCTTTCGCTTCGGGCTCGGCGCTGCGGCGAGGAGCGGGAATTCCCTGTCGATCCCGGTCGAGCTCGAGAACACCGGGGCCGGCCACCGGGTGCCCGCGGGCTTCAGCCAGGAGCGCGAGTTCTGGGTGGAGCTGACGGTGCGCGATGGCGACGGGCGGACGCTCTACGAGGTCGGCCATGTCGGGCGAGGCGACGAGGATCTGCACGACAAGGTCTTTGCGCGCGTGAACGCGACGGGTGACGATCTGGATCGCAAGGGGCGCCCGCTCGGGATGTTCGGCGCCGACGTGCGCGACGGGATCGACGTGCCGCTCTGGGATCCCCCGCCGATCCGCGGCGGGACGAGCTTCCGCGGCAAGGGGCTCATCAACTTCCAGAATGGCTTCCTTCGCTGCGTGCGCTGCATCGGGACCATCGGCGCGGATGGCAGGTGTCTCGCGCTGCCGGGGCAGGATCTGAATCGCGCCGATCGCTTCGCCGATGGCGACTACGACCTCGACACGGGCGAGTGCCGGTCGAACCTGACCGGCGACAACGCCTTCTTCGAGACGTATTTCCCGGTGGGCGCGCTCGACGCGACGCGCGGGGCGCTCAAGGGGCCGGACGCGATCATCGACACGCGCTCGGTGCCTCCCGGGGTGCCGATCCGCTACACGTACGATCTCTCCACGGGCGGGCGGCGCGGACCGTTTCGCGTCGAGGCGCGCCTGCTCTTCCGGGCCTTTCCGCCGTACTTGATCCGCGCGTTCGCCGACTACGAGCAGGCGCAGGCGCGGCGCGGGCTCCGGCCGAGCGGGCCGCTCGTCACGCTGGAAGCGCTCGATCGCCTGGAGATCGTGGAGATCGGGCGAGCCGGGGCCGAGATCCGCTGATGGCGGGCGAGCGGCGCAGCGCGGCTTGGCCGGCGATCGTCTTCGACGCGCCGGTGCTGCGCGGGCTCGACGCCCGGGCCGAGCGGGAGATCATGGACGCCGGCAAGCTCCACGAGCTCGACGAGGGGGCCACGGTGGTCCGCGCCGGGGACGAGGGCGCGTCGTTCTTCATCGTGGCGCAGGGGAAGATCGCGCTGCGGGCGGTGAAGCGCGGCGACGAGGCGGAGAGCGAGATCCGCAGCGCGGGGCCGGGTGAGCCGTTCGGCGAGGAGAGCGTGGTGGGGCTCGCGCGGCGCGCGACGGCCGTGGCCACCGAGCCGTCGATGGTGGCGGAGATCCCGGTGCACGTGTTCCGTCGCGCCGCGGGGCGATCGGGGAAGGCGGAGATCGCCGAGCGCCTCGAGCGCGCCCTGCGGCGGAGCGCGACGGCCGATCTGCTCCGCACCATCGCGCTGACGCGGGATCTGCCGGAGCGGGACCTCGATCTGCTCCTCGACGCGGTGGCGCACCGGAGCCTCGCGCGGGGGCAGGCGATCTACCGGCAGGGCGATCTGAGCACGGAGCTGTTTCTCATCGCCGACGGGCTCGTGCAGATCCAGGTGGAGGACGGCGATCGCCTCCATGTGCGGGCCTACCTCGGCCGCGGCGATTTCTTCGGCGACGAGGAGCTCTCGCGCGGGGAGCGGCGGACGGCGAGCGCGGTCTGCGCCGGACCGAGCCTGCTGCTCGCGGTGCCGGCCAAGGCCGTGCGAACGCTCGCGGACGCCCACCCCGCGCTGCTCCCCGGGCTGCGGAGGATCGCCGCCGATCAGCGGGCCGCGCAGCAGCTCCTCGTGGGCGCGGCGGCGAAGAACACGACGCAGCATGTGTTCCGCGATCTGTACCGGATGAAGGTCGCGCGCTCGCTCCTGGTCATCGACCTGGAGTCGTGCGTGCGCTGCGGTCACTGCGCCTGGTCGTGCGGGGAGCTCTACGGCGTGGCGCGCCTCGTGCGCCGCGGCGACAAGATGGTGGCCCGGGTCGACGGCGAGGTCTCCGCGCGCGAGACGCCGCGCAGCCTGATGCTCCCCTCCTCGTGCCAGCACTGCGAGAACCCGGCGTGCATGGTCGACTGCCCGACGGGCGCGATCGGCCGCGATCCGGAGGGCGAGGTCTTCATCCGCGAGGCGCTCTGCACCGGCTGCGGGGCATGCGCCAAGGCTTGCCCCTGGGACAACATCCAGATGGCGCCGAGGCCGCTCGAGCTCCAACGATCGCCCGGCGGCGAGCACCCCGAGCTGGCGGTGAAGTGCGATCTCTGCCGGAGCTACGAGGCGCCGGCGTGCGTGCAGGCGTGCCCCACGGGGTCGATCTTCCGGATCAACCCGACGGAGGAGATCCCCGATCTGCGCGCGCTCTTCGAGGCCCGCGGGCCGGAGAACGTGCCCGCGGCGCAGGAGGGCGCGCCCTCGCTCGTGCTCGGCGCGGCGATCGCGTCGATCGGGATCGGCGCGGCCGGGGTGGTGATGCACGGGCGAGGCCTGTGGTGGCCGACGCGGGGGTTCGGCTTCTACGCGGGGATCACGGCGGCGATCGCGATGCTGCTCCTGCTCGCCTACGCGCTGCCGAAGCGCGGCGTGCGCCTGTGGATGAAGAAGCGGCGCGCGGAGGACGAGGGCGAGCGCCCCCGGACCAAGAGCCTGCTCCGCCCGCAGCTCTCGATCCACCTCGCGCTCGGGCTGCTCGCGCCGGGCCTCGCCCTCGCCCACGCGCCGTGGTCCTCGGCCGCGCGGCCCACCCTCGGCGGCGCGCTCCTCGTGGCGCTCGCGGTGAGCTCGATCGCGGGGGCCTTCACCGCGCTCGCGTACCGGCTCGTGCCGCAACGGCTCGCGCGGATCGAGCGGAGCGCGGCGCTCCCCGAGGACTTCGCCCTCGCCCGGGTCGAGCTGCGCGATCGGCTCTACCGCGGGGTGAGCGGCAAGAGCGAGCTCGTGAAGAAGCTCTTCGAGCGGGTGCTCCTGCCCTACGTGCAGCAGCGGAGCGGGCCGGTCTTGCTCGTGCTCTCCGGCCGGCGGCTGCGCGAGGAAGAAGAGGCCCTGCGCGGGCGGATCGAGGTGATCCTCGAAGGCCGCGGCAAGGAGCGGCTCGCCGGGCTCGACGAGCTGCTCAAGATCGTGGTCGAGCTGCGGGCGCTCCCGGCGCAGCGCGGCCTGCTGCTGCTGCTGCGCGCGGGCCTCCCCGCGCATATCGTCGCGTTCGCGCTGGCCATGGTGCTGCTCGCGCTCCACGTGGTCTTCGCCCTCTACCGGCTCCGCTGATGGCGCACCCCACCCTCCCCTCCGGCCCGTCGAAGGACGATCGCGATCGCGACGTCGAGGCCCCGGTCCACAAGACGCTCTTCGTGGAGAAGCTCGGCGATCTCGGCGCGCAATCGCCGCTCGCCCGATCGCGCGGCCGGAGCAAGACGGTCAAGACGGCGGAGCCCACCTCGGATCTCACGCGCTTCCGGGGCGTCGTCGCCGCGGCGATCGCGGGCGCCTCCGTCACCGCGGCGGCCGCGATCATCCTGCCCCCGCCGGGCGGCCTCGGCTCGCCGGGCGCGCTCTCCCGCCCGCACCAGCGCGCCAAGCTCGAATGCGCGAGCTGCCACGGCAAGGAGAACCAGGTCAACGAGACCGAGGCCTCCGCGCAGAACAGGAACCGCGTCCCGAGCAGCGCATGCACCGCTTGCCATGGCCCGCACGGCTCGCTCCGGCCCGGCCACAAGAAGGCCCTCGAAGCGGGGACGATGCGGTGCTCGACCTGCCACCCGATCCACCGCAGCGATCAAGGGGTGACGTTCTCGCCGAGCGCGTCGCCGGTGCGCTTCGGCCCGGGCATCGAGGTGACGCTCGGCGAGCCCGCGTATCACCCGGCGCGGCCTGCGACCGTGGCCCTCCCGGCCGCGGGGAGCTGCCGTTCGTGTCACGATGTCAACGACGGCAACGATCCGATCCATCGGTGCCTCTTCCCGGGGCAGGAGGCGCTCGGCGACGCGCGCCCCATCGTGTGCTTCGACGAGCACCAGCCGGCCCTGCCGGACGACGGGATCCGCACGTCCTTCAAGGGGCGCGGCGTCACGGGCGATCGCGGGGTCTGCGCCGCGCAGCACGGGAGCGAGCGCGCCCTCGCGTGGGAGGCGGCGCGCGAGGTGGCCGCGTCGGCGCCCTTGCCCGGCCTCTCGTCGCGCGCGGGCTCACCGTGGATGTGGACCGGCCTCGGCCTGCTCGCCGCCGCGCTCGTCTTCGGTGGCGTGCGAGGCGAGCACGCGCTCCGCAGGCGCCGCAAGGAGAAGGCCGACACGCCCTCGATCGCCGAGCGGATCTTGCCGGCGCAGAAGGTGCGCCTGCCGCAGATCGACACAAGCACCTGCCTCGGCTGCTACGCGTGCGTCGACGCATGCCCGTACGACGTGCTCGAGGTCGAGCGCTACGTGGCCGTCGTGGCGCGGCCCGAGGCATGCTGCGGGCTCACCCTCTGCGAGCAGCGCTGCCCGAACGGATCGCTCACCGTGCACGACGGCGAGAGCGTCCCCGACCGGCCGCGCCTCTCGCCCGCGCTGGAGAGCGAGGACGTGCCCGGCCTCTACCTCGCCGGCGACATCACGGGCGTGCCGCTGATCAAGAACGCCATCCTCCAGGGGTCGCATGCGGTCGAGAAGATCGCCGCGAGCCTCGATCGCAAGCGGCCGCAAGGCGACGCGTTCGATCTCCTGATCATCGGCGCCGGCCCCGCCGGCATCAGCGCCGCCCTCAAGGCCAAGGAGCTCGACCTCTCCTTCGAGGTGATCGAGCAAGGCACGGTGGCGCAGAGCATCCAGAGCTTCCCCCGGGGCAAGCTGGTCTTCGATCAGCCGCTCGATTTGCCGCTCACCGGCAAGCTCTGGCTCAAGGAGTCGACGAAGGAGGAGCTACTGTCCCACTGGCTCCGCATCGTGCGCAAGGAGAAGCTGCCGATCACCGCCGACACGCGGATGACCGATCTCCGCCGCGAGGGCGACGGCCTCTTCCGGATCACGAGCGAGCCGCGCGAAGGGGGGCCCTCGACGGTGCGGCGCGCGCGGCGGGTGCTGCTCGCCATCGGCCAGCGGGGGACGCCGCGGCGCCTGCCCTTCGAGCTCTCGCCCGAGGTGGAGCCCAGGGTGCACTACCACCTCTCGGACGCGCGGAGCTTCGAGGGCAAGCGGGTGGTGGTGATCGGGCTCGGGGATGTCGCGATGGAGACGGCGGTAGCCCTCGCCCGGCAGCCGAGCACGAGGGTCGTGCTCGTGCACCGCGCCGAGGGTTTCACCCGCGGCAAGGCGCGCAACATCGCCGAGGTGAAGCGGCTCGTCGAGGCCGGCCGCATCGAGGTGCGCTGGAAGAGCGAGGCGATCGCGCTGACGCCCGATCTGTTGCACCTGCGCACGCCGAAGGGAGAGGAGAAGGTCGGCTACGACGCGGTGATGGTGATGATCGGGAGCATCCCCAAGGCGGCCGTGCTGGAGAAGGTGGGGATCAAGGTGAGCGGCGATCCGAGCGCCGGCGCCGGCTGAGCGGCGCGAGCGCGCACGCCGTTCGCGGGCGCGCATCCCCCGCGCGCTCGCGCCTTGAATCCATGGGGATTTCCAGCCTGGCCCGGCGGTTGCGTAACAAGGGGGCACCATGACGACCGCGCCCCTTCACGCGGATGCCGGCGTCCAGGCCCAGCCGAGCGACGACATCCACAAGACCCTTGGTCTCGGACCAGCAAAGCGCGGGGGGAAGATTGTCCGGATCGTGCTCGGCCTGCTGGCGCTCGGCGCGCTGGTGTTCGCCGGTGTGCGCTACTTCCAGGCGAGGGCCGAGAAGGGGCAGCCCCGGTACGAGACAGCGGCCGTCGCCGCGGGCGATCTCGTGGTGACGGCGACCGCCACCGGGCGGGTCGAGGGGCTGAACACCGTCGAGGTGGGCGCCGAGGTGTCCGGGCGAATCCTCCGCGTCCGCGCCGACTACAACGATCGGGTGAAGAAGGGGCAGGTGCTCGCGGAGATCGATCCGGAGCAGCTCCGGGCGGCGGTGGCGCAGGCCCGCGCCCAGGCCAGCGTGGCGCGCGCCGCGATCGCCGAGGCCAGGGCGACCCGCGCCCAGACGCGCCTCGCGGCCGATCGAGCGCGGGCGATGTTGAAGGAGGCGTTGAGCTCGCAGGCCAGCGTGGAGTCGGCCGAGGCCGCAGCGGCGCGGGCCGAGGCCGCCGTGCAGAGCGCGCTCGCCCAGGCCTCGCTCGCCCAGGCCACCCTCGACCAGGCCGAGTACAAGCTCGATCGCACGGTGATCATCGCGCCGATCGACGGCGTCGTCCTCTCGCGCCTGATCGAGCCGGGGCAGACGGTCACGGCCGGTTTCACCACGCCCGTGCTCTTCAAGCTGGCCGAGGATCTGACCCAGATGACGCTGCACGTCGACATCGACGAGGCCGACATCGGGAGGGTGCGCGAGGGCCTGGAGGCGTCGTTCACCGTCGACGCGTACGCCGACAAGACCTTCCCCTCCCGCGTGCAGTCGATCCGCAACGAGCCGAAGATCTCGCAGAACGTCGTCACCTACGAGGGCATCCTGACGGTGGACAACGCCGGCCTCTTGCTCCGCCCCGGCATGACGGCGACGGCGACGATCTTCGTCGAGACGAGGCGGGGAGCGCTGCTCGTGCCCAACGCCGCGCTCCGCTTCACGCCCAAGGATCCGGCCAAGAAGAGCACGCAGCCCCCGCCGCCGGACAAGCCCGGTGAGCGGCATGCGTTCGTCCTCGAAGGGGGCAAGCCCAGGTCGATCACCCTGCGCACGGGGTCGAGCGATGGTCGCTCGACGGAGGTGCTCTCGGGCGCCGAGCCCGGCACGCAGGTGATCGTCGACGCCGTGGAGAACTGAGATGGGATCCCTCGTCGAGCTCCGCAAGGTCACGAAGACCTACGGCCGCGGCGACGCCGAGGTGCACGCCCTGGCGGGCGCCGATCTCCGCATCGAGGCGGGCGAGTTCGTGGCGATCATGGGCGCGAGCGGCTCGGGGAAGTCGACGTGCATGAACATCCTCGGCTGCCTCGACACGCCCACCACCGGCACCTACCTCTTCCGCGGGGTCGATGTCGGCGGCCTCTCGCTCGATCAGCTCGCGCTCCTGCGCCGCACCTACCTCGGCTTCGTCTTCCAGGGCTTCAACCTGCTGGCCCGCACGTCGGCCGTGGAGAACGTCGAGCTGCCCCTCGTCTACCGCCGGGTGCCCGCGCGGGACAGGCGTCGGCAAGCGCGGGAGGCGCTCCACGACGTGGGGCTCGACGGGCGCGAGCTGCACACGCCGAGCGAGCTCTCGGGCGGGCAGCAGCAGCGCGTCGCGATCGCCCGCGCCATCGTCACGAGGCCCGCGATGCTGCTCGCCGACGAGCCGACCGGCAACCTCGACTCGGCGCGCGGCGTGGAGATCATGAAGCTCCTCTCCAGCTTGAACCGCGATCGGGGCATCACCATCGTCATGGTGACCCACGAGCAGGACATGGCCGACTTCGCGCAGCGGATCATCCTGTTCAAGGACGGCCTGGTGGTCCCGGAGGCCCGGAGAAAGGCGGCCTGATGCTCTGGACGACCCTCCTGATGGCGCTCCGGGAGATCCGCCGGAACATCATGCGCTCGTCGCTGACGACGCTGGGGATCGTGATCGGCGTGGCCGCGGTGATCGCCATGGTGACCCTCGGCCAGGGCGCGACCGACAAGGTGACCGGCGACATCGCCAAGCTCGGCAACAACATGCTGATCGTGATGCCGGGCAGCGAGCGGCGCGGCCCGACCGCGGCGACGGCCCAGGCCCTCACCGCCGACGACGCCAAGGCCATCGCCCGCGACGTCCCGACCGCCGCCCGCGTCGCGCCGGCGTCGAGCCGAGCCGCGCTCGTGGTCTACGGGAACAAGAACTGGAACACGATCGCCACCGGATCCAACAACGACTACATCGCGGTGCGCGGGTTCGAGGTCGCGGCGGGACGCGCCTTCTCCGACATGGAGCTGCTCGGCGGCACCCCGGCATGCCTGCTCGGCGCGACGGTGCGAAAAGAGCTGTTCGGCGCCCAGGATCCGCTCGGCGCCTCGATCCGCGTGGGCGCCATGGCATGCACGGTGATCGGCGTGCTCGGGGAGAAGGGGCAGTCCACCTTCGGCGCCGATCAGGACGATCTGCTCGTGATGCCGCTCGCCGTCCTCCAGCGGCGGATCACGGGGAACACCGACGTGAGCGCCATCTTCGTGAGCGCCGTCGAGGAGCAGAAGACGTCCAAGGCCAAGGAGCAGATCGAGCTCTTGATGCGCGAGCGGCGGCGGATCGTGGCCGGCCAGAAGGACGACTTCGCGGTCCAGGACATGAAGGAGATCACGAAGACCGTGCAGACGGCCACCGGCGCGCTCACCGCGCTGCTCGGGGCGATCGCGGGGGTGAGCCTGCTCGTCGGCGGCATCGGGATCATGAACATCATGCTGGTCTCGGTGACGGAGCGGACGCGGGAGATCGGGATCCGCCTCGCGATCGGGGCGCGCGCGAGAGAGGTGCTCGGCCAGTTCCTCGTGGAGAGCGCGTCGCTCTCGGCGCTCGGCGGCTTGCTCGGGATCGGCCTCGGCCTCGGCGGCTCCTATGCGGCCGCGCGCGGGCTCGGCCTGCCCTTCCCCTTCTTGCCCGAGGTGGTGGCGATCGCCTTCGCCTTCTCTGCGGCCGTCGGCGTGGGCTTCGGCTACTACCCCGCCCGCAAGGCCGCGCACCTGAACCCGATCGAGGCGCTGCGGCACGAGTGAGCGAGCGCCCCCGCCTTGAACGCAACGCTTCAGCGATGCTACGCTTTCTCTGATGAACGCTCTGAAAGCGCGTGTCCGCAGCGGTCGCCTCCAGCTCGATGAGCCGACCGAGCTCCCCGAGGGGCTCGAGCTCAACCTCGAGCTCGCCGACGGCGGCGACGAGCTCGATGACGTCGAGCGCGGAGCCCTCGATGCCGCGCTCACGGAGGGCCTCGCCGAGATGGAGGCTGGGCATCTGGTCGATGCCTCGATCGTGATCGCCGAGCTTCGCGCTCGCTCATGATCGTTCGGCTTGCCCGGAGGGCAAGGAGAGAAGCTGCCGCTCTGGATTCGTGGTGGCGCGAGCACCGCCCCGCCGCTCCTACCTTATTCACGGATGAGCTGGACCAAGCTGTCTCCCTGCTGGAGGTGATCCCCGAGATGGGGCCGACCTACCAGACAAGAGGCGAAATTGTCCTCCGAAGGCTCATGCTCCCCAAGACGCGCTACCACGTCTATTACGTGCACAATCCCGGCACCGCCCTGGTGGTCGTCCTATCCATCTGGAGCGCTCAGCGCGGTCGCGCACCAAAGCTCCACTGAAATCTTGGGCCGTCATCGCCGCGACGCGTCCGCGTCGATCGCCTTGGCCTTCTCTACCTCGCGGCTGAGGCCTGGGCGCGCTATGCGTGCATCATGAGCGCGCCCGTCCTCCGCCCGTACCAGCGCGCCGCGGTCGACGCCGTGCTCGAAGCGCGCAAGGCCGGCACGCGGCGCATGCTCGTGTGTCTCCCCACGGGCGCGGGCAAAACGGTGATCTTCGCGCACCTCGCGCGGCTCGCGCGCCGCCAGGTGCTCGTGCTCGCCCACCGCGAAGAGCTGCTCTCCCAGGCGCGCGACAAGATCGAGAAGGCCCTCGACGCGGGCTCGGTGGTGGCGATCGAGCAAGGCGCGAAGAAGGCCCCGGCCGACGCCAAGATCCTGGTCTGCTCGATCCGCTCGCTCCACGAAGAGCGCCTGCGGCGGGTGATCGCCGGGCGCGATCTCGGGCTCGTCATCTACGACGAGTGCCACCACGCCGCGGCGGAGGACAACCTCCGGGTGCTCCGGCAGCTCGGCGCCTTCAAGGTGGACTGGACGGGGACCTTGCTCGGCTTCACGGCCACGACGGCCCGGGGCGACGGGCAAGGGCTCGACGCGGTGTTCGAGCGCATCGTCTACACGCGCACGCTCACGGAGATGATCGACGACGGCTACCTCGTCCGGCTGCGGGGCTTCCGGATCGCCACCACGGCCGATCTCGGGCGCCTCACCTCGACCACGGGCCTCGACTTCCGCGAGGACGAGCTCGAGGAGGCCGTGGACATCGAGGAGCGCAACGCGCTCGTGGCGCGCTCGATCCAGGAGCTCGGGCGCGATCGGCGGACCATCGCCTTCTGCGTCACCGTCCGCCACGCGCGGAACCTCTGCAAGGCGCTCAACCACCTGGGCGTGCCGGCGGGGCTCGTGCACGGGGCGATGCCCGGCGAGGCGCGCGAGAAGGCGCTCGCCGATTTCCGCGACGGAAAGCTTCAGGTCATCACCAACGTCGGCGTGCTGACGGAGGGCTTCGACGATCCGGGCGTCTCGTGCGTCGCGATGGTGAGGCCCACCCGCTCCGAAGGTTTTTATGCGCAGTGCGTGGGGCGCGGGACGCGGCTCTTCCCGGGCAAGAAGGACTGCCTCATCCTCGACTTCGTCGACCTCGGCAACCTCGAGCTCTGCACCTTGCCCTCGCTGTTCGGGATGCCACGCGATCTCGATCTGCTCGGCGAGGACGCGGTGGAGGCGAAGCACACCTTCCACCAGCTCAGCTTCGACTACCCGGGCTTCGAGGTGGAGGCGGGCGCGATCACGCTGCGGGAGATCCAGGATCGCGCGGCGCACTTCGATCCGCTCACCCTCCACGTCGACGCCGAGGTGCGGGCGATTTCCCACCACGCGTGGGCCTCGCTCGGCAAGCCCGGCTTGCTGCTCCATTTCGAGCGCAAGGCGGGCGCGCTGAGCGAGGCGCTCGTGCTGCTCGTCGCGGCCCGCGGCAAGCGGTGGGAGGTGACGATGGATGGAAAGCCCGTGGCGCGCTTCTCCACCGTGGAAGAGGCGGTGGCGGCGGTGGACTACGAGGTCGAGCAGCTCGGCCCGCGCGCCCGCGCCTCGGCGCTCCACGACGCGGCGTGGCGGCGTGCGCCGTCCGGCGATGGAGGCAGGACGCGTGAGGAGGCGATGCGCCTCGCGGTGTGGAAGCGGATCGTCGCGGCGCGCGTCCGGCGCCCGGCCTGATCGCGAACGGACGATCGCGAAAGCGCCTGGATCCTGCATATGATCTCATTCGACGTCGCCCCAGGGTACCGGTCGCTCCCAACGCGGGGCACGCCGGAGGCGGCGCGCGCTTGCCGGGCGCGGTGGTAGACGATGGTGACCCTCGTGATCCAGCGTGTACGCCGGGCTCAGTTGGGCTGGCAGGTCCCGTTGCAGTCGCCGCCGGCGCTCGGGTGGCAGCTCCAGCCCGTGCCGGCGAAGCAGGGCTTGCCGCAGGCGAGGGGCTGGCACCCCGCGCTGATCCAGTCGCTGTCGGCCACCTTGGCGGCGGCGACCAGATCGGACGCGCCGCTGTTCAGCACGATCGGACAGCCGCAGGTGTCCGTGAACGTCGGCCCGGTCATGCACCCGTCGAAATCGATGCAGGCGTTGCACTGCCGCGCGGCGGCGAGCGCCATCTCGTAGGCCTGGCGCAGCGCCTCGCAGGTGTCGCTCGTGCCCGTGCCAGTGGTCGCGACCGAGCTCGTCATGTTGGTCCCGCCCGTGCCCCCGGCGCCGGTGGAGCCTCCGGCCCCGGACGCCCCGTCGACGATGACCTTGCCTCCGCACCCGAGGTGGAACGCGCAGGCGGCGAGCAGGAGAGCGAGGTGCGACGGGCGAAGGAAAGGGAGCTTCATGGCGCGCAGCTTACGCCCGCGCGCAGCTCACGCCCAGGCCACCTCATCGGGTGCCGCGGAAACCGGCGAGCGCCGGACAGGGAGCAAGAGGCCGGGGCGACTACGCAGGCCCGAGCACCTCGTCGAGGGTCGATGCCGTGACGAAGCGCTCGGCCCACGTCTCAAGGTCCGGCGCTCCCGCCGCCTCGATACGCGCGACGACGTGAGTCGGTCGATGCGACATGGCGGCTACCTCCGCCACCCCTCATCACCGGGAGCGGCGCCGTGGAACGCGGGCAGCTCCTCTCGGCTCGAGCGCCTTGAGCTGCGCATCTCCCGTCAAGATCTCGACCGCATAACCACAGTCTGCGTAGTACGCCGCGACCTTGCCAATGGTCGCATCTCCGATGGACAGACGATTGGCCGCGACATGAGGCCATGTGGTGGAGAGCGCGCGCAACCCCTCCGGCGACCATAGCTCGGACTGCTGGGTGAACGCCGCCCAGGGGCTCGTGCCGTCGGCCGTGAGCGCGATCAGCTTCCCGAGCTCGCTCGCCCTGGCGAAGCGATCACCGGGCGCTTGGGCGATGTGATTCCCGGTCTCGATGATCGTCGCGAGGGGCAGCACGAACGTGGTCTTGTTGGCTCGCTCCCGATCGAGCACTTGATCCACCCGTCGCTTGTCCCAACGGTCGGCGTCGCTCCCGCACGATTCCTTCCCCGGCACGCTCAGCCAGACACAGAGGATCGACGTGTCGACGATCAGCACCTTCCTCACGCGGCCCGACCCCCCGCGTCGAGGCTCTGCTCGATCTGCCCGCGCGCGCTCAGCGTCCCCAGCGATCCGCCGGCCATCAGCTTGGGGAGGTTCTCGATGTCTTCGAGCAGCGTGAGCAGGCTCTCGCCCGTCTCCGAGTCGCGGTGCGCGACCAGCACGAAGGGCACCATCGTCGGGCCGAGCGCGTCGAGCAGGGCCGGGTTGTGGGTCGTCACGAGGACGTCAATCTTCCGCGCCTCACCGACCTCCCTGAGCATGCGGAGCAGCAGGTGGGAGCGGGACGGGTGCAACCCGTTGTCCACTTCTTCGATGACCAGCACGCTCCCCTCGGGCCGGGTGAGGAGCGCCGTCAAGATCGCGAGCATGCGGAGCGTGCCGTCGGACATGCCGCGCGCGTCGATCGTCGTCGACGGGCCGCCACGGACCCAAGCCTCTTCGCAATAGAGCATCGCGTCCGTCCTGAAGCGCCCCACGGGCTCGGCCCACACCTTCCGGACGTCGCGCTCAGGCAGGTCGCGGATGTAACGTGTCAAGGTGGCCTCGACCTTCGCCTTCTGCGGCTCGGACAGCGCGGCGAGCACGCCGGCCGTGTTGGCGGCATCGGTCCGCAGGCTCTCGGCAAAGGGCGAATACCCTCGCATCCCGGAGGGGATGGGGTCGAGGATGAAGATGTTGCGAAGCACCTTGGACACGGCGTTGAGCCCGGTCACCACCTCCTGCGGGAGCGGTAGCCCCACGAGCTGGCTGAGGAGCGAGGCGCTGCGGAGGCCGTCCTTCCTGGTCCCCGATTTGCCGTTGTAAAGGCGCGCGGTGATGCTCGGGCTGTCCTGCGCAGCACGATCGGTCGTGAGGAGATTCAGCTCGTAAGGGTTGGCGTCGGTCTGTTTGCGGCGGCGGATCCGCTTGAGCGACTCACCGGCGAGCTGGACCCGAGGCTGGGTGTCGACGGTGATCGCATAGACGTACTCGGTGCGAGGCTCTTCGGCCCGGATCGAGACCTCCAGGGTGAAGCGCGATGTGCCCTGGATCGATGCCCATTCGACGCCACCACGGAGGGGCGAGAGGGTGGGATCGCCTCCGAGGGCGACGCCGAGCTCCTTGCCCAGGGCCGTCCGGTTCAGGAACTGGAGGCCGTCGAGGGCATTGGACTTGCCGCTGGCGTTCGCGCCGATGAGGACGGTGAGCGGATCGAGGTACAGAGTCGCGTCGTGGAAGCTCTTCCAGTCGAGGAAGCGAATGTGCTTGAGCGCCGCGATCGACTCTTCCGCGGGGATGGGCGTCGAATCCGGGGGCGCCCCGCCGGTGTCGGCCTCGCCGGTCTCCGGGGCCGGGGCGGCTCGCTCCCCCGTCCGGCGCACCGAGCCACCGTACCCACGGCCGGCGGCGAGGAGGCCCTTGTCGATGAGCTGGTCGCGCACCCGCCAGTACTTCTCCTCGGACCAGGCAGCGAGCTGCCTGCGAAGGACGGTGTTCCCCACGGGGCGGTCACTCGGGACCAGGTCGAGGAGGATTTGCTCGTCCGTTCGGCGTGCCATGGGCGCAGGGTAGTCGGCAGCGTTCGGGCGGGCAAGCACGGGCCCTGGACCTTCGTGGCCCCTACCTCCGCTTCAGGCGGAGCGCAGGCGTCGGCCTCGACGTGCGCCGGGCGAGCGCGAGGGCGAGCGCGAGGCCGGCGCTGAGCCACACGGAGGGGGGCGCCGGCGCTCGGTCGTCGATGCGACACGCACAGGCGCCGCCTGGGTGGACACGGAGGTCGGGGGCGGCAGGCTTGTCGTCGAGGGTGCGGTCGTCCCCAGAGACAATGAACGGCGCCCAGTAATACGGGTGCTCCCGGCCAGGGGTGTGGAGCATGGCGAGCTGCACCTGACGCATTGCCTCGCTCCGTCCTTCCCCTCGGCCCAGGCGCTCGTAATACGCTTTCATCAGCTCGCTCGTCGCCGCGCCGTCCACCGGCCACAGGCTCAGCACCTGCGTCTCCGCTCCTGCAAGGACGAGCGCACGGCGCAGCCCATACACCCCGTCCCCGGCTTTCGCGTCTCCCACCCCCGTCTGGCACGCCGACAGCACCGCGAGCTTCGTCCCGTACAGGTCGAGCCCCGACGCCTCGAAGGCCGATAAGAGGCTCTCGTCATGCCCGCTCGCGCACGCATTCGCCCCCGCGAGCGCAATGCCCGACTGGAGCAGCGGGTTCTTGAGCGCTGTATCCTCCGCTTGGGCCCCGCACGCGATCGGCTCGAAGTAGCCGTGCGTCCCGATATGCAACAAGCGCGGTCCGTGCGCTTTCTTCAGGTTGTCCTTCGTGGCCTGGTCGAAACGCAGCACGGGAGCGGGAGCGCCGGGGAAGACGTGGGACGCGGCGGCGGCCTCTTCCTCGGCGTGGAGCAAGGGGAGGAAGCGGCCGGTCCTGGGAGTAGCCCCCTTGTCGAAGTCGGGGTTGGCGAGGATAAGGGGGCCTTGCTCGGCAGGGACGTGGACGGCGAGGCGGAGGAGGTCGCGACCGCTGGTGAGGTAGGTGAAGGCGTAGCGCTCGACGAGAGGGCGGTTGTTCTCATCGAGGAGGGCGGCGAAGGGGACGAGGTTGAGGGCGCCGTCGGGGGATAAGAAGACGCGGCGGGTGTTGCCGAGCAACGCGCGGACAGGGGCCATGATGCGCGCTTCGAGGGCGCGGGAGAGGGTGGGAACGTTCTCGCTGGCGAGGCGGCGGAAGGCGGCGCGGAGGGTGTGGATCTCGGCGTCGAGGGCCGCGACTTCGCCCAGGTCGATGCATGTCGGTGCACCTTGGCTGGGTAGGACGCAGGCTGCGTAGCGGAACGGGCCCCACTTTTCGGCGTCGGTACGTGCTTTCGGGTTGAACGGCTGATAAGCGACCCATTCCGCGAGCGCGGCGTCACTGGGGAGCGTGGCCTGTACGGCAGCGACGGTCACCGGTTGTCGCTGCGCGCGAAAGGTCGCGCTGCGCGCGCTGATGGTCGCTTCGTGCTCCTGGATCTCGCTTCTCAAGGCGTCGAGCTCGTTCTTGTAGGCATCGAGCGGGGTCGGGCCGGGGCCCCGCAGAACGAGGGTAGCGTAGCGAGCTCGTGCAGCGTTGAGCGCATCCAGAAGCTTCTGCTCCTCTGGGCCGAGACGGGCGCGCAACGCGCGGACGCTGCCGGCGGTAGCATCGAGGGCGCGGCCCTTACGGCGCAGGATCGTGGTCAAGGCGAGATCGGCCGAGACCGGCTCACGTGCGTGCAGCGCGAGTGCGACCGTGCTGTAGTGTTGACCTTGGAATTTGCCCACATAGATCAGGTTTTGGGCCTCGGAACCGGCCGACAGGAAGAGGGCGAGCGTCTTCTCTTCCACGCCTTGGGCGCGACTCTTGAACCGGACGGCGTCGGGCAGGTGAGCCATTGCCCAATACAGTAACGCGAGGTTGTCGAGGGGGGTGGCCACATCCGGATGGTCCGGCCCCAGCGCTTTCTCCCGGATGCCGAGGGCGCGCAGGTAGAGCGGTTCGGCTCGACCATACTCCCCTTTCGACTCATACAGCTCCGCAAGGTTGTTGAGGGAGCTAGCGATATCCGGATGGTCCGGCCCCAGCGCTTTCTCCCGGATGCCGAGGGCGCGCAGGTAGAGCGATTCGGCCCGCCCATACTCCCCTTTCGATTTATAGAGCGCCGCAAGGTTGTTGAGGGAGGAGGCCACATCCGGATCATCCGGCCCCAACGCTTTCTCCAGGATGCCGAGAGAGCGCTGGAGGAGCGGTTCGGCTCGATCATACTCCCCTTTCGACTGATACAGCCCCGCAAGGTTGTTGAGATCGGTGGCCACAGCCGGATGGTCAGGCCCCAGCGCTTTCGCATCGATGTCGAGGGCGCGCTGACAGATTGGCTCGGCTCGCTCAACCTCCCCTTTCGAATGATACAGCAACGCAAGGTTGTTGAGGGAGGCGGCTACGTCCGGATGGTCCGGTCCCAGCGCTTTCTCCAGGACGTCCAGTGCGCGCCGGTAGAGCGGTTCGGCTCGCCCATACTCCCCTTTCGCCCGATACAGCTCCGCAAGGTTGTTGAGAGAGGAAGCCACATCCGGATGGTCAGGCCCCAGCGCTTTCTCCAGGATACCGAGGACGCGCTGGGCAAACGGCACCGCCTCGTCATATCTCCCAGCTCGATAGAGCATCTCCGCCTGCGCATGGAGCCGCTTCGCCTCCTCGACCTCCATCGCGCTCCCCGCCTCCCCGGGCACCTGCGCCACTGCCGCGGTCACCGTCCCGAGCCCGACGGCCACCCCGAGCCCGACGGCCACCCACCAACGCCACCCCTTCATCGCCCCCCTCCTCTCCCGATGCACCACCCCAACCCCGGCCCCGAGCCTCCCACCCCCGGCCATCCGGGGTCCGCGCCCCTCCCCGGGCCAGCTCCCCCAACCTTCACATCCCCGCGTCCCGGACCCCGCCCAGAAACCCAAATCCTCACACCCAACGCGCAAACGCCCTCCCAACCCGCCCGGTGATCCCCACCGCGCGTCCCTCACCCCTCCAGGCGCACCTCCGTGATCCCACCCGCGCCCCGCCCCCCGCCGGACACGTGCCTGTGATCTCACCCGCGCGCCACCCGCCGCCGGACTCGCACCTGCGATCTCCCCACCGCGGCCGTCCCCGTCGCCTGCCCCCGCCCTGAGATCCCCGCCGCCGCTCCGCCCGCCGCCGGACACGCGCCCGTGATCCCACCCGCGCGCTCCCCGCCGCCGGACACGCACCCGTGATCCCACCGACGCGCTCCCCGCCGCCGGACACGCACCCGCGATCTCCCCGCGCCCCCGCACCACCCCTTGCGCGCGCCCCCGCGATCTCACCCATCACCCCGCCTCCCCGCCGGACACGCCCCCGCGATCCCATCCTCGCCCGGGGCACCTCGCCGACAACCGATGGAGAACTTTCTCGCCCCCGTGCCCTACCTCCCACCACCGCTGGCCACCGCGACGCCCCTATCGGCGGATTTTTTTCCAGACCCTTCAATACAAGCTCGAGAAGCAGTTCGCCTCCAACGAGAAGGAGCATGCGGCGCTCCTCGTGCTGCTCGCCGAGACCAAGGCGGCCGAAGAGGCCGCCGCCAAGAAGAAGGCCATGAAGAAGGTGAAGCCGATCACCAGCGCCCTCGACGCCGCGAAGAAAAAGGTCGCCGACCTCCAGGCCGAGATCGCCGCCCTCGAAGCCCAGGTCCCCCCGGCCTCCGCGCCGTAGCGCTTCGCGTCCCACCCCACCTCGCCCCGGTCTCGTCATCCCGGCCATTGTCGCCCCCTTCGCCTCGTTTCACCACACTCCGCATCGACGATCGCGCCGAAATCCCCTTCCTGCCGGTCGCCTGCGCTCCTCCCCCCCGAGCCCGAACACCGCCATCTCCTGAGCCCGCGGCGGGCGATCGGGGCCATGTTTCGCCCCTCGCTGGCGAAATGTGCAGCGCGGGGGACGTGGTAGGGCGCCGGCATGCGACGGTTCAGCTCCTACGGGCCCGTGAATCCCATGTCCAACTTCTGCGTCGAGCGCCGAGAGCTCGTCGAACGCTGCGAGACCGTGCGGGTCGCGGCGCTCGGCTGGGTGTAACGGCGCCCATGCCCAAAGCCATTGGCTAAATTCCGCGGCCTTTCTGGGGCCGGGGGTTCTGCTTCGATCACGGATCGCGTCAGCGCCGCATCCGCTTCGCCGCCGCGCCGAGCGTGGCGCGCACGATCGGCCGCGGCAGGTTGTCCATCACCGCCGCCATCACCTTGACCGCGCCGCCGGGCACGAGCCGCGCCTGCCCGTGCTTGAGCGCGCGCACGGACTCCTCCGCGCACTGCTCCGGGCTCACCACGAACACGGGCGGCAACTGGATCGGGTTGCGCTTCTCGTCCTGCTCGAACCCGCTCGATGGCTTCCTCACGGGGGCCGCGTCGTCCTTCATCGCGAGGGCGCCGAACTCGGTCGGCACCGGCCCCGGGAGCACCGTGGTCACCACCACGCCCGTCCCGTCGAGCTCCGCGTGCAGCGCCTCTCCGAGCGCGTTGACGAAGCTCTTGCTCGCGCCATACACGGCCGATCCAGGCTTCGAGACGATGCCGGCCACCGACCCGATGTTGAGGATGCCCCCTGCGCCGCGGGCCAGCATCCCCGGCAAGAGCCGGTGGATCAGGTAGGTCAACGTCACCACGTTGAGCTCGAGCAAGGCTTCGAGCTTGTCCCAGGGCCGACTGTCGAGCAGGCCGCGATCGCCGAAGCCGGCGTTGTTGACGAGGATGTCGATCGTCACGCCCCTCGCTTCGAGCGCGTCCAGCATCGCCGCGGTGGCTGCGCGATCGAGCAGATCGACCGCCTCGACTTGCACCTTCAGCGACGGGTGCCTGGCCACGAGATCCTGCGCGAGCGCGTCGAGGCGGCCGCGGCGCCGGGCCACGAGGACGAGGGTGCCCACGTCGCGGGCGAGCACCTCGGCGAGCGCCGCGCCGATGCCGCTCGACGCCCCGGTGACGAGCGCCGTCTTGCCATGAAGATCGAGAGAAGGTGCCATGCGTGACCTCGTCGGGACGTGCCGATCCTACGGACAGCTCGAAGGGTGGAACCCGTCGCGAGGCCACACCGCGGCCCCGTCGGCGGCGACGGTCTCCACGGCAGTGAGATCGACCCCGGGCAGGTCGGTGTCGAGGACGAAGAGCTCCTCCGGCACCTTGCCTGCGACGAGGCCGGAGGCGACGAATGCGTCGATCTGAGACGACGCGAGGTCGCTCGTCTCGACGCCCATCATCTTGAAGTAAGGCCGGAAATCCAGGCGGCTCAGGTGCGAGAGCGCGACGAGCAAGAAGTCGTTGCCCGGCATGTCGCGCACGCTCCCGCCCCCGTACGTCGGGTGCCCGGTGCGCGGGAAGAGATCGAAGCCGAGCGCGCTCTTCTGCGCGTCCCACGAGGCGTCGCTCTCCGCGGCGGCGCGGACGAGCCTCGTCTCCGCGTAGAGCAGCGTGAAGATGTCGAACCCATCATGGAGCACGGTGCCCCCGGTCATCGTCGCGCCGGCGAGGCGCAGCGGGAGCTGGAGATAGAAGCCCATGCGCGGGCCGTTCGTCGCGGCGTAGCCGCCGTCCTTCCAGATCGCGTCGGCCTGCACATCCACGGCCGAGAGCGGGTAGTCGCCCACGACCTTGCACTGATCGTCGAAGACCACCTTGCGGCTCTGCCCGCCGATCACGCGCGTGAGGCCCGCGCGCGCCGACTGCACCATCGCGTAGAGCGTCTTCAGGCTCATGTGATCGTCGGCCACGGCGCCCTGCTCGCCCTTCACCGTGCGCAGGTACCGGTAGAGGTTGTGGTACGGGAAGATGTTGTTCGAGTTTTCGCCGGCCCGGCCCTGGTACTTCGGGTGATCGTTGCGATCGGCCTCGGCGACGTAGCCGATCTGGAGCAGGCCCGTCTGCAGGTTGTGGCCGAGCTCGTGGGACTCTCCCCAGCCGAGCGGGGTGATGGACCAGTCGGCATCGAAGGGGTTGCCCGAGCAGCCGTCGCCGCACGCGGCGTACTGATCGTAGTTGGCGTGCTGGATCGACGCGCGCGCGTGGATGCCCGCGTCGGTGCACGCCCAGCCGAGGTGCGCGCAGATGGCCTGCACGTCCGCGCTCAAGGTCCCGGCGAGCGTCTTGCCGGGCGGGGCGAAGCCGGCCATCGCGTACTCGGGGGCGAGGTAGTTGTCCCGGAAATCACCGAGAAACAGCGACAGATCGCCCTTGTAGTCGACGACCACCGGGGAGCCGTCGGCGCGGGTGGCGATGGTATACGGCGCCGTCACGCCGCCGAGGAGCTTGTCCTTGCGCAGGTGCACCTCGAAGCCGTGGCCGCGCAGATCGACGTGAGGGAGCGGGTTCTTGCTCACGCCGGCGATGAAGGAGGCGACCTCGACGTCGTCGCCCACGTCGAGCAGCGCCGCGTGGTGGGCCACACCGCCGAAGGCGAGCTTGGCCTTGTCGCCGGGCTGGGCCTTCGCGCCGTCGAGCGAGAGGTAGATCGGGCCGCCGTACGGGGTGCTCAAGGTGAGCGGTTTGCCTGATTCGACCGAGATCCAGGGGCTCGCCAGGTACGCCGGCCGATCGTAGCGCGTGCCTCCGGAGCCCGTCTCCATCGAGCGGGTCGTCCCCTCGCGCTGGAACCCGAAGCGCACCGCCACCGCACCCGGGCCGGCGTCCTTGCGCTCGACGGTGATCGGCATGCCGGGGAGCGCGTAGAGGCCCGTGCTCGTCCATTCGCTGTCCGGAAGGAAAGGCTCCTCGACGGTGGCGGCATCGCGCGCGATTGACGACGGATCGTACATCGCGCAGCTCCCGGCGAGCAGCGCGGAGCGGTCGCAGACATAGGTGCCGAGGTGCGCCTGCGCCCGGTTACACGGACCGGCGTAGTGCACGCTGCTGTCGGCGAGGATGCCGCGGGCGAAGGCCGCCGCGTCCTTGTCGAACGGGATCGGGTAATCGAGCGCGCCCGTGCGGTACGCCTCGCCGAGGCGGATCAGCGCGCGGAGCAGCGCGTAGCCCTCCTCGGCGAAGGGATCCGCGCCGGCCTGGTCGAGGCCTCCGAGCGTGTCCCGGAGCACGCCGGCGCCCTTGCCGATCTTCTCGACGAACGCAGGCGAAGCGCAGTCGGCGAAGCGGTGGGCGTCATCGATGCACGACGCGTAGTCGCCCACCGCGAGCGTGCCCTTCGCGATGGTGGCGGTGAGGCTCCCGAGCGCGGCGAGCTCGTCCTTCTGGTCGAGCAAGAGCGCCGGAGAGAAGCCTGCGAGCCGCTCCTGCTCCCAGTAGTTGTCGCTCGTCGCGGTCCGGAAGAAACGCATCATCCGCTCGCCGAGCGGGGTGAGATCGCCGTCGTACTGCACGTACAAGACGGGGATCTTCGCGCTCTTCGCGGCGTCGAGCGCCTTCATCACCAGGGCCGGATCCGCGGGCGTGGGGTTATCGTCGTCGTCGTCGGTGTCCTGGTCCGAGATCACGAGGAGCGAGGCGCCGTCGAGGCACCCGGCGAGCGCACCGCTCTCGCAGGTGTCGGGGGCGTTCACGGAGGCGCCGGGCAGCTCGGTCGCGAAGAATTCGGCGGTGCCCTCGTCGTGCTTGAACCAGTAGCTGTCGGCGAGCTGGGCGAGGACGATCTTCTGCCCCGCGCCGCTGCCCGGATCCTTGCCGAGGAGCCACGCGATGAGCCTGCGCGCGAAGTCTTTCATGCGCGCCCGAGGCGTCCCGGGCGAGGGCGGATCGAGGGCGAGATCGCTCAGCGCGTTGGCGCCGAGAAGGGCGTAGCGAAAGCCGCCGATCTCCGCGCCGAGGGCCAGGGTGGCGTCGGTCGGACCGGCCGCGGAGACGGCGTCGTTCGAGATCAGGAGCGGGACATTTCGCTCCGCGTCGAGCGAGTGGAAGACCACCGAATCGTGGCTCGGATCCCAGTCGATGTCGTCGAGCCCGCCCGGCGCGATCGTCCCGTCGGCCGCGAGCCCGAAGAGGGCCTCGTACATCGACAGGCGCCGCGCGCGGGCCTCGTCGACGCGCTGCTGGGCCTCGGCGAGCAGGGCCGCCGGCTCGGCCGGCGCAGGGCACATGTCCGTCCCGGCGCTCCCGCCTGCCCCTCCGCCGCCGCTCTCGGACCCGCCGGTCCCCGCGGTGGTCGTCCCTCCACCGCTGCCCGTGATCCCGCCTCCGCCGCCGCATGCCGCGCCGAGGGCGGCGCTCCCGAGCGCCCCCAAGAGCGCCAGAGCTCCCAGTGTTCTTCGCATCTCGGCCGTCTCCTCGCGATCGTGCGCCCGGCGCGCCGGCCGCATCCTACGCCATCCTGCTCCGGTGCCGGCACGGCCGGGTATCCCTTGCGAAATCCCCGGGAAAAGGGGACGATAGCGACTTCCTGGAGCCGATCTTTCGGCTCGCCGGTGGCCCCGGCGGCGCCCGTCCAGGAGGGCGCCGTCCTGCGTCTCCTTCTGCTTTCATGTCGCGCCGACGCGCGGAGGATCCATGTCGAAAGTGAAGCACCTCGTCGCTCTCCTCGCAGCGCTGTGCGTCGCGCTGTTCTCGCAGCGCGCACACGCGACGCACTTTCGATACGGCAACATCACCTACTCCATCCCCGATCCGACCCACCCGCTGACGGTGCGCTTCGAGGTGACCACCGCCTGGCGCGCGGCCTTCGTCGGCACGAGCGCGCTCAACTTCGGCGACGGGCAGTCGAACCCGGCGACCCAGGGCGTGGAGATCGGCAGCGGCTTCGACGCGAGCGGGCTCGAGTACAAGTTCCAGCGCTACGTCATCTCCCACACCTACGCGCAGGTTGGGCAGTACACCGCGTTCTTCACCGACTGCTGCCGCCTGTCGAACCTCGTCAACGCCGGCGACAACAGCTTCCGCGTCGAGGCCAAGGTCGACATCGCCCCCGGCAACAAGGGCAACCCGATCACGCAGGTGCCGGCGATCATCCAGCTCCAGACCGGCGGCGTCCGCACCATCTTCATCCCCGCCACCGACCCCGACGGGACGGCCGTGAGCTGCCGCTTCGCGACGACCGCCGAGAGCCTGATCACCACGATCCCGCCCGTGACCGCGGGCACGGGCGCCATCCCCACCATCGCCCCGAGCGCCAACCCGCCGGGCTGCCAGATCACCTGGAACCTCAACGGCGCGAGCCCGAGCCAGCAGTACGCGGTCGCCGTGATGCTCGAGACCACCAACCCGCAGAACAACAAGATCAACTCGGCGAACATCGACTTCATCACCGAGCTCGTGCTGGCCCCGCCGCCCACCTGCACCGGGAGCGGCACGTTCATCATCCCCATGGGATCGGCCTTCTCGACCGACGTGATCGGCACGAACGTCGCCGGCGGGCCCAACCTCACCATGAACTGGCTCGGCTCGAACGGCCTCGTCACGCCGCTCTCCGGCTCCACCAAGCCGAGCCCCTTCAAGTCCACGCTGACCTGGACGCCCGGGCTCGGCGAGGAGGGCACGTACAACAGCACCATCGTCTACACCGACAACCACAGCGAGAGCGGCTACTGCTCGCTCACCCTGATCGTCCCACCCTGCCCCCAGTTCGGCGAGGCGTGCAGCGTCGGCGTGGGCCAGTGCCAGAAGAACGGCATCAAGCAGTGCATCGGCAACAACGTCGTGTGCAACGCGGTGGCGGGCCAGCCGCAGGCGGAGATCTGCGACGGCCTCGACAACAACTGCGACGGCACGGTGGACGAGGGCAACCCCGGCGCGGGGCAGGACTGCATGTCCGGCCTTCCCGGCGTGTGCTCCCCCGGCGTCACCAACTGCGCGGCGGGCGGCGTGCTCCAGTGCGTGCCCGACGTGAGCCCCGGCACCCTCGCCGAGACGTGCAACGGCTCGGACGACGACTGCAACGGCACGGTCGACGACGGGTTCAACGTCGGCTCGATGTGCGCGGACGGCGTCGGCGCATGCAGGAGCGAAGGGACGGTGTCCTGCGACGCGATGGGCGGCGCGGTGTGCTCGGCGGTGGCCGGGTCGCCGCAGCCGGAGATCTGCAACGGCGCCGACGACAACTGCGACGGCACGGTGGACGAGGGCTTCGATCTCGGCGGCGACTGCACGAGCGGCGTCGGCGCATGCCAGGTCGCCGGTGTGTTCGTGTGCAACGCGATGGGCGCCGTCGTTTGCGGGGCGAAGGCGGGCATGCCCTCGGCCGAGGTGTGCGGCAACGCGGTGGACGAGGACTGCGACGGCGCGCTCGACAACGGCTGCGTGGACAGCGACGGCGACGGGCTCTTCGATCCGGTCGAGAAGGCGCTCGGGCTCGATCCGACCGATCCGGACAGCGACGACGACGGCGTGCTCGACGGCGACGAGCCGGACTTCGACAAGGACACGGACGGCGACGGGCTGATCAACGCCCTCGATCCGGACAGCGACAACGACGGGCTCTTCGACGGCACCGAGCTCGGCCTCGGCTGCGATCACGCCGGGACCGACGCGGCGAAGCACCACTGCCGGCCCGACGCCGATCAGGGCGCGACCAAGACCGATCCGCTCGCCTACGACACCGACAAGGGCGGCGTGAGCGACGGCTCGGAGGACGGTAACCTCAACGGCAAGGTCGATCCGGGCGAGCTCGATCCACAAGAGGCGAGCGACGACGCGAACAACGTCGACGCCGACAAGGACGGGCTCTCGGACGGGCTCGAGGCCTTCCTCGGCACCAACCCCGGCGACATCGACAGCGACGACGACGGCTGGCCCGACGGCGAGGAGGCCAACCCCTCCGACGACACCGACGGCGACGGGCTCATCAACCTGCTCGACGTGGACAGCGACAACGACGCGCTGCCCGACGGCCAGGAGGTGGGCAACAACTGCCTCGGCGCGGGCGTGAACCAGGCCGCCGGCCACTGCCGGCCCGACGCCAACCACGGCGCGACGAAGACCAACCCGCTCAAGGCCGACACCGACGGCGGCGGCGTGATCGACGGGTCCGAGGACAGTAACCTCGACGGCATCGTCGACCCGGGCGAGGGCGATCCGAACAGCAAGGGCGACGACAAGAAGGTGAAGGACGCCGACAAGGACGGCCTCTCCGACGCCCTCGAGGTGATGCTCGGCGCGTCCCCCAACGACGCCGACAGCGACGACGACGGCCTGCTCGACGGCGAGGAGCCGAACCCCGCCGACGATCACGACGGCGACGGGAAGAAGAACGTGATGGACGCCGACAGCGACGGCGACGGGCTCTTCGACGGCACCGAGGCGGGCAAGGCCTGCGGCGATCCCGACACCTCGGCCTCGGCGCATGTCTGCATCGCCGACGCCGACGACGCCTCGACGACCGGCGTGCTCCAGGCCGACACCGACAAGGGCGGCGTGAAGGACGGCGTGGAGGACGAGAACCACAACGGCAAGTTCGAGCCGCCCTACGAGCGCGATCCCAACCTCGCCTCCGACGACGCGGACATGCCGCCGGCCTGCACCGGGACCGACGATGCGCGCTGCGGCGGACCGCAGAGCGGCAAGGTCTGCGACGGCGAGAAGTGCGTGCCCGGCTGCCGCGGCAAGGACGGCAACGGCTGCCCCGCGACCCAGGAGTGCACCTCGACCGACAGCAGCATCGGCACCTGCAAGGAGCCGAGCGGCGAGGGCGGGGCCGGCGGCGACGGGAGCATCGGCGGCGACACCGGGTGCTCGTGCGACCTCTCCTCGACCGCGCCCGACACCTTCGGCGGCGTGCTCCTCCTCCTCGGCGTGGCCGCGGCAGGCGCCCGCCGTCGCCGCCGCTGATCCCCTCCGAACCCCCTAGCGTCCTGCTTCGCTCGGGGTTGAAACCCGAGCATTGGTCACATCTTCGGTGCCTGGTCATTCGAAGGCTCGGACGGCCCTGCCCGAAACCCCACCCCCAGCCCCTCCCCGCGTGCGGGGCTGAGCATTCGTCACTTTTCCCCCGACAATTCTAGGTCTTCGAGCATCCCGGCTCGCTGGCGCAGACGGCCGAGTCCGCGCCCGATCGTGATCGCCCCCGGGGAGGCCCTCCTGGAAGACTTCCTGGTGTGCCGCCCATTCAGCGCGATCCAGAACGCCTGTCCAATGGGTGGGGGCAGTGCTCGGCATGGGCTCGGTAAGCTTCTTGGTGCGGCGCTTCCAGAGCACGAGGGCACGATCTCGTACGAGGTCAGCTCGCTGCTTGCTGCGAGGTGTCCGGTCTCGGTGCGGGCGAGGTACTTGAGGCGCCCGATGCGAATGGCCACGGCGGCCAGCAGCGTAGCCCACTTCATGGCGTGGGCAGAGCTGCGCAGCTGCGACTCCTCGACGTTGCAGGCCCCGCTCTTCCTGCATGTCTTGTGGAACTCCTCGATGTGCCAGCGCTGGCAGTACCCCTTCACGACGAGGCACGCCTGTACGCGCGCCGGCTCAGGTGATCATCCACTGCCATCTCGGCGATGGCCATCGTGTAGCGGCGGGGCGCCCGCGCCGGACCGCGATGGTCCCGGGGTGCTCGACCACATCAAGGGGCAAGCGCGCCCTGCGGCGCCGCTGCGCGCCCCGATGCTCTGCGCTCCCCGGGGCAGAGCGCGCTACGGGATGGTGCCCCTCGTGTGCGGCTCACCCCCGGAGCCACCTCACGATGGCCACCAGGCATCCGGCTCGTCAGAGCCGACAGCTCACACCAACCACCTGGCTCAGGAACACACGCCTCCTCGAATGTGCCGGCGCTGTGATTGGTCAACAGCAGCCAGTCGAGCGGCTTGTCGCCGTGGGGCGTGGTCCTGGTCTCGCGCGCCCACACGGCGCTGACGAGGAGCGGACGACGGGTCTTCGTCCACGGGTTGCGCAGCTCCAGACGCACCGAGCACGCGCGGACGCTGAGCTTCGCCACGCCCCTTGCGCCAGCCTGGAGGAACGACGACTTCGAAGGTCCCCAGCACCGGGGCCCTGATTGCGAGCCCTCTTTCGCAGATACTTCGGTCGACCTGCAGGGAGAGCGCGAGCTCGATCGACCGAGGCGCGAACTGTGAACCAATGCGGGGTCGTTGCAAGATGATGCAGGATCGACCCGGGCAGCTCGGCCTCGCGATCCAGCTGAAACCAGCACCGCGTCTGCGGTGCCTGCTCGGCGAACCGCTCGCACGTAAGTGATGGCATCGAGCCAATGCTGCGTCTCCTTGTCCTTGATCGGCGCGATGCGTTCGGACGTTTCTTTCCTGCCGGGGTGGGGCTTGCGCGCCCACCACTGAGCGCGGTCACGCCGAGAGGCACCCCCTCGGCGCTGACCGCGATCGCACCGAGCACCTTCACCCCGCGGGCCCCTTTGACGTTGGCGCTGAGCGGTCCGAAGTCCTTCAAGTTTCGTCGTCGACCAGCGTGATGCTGGAGCCGTCCACCGGGACGTAGACAAACGCACGCTTGACGCTCCGCGCAGGCCAACCCGAGGCCATCAACCAAGGCCTCGACACGCACCGCTGGATTCTCGATCCAACGGTAGGCGCCTCCCAGGTCCGCCGAGCCGGTGAAGACCTCCGAGATCCGACCCGCCGGTCGCATGGCCACCTGACCGCCATCCGAACCAGCCGGGTCCACCGGCTACGGTGACCCAGCTCGACGTGCGCGAACTCCTCAAACGCCCACTGTTTCGTCTCGTCAATGTCGGCCTGCATGCAGGCAAGACGTGCGCAACTAGCGGAAATTCAAGGACAATCGCGCATTTTGATCAATGGTCAGCCCCTGCATGCGGGGAGGGGCCGCTGATTACCTCCACAGCCTATTTGCTCCTGCCAACCGCGGCGCATGCCTTCCATGGCCGTTCACAAAGATCTCCCCGCACGCGGGGAGGGGCCGGGGTGGGGTCTAAGAGCGTAGTTGAAAAACTGGCCCAGTGGTCCGGACCGTGCGCAAAGGCCACGAGGATGCCGCCTCGCGCTCTTACCCCTCCGACCTGACCGACGCCGAGTACGCCCTGCTGGAGCCGCTGATCCCCCTGCGCAAATCGGGCACGTCGAAGTGGCGGTCGACCCGAGGAGTACCTGCGCCGCGAGATCCTCAACGGGATCTGCTACGTCACCCGGAGTGGTTGCGCTTGGCGCATGATGCCGCACGACCTGCCCCCTGGGACACGACGCTCATCATCGCGCGGCGGAAGGACGGCACCTGGGTTCGCCTTCATGAGCAGCTCTCGAGGCGACGTCCGGCGAGGCAGAAGACGCGAGCGCGAACCAAGCGCGGGCATTCTGGACAGCCAGTCGGTCAAGACGACGGAAAAAGGGGGCCTCACGGCTACGATGCGGGCAAAAAAATCAACGGCCGCAAGCGGTACATCCTGGTCGACACGCTCGGCCTGCTGATCGCCGTCGTCGTTCACCCGGCCAACGTGCAGGATCGCGATGGCGCCAGGGCTGGTGTCTGGTGCGGCTCGCGCACAGCTTCTACGTGCGAATGCGCTTGATCTGGGCGGACGTTACCACGGCGGCGCGCTGGTCGGCTGGGTTGCCTCGCTCCGGCGCTGATGCAGGCTTCGCCTGGAAATCGTCAGGCGGAACGACGACGTGAAGGGTTTCCGGATCCTGCCGCGCCGCTGGGTCGTCGAGCGCACCTTCGATGGCTGGGCGCTACCGCCGGTTGAGCAAGGACTACGAGTTCCTGACGGCAACCAGCGAAGCGATGATTCATATCGCAATGATCCGCCTGATGGTGCGGCGGCTCGCAGCCTGACAACCGTTTTTCAACACGCTCTAAGCAGCGCGCCTCCACAAATCCCCGAGGTTTTGGAGATCTGATGAATGGTCAGCGTGCGGGGAGGGGAGGAGATCTACTTCGATCAGAGGGAAGAATGCCGTGCCCTGATCCCCTCCCTCCCCGCTTGCGGGGAGGGGCCCGGGGGTGGGGTCTAGCAGCGCGCCTCCATAAATCCCCGAGGTGTTGGAGATCTGACGAATGCTCAGGTTGAAACCCCGGGCTACTGCTCGCCGCTGTCTTTGTGGCTCGTGTGGAGCGCTCGGGGCTGCTTGGGCCTCTGCTTCGAGCGCCAGAAGAGCAGGGCGGTGAGGCCGAGGGCCACGAGGCCGCCGAGGAGCGCGCCCCGCTGGCGGAGGAAGAACACCGCCCGCTTCGACCAGGGCTGGGCCGCGCGCACACGCTCCGAGAGGGCGAGGTAGGGCACCTCGGGCAGGCCGTGGGCATGCGCGTCCTCGAGCGCGGCCTCGGCGTCGGCGGCGCGGCCCTCGGAGAGGGCCAGGTTGGTGTGGTAGATCTGCGTCGTCACCGCGTTGGGGGCGAGGGCGAGCAGGCGCGTGGCGCAGCGCTGGAGCAGCGGGTGATCGCCGCTCTTCGTCGCGATGCTGCACGCGACCTCGAAGGCGTCGGGATCGTTCGGCGCGAGATCCATCGCGCGGCCGGCGAGGCGGCCCGCCTCGGCCAGATCGCCGGGCGTCGCGCCGTCGGCGGAGAGCACCCCGGCGAGCGCGCTCAAGCTCTCGGGCTGCTCCTTGACCTTGACCGCTTCACGGCAAAGCACGAGCGCCTCGGGCCGATGCCCGAGCGCGTTCTCGACGCTGCACTGGCGCCGGATGGCCGGCACGAAGTCGGGCGCCATCCGGTGCACCTCGGCGTAGTAGTCCCGCGCGGTCGCGAGATCGTTGCGATCGCGCGCTTCGTTGGCCTGCTGGAAGGCCACCGCCGCGTCGGCGCTCACGGCGCGCAGCTCGTCGAGGAGGCGCTTCTCGAAGGAGGCGCGGTCGTCCGGGCCGGTCGCGCCCGAGCGCAGAGGCGCGAGGAGCGACGCCGCGGCGGCGAGGGTTGTGGCGAGTCGGCGCGTGGAGGTCATGCTCATGACATCGTCCCTCAGGGAAGGATCCCGTCCCAGAAGTCGCAGTCGTCCTTGCTCAGGCCGCTCTGGGTCGAGAGCATGAGATCGAGGACGATGTTCTGATCGCCCGCGGCGTCGTACGCCGGCCAGGCGAGCGCGTCCTTGCCGTTCGGATCGCCCGAGGCGGCCAGGCGCGACCAGTAGCCGACCATCGCCTTGGAGAGCTTCTGCTCCTCGGCGTCGAGGTTGATGCCGAGGTAGGGGTTTCCGAAGATGAACGGCACCTCGGACGAGTGGAACGCACCGAGGTTCGGGAAGAGGGCCTTGGGGGCGTGGACGAAGTGATAGAGGTGCGCGTCGACGCCGGCCTTGGCGAGGGCGCGGGCGGTGCGGCGCGTGGGGCAGACGAAGGCGCCGTCGCCGAAGGCCTTGGCCGCGGCGTCCTTGGCCGTGCCGTACATCGCGCTCGGGTAGTGGGCGACGATGGCCGCGCCCTGCCCGCCGAAGATCGAGCTCATCAGCGCCTCGTACTCGGCGTCGTCCTTGGCCGTCGCGCCGATGGCGAAGAAGAGGGTGCCCTCGTCGCCGTTGGTGCCGAGGATGACCGGGACCTTCTCGACCTTGCCCTGATCGAGGAGCGTGCTCGGCTGGTCCGGGATGTTGACGCCGTCGACCACGGGGAACCAGTTGACACCGTCGCCCGCGATGAGGCCCTTCTTGCCGGGCAGCGCGGTGAGCAGATCGTCCGCCTTCTTGCCGCGCAGGCACGCGAGCGCCGTCGCCGGATCGCTGCACCCGAGCGCCTGGGCGAGCGCGTCGCCTTGAACCTCGGCCTGCTTCTCGGTCGCGCCGGTGCCCACCGAGCAGGGCCCGCTCTCGATGATCGCGCGCTGGAAGAGGCCCTTGCTCGGCGGCGAGAGCAGGTGGAGGCACGTGCTGATGCCGCCCGCGGACTCGCCGAAGAGGGTGATGTTCGAGGGGTCGCCGCCGAAGGCCCCGATGTTGGCCTTGGCCCACGCGAGCGCGGCGCGCTGGTCCTCGAAGCCGTACATGCCCGAGGAGGGGTGGCCCGCGTCCTCGGCGGCGAGCGCGGCGTGGGCCAGAAAGCCGAGCGGGCCGAGGCGGTAGTTGATGGTGACCACCACCGCGCCGGTGGCCTCGGAGAGGAGCTGGCCGTCGTACGTGGCCTCGGCGCCGCTGCCGAGGATGAAGCCGCCGCCGTGGATCCAGAAGAGGACGGGGGCCTTCTTGTCCGCGCCGATCGACGGCGTCCAGATGTTGAGGCTCAAACAATCCTCGCTCGTGCCCGCCATGGGCGATGTGCCGAGGGCGCTGAGCTGCGGGCAGAACGGGCCCTTCTTGGTGGCGTCGAGCGCCTCGGTCCAGGCCTTGGCCGGCTGCGGCGGCTTCCAGCGCAGATCGCCGACCGGCGGCGCCGCGTACGGGACGCCGAGGAAGGTGAACGTCGCGCCGATCGTCGTGCCCTTGACGGGCCCCTTGTCGGTGGTGACGAGCGGAGCGTCGGCGATGCCGCCGGTGCCGCCCGTCCCGCTGGTCGTGCTGCCGGTGGTGGTGCTGCTCGACCCGCCGGTGCCGGTGGTGGTGCTCGATCCGTTGCTGTCGCCGCAGGCGAGGAGCAGGAGGAGCGGGGCGGCGAGGAGCGACGTTCGGGGGATGCGCATCGGGGCCTCCGGGATGAGGGCCTCGTCATAGCAGCGATGCCCTGCGCGCTCTAGCGCGGCGCGACCGCGCGCTCGCCTGTCAACCGGGCGTTGTCACGGAGGGTTGTCAACGCGCCCGGCGCACGCGCGTTCGAGCCGATGGACGCACCTGAATCGCGTGATTTCACGCGCTCGATGCGCGGCACGGCGGCTGCAAAGAGCGCTCGCGGGCCGCGCGGAGCGGCCGGGAGAATGGAGACGATCATGCGAGCGATGGTGATGGGTCGGGTGTGCGCGCTCTCGGTGATGGCGATCGTGGCTGGATGTGCGGGCACCGAGACAACGGACGAAGAGCCCCTCGGCGAGGCCGAGGAGGCTGCGGTGACCTCCTGTCCCTGGAGCTCACCGGCGATGGTGTTCGAGAAGGAGCAGGTGATCACGGACCTCTCGGTGGTCGAGGATCCGTGCCGGACGACGTGGACCGCGAGCGGCTGCGGCTCCTCGCTCGCCGCGTGGACCTTCGGCAAGCTGATGAGCCAGATGGCGGGGCTGCGGCCGTCCTCGGAATTCGTCGGCGAGTGGCTGCACACCTGGGAGGGCGCGCAGAGCGTGAACGGCTACATCGCCGGCGCGCGGCCGGGCACGCGGCAGCACCTCATCAACCCGTGGATCGCGGCGAGCTACGCGACGTACACGAGCCTCGGCGACTCGACCAACGCCGCGCGCTGCGCGCCCACGGCGGTCGCGACCCCGTGCTGGACGCTCGGCTGCACGCCGACGATCACCATGTCCTACGACAGCGTGCCGATCACCGGCACGGGCGCGTGCCAGCTCCGCATGGACGCCGCGCCCATGAAGCTGCTCGCGATCGTCAACCGGGTGGACATGGATGGAGACGGCGGCGCGGAGGGGCGCTTCGTCTTCGGGCTCGACGACGCGGCGACCGGCGCGATGACGCAGTTCAGCGGGACGTTCATCCTCGAGTACAAGCTGCCGACCACGAGCACCGCCCAGACCTGGGCGCAGGACTTCCACGCGCTCGGGGCCCTCTCGTTCGGCTCGACCTACAACGCGCAGCTCCAGGCGATCACCGATCGCTTCGTGAAGCCCGGCGTGACGGCCGGCAACCCCAACGCCGGCAGCGCGCTCGGCCAGCTCCGCACCAACGAGGTGGCGTTCGGCGCGCAGTGGGAGATGCGAGAGTTCCACCTCTGCCAGCCGGGCATCGTGGCCAACGATTGCCTGCTCCAGCCGTTCCAGACCGCGAACACCCCCGATCCGAGCAAGGTCGGATCGAGCGCGCTCTCGACGTGGATCTTCGCGAACCGCAGCGCCATCGCCGCGGAGACCGCGACGATGAGCAAGCCGCTCGAAGGCGCGGCCTCGGCGGAGGGCACCGGGCTCGGCTCCGGATCGAACTTCACCTACTGGCAAGATCCGACCGGGACCCTCACCGCCGACGGGCGGCACCTCTTCGGGTTGATGACCTGCAACGGGTGCCACACCGCGGAGACCGACACGAGCTTCACCCACATCCAGCCGCGCCAGGCCGGCAAGCCGGCCAAGCTCTCGCCGTTCCTCGCGACGAGCGCCGATCCCAGCGCGAGCCAGTCGGTGAGCGATCCCGCCGGCACGGGCACGACCTTCCTGTTCAACGAGCCCTACCGGCGCGTCTGCGAGACGCGGCGGGTGCTCGCCGGCTCGGCGACGCACTACACCACGCGGAGCGGCGCGCACTGACGCGCGCGCTCAGCGCACCACGCCCCCGGCGAGGGTGACGGTGCGCTGCGCGACGCGCTCGGCGAAGGCGCGATCATGCGTGGCGATGAGGGCGGCGCGCCCCTCCGCGGCGCGCTCTTCGAGGAGCGTCGCGAGGGTGGCGATGCCCTCGACGTCGAGGCCGTTGGTCGGCTCGTCGAGGACGAGCAAGGCCGGATCGCCGGTGAGCGCGGAGAGCAGGCAGGCGCGGCGGCGCTGGCCGAGCGAGAGGGTGGAGAGGCGCTGCCCGAGGATCGCCGTGGCGCCGAGGCGATCGATGAGGGCCGGATCGAGCGGCGGACAGCGCTTGAGCGCGGCGGTGAGGGCGAGCAGCTCGCCGGCGCGGAGGTGCCCCGGGAGCTCGGCGACCTCGGGCGCGTAGCCGAGCGCGCGGAGGGCCGGGAGGCGCGCGGTGGAGAGCGCGTGGCCGGCGATCTTCACCTCGCCCTCGTCCGGCGGGACGATGCCGGTGACGATGCGCAACAACGTGGACTTGCCGGTACCGTTGTCTCCCCGGAGGACCAGCGTGCCCGGTCCGGGCCACGTGAGATCGGCCCCGTCGAGGACCCAGCGCCCGCCGAGCAGCTTGCGCACGCGCTCGATCGAGAGGGCGATCATCCGGCTCCGAGGGGAGCATGCCGGGTGGGGTCGCGCAAGCGATCGGCCCTGGCGAGGGAGGCCACCGATGCGCGCGCGAGGAGCGCTGCGCCCAGCGAAAGAAGCGGGAGCGCGATCTCGCCGAGGGAGGCACCCGCGGCCGCGATCAGCACAGAGGCGAGCAGGAGCACGACGACGGCGCGTGATCCATCGACCCCCGAGGGGAGCTCGGAGGAGCGCGCGGCATGGCCGGCGGCAGAGCCCACGAGCGCGCCGAGGATCATCCCGTCGAGCGCCGATCGCGCGAGGAGCGGCGGGGCCGCGAGCGCCGCGCCGAGGAGGCCGAAGATCGCGCCGAGGAGCGCGCCGAGCGCTGCCGGAATCAGCAGGGCGAGGAGCGCGCGGCGGGCCGCGCTCGTGCCGGTGGCGAGGAGGAGCCAGGTGAGCGAGCGCTCGGTGTCGAGGACGCGGATGGCGACGCCGCCTGTGCCGAGGGCGAGCGGCAAGGGGCCGACGAGGAGGAGCGCAGCCTGGAAGGAGAGCGGGAGATCGGGGTTGTTGCGGACCACGAGGGCGAGGACGATCGCGCCCGCGAGGACGGCGAGCGCGCTCCGCCCGAAGAGGACGCGATCGCGCCGGAGGAGGATCGCGGTGTGCGCGAGGGCGAGGGCGCGGAGGGGGCCGCCGCGGACCCAGCCGGAGCCGGCGCGGATGCCGCGATCAGGAGCGCGGACGAAGGCGAGATCGAGTGCGATGGGCGCGGCGAGCAGGGCGAGGGCGAAGCGCGCGGGTGCGGGGATGGGCGCGGCGAGCGCGGCGAGCGTGAGGGCGGGCGCGACGGCATCGCGAGCGCGACGGAGGCCCGCGATCCACGAGGAGAGCAGGGCGATCGCCGCGAGGATCGCGGTGAGGCCGGAGAGGAGGCCGCCGCCGAGGAGCCAGAGCACAGCCCAGGGCCCCTGGAGGAGCGCGAGGTGCAGGGCGTGGACGATCGAGAAATGCCAGCGGGGGACGGGCAAGGCGCGGAGGAAGAAGGTCTCCGGTGTCTCGACGATGGCGCGGGCCGGGGGGATGGTGAGGAGGATCCAGACCGTCCAGAGGGTGCTGCGCAGAGGGAGCGATTGCTGGGCGGCGCCCACGAGGTCGGCCGGGCTCATGCCGTTGCCGCCGAAGATGATGGCCGAGGCGAGAGCGAGCGCGGCGAAGGCCGGCGCCGCGCGCACGAGCGCAGGGAGGCCGGCCGTGCGGGTGAGGAGGCGGGCGAGCGGGAAGGAGGCCGCGGATGCTGTGTGGGGAAGCGGCGATCCCGGGGGCACACGCAGGTCTTATCAGGCGCGCGGGTGATGCGCCCGCGACCGGTGAACGGTCACGGCCCCCGGCGCGTACTCTCCCGCAGCGCGCGGATCGGCTCCAGCACGTACGCCAGCGCCGACTGCCGCGCCACGATGACCTCGGCGCGCCCCGTCATCCCCGGCAGCAGCGGGCGCGCCTCGCTCCGCGTCACGAAGCGCTGCTCGTCGAGATCGGCGAGGACGCGAAACGACGGCCGATCGAGCTTCTCGTTCGAGGCGGGGCCGAGGAAGCTCACCGTCGCGAAGCGCACCCCGTGGCGCTGGTAGGGGAACGCGTCGTAGTAGAGCTTCACGGCCTGGCCTGCGCGCAAAAGGCCGATCCCCTCCCCCACCACGGCCACCTCGGCGCGCAGCTCTTCTCCGGCGCAGAGCAGCTCGCCGAGCACCGCCCCCTCGCTCACCACGGCGCCGGGCGCGCGCGTCCCGAGGCGCGCCACCGTCCCCTCGCAGGGGGCGGCCACCACGAGCTCGTCGGTCGGGCTCACGAGCTGCGCGCTTTGCAGCGTCGTGAGGCGCACGCGGCTCCGATCGGTCTCCTCCTGCACCTTGCGCGCGAGCTCGGCGATCTCCTGCGCGCGCGCCGACATCTCGTGGCCGAGCCGCTCGCCGCCGATGCGCGCCTGCTCCTCCTCGGCGCGCAGCCGCGCGATCTCGGCCTCGGTCTGCGACACCGCGAGCTCGTGCTCCTGCACGTTCTCGAAGCTCGTCAGGCGCTCGGCGTAGAGCGCCTTGTACTGGGCGAGCAGGCTCCTGGCGAGGCCGAGGCGCTTGTCGGCGAGCGTGATCTGCTGGGCGGCGGAGGCCTGCTGTCGCCGCAGGGCGCGCTGCCCTTCGCGGTCGGCGGCGAGCTGGCTCTCGGCGCGCGCACGCTCGTTGCGAAGGCGCTCTTCGGCGCCTCGGATGGCGATCTCCAGGGTGGAGACCTCGCCTGCGCGATCGCCGGCGAGCTCGGATCGAAGCAGGAACAAGGGCTCGCCCTCCTGCACGCGCCGCCCCTCGACGGCCGTGACCTCCGTGACGATGCCCGAGCGCGGCGCCCGCAGCGGGTCGCTCCCGCGCAAGGGAACGAGGGTGAAGGTGCCTTCGACCGTGACCGGCAGCTCGATCACCACGCTCAGCACGATCGCGAGCAAGAAGCCGAGGGGGAGCAGCGCGGCCAGCGATCGGACGACGAGGGGCGGAGGATCGGAGGCCAGGAAGGGGGGCGCGATCGACGGGGGGAGAGGCGGGGAGGTGGGGACGGCGGCGTGCATCTCATCCCTCCATCTGCTGCAGGGCGAGGTGGTGGTAGAGGCCGCGCTTCGCCATCAGCTCGGCGTGCGTGCCCACCTCGACGATCTCGCCGGCCTCGAGCACCACGATCCGGTCGGCGCCGCGGATCGTGCTCAGGCGGTGGGCGATCACGAACGAGGTGTGGCCCTGGAGGATCCGGTCGATGTTCTGCTCGACGGCGCGCTCCGACTCGGCGTCGAGCGAGCTCGTGGCCTCGTCGAAGATCAGGATCGCCGGCCGGTGGTAGAGCGCGCGGGCGATGGCGATCCGCTGCCGCTGGCCGCCCGAGAGGAGGAGGCCGCTCTCGCCCACGCGGGTCTCGTAGCCGAGCGGCAAGCGATCGATGAAGGTGTGGGCGCTCGCGGCGCGGGCGGCCTCGATGATCCGGGCGAGATCGGGCTCCTCGTCGCCGAAGGCGATGTTCTGGGCGATGGTGTCGTTGAAGAGGTAGGGCTCCTGGAGGACCACGCCGATCTGCCGGCGAAACAGGCGCAGATCGAAGCGCTGCTGATCGATCCCATCGAAGGTGATGCGCCCCTCGGTGGGCGGGTGGAGGCCGGCCAGGCACTTGGCCAGCGTGCTCTTGCCCGATCCGCTCCGGCCCACCACCGCGATCCGCTCGCCCGGGGAGACGCGCAGGGAGAGGTCTTTCAGGATGAGCGGCGCCTCGGGCCCGCCGTAGCGGAAGCCGAGCTTGTCGAGCACGATCTCACCGCCGAGCGCGCGGCCCGGGACGAGGCGGGCCTCGCCTTCGCTCTGCTCGGGCTCGTGCTCGAAGAGATCGCGCAGCCGGTTCAGGAGCACGTCGACGTATTGCAGCTCGTCCCAGACGCGCAGGCCGGCGGCGAGCGGGCCGTTGGCCATCGCGACGAGCGAGCCGTACGCGACGAGCGCGCCGATGGTGAGCCGCCCCTCGATCACCTCGTTTGCGCCGGCCCACAGGAAGAGCGCGCTCGACAGGAACATCACGGCGCGGCTCATCCCGTCGTAGCTCATCACCGTGAAGTCGGCGCGGAGCTGCCGCGCCCCGAGGCTCGTCCACGCACCGACCATCACCGCGCGCAGCGCCCCCTCGCTGCCCATGGATTTGACCGTCTCCACGCCCTTGATGGCGTCGAGCTGCTGGGCCACGTACTTGCCGAACGCGCCCTCGAGCTCGTCGAAGATCGGGCGGAGGCGCCGCGACGAGTAGGCCATCAGCAGCAGGTAGAGCGGGACGGTGCCGAGGAAGACGAGCGAGAGGGTGCGGCTGTAGACGAACATCAGCGCGAGCGCCGTCAGGAGCTCGGCGGCCGACGTGAGGATGAGCACCCCGTTCTGCACCACGAACTGCCGCACCTGGCGCATCCCCGCGAGGCGGCGCTGGATGTCGCCGGTGCGCCGCTCGCGGAAGTAGCGGAGCGGCAGCCCGAGCAGGCGGTGGGTGAGGTGGTCGAGCGTCTTGCCGTCGAAGCGGACGGCGACGAAGGCGAGCAGGTAGCGCTGGACGAGGGTGGAGACGACGGTGACGGCGAGCACCGCGGTCATCGAGGCGGCGACGATGTGCAACAACGTCACGTCGCGGTCCACGATGGCGCGGTCGACGACGAGCTGGGTGAAGACCGGGAAGCTCGCCTCGAGCAGGCTCACCATCAGCGCCAGGGCGGCGGCGCGCCCGAGGAGCGGCAGGTAAGGCCGGATGAAGGCCCAGATCCAGGAGAAGCTCGGCTCGCCGGCGGGCGCGTCCTCGAGGTCGGTCGTGTAGTCGAAGAGCGCGGCGTAGCCCGAGAAGCAGCGCTCGATCTCGGCGCGGGGCAGCGTCCGGAGGCCGACGGCGGGGTCCGCGATCCGCGCGCGACGCGCGTCGATGTCGACGAGCACCACCCAGTGGTTGCCCTCCCAGTGGAGGACGGCCGGCAGCGGCATCTCGCCGAGGCTCTCCTTCGGGGCGTGCACGGCGCGCGCGGCGAGGCCGATGGAGCGGCCGCCCTGGCAGAGCGAGCGGAGGCTCGTGCCGTTGACGCTCGTGTGGAGCAGCTCGCGGATGCGCGCGAGGCTCACGGCGCGGCCGTAGTGGCGCGCGACCATGGCGAGGCATGCCGGGCCGCAGTCCATCTCGTCGATCTGTCGGACGAATGGGATCTTGCGGATCTTGCGGCCGCGCTTGACGAAGAAGCCTTCGTGCTCGAACGGGCCCTCGGCGTCGCGCGGATCGATGGGGCTCGGGGGATCGAGCTGCTCCCGGCCCACGGCAGCCTGGTGGGCGTGGGCAGCCGGGAGCAGCTCGCGTCCGAGATCAGGAAAGCTCGCCGGTCTCGTCGTCATGGCCAACCCCACTCACAGCGACGACCGGTTGCGTCGATCGTCGCTCTGGGCAAGGGCTACGTCCGCCGCTTGCTTGCGCGCGCGGTTCGGGCGGATGACCGCCGCCGTCAGAAGCCCTGCGGCGGATCGCCCGGGCCGACGCGGCGCTTGCCGCGCTGGCGCTTGACCTGCGCGAGATCCTTCAACGGATCATCGAGCCTCGATGCCACCTCATCGATCTCGGCGCCGCCGACGATCGCGTCCTGCTCGGCTTCGGTCGGGGTGGTGACGGCCCCCTTGTTCTGCTTGAGGTTCTTCATGGCAGCCTCCGTGTCATCCGCTGTGAGTGGCCCGAGGCGTCACGCAGGGGCCTTCCGCGACAGGGTCCCCCGCCCTCTCGCACCGGCCGCATCAGCGCGGCCGGCGATCACGAATCGAGCAACCGACGTGCCATGAAATGAAGCGCATTCTCCCCTCAAAAAACGCTGGATCGGCCGCGTTGAACAACGCAACGCGCTCGCTCGACCGCAGCAAATGCGCAGCGCTTTCCCCGCGCGCTTCGACCGCCCCGAGGCTTGCTTTTCTGGAGGATCGCGACGCTACGACGCGCGGCCGCGCGGCCGAAAATGCTCGTCGCGGGCGCGGAGGGCGTCGAGCTCCAGGTGCTTGAGCACCAGGCGGACGAGCTTGCGGTTGTACGACATGTCCCGGCCACGATGCGGGGGGATGCGGACACCGAGCGAGCGCGCGAGGCGCTCAACATTCTCGGGCCGCGCCTCGTATAAACAGTCGGCGTCGAGCTCCATGTGCGGCGCCCTTGTAGTCAGCCAGGACGGCTTTGTCCAGAGGAGTTGTACACGCCCGGCGCCTTCCCCTGGCCGAGCGCCCGTGCGATGGCCAGCGCGCCCCGGCGATTGACGAACGGATCGGCGACCACGGCGACGGGGATGGCCGCGAGCAAGCTCCCGAATCGGCCCTTCGCCTGGAACGCCCCAAGAAAAAGCGCGCGCCGGGCCCGGACGATCTGGTTGGCGATGGAGCCGGTGATCATCACCCCGCCGAGGGCGAGCTCGCCGAGAGCCAGGTTGCCCGCCTCGGCGCCGTAGATCGACGCGAAGAGGTCGACCGCCTGCGCCGCCGGCCGCGAGCCCGCGCTGAGGCCGAGGGAGGCGATGGCCTCGTTGCGATCGCCTTGCCCGAGGCGCGCCGCGACCTCGGGCGGCTCCGGCTCGGAGCGCGCGGCGAAGAAGTCGTAGAGCAGGCCGAGCCCCGACCCGGAGAGCACCCGCTCCACGCTGACATGCTCGGGGAAGCGATCGAGGAGGAAGCGAAGGAGCTCGATCTCGAGCACGTTTCGTGGGGCGAAGTCGCGGTGGCCGCCCTCGGTGGGGAGCGCGAGGTGGCCGTTGCCCGTCCAGATCAGGCGCGCCTCGCCGAGGCCGGTGCCCGCGGCGATCACGGCCAGGTTCTGGCCCCGGCGCACCGGCGCTCGCTCGGTGAGCAGGTCGAGCGACGCCGGGCGAACGGCCAGGCACCCCTGCGCGGCGGCCACCAGATCGTTGACGAGCAGGGCGCGGCGGAAGCCGAAGCGGCGCGAGAGCGCATGCTCCTCGATCACCCAGGGCAGGTTGGTGAAGGCCGCGGCGCGATCTCGGATGGGCGCGGCCACGGCGAGCACGCAGAGGCTCGGGTAGGGCGCGCTCGACGCGCCGAGGAAGCGCTCGAGCGCCTCGTCGAAGCTCACGTACTCCTGGCTCGGGAGGACCATCTCCGCGAGCGGCTTGTGCCCCGTCGGCCCGTGGATCGCGAGGCGCGTGCGCGTGCCGCCGATGTCGCCGACGAGGACGGCCGACGCTGCCTTCTCCGGGGCGCGCTGCGCGGCGCTCATGGAGTGAAGCGGAGCGAGTAGCTGACCACGGTGTTGCCCTTCTTCGGCTTCCTGAAGTCGATCGCTTTGAAGACGTCGACCACGCAGCTCTCGAACTCTTTGCCCTTCAGCGCCGTCCGCGGATGCGAGACGTTGGCCTTGCCGCCGGCCTTGTCGATCTTGAGATCAACCCCGAAATCACCGCCTTTCTTCTGATCGGCCACGAGGGCGAAGCAGCGGCGGAACTCGTCGAAATGCGGCTCGACCGATCGCTTGATCGGCTCCTTGGTGACGGCGTCGTTGGGGCCGCCGCCGATGTGCATCCCGATGTTGGTGACCTTGACCGAAGGCAGCGGCGCGGCCGCGTCGACCGACGCAGCGGCCGACGGATCGGCGGAGGGCGTCGCGGAGGGAGTCGCTGCCGCGCTGGTCGCCGGCTCGGCGCTCGGGGCAGGCAGCGCGACGCTCGCCGAGGCGACCGGCGCCGCGCTCGCGACCGGTGGAGCGGAGCTCACCATCGCCTTGGCCGAATCAATCGTCACGGACGGACCATCCGTCGGGCTCGTGGCGGAGGGCGTGGAGCAGGCCGCGAGGGCGATGGAACAAGGGAGGATCGCGCGCAGCAAGGTGGGGTGAATCACGGGGCGCGGACGCTGCCCGCGCTGGGGCGCGGATGCAAGCAAACGACCGTCCATGTTCGTTTCCTGCAGCGCGCGCTCGGCCTTGGCGAAGGGCGTCGCTCTCCATGGACGGGCTCGGGAAAACCCGATACTCAAGGGTCTCCACGCGGTTCGAGCGACGGCTTCGTCGCGACGAGGGGCAATGGCAGCAAGTCAGGTCCTCAACCAGATCGTGCAGGCCGTGCGGGGCAACAACCTGGCCGGCTTCACGCTCGACCCCGTCACGCAGACCACGAACGCCGACGGGTCGAAGACCTCGACGACGGCGCTCAACAACCCGGCCGATCTCGCGATCAAGATGGGCGCGTGGGAGCTGCGTCTCCTGCCCACGGCGCCGGGGCCGGACAATTCGCTGAAGATCCCGATCGAGCTCGTCGAGGAGACGAGCGGCGACTTCCGCTCGCTCGCGGTGGAGATCGGGCGGCTCGAGCTCATCGCGGATCCGGCGGTGTTCATCCCCGGAACGCTCGTGGCCGAGCCCTTCCAGCACATCGTGCGCGTGACCGATCCGAACGCGCGGGTGCGCCTCTTCGGGCCCGGCTTCAAGCTCCGCTTCTCGGGCCCCGATCTCGGCACCTTCGGCGTCGACGTGACCGGCGCCGAGGGCTCGGCCACGCCGAGCTTGCCCTCGCTCCGCTTCGATCCGCCGCACTTCCTCGTCGACGGCGACACGGTGGGCATCGCCTGCGACGAGGCCGTGCTCGACCTGCGCAGCGACGTGAGCCCGCCCAACGTCCCCGCCGAGCCGGGCACCGATCCGAAGACCTGGACCGGGCTGTTCCTCAAGGAGCTCGGCGTCTTCATCAACAACGGGAGCCAGGTCGGCTCGGGCGACTGGGCCGGCAACGCCGTGCTCCGCAACTTCTTCATCGGCTTCGATCCGATCGCCCTCTCCGGCACCTTCCGCGCCGAGCTCATCCACCTCGTCGACGACGTCGATCCGCAGGTGGTGATCAACCTGACCTACCCCGCGTCGGACGGCGGGACGGTCAGCAACTCCACGAGCGACATCACCCTGCCCGCGCCCGCGGCCGGGAGCGCCGGCACGCGCGTGGTCGTCGAGGCCACCGCCAACTGGGACTCGAACGGCGACACCGCGAGCGGGAGCCTCCGCGCGCACTGGGACGTGCCCGCGGCCGCGCATGTGGAAGAGAGCTACCGCGTCGATCGGATGAACCTCGGCGCCGTGCTCTTCCCGCCGGGATCGCATGTGGTCACCGTCAACGTCGACGATCCGCGCCTGCCCGAGGGCCAGCGGCACAAGACGGCGACGCGCACGATCAACATCGCCGGCGTGCCCACCGCCGGCGCGGACGCCCGCCCGCTCACCCTCACCGCCGACGCGCAGCGCACCCTGGCCGACGGGAACAACCCGCGGCAGCGGCTGCACATCAACCTGCCCGCGGGCGCAGAATTCAAGGTGAACGCCGTCGCGCGCGGCGGGAGCGGCAACGTCGATTTCAGCCTCACCTTGCCGGCGGGGCTCACCACCGCGACCGCGAACCCGACGGGGGTCGCGCGCGGTACGGATGGAAGCGCCACCGCCCAGTGGTCGTGCTCGGTGAGCGGCGGCGCCTCGCCGGGCGATTTCGTGATCGAGGTGAGCGCGACCGCGGGCACGAGCACGGCGCGCCACCGCGTCCGCGGGGTGATCGAGGCCGTCGAGAGCGCGAGCGCGCCCGACTTCGACCTGTCGAGCTACACCGACGCGCGGCCCGATCCGGGCGTGGTGCAGGCCCTCGTCGAGCTGCGCAACGGCGCCTCGTACGACGACATCGCCTGGACCCTCGAGGTGCAGGACGCACCGGCCGACCTCTACACGAGCGCCGCGCACGACGCGCTCTTCACCGACGGCGCAGGCGGGTGGACGGCGACCGGCCCCTCGCCCACCCTCTCGGCGGGCGCGGTGCGCTGCTACCTCACCGAATCGCGCCTCTACCGGCTGACGGGCACCCGCGGCGGCGCCACCACGCCCCGCAACCCGCTGCTCATCAGCGGCCGCGATCTGCGCGGCGACGAGCTCGGCGCGGTGCAGGCGACGGCCGGGCTCGGCGCCGCGACGACGAGCCCCGAGGCGGGCGGCGACGACTTCCTCTTCCCGTACGACGCGACGACCATCCAGCCGACCAGCATCACGCGCCAGGGGCCTGAAGACACGTCGCTGCGCATCCCCGCCGCCGACATCGCCGCCGCGCAGCGCGACGCCCTCACCGCGCTCTACCGCGAGGTGCTGCGCGATCCCTCGGCCGTGACCAAGATCCACGTCTTCGGGCAGGCCAGCGTCGAGGGCGACTCGGCCTACAACATGGACCTCGCGCAGCGCCGGGCCAACGCGGCCAAGGCCGAGATCACCGGCTCCGGGCCGCTCCCCTCGGCGGCGGCCACCGCGGCGGGGAGCACGCTCTCCGCGGTGCAAGCGGCGCTCGGCTCGATCGCGATCGAGACCCACAGCTTCGGCGAGGAGCACTCCCACGAGGTGCCTGTCCCGCCCACCGGGCGGATGAGCGTGGATCCGAAGGACCGGCGGGTGTTCTTCGTCATCGAGCGCGGCAGCGCCACCACCTCGGCCCGCGTCCGGCGCGAGCTCTTCGTGGTCCGCGGCGACAGCGAGATCATCCCGAGCCCGGTGCGCACGCCGTCGCGGCCCCTCCAGCAGCACCCCTTCCGGCACAACGTCTTCCGCAAGGCGACGACCGAGATCGAGCTGCTCCGCAACCGGATCATGAAGTTCCAGGTCGTGCTCGTCGTCGACCTCGAGGCGTACAACGAGAACGACGACGACCCGCGCGAGCTGAACAACGCCGACGGGATCACCACGTTCTTCCTCGAGTACAAGGAGAACCCGGCGCCGGCCGCGGGTGAGCCGAAGTTCTCCTGGGAGCTCGCGGCCCTCGCCGACCCGCGCGACAAGGACGGGCTCGTCGCGGTCAAGAGCGACACCGTGCGCCAGATCCTCGGCGGGCCGCTCATCACCGTGCCGGCCATCACGGCCCTCTCCGGCGGTGAGATCGGCGCCGGGGCGTTCATCGCCGCGGCCACGGTGGGCGCGATCCTGAGCGGCCTCGGCCTCATCACCATCGACTTCCTCTGCCTGAGCGGCGTTCGCCTGCGCGTCCGTTACGGCAACGACGCCGGCACCGAGCTGCGCTTCGCCGTCGACTACAAGATGAAGTACCGGATCACCGTCGATCTCACGTCGCACGGGATCCCGGTGGAGATGGTCACCGAGCAGCCGATCGAGATCGGCTTCCGCAACGTCGGCGTCGAGGTGCGCGAGGGGCGGGACGTCAAGTTCTTCTACAAGCCGAGCGAGGGCTTCGCGCTCGACGTCCACGACCCGGGCATCTTCCAGCTCGGCGAGGGGATCGGCCGGTTGCTTCGCGTCGACCGGCTCCGCCTCGGCGCCGGCTCGCCGCTCTGGTTCGAGGTCGAGCTCGCCTTCGCCTTCGAGACGGGCATCTTCTCCGTCGACACCCTGCGCATCCGGGTGAGCTTCGACGGTGACAAGCTCTTCCCCACCACGGGCGACGTGAGCCTCGACCCGAGCGGCTTCGATCTGAGCAAGTTCGACATCTCCATCAACAAGCTCGGGATCTCCGTCGACGTGCCCGGCGTGCTCGAGGGCTCGGGCATGCTGGAGATGACCAACGACGCGGGGACGACCACCGTGGCCGGCGAGGCCGAGGTCGAGGTGGTGCCGCTCAAGTTCGGCGTCTCCGCGGGCGCCAAGTTCATCTCGCGCTCCGCGCCCACGCCGCTCACGGCCTTCTACGGCACGCTCGGCGTGACGTTCTCGCCCGGCCTGCCCATCGGCACCACGGGCATCGCGCTGCAAGGGCTCGAAGGCCTGCTCGGCGTGAACATGGGCCGCACCCAGAAGGACCCGGAGCAGGCCCTCGCCTGGTACATGCTCCCGCCCATCGGCGTCACCTCGGTGGACAAGTGGGCAGCCGACGACGGTCGCTGGGCCGTCGGCGCGGGCGCCGTGCTCGGCACCGCCTACGACGCGGGCTTCACCTTCAACCTGAAGGGCATCTTCCTCTTCGAGCTGCCCGGGCCGAAGTTCACGCTCGCGGCCAACGCCAACCTGATCACGCTCCCGCCGAGCCTGAGCGACCCGGGCAGCCAGGGGACGCTCTCCGCGATCATCATGCTCGACTTCGAGAACCAGGTGTTCTTGATCGGGCTCGATTTCCGCTACAAGATCGATCACCTCCTCGACTTCCACGTCCCGGTCGAGGCGTACTTCAACCTCCAGAACGCGCGCGACTGGCACATCCGCTTCGGCCAGTGGGAGCCGGCGAGCAAGCGCATCTCGCTGCGCATCCTCGATCTGTGGACGGCCAGCGGCTACCTGCAGATCGAGGGTGACAGGCTGCAAAACAGCAAGCTCGACCTCATCGGGCCGGCCATCGGGCTCGGCTCGCGCGTCGAGATCAACTGGGGCGCCAAGCCCGTCGTGTGGTTCGAGGCCTACCTCGAGTGGCATGTCGGCATCCAGCTCTCGCCCTTCCTCGCGATGGGCTCGATCGACCTCGGCGGCTCGCTCCACCTCGGCCCGTTCTCCATCGGCGCCCGCGGCACGCTCACCGTGCGCGCCCCCGATCCGCTGCTCATCACCGGCGAGGTGTGCGGCTCGATCGACCTCTGGCTCTTCAGCATCGAGGGCTGCGCGAGCATCACCATCGGCGGGGGCGACCCCAGCCCGCCGCCGCCCGCCTCGCCCTTCTCCGACCTCACCATCGTCGATCGCTGGACGGACCGGGCGTTGAACAGCGTGAAAGACGGGAGCACGGTGGTCAACGATGTCCCCATCGACGCCCTGCTCAACCTGAACTTCACGAGCGACGTGCGCGACGAGCGCGGCGCGCCGGCGAGCTCGGTCTTCATCGACGCCTGGCGCAACCAGGTCTCGTCCGAGCTCTTCTACGAGTTCGGCCTGTCGGCGCTCACCGTGATCAAGACCGGCGGCACGGCCCTCTCCGGCTTCGATCAGACCTGGCCCGGGCTCAGCCTGCCGGACAAGACGGGTCCCGCGGGCAACGAGGCCAAGGCCCACCGGACGCTCCGCCTGTTCTCGTGGCTCCCGAGCACCCACGCCCGCGCCGTCGACTTCAGCGCCGGCTACGCCGACACCCTGTGGACCAACCTGCAAGGGCTGTGCGATCCGACGCCGCCGCCCTCGCTGCGCTGCGTGACCATGGATGAGGCGCCGCTCGGCTACCGCGCGCTCTGGGAGCTCGACGCCTGTCCGCTCAGCCGGAGCTTCGTGATCAACAGCCGCGCCACCGGGCTCGGCGCGGAGTCGTTGCAGAGCAAGCTCGGCCTCTACCCGGCGCGCGTGGTGCCGCTCCCCGCGATCACCTGGGACGGGCAGGCGGCCAAGCAGAAGGCCCTGGAGCTCGGCCCCGGCTGGCCGCGCGTCACGCTCAGCGCGCTCTTCCCCGACGCCTCGTACCCGCCGGCCAGGCCCGTGATCTCCGGGACGAAGCTCGACCTCTCGCGCTGGCTTGCGCGCGACAGGATCCAGAAGCTCACCGAGCCCATCCTGCCCAAGGCGGCGGCCGATCTCGACATCGCCGCGCCGCTGCGCCCCGTCGCCGCGCCGACCGTCGCGCCTCCGCCTGCCGCGCCTCCACCCGCCGCGCCTCCACCCGAGGTCGCCACGGGGCCGCACATCGTCATCCGGCGGCCCGTCGATCCGGGTCTGCGCGTCGGGCCGCACATCGATCCGAGCGTGCTCGCGCCGCGGCCGGCGAGGCCTCCGGTGGACGTGGTCCCCGCCGCGCCGGTCACGCCTGTCACGCCGGTCACGCCCGAGGCGCCGGTCGCGATCGCGCCCCCGCTGAGCGCCAACATCAACGAGGCCCTGCGCCTCGACGACGACACGCTGGAGGCGCTGGTCGCGCAGCCGTTCCTGCTCGACGAGCGCTCGAGCCTCTTCACGCTGGCCGCGCAGAGCCCCGTGCTCCAGGCGTTCACCGCGCCTCACATCGAAGGCGCGGCGCTCATGGACACGCTGCGCGATCTCAACACCGGCAAGAAGGCCACGACGCCCCTCTCCGCGCGCTCCTCCGCGAACGTGCTCGGCTTCTACCTGGGGGGCCTCCTCTGGGTCGCGGTCGACGCCTTGACCGACGCCACCGCGCTCTTCCTCGTGCCCGACAAGGTGGCCGACGGCGAGGTGCTCTTCTTCGACGAGCACCTCGCGCCGGTGGGCTTCATCCATCGCCTGCCCACCGCGCCGGCGATCCACACCTCGCCCCTCGCCGGCTACAAGGTAGTGGCGGTGCGCGAGACGCTGACGCCCGATCCTTCACGCCGCCACGGCATCCGCTGGATGGTGATCCTCCCGCCGAGCCGCGCCGTGACGGGCGCCGCGCCGGAGAGGAACCTCGAGGTCGCCGCCCGCGTCGCGCCTCGCCTCGCGCTCGGGCCGAGCTACTTCCTGCAGCTCTGCGGGCACACCTGGGACGACTGGAAGCGCTGGCACGACAAGGAGGAAGATCGCCTCCGCAGCTTGCAGGTGCTCCAGCATGCCGGCGGGCTCGGCGGGGCGAACCCGGGCGGGCTCGACGGGCAGCTCCTCGATCCCGACAGCGAGTACACCGTGCAAGCCACGATGGTCTGGCGCCGCTACCCGAGCGCGACCGGCGCGGAGAACGGGAGCGGCTCCTTCGGGAGCGTGACGCTCGGCCGCTTCCACACGGCCAAGGAGGCCCCGGCCGATCTCGGCGAGTACATCGCCGGGCGCGAGCCGGCGAGCGACGATCAGCCGCACTACCCGGGCGAGAGCCTCCGCGTCGATTTCCGCACGAGGTCGGTCGACAAGATCTGGGAGAAATTCGGCAAGCAGCTCGTGATCCGCGCCAAGGCCGATCTGGGCGGCGAGGTCTTCCTCCAGCCGGTGGCGAGCAGCGGCTCGCCGGGCTTCGTCCCGGTGGGCAGCCCCGAGTGGTCGTGGAACCAGGCGATGAGCGGGGGCATCGTGCCCTGCCTGCTCAACACCACCATCAAGACGGGCGGGACGGTGACCACCGCCGAGGAGCTCTCGCCGAACACCGGCTACACCGTCACGGTGCACGCCCGCCCGCTCGGCGAGGCAGGGACCGTGGCGGACGCCGCCGCGTGGGACGCGCGCCTCCAGGAGGACATCGTGCGCGACGGCGCGCCCGACGGCGCGAAGAACCGGATGGTGTACCGCTTCGCCCTGCGCACGAGCCGTTACAAGAATTTCGCCGAGCACCTCCAGAGCTACAGGGACGCGGCGGTGCTCGATCTCGTGGTCGACGGACAGGGCGCGCTGCCGTCCGCGAGCGCCCGCTCCGACGCGGCCGTGGACGCGCTCTGCCAGCAGCTCGCCGGCGGGCCGATGGAGCTCCCCAGGGGCTCGGAGGTGGTGCGCGTCTGGCGCGCCACACCGAGCACCGAGCCGTACGGGACGCCGACCTTCACCTTGCTCGGCGTGCTGATCGACGGGCCCGAGCCCGTCCTGCGCGTGCGCAGCGACGGGAGCGCGCGCGTCAGCGTGCAGGCCGCCGCGGGCGCGACCTTCTCGGCGAGCGCGGTCCTCCCGGCGGTGCAGATCGCCGGCCAGCGCGGGGCGCGCGTCTTCGTGCTCTGCTCGCCGTCGTCGTCGACCACCGCGCTCACGTTGCGCTTCACCGACATCGGTCCGGCCTCGCCCGATCCGAGCGCGACGCCCCCGCCGCCTCACCTCGAAGATCTGGTGATCCCCGTCGGCGCGAGCCCCCTCGCCTACCAGGAGTAGTCATGGCGACCATCGAACCTTCGCTCTTCAAGCTCCTCGGCGCAGGCTTCCTCTCGGATCACTACGCCGCCGACGGCATCCACCTGCGCTGGATGTTCGATCCGCGCCTCGGCTTCCCGCGCAACGCGGTGTGCCTCTACCGGAGGCCCGCGCTCGGCACCGGCCGCGCCACGGACGATCAGGTCCACTGGCACAGCCAGCGCTGGGACGACGGCGCGGCGATCCCCGCGCTCACCTTCCCCGATCTGCGCATCCGCCACAGCGACGGATCGACCTTCGAGAGCAAGGGCGGCATCGCCTTGACCGCCACGCCGCTCGAGCTCTCGTTCAGCGCCCAGAGCCCCGAGGGCGCGGCGTGCTACGTGCGCCTGCACCTCCGCGTGCTGAACCCCGGCGGCAAGGTCACGGCCACCGCCCAGTACATGAACCGCGACGAGGCCGAAGCCGTCGATCGGGCGAGCTCGTCCCTCCTCGGCAAGGTCACACCGCTCGGCAATCTGCTCGCCCAGGTCCCCGCGGCGGGCCCGCCGGTCAAGCTCAACGACGCGCAGAAATCCCTCTACGACAAGCTCACCTCGCTCGACGCGATCCGCTTCAAGGGCGCCTCGCCGCTCTGGCTCGACAAGGTCGCGCAGACCTTGAAGACCGCCGATGTCTCGCTGGAGAGCCTGGTGCGCGGCGGGTCGATGACCGACGTGGAGCTCGTGCTGCGCGCCGATCGCATCGATCGCGTGGTGATCACCGGGAGCCAGGCGCGCCTCGTCTACGTGGAGTGGGTGACGTCCGCCGAGTACGTGCACAGCAAGGGCTGGATGCCCGTGACCTGCGTGCCGGCCGCGGGCGGCGACGACGACTACCTGAAGCGCAACGCCGCGCTCTTCGCCGGCAAGTCGCCTGCCGATCTGGCCAAGGAGCGCGTGCTCGGCCTGATGCCGCGCGGCGCCGAGCCACTCGACGCGCCGGTGTATCCGCCCGCGCGCCCGCCCACCGACCAGGAGCGAGCATGCCGCTACCTCGCGCCCTGGGAGGCGACGCTCGGCCCGTGGCTCAAGGACGTGCTGCAGCAGAGCCAGGGCGGGGCCAAGCACATGGCCGAGGTCACCGAGACGGTGCCCTTCACCGATCTCGGCCAGCGCCCCGGCGACGGCTTGCCGCCCGAGGCGGGCGACGCGACGGCGAGCGTCCACCCGTACAACCTCCTGCTCGCCGCCTCGACGGCGTTCCCCGTCGCCCAGCTCCTCGGCCTCGCCTACATCGACACGGGCTCCGTTGCGCGAACCACGGTGACCACGGCCGAATTCGCGCCCGTGCCGATCGCCGGCCTCGCGTGGGACTACATGGCGGTGGGCCGCTGGCTCAAGAAGGACATCGCCGCGTGGGGGCACAAGCTGCTCACCGATCTCCAGCAGGCGCAGCAGCGCGTGAAGGACGCGACGCCGGCCACGATCACCGCGGCCCAGGCCAAGCTGATCGCGGCGATGCTCGCGCTCGTCGACGCGATGGGGGAGATCAACGCGCTGCTCGCCGGCGCCGCGGGCGACGTGCTCCCCCTCTACGGCCTCAAGCTCAACCTCTCGCTCGCGCACGCCGACGACTTCGCCGGCCCGGCGAGCCTCAGCGCGACCTTCGAGGAGCCCTCGGTCGTCGAGCCGGGCAAGGGGCTGACGCGGCTCGACTGGCCGCTGCCCAAGCGCGCCCGGGCGATGATCAGCGAGGCCGTACCCGTGGGCGCATGCATCGTCCGCGGGCCCGCCGGCGCATCCTACGCCGACGTGCTCAACCCGCTCATGCCGAGCATCGGCTCCTGCACGAACATCCGCGCGGCCATCCTCCCGGCCGGGCCGGAGGACGCGCCGGGCACGCCGGGCACCGCGAGCTACATCGATCGCGCGACCGCGGAGGGCGTGCACTACCACTACGGCGTCTCGCAGATGGATCCGTTCGGCCGCTGGTCGCCGTTCGCCGACACGCCCTTCACCTGGGAAGATCGCTCGCCGCCGCCCGAGCCGCTCGCGGTGCACGCGGTGTTGAAGAGCGTCTCCGCGGGCCTCGAGCTCACGGTGACCTTCTCCTGGGATCGCGTCCGGCTGCCGCCCGACAAGTACGCCTTCGAGATCGGCCTGCGCCGCTCCACCACGCTCGCCGGGAGCGACACCTGGCCGGCGAACGCGGCGAAGCGCGCCTACTGGCAGAATTTCTCACGCACGATCGCAGGGAGCACGGGCCCCTTCCGCTTCCTCGGCACCGACGCGAGCGGCCTCTCGCGCAACCACGACGGGCTCACGGCGACGATGACCTTCGCCGACGTGACCCTCGCCGATCCGCTCGGCGGGAGCGTCCCGCGACGCGCGTACACGGTTGTCTTCACCGGCGCCTTCGAGGTGATCCGCGACACCTTCCTCCGCACCAAGCTCTACGCGGGCGTGGCCAGCCAGAAGCTCACGTACAACGTCTACTCCGACGACGTCGGCGGCCCGGCCACCGCCGAGCAGACGGACCCGGCCATCCCGCAGCCGCCCACGTTTCCGCCCGATCCGCAGCGCGCGAGCTACGCCGACGCCGAGGGCCTCTCGACCTTCGCGCTCGGATGGACCGGGCTCGCCAACACGCGCTACCAGGTGCTCCGCGCGGCCGAGCGCGAGCTCGTGGCCGCGCTCGACGCGAGCGACGCGCGCGTCGGTGCCTGGAAGAACGCGACCACCTTGGCTGCCCGCGCGGAGGCCCTCCGCGACATGGCCCGCGACGCGCGGAAGGTCTTCGCGCCGCGCTCCGACTGGATCCCCGAGGTGACGTACAGCGCGCCCACCGGCGTGGGCAAGCTGCCCGTGCCGTCGACCATCACGGGGGGGCCGCGCTCCTTCGTCGATCGCCTCCCCGGCCGTGCCGAGACGCTCTTCGTCTACGCGCTCGTGGCGCGCTCGGCCTCGGGCGAGCCCTCGCCCTGGCCCACGACCAAGGACGGCTTCACCGCCGTGGAGGTGCCGGTCGCCACGCAGCCGAGCCAGCCCGTCGTGATCCGCGCGACCTGGCAGCCGCCGATGGATCCACCGCCCGCGCTGGCCATCGAGGGGAACGCCCGCGCCGAGCTCACGGTCGTCAAGCCGCTCGGCGTCGATCCAGCCTCGTACGAGCTCTACCGCGCGGCGAGCGCGGCCGACGCGATCGACGAGCGGAAGATGCGGCGCATCCACGCGGCCGCGCCTGCGTGGGAGGACGACGGTCACGGGCTCCAGGTGGCGCGGTTCGTCGACCCCACCGTCAAGCCGTGGACGACCTACTGGTACAGCCTCGTCGCGCGCGCCGGCACGGTCACCACGCCGGGCACCCGCTCGCCCGCGTCGCGCCCGGTGGCCGTGGAGACGGCCTCGCCGGACGCTCCGGCCGCGCCCGTGCTCGCCCCGCTCTCGTCGAGCTCGGCGGCCATCACCGCCACCGTCGACATGCCCGCGAGCGCGCTCGCCCGCTTCGATTTCACGCTCTTCCGCGCCGATCAGAGCCCGCGGGAGGTCATCCTCACCGGCGCGCCCGCGAGCAGCGGGCCGACCACCATCACCCTGCCCCTGAGCGCCGCGCTCACCGCCGGATCGACCGTGATCCTCCGCGTGCGCGATCCGCTCGGGCGCACCAGCGAGAGCGCGCCCCTCGTGGTGACCTGACGCAAAATCAGGGCTCGCGGCCGCGGTGGACCGCATCGTTGTGGGTGTCGAGATCCTCGCTGAAGTGGTGGCGCCCGCCGCCGGCCGCGACGAAGTAGAGAAAGCGCGTCGGCATCGGCGAGAGCACCGCCTCGATCGATCGCGATCCGGGGTTCGAGATCGGCCCGGGGGGCAAGCCCTCGTGGACGTAGGTGCTGTACGTGTTCTTCGCGTCGCGGTTGATCGCCGGCGTCGGCTTGCCGGAGAACGCCGCGCAGGAGGGGATGTCCTCCGCGAACGCGAAGCAGCCGTACGACGACGTCGGGTCGGACTGGAGTCGCTTCGGGTGGAAATTCGGATCGGTCAGCCGGTTCAAGAACACGCTGGCGATGAGCGGCCGCTCGTCGTCGACGGCGGCCTCTTTCTCGATGATCGAGGCCAGGGTGATGACCTCGCGCCGCCCCCAGCCGAGCGTGCTCTTGAGCGATCCGAGCCCGTCCTTGCGCTGCGCGGTGATCGCCTCCCACCGCTTGTTGCTCTCGGTGACGAGGCGCCTCACGATCTCGCGCGGATCGCTGTCGAGCCCGAATTCGTACGTCGCGGGGAAGAGGAAGCCCTCGGCGCTCTCGTTCGGGGGCTTGCCGCCGTCGACGCCGAGCTCGGCGAGGAGCGCGTGATCGGCGCTCGCGGCGAGGAAGGACTTCTTCCCGGCGATCTGGAGCTTCTCGAGGCGCGCGCCGATGTCGAAGCGATTGAAGCCCTCCGGGACCGTGAGCTTGGCGCCGGGCCGGAACATCGATCGCGCGAGGTAGCGGCGGAGCTCCCAGGGCGTCGCGCCGCGCGGGAGCAGGTGCGGGCCGGTGGCAAATTCCTCGGTGCCGCCGCTCGCGCGGATGAAGAGGGTGAGCGTGTCCCGGCTGTCGGCGAGGCCGAGATCGACGAGGCGCGCGGCCGCCTCTTCCGACGAGAGCCCGGCCGGCCAGTCGACCTCCACCGGGCCCGTGCCCGCCGGCCCGTGCATGCGCCCGTACCCGAGCAGGAGCCCCGCCAGGCCGAGCAGGAGCGTGCCGCCGAGCGCGCCGCCGAGCCACGCGAGCGCCTGCCTGCGCTCCTTGGTGAAGAGCTCCGCCTTGCCGAGGCGCGGCTTCGGCCGCTTGCTCCGCGGCGCAGGGGACGCGGGCTTCTTCGTCGAGCGGGAGGACGCGGGCGAGGACCGGGGCTTGTTGCGCTCTCTATCACTCATGCCGGTCGCTCGCCGTGGGCGCGGTAAGCTCGGCTTTCACCCTGCCCGCTGTCAACGGCGATGTGCGCGCGCGGTGCTCAGGCGGCGCTCAGAAGGCGAGATCGAAGGCGCGCTGCTCGTTGGCCTTGACCGCGCTCTTGCCCGCGCGGCTGTCCGGTGCGGGCGGAGGAGGCGGCGCGGCCTGGACCGCCGGCGGCTGCGCGAAGCCGCCCTGGACCGGACCGCCGAAGCCCGTGGCCGTCGCGGCCGGCGGGGTGGCAAATCCCGAGTTCGCCTGGCCGAGCACGGCGATCTGGTTCGAGAAGTCGTCGTCGATCTGCTTGGCCTTGGCGGCGGGCGCCGCGCGGCGCGCCGCGTCCGCGACCGTTTGCAGCGTCTTTTCCTGCTGCTCCAGCTTGCGCCGCGCCTCCGTGACCTTGCCCTGGTTGAAGAGCTCGTTGGCCTCCTTGAGCGCCGAGGCCGTCTCGGTGCGCTGCACGCGGCCGTTGACGACCGGATCGAGCTCGCTCGGCCCCGTGCCGCCGACGCGGAGCGCGAGCGCGCCGCCGCAGTGTCCATCGTTGTTGGCGAGGAGATCGCGGTAGGTGAGATCGACCGCGGCCACGGGCACCTTGCCCTCGAGCTGCGCGGGGACCTTGACCTTGACGAGCACCGTCTTCACGTCGTCCTTGGTGAAGGCGCCGAGGGGCACGATGACGCGGTTGCCCGAGCGGCGGAACGAGCGATCGAAGACCCGGTCGAGCTCCACGCCCGGCGCGAGATCGAGCGTGACCTCGGTGTTGCTCGCGAGCGTCGAGGTGAGGCTCTCGGCCTCGGCCTCGAACACGCGGGCCAGCGCTGCGTCGTTCTCGACGAAGTAGTGGCGGCCGTTCGACTCCTGGGCGAGCGCCGTCATGATCTTCTCGTTGTAGCCCACGTCGACGCCGATCGTGGTGATGCTCGCGCCGCGCGTGGCCGCGCGCTGGGAGATGCTGCGGAAGCCGGGGATGTCGCGCACGCCGTGGTTCGCGTCGCCGTCGCTGAGGAGGATCATCCGATCGACCTTGCCGGCCGTCTGCTGGAGGAGGCTCATCGCCTGCTCGAGGCCGCACGAGATGCAGGTGTCGCCGCCGAGGCCGATGCCCTGGATCTGGCTCACCACCTGGCTGCGGCTGCCCGGCGCGATGGTGGTGGGCGGGACGACGACCTGGACCTGCGTGTCGAAGGTGACGACGCTCACGGTGTCCCCCTCGTTGAGCCGCTCGACCGCGCTCGTCGCCGCCTTGATGGCGTTGCGGATGCGCGTGCCCTTCATCGAGCCGGAGCGATCGATGACGAGGGCGAGGTTGACCGGCGCGACCGCCCGGGCCTTCTGCGCCTCGCCGCCGCGGACCTCGAGCATCACGAAGGTCTCACCCTGGCTGCCGCGGGCGAGCTGCGGGTGGCCGAGGCGCCCTTCGACCATGAGAGTGGAGCCGGCCGAGAAGCGGGACTGGTCCGTCGCGTCCGGCTGGTCGGGGAGCTTGGTCGTGAGCTCCTCGACGGTGGTGCCCGCCGAGCCGAGGGGCTTGCCGTCCGCCGCCGCCCCGATGGCGATGCCCCCCGGCGGGGTCAAGGAGTACACGGAGACGCTGGTGAGGAGCATGCCGAGGGCGGTGAGGACGGCGAGCTTGGTAGGCTTCATGGGGGTCCAGGCAGGGGCAGGTTCCGGTGGGTAACGCCGGTCCGAGGGTCGAGCTTACGCGGGCCGGCCCCGGTTGGACGGAGCGGGGGAGGAAACGATCTACCCTGCATCGCAGCTTGCTGCCTTGGTTCGCCGCCCTGTCCCAGATCCAGCTCGTGATCCAGGTCCAGCGCGTGATCCAGGTGCGCAGGCACCCTTGGGGGTGTGCTCGGGGGCGGCCAAGCTCATCAGCTTATATGTGTTCATGCGCATGAACATATCGACAACGGAGACAAGCTCGCTGGAGCCTTCATGCATCATGACCGGCTAGCCTTGCGCTCGATGCGCCGCCTCTCTCTCGCCTTCCTCCTCTCCGTCTCCGCGGCGTGCGCTCCCTCCGTCACCACCGGCGGCGACTCGGCCAGCACCGCGGGAAGCACCGGCCAGACCACCGGCGTCACGGCGACGAGCAGCACCACCGGCGGAGGACAGGGCGGGAGCACCACGAGCACCACCGCAGGCGGTCAAGGTGGGAGCACCGCGAGCACCAGCACGTCCGGCGGCCAGGGCGGTGAAGGCGGCTGCAACGACGACAGCGACTGCGGATCCGGCGCCTCCTGTTGCATCGGCGCTTGCCACGACCTCGCCGTCGACACCTCCCACTGCGGCGGGTGCGACACCGCATGCACCCCTGCGCCGCACGCGACCGTCGCCTGCGAGGGCGGCCTGTGCGTCACGGGCACCTGCGAGCCGGGGTACGCCGACTGCAATGCATCGCTCCTCGACGGGTGCGAGCAGAACATCCTCGACGGTGAGCCCTGCGCCTGTACGCCCGGCGAGAGCAAGCCTTGTTACAATGGCGGCCCGGGCACGCTCGGTGTCGGCGTTTGCCATGAAGGCGTCCGGACGTGCGACGCCGATGGCCTCGCCTGGGGCGACTGCGTGGGGCAGGAGCTGCCGGGCGTGGAGCTCTGCGACAACGGCGTCGACGAGGACTGCAACGGCGTCGCCGACGACGTCGCCGATGTCGACGGCGACGGATGGACGATCTGCGACGGCGACTGCTACGAGAACAACATCGGCGGCACGCTCCCCGCGCCGAACCTCGTCAATCCAGGCGCGTTCGAGATCCTCAACAACCTCGTCGACGACGACTGCGATCCGAGCACGCCGGATCAGGGCCCCGCGGTCACGTGCAGCGACGGGCCGTTGATCTCGCCCGTTTCGCCCGACGATCTTCGCAAGGCCCTCGATCTCTGCCAGCTCACGGAGATCGATCCGCCGCTCGCGCAGAAGAAGTGGGGCGTGCTCGGCGCGTCCTTCCTTCTCGCCGATGGAAGCGCTCCGAGCGCCGCGCAGCTCGCCGCCATCCAGGCGCAGCAGACCGCCGTGCTCACCCATTTCGGCGACGGCATCCTCACGCACAAGGGCGCGACCATGGCCGGCCTCTCCACGGGCAAGATGCGCGACGCCATGGCACCCGACTTCGTGGCGAACGGGCCGGGCACCGACCTGGGGTCGTCGTCGTCGCCTCCGGCGAGCTACCTCGCGGCGCACAACGGCGCGCTCCCGGCGAGCGCGGGGTGCAACGGCGCGTGCCCGAGCGGTGCCGGTGCCTTCGACTCCGTGCGCTTGCACATCACGTTGCGCGTCCCGACCAACGCCGTCTCGTTCTCGTACGACTTCCGCTTCCTCACCGCCGAGTACGGCGCCCACCTCTGCTCGCCCTACAACGACGCGTTCATCACCCTGCTCGACACCAAGGCCCCCGGGATGCCGGCCGATCGCAACATCGCCTTCGACGCCCTCGGAAGCCCCGTCCTCGTCAACGACGTCTTCTTCGAGAGCTGCGTCTCCCAGGGCTGCAACACCTGCCCGCTCGGCCCCGGCGCGCTCGCCGGCACGGGGATGGAGCTCGGCGGCGGGACACCGTGGCTCACCAACGACGCGCCGATCAAGGCGGGCGAGATCGCGCAGATCGACTGGATGATCTTCGACGTCACCGACGGCAGCGGCGACTCGCATGTGCTGCTCGACAACTTCCGGTGGAACGGCCCGTGCCCCAACTGCTGGGGCGATCATTGAGCGCCGGGCCGCAGGTGTTAGGCTCGATCGGGATGCGCCCCCTCCTCTTCGCCTTCCTCGTCGCCTTGCCCCTCGCCGTCGTACCCGCGGCTTGCTCCTCCGCGCCCGCCACCGGCGGCGGCGGATCGAGCGGAACCACCACCGGCATCACCGGCGCAGGCGGGAGCACCGCCGAGACCACGGGCGCGGGCGGCGGCGCGGCGCAGACCACGGGCGGCACCACCGGCGCGGGCGGCGGCACCACGAGCACCACGGGCGCGGGCGGAGGAGGCGGCGGCACCGGGACGGGCGGCGCAGAAGGGAACGGAGGCGCGAGCAGCGGAAGCGGCGGCGCCGGGGGCATGGGCGGCGCGCCGCCGGTCGACTCCCTGACGGACAACCGCGATCGGCTCCTGCAAACGTACTTCGAGTACCTGAAGGCCAGTGCGGCCGTCCCTCAATCGAATGGCCTCTCCAGCAGCAATATCACGAGCGTCTGCGATATGTGGGCCAAGCTCGATCCCTCGGCAAAAGCGGTCTTTCTCACGCTCACGGCGCGCCTCCAGGGGAGCCTCCTCGGCAGTGACAATAGCTCCATGCTCTTCCACGTCACCAAGCTCTACCGCATCGCCGGCGGGCAGAACGCCTCGGCCAACGACCCGGGGAGCTGCGGAGGGGGCGAGTACAACCGGATGATCATGTCGATGGATCAGGCGCTCCACGACGCCCAGGCGGCGGCCAACACCCACAAGGGGGATGTGCAGCCCAACGGAAAGCGCGACATCGCCGACATCCCAGCTTCGAGCTTCTGGCGGGATTCGCACGATCTCGGGGGCGCCCACGCGCCCTTCGACGAGAGTGACGAGACGGACGGGGGCGCGCCGCGCGGGCAGACTCAGTATTTCGCGGACCCCGCGTCGGCCAAGGCCAACCAACCGCTCGGGCGGATGGACCTGATGAGCCTCACGGACCCCTTCGCCCTGGAGATGGACCAGGACTACGACTGCGTCCACAGCTCGAACCCGCTCTGCAAGTACATCACCTATGGCCCGCTCTGCTTCCCCGAGGCCCAGAAGCTCGGCACGGACATCTACACCGAGGGATACGGGAGCTTCGAGCCCAACTACAACCCCGCCGGGTGCGGGGGCTGACAGCGTCGTATGAAGTTGGATCCGCCTTCGATCCGGGGCGTCGTGCTCCGCCCGGGGTTAAAACCCCGGGCTACACAGGACGAAGCCCCCCCTTCGGGGGGCTTGCGCATAACCCTTCTTGCTTCGCTGACACGTGGGTCGGTACGTCCGCCTCCCACACCGTCCGTACTTGCAAAGGAATGCGCTTCCGGACCGGAACAACCCAAGCCGGCGAAGGCCGGCTTCCTTCGTGTAGCCCGGGGTTTCAACCCCGGGCTACATGGGCCCGCAATGACCTCTACCCACACGCTCTCGCACATCGCGCTCGCAACGATCTTCCTCTCTTTCCTCGCGGGGTGCGGGGACGTGACGCTCCTCCCCTTCCCTTCCGGCTCCTCCGAGCGCGACACCTGCTCTGCCGTCGAGAGCTGCACGGTGGTGACGCTCGCCGATCAGAGGCCGGGCCCATCGGCGCTCGCGGTCGACACCACCCATGTCTACTGGGTCGATCGCGGGGGCGGCGGGGGAACATCGGCGATCGTGCGGGAGCTGAAGGCGGGTGGAGAGGTGGAGGTGCTGGCGACGGGGCAAGGCAACGTCCCGAGCCTCGCGCTGGATCAGACCCATGTGTACTGGACCAACCTGGCGGGCCCGGACATCGATCCTTCGCTCGTGGCGGTGATGCGCGTGCCCAAGGAGGGCGGCGACGCCGAGGCTCTGAGCCCGGTGCAGACGAACCCCTGGGGCCTGGCCACGGCGGAGGGACAGGTGCTCTGGACCAACCTCCCTGCGGGCGGCGCGGCGACTCCCACGGGCGAGGTGTGGACCATGCCGGCGAGCGGTGGAGAGGCGATGTTGCTCGCCTCGGGGCAGAAGACGCCGATCAGCCTGGCCGTGCAGGGCGGGACGGCCTACTGGCTCAACGGGGGGAGCGCGCCGGGCGAGGAGAGCGCGGTGCTCGCCGCAAACACGAGCGGAGGAGAGGCCATGACACTCGCGGAGGGAGCCTTTTTCCCGCTCGGGCTCTCGGTCGATGAGTCCTCGGTGTATTTCACCAACACGCGCACCATGGAGGGGATGGGCAACGTGATGAAGGTGCCTGTCGGCGGGGGTGATCCGGCGGTGGTGGCCGAGGCGCAAGATCACCCGTCGACCGTGGTGCGCTCGGGCGATCACCTCTTCTGGACGAACGCGGGCTCGGCCGACGCGGGGAGCATCGGCGCGGTGATGAAGCTCGGCGACAAGGCCGACAAGCCCACGGTGATGGTGGATGGGAGCACCCTGCACCCCTTCGGGCTCGCGGTGGATGACGCGCATGTGTACTGGACCGATGGGCCGGCGGGACGGGTGCTGCGGATGGACAGGTGCTGTCCTGCGAAGTAGCCCGGAGGTTTGGCGCGGAGCGAAGCAGAAACCGACGCCAACGCCATCTTCCCCCACGCTCGGAAACGCCGTATACCTCGCCCCCATGAGCCCCCGGAAAATCTCGTCGATCGCGCTCTTCGCCCTGCCGATCCTCGCTGCCTGTGGCCACGCGCCCGAGCCGGCGAGCCCGCCTGCTGCCACTGCGGACACGAGCCCGCCGCCGGAGAGCACGGCGGCCGATCCGGGCGCGAGCGCGGCGCCGAGCGGATCGCCGAGCGCTTCGCCTGCGAGCCCGCCGGACGACAAGGCGGCGCCGGCTTCCGATGCGGATTCGCTCGCGCGCGATCTGCTCAAGAGCGGCGGACGGCGGATCGGGTACTCGGAGACGAAGGGGTATGTCTATCCGATCGAGCGGCGCACGCCGAGTAGCTTCAGCCTCACGCTCTACTTCGTCAGCCTCGACGGGCAGAAGAAAGATCCGATGCAGATCTGCCAGCTCGGCGAGTGCGAGGAGAAGCTCGACGAGGAGATCCGGATCGAGATGCCCAAGCTGAGCGCGCGGATCACGGCGGACGGGTACACGGCGGTGCGCAGCATCGGCTGGCCGGCGGGCAGCGACGAGCTCGAGCTCGCGGGGGTGGGGCTCAAGCTCAAGTACAGCAAGGGGCGGCTCGAATCGCTGCGCAAGGGCAAGCCCAGCGCCTCGCTCGCGCAGGTGGTCGGCAAGCGCCTCGACGCGCCGGCGATCCAGGCGGTGTTCCTCATCCCGGGCGGCAAGCTCCTCGGCGTCTTCGCGGCCCCGAAGGGCGATCCCTCGGGCCCCGCCGAGGATTTCTACGTCTTCAAGCTGCCCTGAACTGAAGAGGTGACGACAAAAGCGTCGAGAGGGCCGCGAAGCTAGGGAGGTCGACCGAGGAATCCTCAGCGATTTTGAGGAGGCCGACCGACGATTCGCGGGCCGAACAGCTTGTCGTCGCCTCTTGAGCCCCGGGCGGCGCCTTCCGCTATGCTCGGCGCCCAGGTCGCCCATCCCATGCTGCACCCTCGCTCCTCGCTCCTCGCCTCGCTCGCTCCGCTGTTCGCCGCGCTGCTCGCCGCCTGCGCGCCGGAGGCGATCCCCGCGCCGCCGCCTCCTCCTCCGCCCGCGCCGCCGCCTCCGCCCGTCGCGCTCGTCCCCGCGGCGAGCGCGGTGGCGGTCGAGCCGCTCACCGATCCTCAACCACCGCCACCGCCCCCGCCGGCGCCACCCCCTGCGCCCGAGGGAAAGGACTTTGCGGCCGAGGTCAAGCTCCTCTATCGCGTCGCCGCATGCGCGGGGGACGCGCCCTTGCCGCCGAACCTCGACGCAGGTCTGGTCAAGGCCCATTGCGACATCCTCCTGCCGAGGATCGAGGCCTTCAAGAAGAAGTACGTCGAGGTGGCCCGCCCCTTCCTCACCGCCCTCGAGCCGTCCGATCTGCCGAAGGTGGTGGTCTATCCCTTCGGCGGGGGAGATCTGGTGACGGCGCTCACCGCCTATCCGCAGGCGGAGGAGATCACCACCATCTCGCTCGAATTGACGGGCGATCCTCGCCGCGTCAACACCATGGATGTCAAATCGCAGGACCGGAGCCTCGGCAACCTGCGCAACGAGCTCGCCGAGCTGCTCGTGGTGGCCAATTTCAGCAACAGCGAGACGCTCAAGAAGACGCAGCGCGGCGACATCCCCGGCGAGCTCGGCATGTTCCTGGTCGGGCTCGCGGTGCACGACATGGAGCCCGTGTCGCTCCGGTATTTCGATCTCCGGCCCGACGGGTCGATTCATTATCTCTCCGAGGCCGAGATCGACGCCGATCGGAGCACGCTCGCCGAGCGGCGCAAGGCAACCTGGTTTCCGCCGGATTTCTCGGAGGCCTTCGCCAACGCCGAGATCGGCTTCCGGCCCAAGGGAGCGAAGCCCGACAGCCCCGTTCGCATCCACCGGCACATCGCCGCCAACCTGGCCGACGACAAATTCGGGGGCAACGTCGGCCTGCAAAAGCACCTGGAGAAGAAGGGCCATGTCGCGGCGATGGTCAAGGCCGCGAGCTACCTGCTGTGGAAGAAGCCCTTCGGCAAGGCGCGAGACTACCTGTTGCAAAACGCCGACTTCACCATCTCCGACAGCACCGGCGTCCCGCCCTCGTTCGCGCAGAAGGCCGGTTTCACGCAGGAGACGTACGGCAGCTTCCAGCGCTCCGCCCTCCAGGGCGTGCCCGAGCACAACCAGGCCTTCAAGAAGCTCTGGCAGAGCCAGCCGAAGCGCCCCCTCCCCTTCCGCTTCGGGTACCTCGACGGCTCCGGCTCCTTCCACCTCCTCGTGACCCGCCGCACCAAGACCGCGGCCGCTGCCGCGCCTGCTTCTGCGCCCGCCGCGCCCCCCTGAGCTTCCCCAGCTCAGCACGACCAACAGCACCGCGACCGGCAGGGAGCGGACCGAGCAGGCATTACGCAGAAGAGGGCAACCACACCCCGATCTGCGCGGCGCCGGGGCTTTGACCTCGGCGATCACCGAAACCTCTCGCTGCACGATCCGCTCCCTACCGGTCGCGGTGCTGTTCCTGGCACCCTCGGCGACCACTGAGACCCGGCGCATCGCGAGAGGTTGGTGCCGCGGGACCAGGCTCCTGGCACCCTCGGCGAGCGCTGAGACGTCTGGCTGCAAGGTTTGCGTTTGCCCCTTCCCGGCGCGGGGAAAAACGGCGATACTCGACCGTCTTATGGCAAGAAGCGCCCGTTCGCCCGCTCCCCACGGCCGCGCCACGCTGTGGCTCACGCTGGGGCTCGCGGCCTCTGCCGCGGCGGCGAGCTGCAGCATCCGGCACTACGACACCTCGACGACGACCACCTCCGTGGCGAGCGCCGGCGGGGGCGGCCAGGGCGGAATGGGCGGCGGCACGACGACGACCACCGCCGCGACGACCGGCGCGGGGGGCATGGCGCCCCTCACCGCGAAGGACATCTACAAGGCCGACGCCCACGCATGCCTCGTGACCCAGTGCGGCGGCTGCCACCAGACCCAGGGCATCTCCGATATCTACTTCCTCGGCGACGGCACGCCCGACGGCGCCTACAGCGCGATCAGCACCTATCCGGGCATCGTGGTGAAGGACCCGACGGAGAGCAAGCTCATCGTCCACCCCGACACGGGCCATGGCTTCCCCGACTTGCCCGGGCCGACCTGGGGCGATGTGGCCAAGAGCGACAAGACCTGCAAAGACAAGGTGCTCACCTGGCTGAAGAAAGAGGCCGACGAGCTGCCCGTCCCCGACAACGACGGTGGGCCCAAGCCGATCACCCCCTTCAAGCCGCATCTCGGCGCCTTCAACACCATCTACCTCGACGAGATCGGCCCCGATTTCAAGGACGCGTCGATCTCGTTCTACGCGGCCGAGGTGGGCAATGACCCCCTGCTCCTCCAGCTCAGCACCTTGCAGGTGCACGCGGTGGCGGGCAAGCCGCTCCACCTCGTCAATCCCCTCTTCACCGTGTACCCGCCGGGGCCGGACGCCGCGCCCGATCCGGATCCCATCGACAGCTTCGCCGGGCTCGACGCCAAGTTCGCCGAGGACACCGATCCGACGCTCGGCACGGGGATGCTCATCCTCACCAACTGGGTCAAGGACGGCCGGCTCTCCTTCGCCTTCGAGCTGGTCGAGCTCGCGGGGGGCGGCGGGCCGCCCGTCGTCAACTGCAACGCGCCCGACTCCTTCACCGGGCTCGTGGCGCCGGCCATGCACTACTGCGCCGACAACTGCCATGGTGGTCTGCAAGACCCCGCGCTCCTCCTGCCCCAGGCCAAGGCGCAGATGGATCTGACTGCCCTCAAGACCGATCCCGGCGGGACCTGCGTGAAGGTGCGCGCGTGGATCACGCCGGGAGAGCCGGATCAGAGCCAGATCCTCCTCAACACCGACCCGACGGGGACGGCGGCGCATATCTACAAGTTCAAAGGCAAGTACGGTAACCCCGCCATGCCCAACGACGTGAACAGCTTCCTGTACTTCAAGGACCAGGTGACCCCGTGGATCAACGCAGAGAAGTGAGAGGACTCGGTCTCGGGCGACGCCCGCGGGCGCGCTCCGCCCCGCTCGCGCTCCCGTTCACGCTCGGCGCGCTGCTCGTCGCGCTCGGTGCATGCACGCGCGACGACCCGGCGCAGCTCATCGGCGGCAAGCCGAGCACGGGCGGCAATTGCCCGACGGTCACCGCGAGCAGCACCGGCACGTCGAGCGGGAGCACGACGACGACCACCACCACGACGACCACCACCTCGTCGAGCAGCGGGAACACCACCTCGTCGACCACGGGCGGGGGCACCGGCGGCGGGCCGGTCGCGCCGAAGAAGACGGCGCTCGACGACAGGACGCTGAGCTACACCGAGGCCCTGCGCACCGCGAGCCTCAAGCTCGTCGGCGACGTGCCGACGCTCCAGCAAATCAAAGATCTCGACGGGACGGCCAAGGCCGATCAGCCGCAGAAATACGCCTCGATGATCGACGCGTTGCTCGACGACGTCCGCTTCAAGGCGAAGATGGTCGAGCTCTGGAAGAACACGATGCGGATGGGCGGGGCGGCCTCGGGGCCCAAGCCGAGCCGCGACACGGCGCCCACCTTCGCGGCGCGGCTGACGGTCGAGCAGGGCAACTACCTCGATCTCTTCACCGCCAAGACGAACACCTGCCCCACCTTCGACGGGACGAATTTCGCCGACGGCAACTGCGACAACGGCCCCGTCACCGCCGGTATCCTCACCGATCCGGGGGTGAACGCGCAGTATTACGGCAACCTCGCCTTCCGCCGGCACCGGTTCATCCAGGAGGTGTTCGTCTGCCACAAGCTCCCCGCCGAGCTGACGAAGAACACCGTGCAGAAGGGCAACGGCACCTACACCTCGCCCTGGCCCTTCGAGTCCATCGCCGCGCCGGGCAACGGCGGGCGGATCGACTTCCTCGACACGTCGTCGGCCATCTGCGCAAACTGCCACTCTTCGGCGAACCACCGGGCGCCGCTCTTCGGGCAGTTCGACGAGAACGGGAAGTACCAGCCTCTCGGGCCGAACGGCGAGTTCGCGGTGCAGATCCCCATCACCGATCTGCCCTTCGCCAAGCGGAGCGACTGGCTCCCCGAAGGCGAGCCCACCGCCTGGCGCGATCCGAACCTGCCGGGCTGCATGGAGTACCAGGACGGGCTCTTCTGCAACAAGACCGCGAACGACCTCGGCGAGCTCGGCGCCCTGATGATCCAGGACCCGGAGGTCATCGCCTGTCCGGTCCGGCGGATGTGGAACTTCGCCCTGTCGAAGGGCGATATCGTCAACGACGCGGCCGACGTGCCGAACGAGGTCATCAAGCCTTACGTCACCGTCTTCACCGGCGGTAATTACAACCTCCGGGCCGTGCTCCGGGCCATGCTCGTCTCCGACGACTTCGTGAGGTTTTAGCCATGGCCAAGCGATTCTTCTCCTGGCTCGTCCCCGGCCTCCTCTTCTCGGTGGGCTTCGCCTTCTCGGCATGCTCGGGCTCCGAGCCGTCGGGCAGCGGCCCCGGCAACTGCGCGGCCGGCGGAAACAACGCGGGCGGCGGCTCCGCGACGACGGGCGCGACCACGACGACCACCGCCACCGGGACCGGCGGCACCGACAAGGACGGCGGGACGGGCACCGGCGGCGGCAACGTCATCGAGCCTCCGCCCGGCGGCGTGCCGACGACCGGCAACCCCGACAACACCTTCGATCACGCGAACGACCCCGGCGAGAGCGGCCAGAAGGACCCGCTGGAGATCAACAAGGAGCGCGCGGAAGAAGGCCCGCCCGAGATCCGGACGCGCCTCCACGGCTGCACGAAGCTCACGTATTCTTCGCTCGGTCGCTTCCTCTCCTCGCACGGGGTGAACATCAACCCTGCGGTGCCCCCGGGCAACGAGGTGTGCGGCGGCATGGGCAGCGCGCCCTGCTGCCTCGACGGCCTCAAGAACGGCGGCGAGACGGGCGTCGACTGCGGCGGCGGCACCTGCATCGGCTGCGGGCTCGTGGCCGACGCGTGCAGCGTCAACTTCGATTGCCAGAGCAGCAACTGCAAGGGTGGAGTCTGCCAGCCGGCCTCGGCGGGCGTGCTCTACAAGACCGGCGGCGACGCCCTCGGCGTGGCCAAGTTCGAGCGGCGCGAGGCAGAGACGTATTTCCACACCACCTCGGGCGCGGCCAAGCTGTTCGACATCTTCATGCAGGCCGCCCCGGAGATCATCGCCAACATCGCCACGGCCCCCGCCTGCCAGGTCGGCGGCATGGGCAAGCCGATGTTCGACGCGATGGACGGGAGCTGCGTGCGCGACGCGGTGACCTGCCTGATGGGCCGCCCGGCGACGGACGACGACATGCTGCTCTGCAACCAGATCGTGCAGAAGCCCGGGGACCAGAACATCAAACAACGGCTCGCCGTCGCCACCATCCTCAGCGCGGCCCACACCTGCGAGTAGAGCGGAGACGACCATGGCAAACCAAGGCATGAGAGACCTCCGCGGCAAGCAGAGGCGCGATTTCATCCGGTGGATCGGCGCCGCCGCCGCGGGCATGGCCCTCGAGCGCTCGAAGCTGCTCAACTACCTGCTCGACGAGGGCGGCGCCGCCCTCGCCGACCCGGCCGCATGCGCGACCACCAACCGCTCGGTGCATATCATCGGCGGCAACGGGAGCGAGGCCTGGTTCCAGCTCCTCTGGCCCCACCTCGACATCGTGCAGAATTTCAACCCGGCCTTCGCCTACCACGCGCCCGGCGAGGGGATGCTCTACACCGATGGCGACAAGCCCTTCTATTACGGCCCTGAAGCACCGTGGATGTCCGGCGGCAAACCCGCCCGCCCGGTGACGGCCTTCATGGCCGGCGAGAACGAGACCCACACGCAGACCCCCGACAAGAGCGCCAACATCTCCGGCAGCGCGAGCATGATCGCCGCATGCACGGCGATTCAACGGGTCGATCCGAGCCTGTTGCCTGTCATCGGCGTTGGCCCGGTGAAGCTCGGCGACGCCCCCGGCGCGCCGCCCATCGCGACCGTGCCGAACGCGCAGGGCATCATCGAGCTGTTCAACAGCGCCGCCTCCCAGCTCACGCTGAAGGCCCAGGAAGACCAGGCCATCTACGAGACCTATTACAAGGCCCTCGTCGGCCTGCGCTACGCCGCCGGCAACCCGTCGTGGCGCCGCCACCTGGAGATCACCAAGAAGGCGACGAGCGTGCTCGGGACGAGCCTGGCCGGCGCCCTGAGCCCGACCCAGGCCGATCTCGACGCCTACGGGATCACCGCCCTGAACAGCTCGTCTGCCGGTGTCTCCGCCCAGCAGAAGCTGACGAACTTCGGCCGCGCGCTGATCAGCACCGCCAAGGCGATGAAGCTCGGCCTGACCAACTGCGTGGTGCTCGGCATGTCCCCCGGCCCGGTGAGCGAGCAGGTGTTCGTGGACCCGCACGTGGCGTTCAACGACATGACGCGGCTGCGCGACACGTGCAAGGCGCTCGGCGCCATCCTCAACGCGTTCTACGCGGATCTGGCGGCCTCGCCCGATCTTTCGTGCAGCGGGAAGAACCTCGATCAGAGCGTGGTGATGACGCTGCACGGCGATACGCCCCACACGCCGCTGAAGCGCGACGCTTGGCCCGACGCGACCCCCGGGAACTCGAACTGGCTCTATGTGATGAGCAACGGGTACCTGAAGAACGGGTGGTTTGGAGGCGTGAAGGCGGACAGCGCGGTGGATGGGTGGGATCCGGCGACGGGGGATACGATCCCCGGGACGGCGGCGAACCCGAAGAAGTCGGCGGATACGACCTATCCGGCGTGTGCGGCGGTGCTCTATGCCGTGGCCAAGGGCGATATGAAGATGGTGAAGGAGATCTACAAGGGGCCGGATTTCAGCGGCGTCATCAAGTAGCCAATCACCGCACCATCAGCAGTGACTACAGTACCGCGACCGGCAGGGAGCGGACCGAGCGAGCATTACGTCAATGCGGGCTGCCACGTGTGTCCACCGCATGTGTAGCCAAGACCGGTGATGTGAGAGATGACCACGGCGCGTGGCTGCGCGGTCCGCTCCCTTCCGGTCGCGGTGCTGTTCCTGGGGCGTGGTGGCTTGCTTTGGCGACGTGGCTGCACGATCGAGCTGGTGCGGGTGGCTTGACGTCCGCCCCCGCCGGTGGTCCATCCCTTCCATGAGCTCGGAAGTTCGGCGGTTCGATGTCATCGTCATCGGCAGCGGGATCGGAGGCCTCGCGGCGGCGTTGACGATGGTGCGCAAGGGGCGGAGCGTGCTCGTCCTCGAGGCGGGCAAGCAGTACGGCGGGTACACGAACCCCTTCAAGCGCAGGGCGTACAGCTTCGATCCGGGGCTCCATTACATCGGCGAGTGCGGGCCCGGGGGGAGCTTCCGGCGGATGCTCGACGACCTCGGGCTCGATCACCTCCGGTTCCGCGAGCTCTCGCCGGATGGCTTCGATCGGCTCGTCTTTCCCGGGTACGAGGTCGCCATGCCCAAGGGGCCCGAGCGCTACCACGAGCGGCTCGCCCGGGATTTCCCGCACGAGAAGGCCGGGCTCGACAGGTTCTTCCGCCTGCTCGTGGATTTCAAGGGCGCGATCGCCGCGCTCAACAAGCTGCGCGGGCCGGCGTCGTTCCTGAAGATGGCGCCGCACCTGCCCTTCTTCGCGCGCTATGCCCGCGCCACGTTCAAGGAGCTGCTCGATCCGATCATCAAGGATCCGCTGCTCAAGGCCGTCCTCTCGGCCCAGGGCGGCGACTATGGCCTGCCGCCGAGCAAGGCTTCGGCGATCATCGGGCTCGGGTTGCTCGATCACTACCTCGGGGGCGCGTACTTCCCGGTCGGTGGATCGCGGGCGCTGCGCGACGGCTTCGTCGAGGCGATCAGCAGCGCGGGCAGCGTGCTCAAGCGCAACCACCCGGTCGCGCGCATCCTCGTCGAAGGGGGGCATGTCGCGGGCGTGCGGTGCCAGAACGGCGAGGAGTACTTCGCGGGGACGGTGATCTCGAACGCGGACGCCGGCGTGACGTACCGCGATCTCGTCGGGCGGGAGCACTTGCCCGGATCGACGCGGAGGAAGGTCGAGCGGATGCGCCTCTCGCTCTCGTCGATCTGCCTCTTCGTGGGGGTCAAGGGCGATGTGAGCAAGGACGGGATGACGGACGCGAACATCTGGAATTACCCGTCGATCGATCTCGATCGCGGGTACGAGCCGCTCGCGCGCGGGGAGATGCCGCCGGACGATTTCTTCTTCCTCTCGTCGCCCTCGCTCAAGGATCCCGAGTCACCGGACAAGGCCCCGCCGGGCTGCTCGACGCTGGAGCTCGTGACGCTCGTGCCCTACGCGCCCTTCACCCGCTTCGCCGGGACGAAGACGATGAAGCGGGGGCCCGCATACGAGGCGATGAAGGCCGAGCTCGGCGATCGCTACCTCAAGTGCGTCGAGCGCTACGTGCCCGACGTGCGCAAGCGGATCGAGGTGATGGAGGTGGCGACGCCGGTGACGAACGTGAGCTTCGCGTTCGCGCCGGAGGGGGCGATCTACGGGCCGGATCACGGGCCGGATCAGATGGGGCCGTGGCGCTACGCGCCCAAGGGAGACGTGCCGGGGCTCTTCCTGTGCGGGTCGTCGACGATCGGCGCGGGCATCGTACCGTCGGCGCTCTCCGGGTCGATCGCCGGGAAGATGGCGCTGAAGAGCACGCCGGCCCGGGGCGCGTCCGCGGTGGTGCCGGGCGCAGTGGTGGACGAGGCGCGGGCGGCGGCGCCTCCGCCCGCCGAGTGAGCGGATGAACGACGCGAAGGTGCCATGAGCGACGAGGATCTCCTCGACGATTGCGCGGGAAGGATCGCCACGCTGCCGGAGCCGCTGGCGGTGCTCGCCACCTCGGTGGAGGTGGCGAGAGCCGAGGGCGACACGACGGGCGTGCGCAAGCGGCTCTACGATCTCGGGGCGTGCATCGTGCGCTACGGGGTCTCCGCGGGGCTCGCGGTGCTGGCCGAGCGGCTCGCGGGGAAGAAGGCGCCGGAGCCGCTCGGCGGGAGCCTGCGCAAGGCGGCGCGGCTCAGCGACGGGCAATGGTGCGAGCTCGGGCGGGCGATCGCCGGGGCGCTGCGGAGCCTGGATCCGAAGGTCGCGAAGGCGCTCGGCTTCATCTCGCAGAAGCCGCTCGCCGATCTGATCGCGTCGCGCAACACGTTCGCGCACGGCGGAGGGCGCGGGGAAGACGCGCCGGCCCGCGCGGTGGCGGTGCTCGACGGCGCGGCGGATCTGCTCGGCTACGAGCTGCGCTCGGTGGTGAGCCTCGATCCCGCGACCTTCGAGGTGCGGCGCGGGACGCCGATCCGCGCGGGCGTCTGGCGGAAGGTGAAGGGGCCGATCGCGCCGGGGGCCGCCGCGGGCGAGGCGTATCTCTTGATCGGCGATGCGTGGATCAAGACGACGCCGTGGCTGCCGCGCGTGGAGAGCGCGCTGCTCTTGCCGAACGCGCCGCATGCGCCTGGAAAACCTTGGAGGTCCTACGATCCGGACAGCGGCGAGAACCGCGAGCACACCGAGCTCACGCAGGCGCTCGCGGGCATCGCGGACGATGGATCGGCAGCGCCCGCGCAGCTCAGCGACAGGCCGGCGATCGTGGGGCGGGCGCAGGCGATCACGCTCTTGCGGCGCGCGGCGGACGAGGCGCAGGCGACGGGCGTGCGCGTCGTGCTCTTGACGGGGCCGTTCGGCATCGGGCGGACGCAGCTCACGCAGGTGGTGAAGGACGCGGCGGCGGGGCTCGGGTTCGGGCGGGTGCTGGAGGCGACCTGCTCGCCCGAGCGGAGGAGCACGCTCCGGCCGCTGCGCAGAGCGCTCGAGGGCGTGCCGGCGGACGATCGGATCAGGATCGCCGTGGAGCGCGCCGTGGACGGCGACATCCTGGCGCGGCGCGACGGGATCGAGGCCGCGCTCGAAGGGGTCGAAGAGGCCCTCGTGGAGACGAGCTTCACCGAGCCGACGCTGCTCACGGTCGACGACGCGCAGTGGGCCGACGAGCCGACGCTCGCGCTCCTCCGACTGCTCACCGAGTGCGCGGGCCGCGGTGCTCGGGGGAAGCTGCTCGTCGTCGTGACGGTGCGGCAAGAGCCCTCGCCGAGCCCGGCGCTGCGCCGCTTCATCGGGATGATCGAGCAGGACGTGGGCTCGGGGGCGACGCGGATCGAGCTCGCGCCGCTGCCCGAGAAGGACGCGGCGCAGGTGGTGGCCGGGGTCGGCCCCGTGGCGCCGGAGATCAGCCAGGCGCTGGTGCAGGGCGCGGGCGGTGTGCCGTTCTATTTGGTGCAACCTCTGCTCGTGTGGAACGAGACGGGGCGGCTCTCGTGGCGCGATCGCAAGTGGTGCCCCGCCGACGAGACGCTCTTCGACGCGGCGGTGCCCGGGGTCGGCGATCTGGTGTGGGCGCGCCTCACGTCGTTCTTCGAGCCGGGGAGCGAGGCGGAGCGGGTGGCGCACCAGATCCTCGGCTGCGTGGCGCTCGCCGGCTCCGGGATCGCGGTGGACGACGCGATCGCCGCGATGGGGCAGATCGGCGCGCAACCGGCCGAGGCCGAGCGGGGGCTCGAGGCGCTGCTCGAGGCGTCGCTGCTGCGGCTCGACGAGACCGGGCGCGAGGTGCGCTTCGTCCAGGCGCTCGTGCGGCGATCGATCCTCGATCAGCTCGCCAAGAAGCCGTGGTTCCGGCGGGTGCACCGGGCGCTGCTCGACGTGATCGCCGCGCGATCGCAGGGCGACACGGACGCGGCCTTCCTCGCCGCCGGCTACGAGTCGCTCGGTGACGCGACCGCGGCCTTGCCGTGGATCGAGCGCGGGCTCGCGCGGGCCTTCGCGACGGGCGCGTTCCAGGAGGCGATCGAGCTCGGCGAGCGGCTCGGCCGGCTGGCCCGCACGCCCGATGAGCGAGCCTCCGCCGAGCTGTCGATCGCCGAGGCGCTCCTGCGCCTGGGCAAGGCCGCCGAGGCGCGCCCCTTCGCGGAGAAAGCCCGCGGCCGCGCCGGGGCGAGCCCGCGCGCGCTCGTGCAGGCGCGGACGCTGGAGATCTCGATCGCCTCCGCGCTCGGCGATCCCGTGGCCGATCGCGATCCTTCGCTCTGCGCCGACGCCGACGCCACGGGCGACGCGCGGCTCTCGATCGAGGCGCGCCTCGCCCTCGCGGGGGCCTTGCGCGGGCAGGCCGGGCTCGCGCTCGCCGACGAGGCGTTGGCGCACCTCGGCGCGCTCGCGCCCACCGAGGCGCGCGACCTCGGCTACCGCCTCTACTCGCTGCGCCTGGAGCTGCTCTGGGAGGGCCGCCTCGGCGATCTGGCCGCATGCCGCGCCGCCGCCGCGCGCGCATCCGAGGCCGCGGAGGCGCTCGGATCGGAGTGGGCGGTGCTCGACATGGAGATGAGCCTGTCCGTGATGGAGAGCGACGCAGGCCGCTCGGACGAGGCCGTGAGCCGCCTCGGCGCCGTCGTGGAGAAGGCCGCAGCCCGACACTTCGGGACGCTGGAGCGGCAAGCGCGGGTGAACATCGCCGTGGCCCTGCTGCGCGCCGGCAAGGCCGCCGAGGCCGCAGAAGCCGCATCCAGGGCCGCCGAGGCCGCGCGCGCCGCGGGGAGCGCCCTGCTCGCCGTGGCGCTCTCGATCCAGGCCGACGCGCTGCTCCAGCTCGGCCGCCCGGAGGAGGCCTTCCCCGCGATCGAGGAGTCGGTGCGCCGCAAGCTCGCCGCGGGCGACGCCAACGTGGCCATCGCCTTGATCCGCCGCGCCGAGATCCACGCCGCCCTCGGCCGCGCCGCCGAGGCCACCGCCGACACCACCCTCGCCCTCGCCAAGGCCGAGCAAGCCGGCAACGCCGAGCTCGTGGCCCGCTCCCGCCTCTGGCTCGGCCTCGACGCCCAGCGCCGCGGCGAAGAAGGCGCCCGCGAGAAGCTCAATTCCCTCGTGGAAGAGCTGGGCCCGCGCTCAGGCTCCTTCCGCGCCGTGACGAGACAGCTCTTCGAACAGGCCCGTAAAGAGACGATCCCCTCCTGATCTCCAAGGCCGCTCGACGATCTGAACGGCTGTATTTAAACGCAAAGACGCAAAGACGCAAAGACGCAAAGACGCAAGAAGAACACTAATTCTTCTCTCTTTTTGCGCCTTGGCGCCTTTGCGCCTTTGCGTTACAAATTGGACCGTCGCAGATCAGAATACGGTCGTGGGGACCAATCACGACCATTGATCAGCGCGCCATTTCCTTGGAGAGGGCCACGAAATTGGCCATCAAGTAGGCGAAATTCTCTTCGTCCGCCGTCCATTTTCGCGCCGGGCCCACGTGCTCGTGGCAGACGACGCCGATCATCTTGCCGGCCACGCGAATCGGCACATCGAGCATCGAGTTGATGCCGAGCGGCGTCAGGTAGGAGGCGGAGAACTCGGCGGTGCGAGGATCGGTGTGGGCGTTGTCGGCGGCGATGGTCCGCTCGGTCTCCAGGGCGGCGAAGTACGAGGGGAAATCGGCCGACCAGAGCTCGGTCTGGTCGCCGTGGTGGCCGCTGCCGAGCGCGTAGAGCTCCTGGCAGACGATCTTGGTGCGGCGCTCGTCGTAGAGCCACACGCTCACCCGCTCCACCCCGAGCGTCCTCGCGGCGGCCTCGCAGATGCGGCGGTTGGTGGCGGTGAGATCGCCGAGGAAGACGGACTTGTCGGCGACGAGGTCGAGGTAGATCCGGTTGTGCTCGCGGAGCCGTCGCTCGCTCTCCCGGAGCGCTTCTTCGCTCCGGCGGCGCTCGGTGATGTCCTGCACGAAGGCGGCGACCGCGGCGATCCGACCCGAGGAGTCGTGCACCGGGGAGAGCGAGACGCCGAGCCACGCGGACTGGCCGCGGAACGAGAAGAGCGTCTCCTGCTCGACCGGCTCGGCGCCGCTGAACACGGACTGGATTTGGGCCGCGCGCTCCTGCGCGAGCATGCGGGCGATGGCGTCGGCCGCGGTCTCCTGATCGCCCGCGCCGACGCCGAACCGGCGGCCGAGCGATCGCGACTCCCAGGCCAGCACGGGGACGCCGCGGGTGTCGAAGACCGCGACCATCGCGTCGTGGAGCGAGGAGAGCACGCCCCAGAGCAGCTCTTCGCCGCCGGGGAGCGAGGCCTCGCCCGGCGCCCGCAGCGGGGGCATGGGGTGGGTGCCCGTCGGCGAGGTGGGCGGCGGGGCCGACGACGGCCCGGCCTGCGATCGGCGATCGGTCGAGACGGGGCCCGTCGAGGACCGCGCGAGCTCGGCCCGCAAGGTCGTCATCGCCTGCTCGAACTTGGCGACGATCGCCGTGGTGTCCGGCTCGACCTGGGCGCGCGTCGAGGTGATGCGCGTGAGCATGGCGAGCCGGATCTTGCCCTCTAGACCGCCGAGCTTCTCGGCCTCCGCGAAGAACGCCACGATGCGCTTACCCATGTGCTCCGCTCGCTCTCCGGGGATCCGCCGCGATCTGCCGGCGTGGCCCCGGTCGCTGGTTGTGCCTGTGTCGCTCGTGCATCCGGGCCCGGTCAAGCGACCGCGATCCCGCTCAATCTTCCATCACAATCCCGCGCGGCGTGGAAGGCGCCGGCGCGTGGCCTCCCTTGCCCCCCTGCCCGCCCATCATCGGGGCGCCGGCCGGGGCGCCCACGCCGCCCGGTCCACCGTCGGACTCGGCACCAGCCTCGTCGTCGGCGCGCCCGGCTTCTTCGAGACCCATCTTCACGCCGCTCTTGCGCACATGGCGGAAGGGGAAGACCTTGACGATCAGGTCGTCGCCGGCGTCGGTGCGCACCTCCATCTGCCGGCCCTTGCCCTCGGGCCGATCGCCCGGATCGTCCAGGACGAGCCCGCGCGACCTCCTGCACTCGCCGGAGGTCGACGAGGCCTGGGGCGCGTCGAGCTCGAGGGCGCGGGTGGCGCAGCCGGCCGGGGGCGCGCCGGGCGAGACGGTGGCGAGGGCCTTGAGCAGATCGTTCTGCCCCACGGTGGAGATCGAGCCGTCCTTGACGCGGGTGAGCGCGGCGTCGAGGCTCGGCAGCGGGGCGCGGGAGACGACGAGGTAGACGTTCTCGGTGCCGATGTCCTTGTCGTTGAGGCGGAAGCGCTGGCCGTTCGGGGGGATCTCGGTGAGCACGCCGCCCTCGAGCGGGTTCTTCGTGCCGATGCGCGGCTCGGGGAAGAGCACGGTGATCGCGCCGTTCGGCGCCTTCTGGAAGATGTAGACGTTGGACCGCTGGCTGACCTCGACGCGGAAGCGCACGCGCGTGTCGGTGGGGAGCTCGGTGCCCGGGGCGATGTCGATCTCGCCCCCGCCGCCCGGGAGCTCGGCGCTCACGCCGAAGCGGAAGGTGATCTCCTCGGGGCGCTCGGCGACGGGGACGGCGTCGCGGTAGAGCGCGTCGAGGGCCCGCTTGCGCTTGCCGGCGGAGGAGGCCGTCTCGAGGGCCTTGATGAGAGCGATCAGGCTCTCGCGCCGCTCCTCGATCGCGGCCTTCTTCGCGGCCCGATCGGCCTCCGAGCCCGCGCCGCCGCAGAGCTCGGCCTCGTCGCGCGCCACCTTGTCGAGCTGGGCGCGGATGCGCTCGATCGCCTTCTTTTCCTGCGGTGTGCTCGCCTCGGGCAAGGCCGGGAAGGGCCGCGGGGCGCAGGCGCCGCCGGTCGACGCCGAGGGAGAGGCGGCCCCGCATCCGGGGAGGGCCGAGAGGACGAGGAGAGCGACGGCAGCCAGGCGGGGCGAGGTGGGCATGAGCTGTCCCTTAGGACGGACGGCGCGCCGAAGGAATGCACTGCCCACGGATCGAGGCGGCCCCACCGGCGGCGTCACGGCGACAAGCATGCAGAAAGGCGCTGTTCTTGGCTACCCTCCCCCCATGCGCCGCGCGTTCGTCCTGCTGGTCGTCCTCTCGCTCCTCGCCGCCTGCGGGAGCCCGCCCGGGCCGGGGACGCCCCAGGGACCCGGCTCCTCGGCGCGCGCGCTCTGCCCGCCCTTCTCCAAGGGCCCCGACGGGACGCTGGATCACCCCTCGATCCTGGTGCAGCGGGGGCACGCCGCGAGCCTCTACCGGGTCGCCCTGAGCGACGACGGGCGGACCATGGTGACCATGAGCCCCGACGGGACCTTGCTCGTCTGGGACACGACGACCGGCCTGCTCCTCCGGCGCCTCTTGACCGCCGGGTTCTCGTCGCAGCTCACGCTGAGCGGCAAAGGAGAGAAGGTCGCCTATGCAGGCGCGAACCCCGACGCGGCCGGGGCCTTCGCGATCCTCCTCGTCGATCTCGCGGCCGGCGGGGCCCCGAGGCGCGTCACCGATTTCGGCCAGATCGCCCTCTCGCCGGACGGCAAGACGCTGGCGGTGGCCCTTCAAACCCTCGATTTCTACGACACGTCGACGCTCGCCAAGATCAAGTCGATCGACGTGAAGCCGCCGCAGGGCACCTACCTCGCGGCGAGCTACGATCGCTCGGGCAAGCGCATCGTGCTGGCGTCCCCCGGAGAGCTCGTGGTGGTGGACGCGGAGGCGGGCAAGGTGCTGGCGAAGGTCGCGCGATCGACGGCGCTCGTCGACACGCCGGTGAGCACGGAGATCTCGGGTGATCTCGTGGTGCTCCGCAACGCCGCCGGCGCGGTCGAGCTCTTCCGCGTCGACGGGAGCGCCGCCGCGCCCGTCACCTTGCCGGGCCGCGCCCTCGACAGCGCCGCGGGCGGGGGGCGCGCCTGGGTGCTGGCCGCGCCCGCGCCCCCGGCCGGGAGCGCGCCCGGCGCCCGCTGGACGCAGCGCCTCCTCGGCCACGCGGCGGATGGAGCGAAGAAGGCCGAGCAGGACGTGCCCGACGACACGAGCCGGATCGCGGTGAGCGGCGATGGATCGACCGTGGCCCTGGTGCGCGAGGCGCCCAACGCGGGCATCCGCACGGTGACGCTGGAGGACGGCGCGACGCTGCGCCCGCTGCGCACCTTCGATCTGTTCACGTCGCGCATCGCCGCGGTGGGCGTGCGCCCCGGCGGCGGCGAGCTCTTCACCGGCGACACGCTGGGCGCGATCGGGCAGTGGAGCCTCACCGAGGGAACGCTGATCCGCCAGGTGATCGCCGAGGAGACGAGCACGCCGTCGAGCCTCACCTTCGACGCGGCCGGCGACACCATGGTCTCCGCGGGCTTCGGCTACACCGTGCGCGTGCGCGACGCCGCGTCGAGCCGCCTGCTCCGCCAGTGGAAGCCGCACGGCGATCACTTCGTGGCCATGGCCGCCTTCGCGCCGGGGACGCGCGAGCTCGTGACGATGGCCGTCGAGGGCGACGTGAAGCGCTGGGATCTCGCGCCTCCCGCGCCGCCCGCGCAGAAGCGCGCCTTCCGCTTCGACGAGGTGGGTCGGCCCGAGGGTCGCGATCTCGGCGCGGTGGGGCACGAGGTGCGCCGCGGCGCGATCTCGCCGGATGGACGCGCGCTCGCGTACGACAGCGACAAGGGGATGATCGGCGTGCTCGACGCGACGACGGGCCAGAAGCGCTGGGAGGTCACCTCGCCGAGCTTCGTGGCCGGCGGCCTCTGGCGATGGATCGCCTTCTCGGCCGATGGATCGAAGCTCCTCCTCTCGTGCGCGGAGGGGGCGCGGGGCGCGAAGGACTCGATCCTGCGCGTGTTCAACGCCTCCTCGGGGGCGCTCGAACAGACGTTGCACACCGCCACCATCGGCCCGATGGCCGCGCGCGGGGGTATCTTCGCCCTCGGCGGGCTGCGCCCGCTGCTCCTCGATCCTGCGACGTTCGCGACGATCGCGCCCATCGCCTCGTTCGACGCGGAGGTGACCGCGGTGGCGGTGCACCCGTCGCGCGATCTGCTGCTCCTCGGCGGGAGCGGCGGCGCGACGGCGATCGCCGACGCGAGGACGGGCAAGCCGATGGCTCTCTTCGTCGCTTCGAGCAGCGGCGATTTCGTCTCCACGACCCCCGAGGGCGCGTACGTGGCGAGCGCCGACGGGGCGCGCGCGCTGGCGTGGGTGTTCCCCTCGCCCCTCGAGGCCTATGCCTTCGATGAGTTCGCCGCGCTCTACGATCGCCCGGCCGATCTGCGCCGCCGCCTCGCCGGCGACGCGCCCTCGCTCGCGGCCCCGGTGGCGCGTCCGCCCCGCCTCTCGATCGAGGGCGCGCCGCCCGCGGAGGTGAGCGGCCGGAGCCTGCCGCTGCGCGCGTCCGTGAGCTCACCCGGGCGCGTCGACACGCTCCGTGTCTTCGTCAACGGCCGCGCCTCGATCGAGCGCGCCGTCTGCGCGAAGGACGCATCGGTCGATCTCGACATCCCGCTCGTCCCCGGGCAAAACCGGCTGAGCCTCGTCGGCTACGACGCGGCCGGCTTCGCCGGATCGCCGCGGCAGATCGATGTGCGCAGCACAGCGCAGGGCGCGCCTCGGCCCGATCTCTGGGTGGTGAGCGTGGGCGTGAGCCGCTACCCGAAGCTCGGCCCGGAGCACCAGCTCGAGTACGCGACGGCCGACGCGCGATCGATCGCCGAGGCCTTCGCCGCCGAGGCCGGCCCGGGCAAGCCCTTCGCCAACCTGCACCCGGTGACGCTCCTCGACGAGGCCGCGACGGTGACAGCGGTGGAGCATGCCATCGCGGGTCTCTCGGCGATGGGTCCCGATGATCTGGCGGTGGTCTTCTTCGCGGGCCACGGCGTCGAGCTGCCGGCCACGGGCGGCGGGCCGAAGCCCATGGTCTTCCTGACGGGCAGCTCGGCCATGTCCTCGGCTTCGGCACGCGAGAACGGCGTCGGCTGGGATCGCATCGAAGACGCGCTCTCGGGCGCGCGCGGCCGCGTGCTGATGCTGCTCGACGCCTGCCACTCGGGCCATGTGTCGACGGAGATCATCGCCCCGAACGAGGCCCTCGCGCAGAAGCTCTCCGGCGGCGGGCGCGCGGGCGTGCTCGTCTTCGCGGCCTCGCGCGGCTCGCAGCTCAGCTACGAGGTGCCCTCGGCCGGCAAGGTGGCGATGGGCGGCAGCCGCGGCCTGGAGCTCGCGTGGGACGGCAAGCCCGCGCCGATGAGCGCGACCCCGAGCGGCGGAGGCCACGGGCTCTTCACCGGCTCGCTGCTCGAGGCGCTCTCCGGCGCGGCGCCCGATCGCGATCGGAGCGGAGCCGTCGAGGTGGGCGAGCTGATCGACTACGTGACCGAACGGGTGCGCGCCGCGTCGAACGGCAAGCAGACCCCTTGGGTGGCGCGCCGCGAGATGTTCGGCGACTTCGTGCTCGCCCCGGCGATCAGCGGGCGGTGAGCTTCTTCTCGATCGCCTCGACGGCCTCCTTCGCCTCCCGCAGGCCGACGCCGGTGTGCTCCTGGTACGCCTTGACGGCGCCGAGCTTGTTGCCTTGCCGGAGGAGCGCGGTGACGTCGACGATCGCGGGCGGGGCCGAGGGCTCCTGGTACGTGATCCCGAGGTGACGCGTCACGAAGTCGAGCTTGCGCTGCAGCTCGCCCACCTGGAGCTCGAGCGCAGCGATGCGAGCGGAGTCGTTCATCGCGGCCGAGGGTAGCACTCGCCGGCGGGCGTGGCGCACGCGTGCCGATCGACGAGGCGACCGGACATCGGACGACGCTGCGCCGTCGTTCGTGCGCGTCCCCCACGTCCCCTTGAATCGGTGCCCAGAGACGGAATCGAACCGCCCACACGAGGATTTTCAATCCTCTGCTCTACCAACTGAGCTATCTGGGCAACACTCGCCGCGACGGGCGAAGCGCGGCGCACTCTTCTACATTCCTTCCGATCTGTCAACGCTCCGTCGGATGCTTTTTGCGAGCGGCGCGCCGCGCGCGGTTCCGGCGCTGCGCCCCTTCCGCTACAGCAGGGAAATGCCCGCGCTTCGCCGCTCGTCTCTCCCGGCCGCCCTCCTCGTCGTCACCGCTTGCAGCGGGGCCGAGCTCCCTCCCGCGCCGCCCGCGCCGCCCCCGCCTCGGCCGACCTCGGCGCCGATCGCGACGGTGGCAAGCGTCGCGCCCCGGCCGATCCCGATCCCGGCCGCGAGCGAGGGGACGATCTCGACGGTGAAGAGCGCGGGCCAGGTCCCGCTCACCGGGCCGCGCGTCGACGCCGAGCCGGGGGACTGGCTGATCGAGCGGGGCAACGACATCGCCGTCGTCTCGGCCGAGGGGCGGGTCGTCGACCTCGGCGAGCGGGGCGGGCGCGACGAGCTCAACTACGTCGATCCGGCCGTGTTCCTCTCGCTCGACGCGGCGCACACGGAGCCCCGGAGCATCGCGCCGGCGGGCGACGGGCATGTGCTCCATGTCGAGCGGCGGGTGCTGGAGAAGCCGCTCATCCTCCACAGCTTCATCTACTTCGACGGGCCGATCCTCCGCGTCGAGTCGGCGGTCGAGGCGGCCGATCCCTCGGCGGCGACGCTCGCGATCACGATCGGCGAGCGGGTCGAGTGGGGCAACTCGCCGACGTGGAGCGAGGGCTTCGGGTGGGTCGCGCAGGGCGGCACCTTCATCGGCGATTTCATCGCGCGCGAGAGCTTCGGCGTCTCGTACGCGCTCGCCAACCCGGCGGGCCGCATGCAGGGGCGGCACAGCCCGCCCGACCTGCCCGGCTTCTACGAGGGCGCGCGCACCGGCGAGGAGCGCATCCCCGTGCCGGCGGAGGGCCTCTCGCGCCGGCGCGTCGTCGAGGTCGCGCATGGAACCGGGTCGAGCGGGCGCGCGGCGATGAGCCTGCCGAGCGTGCGGGCGCGCGGGACACAGCGCATCGCCCTGCCCGCGGGGCTCCCGCCGATCGCGCGGATCGAGGCCGCGCGCTGCCCCACGGGTGCGAAGCCGGGCACGCGCTACGCCCAGTTCTCGGCGACCGATGGGGCGATCGAGCTGCCCGCGGGCTGCTTCGCGCTGCGGATCTTCGCGCTCGGGCATGCCTCGACCGCGTGGTTTGCGCCGGCCGATCTCGGCAAGATGACGCTGCCGCCCTCGGGCCTCTTGCGCTTCGCGATCACCGAGAAGGGCAAGGGCCCGGTGCCGGCGCGGGTGCTCGTGCGCGGGCAGAAGGGCACGCCCGACCCGGACTGGGGCGACGATCCGCGCGAGGGCGCCGCGCTCAACGTCGTCTTCTCCGACAAGGGCCAGGGCGAGCGCGAGCTGCCCCCGGGGCGCTACCGAGTGATCATCGATCGCGGCTTCGAGTACTCGTCCTTCCAGAAGGACATCGAGATCAAAGCGGGCCAGACGGTGGATCTCCCCGCGGAGGTCGAGCGCGTCGTCGACACCCGGGGCTTCGTCTCCGCCGACCTCCACCTGCACGCCATGCCCTCGCCGGACGCGCCGCAGGAGCTCGCCGATCGGGTGCGCTCGCTGGTCGCCGCGGGCGTCGAGGTCGGCGTCGCCACCGATCACAACGCGGTCACCGACTATGGTCCGACCATCGCGTCGATGGGGCTCGGCGGTTTTCTGGCCACGGTCATCGGCGACGAGGTGACGTCACGGGAGGTGCGGTGGGGCCATTTCAACACCTTCCCGTTGCCCCCCGGCTCCCCGCCCGTCCCATTCAAGAGCACGACGCCCGCCAAGATCTTCGCCGCGGCCCGCGCCATGGGGACGCTCGGCAAGGACACCGTCGTGCAGGTCAACCACCCGCGGATGGGGGACATCGGCTACTTCGATCTGCTCCACCTCGATCGCGACGATCTCCCGCATTTCCTGGAGCGGGCGCCGCTCGCGGACATGAGCTTCGACGCGGTCGAGGTCTTCAACGGCGACCATTACGATCACATCGATCGGGTGGAGGACTGCATGCGCGACTGGTACGCGCTGCTCAACGCCGGCTACCACATCACCGCCACCGGCAACTCCGACTCGCACAAGCTGACCTTCCACGAGGCGGGCGTCCCCCGGAACCTCGTGATGGTGCCGAACGACGATCCTGCGCGCTTCGACGAGAAGGCCTTCGTCGACGCCATCCACCGGGGGCGCGTCGTGGTGTCGAGCGGGCCCTTCGTGCAGCTCGAGGCCGGCGGAAAGACGCTTGGCGAGGCTGTTCCGGCGGGGAAAATCAAGGTGCGGGTGCGGGTGGACGCGCCCCCGTGGGTCTCCGTCGATCGGGTCGAGCTCGTCCGGCGCGGCCAGCCGATCGAGACGTGGAAGGGGCCCTTCCCGAAGGGCGCGCACCGCTTCGAGAAGGAGATCGAGGAGAGCCTCCAGAAGGGCGACTGGATCATCGCGATCGCGCGTGGCGATACCCCGATGCCGGAGCTCCACCGCCAGGGCGCCCTGCCCTTCGGGTTCACCAACCCAATCTGGGTCGAATGAGCGATCGCCGCGGGCGCCATTGGCGCGACGACGCTCGACCGCGACCATGACGCGCCCGCCATAAAGGCAAAGGGAGAATTGACGCAAGGGCGACCCGGAACCTATATCTTCTCGGAAGCATCGAGGTACCTGGGCAGCGAATGAGCTCGGTGGACATCGCGGAGACCTACCCGCTGTCGGGAATGCAGCACGCGATGCTGGCCCATACCCTGCTCGCTCCGGGCAGCGGTGTGGACATCCTCCAGCTCGAGCTCACGCTGCGCGAGGCGATCGATCTCGCGGCGCTCCAGGGAGCGCTGCAGGCGATGATCGACCGGCACCCGGTGCTCCGGACGGCGTTCCGCTGGAAGGGCCTCGAGGAGCCGCAGCAGGACGTGCGGGCCCGCGCGGAGCTCTCGTTCACGCGCGCCGATCTCTCGGCGTCGGGCCGGGGCGAGGCGCATGCCGCGATCGCCGCGTACCTGGAGGACGATCGGCTGCGCGGCTTCGATCCGTCGATCGCGCCGCTCCACCGCGTGGCGCTCTTCACGCTCGGGCCCGAGGATCACCGGCTGATCTGGACCTTCCACCACGCGCTCGTCGACGGCCGATCGCTGCGCGTGGTGGTGACCGAGCTCTTCGCCGTCTACGACGCGAGGCGCCGCGGGGAGGAGCCCGCGCTCTCGCCCTGCCGGCCGCACCGCGATTACATCGACTGGCTCGGGCGCCTCGATCACGAGCGCGCGCGCCCGTTCTGGAGGGCCCTGCTCGCGGGCTTCACCGCGCCGACGCCGCTGCCGCTCGGACGTCCGCTCGGCAAGGGCACCGCGGCGGTGGGCTTCGGGAGCCTGGAGCTCGATCTCCCGGCGGCGCAGACGCGCGCGCTCGCCCGCGCCTGCGAGGCGGAGCAGGTGACGCTCGGGGCGGCCGTGCACGGGGCGTGGGCGATCGTGCTCTCGACCTTCAGCGGCGACAGGGACGTGCTCTTCGGGGCGACGCGCGCATGCCGGCGTACCGCGCTCGGGGGCGATCGCACTGACACCATCGTCGGGCCGATGTTCAACGCGCTCCCGCTCCGGCTCGAGGTCGATCCGGATGCCCCGCTCTTCGCCTGGCTGCGCGATCTGCGCGCGCTCGGGCGCTCGATCGGCGACCACGAGCACACGCCGCAGCTCCGGGTGAAGAAGTGGAGCGACGTGGGCCCGGGGCGGCCGCTCTTCGAGACCGTGGTCGCCTACGAGGACAAGCTGCTCGACGGCACCCTCGGGCCCCGGGGCGCGAGCCGCCGCTTCTACAACGGGCCGAGCTTCGCCGCGATGCTCAGCGCCTACGGGGGCGAGCGCCTCGTGCTGCGCCTCACGTACGAGCGCGCGCGCTACGATCCGGAGAGCGCGGAGAAGCTCCTCGGCCATGTCGCCGAGCTGCTCCGCGCGATGGCGGCGGCGAGCGCGCAGACGAAGCTCCACGAGCTGTCGATGATCGGCGAGGCGGAGCGCGCGCTCCTCGTCACGACGTGGAACGACACCGCCGCGCCCTACCCCGCCGGCGAGGCGGCGCACACGCTGTTCGAGGCCCAGGTCGACCGGACGCCGGGCGCCCCTGCCCTGCGCTTCGAGGGCGCAGAGCTCACCTACCGCGAGGTCGAGCGGCGCGCGAACCAGCTCGCCCGCCGGCTGCTCGCGCTCGGCCTCGGCCCGGAAGATCGGGTGGGCATCCACGTGACCCGCTCGCTCGATCTGCTGATCGCCCCGCTCGCGGTGCTGAAGGCCGGCGGCTGCTACGTGCCGCTCGATCCCGACTACCCCGCGGCGCGCCTCGCCTTCATGCTCGAGGACTCGGGCGCCCGCTTCGTGATCGCCTCGGGCGATCTGCCCGCCGAGCTCGAGGGGCCGCCCGCCGTGGTGATCCACCTCGATCGCGAGCGCGACTCCCTCGCCCGCGAAGATGGGGGCCGCCCGCCCCCGGTGCCCGGCGGAGAGCGCCTCGCGTACCTCATCTACACGTCGGGCTCGACCGGGAGGCCCAAGGGGGTCGAGATCCCGCACCGCGCGCTCCTCAATTTCCTCTGCTCGATGGCGCGCGATCCGGGGATGCGGCAGGACGATCGGCTGCTCGCCGTCACGAGCCTCTCGTTCGACATCGCCGGGCTCGAGCTCTTCCTCCCGCTCGCGGTGGGGGCGATGGTGGAGATCGCGGGCCGGACGGCGGCGGCCGATGGACCGGCGCTGCGGGCGCGGATCGAGCGCTCGGGCATCACCGTCGTGCAGGCGACGCCCACCACCTTCCGGCTCCTGCTCGACGCGGGGCTCAAGGGCGGCGAGCGCCTCACGGTGCTCGTGGGCGGAGAGATGGTGCCGGCCGATCTGGTCGCGCGCCTCTACCCGAAGGCCACCGCCGTCTACGACATGTACGGCCCGACCGAGACGACCATCTGGTCCACGGTCCATCGCTTCGAGGACGCGGCCGAGCCCGTGAGCGTGGGCCGGCCCATCGCCAACACCCGCGTCTACGTGCTCGGCGAGCGCCGGGAGCTCCTGCCGATCGGCGCGCCGGGGCAGGTCTACATCGGCGGGCACGGCCTCGCCCGCGGCTACCACGGGCGCCCCGATCTCACGGCCGAGCGCTTCGTCCCCGACCCGTTCCTCCCCGGGGAGATCATCTACGCGACGGGCGATCTCGGCCGCCTCGACGCCTCGGGCCGCCTCTCGATCCTCGGCCGGATCGATCAGCAGGTGAAGGTGCGCGGGCACCGGATCGAGCTCGGCGAGATCGAGAGCGTGCTCGGCGAGCACCCCGGCGTGTCGCAGGCGATCGCGGTGGCCGGCGAGGACCGGATCGTTGCCCATGTGGTCCCGCGTGATCCATCGTCACCACCGTCGCCCGCCGAGCTGCGCGATCACCTCAGGCCCCGCCTCCCCGCGTACATGATCCCGGCGGCCATCCGCCTCGTCGCGAGCCTCCCGCTGCTCCCGAACGGCAAGGTCGACCGGCGGGCGCTCCCGCTCGACGAGCCGCCCCTGCGCGAGAGCCCGGGCACCTTCGCCGGCCCGAGCACCGCGCTCGAGGCCGACCTCGTGGCCCTCTGGGAGTCGGTGCTCGGCGTGCGCCCCATCGGCACGCACGACGACTTCTTCGAGCTCGGCGGGCACTCGCTGCTCGCCGCGCGGCTCTTCGATCGGATCGAGTCGCGCACGGGCCGGCGGCTCCCGCTCGCGACGCTCCTCTCCGCGCCGACCGTGCAGCAGCTCGCGACGCTGCTCGGGCAAGAGGGCTGGTCGCCCTCGTGGAGCTCGCTCGTGGCGATCCGGGCCGAGGGCACGCGGCCGCCGTTCTTCTGCGTCCACGCCATCGGCGGCAACGTCCTCAACTACCGCAAGCTGGCCCTGCACCTCGGGCCCGATCAGCCGCTCTACGGCCTGCAGGCCCGCGGCCTCGACGGGCGTCCCTCCCCCGCCGCGACGGTCGAGGAGATGGCCGCGAGCTACCTCTCCGAGATCCGCTCGGTGCAGCCGCGCGGGCCGTACCGCCTCGGCGGCGCCTCGTCGGGCGGCGTGGTGGCCTTCGAGATGGCGCAGCAGCTCCGCCGCGCCGGTGAAGAGGTGGCGCTGCTCGTGCTGATGGACACCGTGCTCGCCGGGCCGCCGCCCCCCGAGGCCTCGATCCACCCGCGCGTGTACTCGCTCGATCGCCACCTCGGCCAGCTCCTCCTGAGCCCCGAGGAGACCTGGGCCGACTACTTCATCGCCAAGGCCCGGGCGAGGCTCGACGCGATCGGCGAGGCGGTGCGCGCGGTGGTGGGGCAGCCGAAGCAGCCCGAGCTCACCACCTTCGAGATCGTCACGGCCCGCGATCGGGCCGCGATGCGCGCCTACGCGCCCACGGGCTACGACGGGGCGATCGTGCTGATCCTCGCGCGCGACGAGGCGTACCGCACCGCCCACGATCTCCGCCTGCGCTGGGCCGAGCTCGCCGCGGGCGGGCTCACCATCCACGTCGTGCCCGGCACGCACGCGACGATCCTCGACGATCCGACGGTGAAGGACGTCGCCGCCCACCTCACCGTCCACCTCGATCGCGCGGCGGATCGCCGCCGCTGAGCCGGATCAGGACGGAGACCGATCGCCCGGCGGCGGATCGCTCGGGGCTGGATCGGCGGGCTCTTCTTCCTCCGCCGGAGGCGCCTCGCCCGCTTCGATCGCCGGCGCAGGCTCCTCGGGCACAGGCACAGCTTCGATCGGCGCGGGCTCGATCACCTCGGCCACCGCGGGCTCGTTCACGTCGGCAGCCCCGACCTCTTCGCGCGCAGGCGCGGGCTCGGGCACGTCGATCGGCGCGGTCTCGCGCAGCAGGACGATGGCCGTGGCGAGCCAGGAGGCGTGGAGGAAGACGCCGAGGACGATCGCGCCCTCGTGCATCCCGAAGCTCCTGCCGAGGTTGGTCGTGCCGGGCGGGCCGAAGTGGAAGGCCGCGACGTAGAGCCCGGCGGCGAGGAGCGCGCGCCAGCCGTACGCGAGCAGCATGCGGAGCGGCGCGCGACGGATCGCGCGGAGGCCACGGGAGGCCGAGACGTAGAAGCGCGAGCCGCCGTCGGCGGCGGCCACCATCGCGAGATCGCGCGCCACCCCGGCGACCACCACCACGAGCGCGGCGAGGACGGCGAGGACGATGTTGCCGATGTCCTCGCCCTTCGACGAGAGGTGGAGCGCGCCGACGGCCTTGACGCCGAGCAGGACGACGAGGGCTGCCGAGATCGCCTGCGCGGCGAGGCCCGTCCCCCAGAGCAGCGCGAGGGTGCCCACCTCGTCGAAGGCCGCGTGGACGAGGAAGGCGCGGGAGAGCGGGCCTTTTCGGCCCATGCCCGCGACGAGCATGGCGAAGGGGAGCAGGCCGAGCGCGATCGCGATCAGCGCGGGGAGCCCGGCGCCGGTGAGCGCGGGAGACGCCGCGCGCTGGCCGAAGCGCACGGCCTCGAGCAGCATGATCCCCCCCGGATCGAAGAGCTCGGCGTCGCCGCGCGGGTAGCTCGCCACCGTCGTGTGGAGCAACGAGGCGATCGGCGCCGCGACGAGCGCGCCGGCGACCAGGCGGTAGAGCGCCGTGACGAGCACGAGCCCGGGCCGCCGGAGCGCCGAGGGCCTGGGCTCGCGCGGAGGATCGAGATCGACGCTCACGGGAGCACCGCCCCGAGCCCCGCCTGGACATGGAAGAGCGCCCGCTCGAACGCGCCGTCGACAGCGCGCGCGGCGCGGCGCTCCTGGGCGTTGTTCGCGAGGTTGTCGTCGAGCAACACCTTGTGATCGGGATCGATCACGACCGCGATGAGGTGCGATTGGCCCCGGTAGGGCAGCGTCTCCACCGGCTCCCTCGCCTCCCAGGTGATCCGCTCGATCGCGCCGTCCTCGGTGTGGAGCGCAACCTCGACCGGGAAGCGCAGCGCCCCGCGCCTGCGGAGGACGATCTGCCCGACCTCGACCGGCGTCTCCGCGGAGACCGCGGGCTTGGCCTCGGCCGGCGGCTCGCCGAAGAACCCGTCGGGCCCGGTCTCCGGGTCGGAGAAGAAGCTCGCCACCGCGTAGTCGACGGTCGCCCGATCGAAGAGGGCGGCGCGGAGGTTCTGCGCGGCGTCGTCGCCGAGCACCTCGGCGAACGCGGCGAGCAGCTCCTCCGGCCCAGGGTGCTCGAAGCGATAGCGCCGCGCATAGCGGCCGAGGGCGGTGAGCACCTTGTCCTCCCCGTAGACGCGCCCGAAGGTGCGGAGGATGGTCGCCGTCCGCTGGTAGATCAGCACGCCGTAGTCGGCGCCGCTCTGGAAGTCCGGGGCCGCCTGCGCCACGGGCACGTTGCCCTCGCGCTCCACCGCGAACATGCGGTTGGTCGCGTCGAGCGAGACGCGGAGGCCCGGCCCGGAGTAGCCCGAGGCCATCGGGAAGAGCGCCTCCGTCACCTCGGCCTCGGCGTACGAGTTGATGCCCTCGTCGAGGAACGGGAAGCGGTGCTCGTCGGTCGCGACCATGCCGTAGAACCACTGGTGCCCGAGCTCGTGGAGCGTGACAATCTCGATGAAGGGCACGCCCGAGTACGGGAAGAGCCAGGTTCCGCCGGTGGTGATGAGCGTCGGGTACTCCATGCCCCCCGCCTCCTCCGCGCCGTCGGGCGGGTGGACGAGGGTGAGGGTGCGGTACGGGTAAGCGCCGTAGCGCTTGCCAAAGTGCTCGAGGCCCGCGCGCGCGGCCTCGATCTCGATCGACGCGGCGTGGTCGTTGCCGCGCGGGTACAGGCAGCGGATGGCCACGCCGCCGTCGCGCGATTTCGCGTCGAGCTCCTGGAAGTCGTCCCACGCCGCGAAGCCGAAGTCGTGCACGTCCTCCTGCACGAAGCGGCGGGCGATCCTCCCCGGGCTCCGGGTCTCGCCGACGAGCGCGCCGGTCGCGCCGACCACGACGTTGTCCGGTGTGTCCACCGTGACGTCGTAGTTGCCGAAGTCCGCGTAGAACTCGGAGAGGCGGTGGAAGGCGAAGTGGGCCCAGGTGCCGTCGGGCTCGAGGCGCGCGAGCTTGGGGAACCACTGGCCGATCATGTGGAAGGCGCCGAAGTACCCGCTCCGGAAGGTGAGCGGCGGGAGCGTGAGGTCCCAGGCGACATCGAGGGAGATCGACGCGCCGGGCGCGACCTCGCGGGGGAGCGGGACGCGGATGTCGGTCTCGTCGGCGGGATCGCCCGGCGAGGTCTTGTCGGCGGTGGGCCAGAGATCGGCGCCCTCCATCTCGCGCGCGGCGAGGCGGCGGACCTCGATGTAGCCCCAGGATTTCTGGCCGGAGAGGCCGCGGAACGCGCCGACCGAGACGCGGTTGAAGAGGGTCTTGTCGTTCTTGAAGCCGTTCGCGTAGAGGTGCAGCCAGATCTCGCGCTGCGGGACGCGCGAGCCGTTGCGCCAGAGGATCTGTCCCTCGCCGTGGACGGTGTGGGACGATGGATCCAGCGTGGCGCGCAGCGTGTAGCTCGCGATCGCCTGGGCATGCTTCGCCATGGAGGCGTCGCTGTCGAAGGCCGGGCCGAGGCGTCGATCGGGCGGAGGCGCGGGAGGCGGCGGAGGCGCGGGGAGCGCGTCAGCCGAGGGCGAGGCCGGCTCGACCGAGGGCGCCGGCGCGGGGGTGCCGGCGGTCGCGGTGGGGACGAGGAGCGCCCCTGCGCGCAGCGAGAGCCACGCGAGCGAGAGCCCCGCCCAGACCTCGAGGAGACGACGGCGCCCTTGGAACACGCGCCGAGCGTAAAGCACCGATCCGGCCGGGCCTCAACGGCGCCGGCGCGGCTCGGGCACCTCGATCACCCCGCGATCACGGAAATCATCAAGGATCTTCAGGGCGTCGAACTCGGCCATCCCGGAGATGTCGAGGACCTCGTCGACGGTCATGGTCCCGTCGATGTTGGCGAGGAGGAAGCCGGCGCGGTGATCGAGGCCGAGGTAGCGGATCTCGTCCATGTCCATCACCACGCGCGGGATGCGGCGCCGCCCGCCGAGGCGGGCCAGGTACTGCTCGATGAGCCGGCCCCGGCAGATCTCCACGCACTGGCTGGCCTCGGTGTTGTCGGGCTCGATGGCGAGGAGGTTCTCGGCCAGGGTCATCGCCCCGTAGTCGTCGCCGACGTCGAGGCGCTCCTGGATCTCGCCGAGGTAGTCGGGCTCGTGGTCCGCGGGACCGCGGTCGTCTTCGTCGTCGAGCTGCTCCGGCTCGTGGATGACGGGGAGCGGCGGGCCGAGGGGTACTGTTCGGATCGGGGCCGAGGGCGCGGTGCGGGGCAGCGCGCTCGCCTCGGGGCGAGGCGGGATCGGGCTCGGCTCGCCGAAGGGCCCCTTCTTGGTGTTCGGCGCCGGCTCCGAGATCGCCGCGGGGCGATCGCTCGTCGACCACGCCGCGAGGATGGGCGGGATCGAGCCGCGGGGATCGAGCTTCGCGGGGAGCCCCGAGCGCGCCTGCTCGCGGGGCGGCGACGACGACCAGGGCTTCGTCGACGGCACCTCGGAGACCACGGGGCGCGCCGGCCGCGCGCTGAAGGGGTGCTCGTCGATCACCGACGCGTAGTTGAACGGATCGAGCGACTGCGAGGGATCGAGCACCGCGGCGCCCTCGGCGGAGAGCAGCGGCTCGGGCTCCATCGGCGCGCCGAGCAGGATCTCCGGCGGCTGGCTCCGCTTGCTCGGGGCGGCGCCCGGATTGGTCTCCGGCGTGCGGAGCGTGTGGGGCGAGGGCTCCATCGGCGCGGCGGGCTCGTCCAGCGCGCCGCGATCGCGCCCCGGGTGCCGCTCGATCGCGCCCTCCTTGGCGAGCGCGTCGATCTCGTCGAGCGTCACCAGATCGACGAGATCGCCGACGTTCACCTCGGCGGTGATGGGCAGCTCCGGGAGCGACGAGGCGCGCAGCGAGAGGACGCCACCCTCGGGCTCGTCCAGCGCCTCGCCGGCGCCGCGCCTCGGCTCGATCGCGGCGCGCGGAGGCTCTCCACGCCATGACTGCGGGGCGGACGACGTCGGCGCGTCGTCGTCCTCCTCCGCCTGGCTCATCATCGTCTTGACGTAGACGGCGACGGGCACGGGCGGAGGGATGGTGTCGCGGAGCGGGCCCTTCTCCTCGTGGTCCGCGATGGTAGGCAACGCCGGAGCCTTCGGCACGGCGGCCGGCCTCGAGGAGGGCCTCTCGTCGTCGGCGCTCCCCCAGCCGCCGTCCAAGGTCCCCGAGCTGGGCGGATCGGACGACATCGTCTACTCGGAGGACCGCAGCAAAGCGGGGGAAAAGGTCATCCGTGGGGCCTCGCCACGACGCCCTTGAACATGCGGTGGGTCCGCATCAAGGACTCCATCTGCTCCTTCACCGCGGCGGCGTCACGCCGGGCGATGGCCTGCCGAGCGCGCTCGACGATGCCCCGGGCCTTGCCGATCGCGTCGCGACCGAAGTCGCTCGATGCCACGATCTGCTCGACCTGCGGGAACATCTTCTCGATCTCGGCGATGAGCTTCTCGGCCTCCTGCCGGACGCCCTCGAACTCGTCCGTGGCGCGCCGATCGAGCAGGTAGTCCTTGGCGGACTCCATCATCTGCCCGACCTCTTCCTTCGTCAGGCCGCTCGACGCGGTGACCTGGATCGACTGCTGCTGGCCCGTCTCCAGATCCTTCGCGCTCACGGAGACGATGCCGTCGCTGTTGATCTCGAAGGTCACCTCGATCTCGACCTGGCCCTTCGGCGCGCGGCGGAGCCCGGTGAGGATGAACTCGCCGAGCAGCTCGTTCTCGGTCGCCTTCTCGTGCTCGCCCTGCATGACGAGGATCTTCACGGCCGTCTGGTTGTCACGGCTCGTGGTGAAGATCTTCGAGCGGCTCGTCGGCACGGTGGTGTTCTGCGGGATGAGCTCCTCGAAGTTCGATCCGAAGGTCATGATCCCGAGCGGGTGCGGGGTCACGTCGAGCAGGATCATCTGCTTGGACTCGTCGACCAGGGCCGAGCCCTGCACCGCCGCGCCGAGGGCGACCACCTCGTCCGGGTGCACGCCCTTGCAGGGCTCGCGGCCGAAGAAGTCGCGCACCTCCTGCTGGACGCGCACCATCCGGGTCATCCCGCCGACGAGGATCACGTCCTCGATCTCGTCGCGATCGAGGCGGGCATCTTCGAGCGTCTGCTTGCAGATCTCGATGCAGCGCTCGACGAGGTCCTCACACAGGCTCTCGAGCATCTGCCGGCTCAGCGTGCGCTGGAGGTGCAGGGCCTCGTTGCGGCTGCTGGAGATGATAAACGGGAGGTTGATCTCCGTCTCGAGCACGCTCGACAGCTCGCACTTGGCCTTCTCCGAGGCGTCCTTGAGGCGCTGGAGGGCCATCCGATCCTGGCGGAGATCGACGCCGTGCTGCTCCTTGAAGCCCTGGACGAGCCAGTCGATGATCCGCGCGTCGAAGTCTTCTCCCCCGAGGAAGGTGTCGCCGGCGGTGGCGATGACCTTGAAGACGCCGCCCGCGCCGATCTCCAGCACGGAGATGTCGAAGGTGCCGCCGCCGAGGTCGAAGACGGCGATGGTCTTCTCGATGTTCTTCCCGAAGCCGTAGGCGAGGGCCGCGGCCGTCGGCTCGTTGACGATGCGGATGACGTCGAGGCCGGCGATGAGCCCCGCGTCCTTCGTCGCCTGGCGCTGGTTGTCGTTGAAGTACGCGGGGACGGTGATGACGGCCTTGCTGATGGGCTCGGAGAGGTAATCCTCGGCGAAGAGCTTCATCTCCTGGAGGACCATCGCGCTGATCTCGGGGACGGAGTACGTCTTGTCCCGGAGCTGGATGCGCACGTCGCCGTGGGGGCCCTCGACGATCTTGTAGGAGGCGGTGAGGATCGCGTTCTTCACCTGCGGGGAGGACCACTTGCGCCCGATGAGGCGCTTGGCGGCGTACACCGTGTTCTCGGCGTTGGTGATGGCCTGTCGCTTGGCGATGTGGCCCACGAGCCGCTTGCCCGCCTCGGTGATGGCGACCATCGAGGGGGTGGTCTTGTACCCGCCGCGGTTCGGGATGACCGTAGGCACCCCCTCTTCGACGATGGCGACGCACGAGTTCGTGGTGCCGAGGTCGATTCCGATGACGCGCTCCATTCAGCCGATGCTCCTGACTTGCCGCGGAAACCGCGGGGGTCGCAATGCTAGCCCATCTTCCCGAGCTTCTGTGCTTCTTCGCGCGTCTTGACCACAAGATCGGCGATTTTGGCGTCGCCCGGCGCGAGCTCGAGCGCCCGGTCGAGCTCGCCCCGGGCGCTCTTCTCGAAGCCGGCCGCGGCGTAAGCCCGGGCCAGCGTGAGGCGGAGCTCCGGGTGGCGGGGCTCGAGCTCGACCGCCTTGCGGGCGAACTCGACCGCGCGGCGCACGTTGGTCGAGGATTTCAGGGTCGCGTACGCCACGCGCTCGTGGGCCTTCGCGTCGTTCGGGCGCCCGTTGCACACCTTCGCGTAGCTCAGCGCGGCCTCGGCGAAGCGGCCCTCGCCCTCCTCGTACTGCGCTTGCTTCCAGTATCCGTCGGCGAGGGCCGTGCCGGCCTGCCGCGAGACATCCTCGGCCTCTGCGGCGAGCTTCTCGTCCTCCGGCGCGAGGGAGGCGGCGATCCGGTAGGCGTTGGCCGCGGCCGCGAAGTCCTGCTTTTCGAGCGCCGCCTTGCCGTTCGTCACGTACCTGCGGATCTGCTCGCGCTTGTTCTCGGCGATGGCCGACTCGTAGCGGGCGCGGAGGGCGTCGGCGGCGCGCTGGGCGGTGCCCGAGTCGGGCCGGGCGGTCGGGACCGCGGGCTGGTTCGGCGACGAGGCCGAGGGGGCCCTGCCGCCGCCGAGCTTGCGGGCGAGGGCCTCGCGGCGGGCGCGCGCGACCTCCGCCGGATCGAGGGTGCGCGCCGGCCCGGGATCGACCGATCGGGGCGCCGCCTCGGCCGAGCGCGGGGGCGCGGAGGGGACCGGATCCGACCCCGGGAACGTGTCGAGCGTCGAGGTGACCTTGGCGATGTCGTCCGGGGTCCGGTCGAGGACGGCGGACATGGAGCGGTTGCGGTTGGTCTGCTCGAGGTAGGCGTCGTACTCCTCGCGGCGCTGGCGCGAGGAGAGCACGTCGTGGGCGAGCGTGACGCGCGCGAAGATGGCCTCGATCTTCGCCTTGTAGCCGCCGAGTTGCTTGCGGAAGAAGCGATCCGGGTGGTACTCGGGCGCGATCGCGTAGTAGGCCGATTTGACCTTCTTCTTGTCGTCGTCCGGCCCGACGCCGAGGACCTCGTAGTACGTCATGTCGTCGAGCCGGTAGTAGAGCTCGAGGATCGACCGCTTGCGCTCGGGCTCGATCTCCACCACCTCGTCGAGCTCGGCCTGCGTGTAGCGGACCGAGCGCGGCGCCGAGGGCGCGATGGGCCGGGCCGCCGGGCGAGGAGGCGGGGTCGCCCGGCTCGCCTGCGGCGGCGTCTGGGGCGCGGAGCGCGGAGCGTGACCACCGTTGGACGATGTTGCACCGCCGGATCCGCCGTCGACGACGACGGCCCGGAGCTGGGCCAGGCGGTCCACCGCCGCGGTGACGGCGTCGGTCGAGAGCCCCGTGATCTGCGACAGCTCGTTCTCGCTCAGGGTGCCGTCGATGCGCGAGAAGAGGAACGCTTCCGCCGGGCTCAGCGGGAGCGACCGGATATCGCAGCCGGGCAAGGTCCTGGGAACACGGGGCATCGGGTGGGCGCGGGTCGGAGGAGCTACGACAAGCGGGTCCAGCTTATCGGGACTCCTCTAGATATCGCAAATGACGCGCAGGTCCACCGCCCGCGTCGGGAATTTGCGGGCCCTCGCGGCGGCGGCTCGGCGCGAAGAGGCCGAGCCACGCGTCGGGATCCGCGGCAATTCGCGCGCCGAGCCGCTCGCCGAGGCGCGCCGAGAGGACGCGCTCGCCCTCGGGATCGGCCGCGAGATCGGCGAGATCGACGCGCTCGATGGTGACGCGGGGGCGGCTGTCTCCGGGAGCGCCCGGGACGCTGGGCGCGCCTTCGGGATTCTCCCGGAGGGCCGGCGCGGGCGTGCCGACGAGGAGGGCGGCGCGGCGGCGCAAGGCGATCCGGGCGGCCCCGGCCGGCATATCCGCGAGCGCGCCGAAGAGCGGGACCGCGTGAGAGCGGACGCGCGCCGGCAGGTCGACGAGGAAGCCCACCGCGCCACCCGCGCGGAGCTCGCGGAAGATCGCCGCGGTGGCCCCAGGCCGGGCGCGGTAGAGCGAGCGGACCCCGCGGGGGCGGCGGATGCGCTCGTAGAGATCGGTGAGGCGCCGGTCGTAGCTCTCGCGAGCCACCGTGGCGACCGGGAATCCCTCCTCGACGAGCAACGCCGCCATCCGCTCCCAGCTCCCGAGGTGCGCGGTGACGTAGACCACGCCGCGCCCCTCGGCGAGCGCGTCGGCGAAGATCTGCTTCGAGGCCGGATCGAGGCGGAGCGTGCGGGACGCGGGCTCGCGCGGGTCGAGGAGGGCGAGGGTATCGGCGAGGATCTCGCCGGCGCGGAGGAAGGCCGCGCGCGCTCGCCCGGGCGCGACCGGTCCACCGAGGCCGGCGGCGAGGCGGCGCTCGGCGAGGTCGCGCTCCCGCGGGAGGACGCGGTGCGCGAGGCGCCCGAGCGCGCGGCCGAGGAGGCGCACCGCCCGGCGCGGGAGGCGCGTCACCACCGCGAGCGAGATCACGATCAGCGCGTAGTAGAGGTCGTTCTTGATCCGCTGCCGGATCGTCCAGCGCTCGCCCTCCCGCTCGTCGCGCGGGCGGGGCGGCGCTTCGCGGTGCTCACCGCTTCGGGGCCGGGCCGCCATCGGGGAGCGCGCGCTCGATGACCTTGTTCTGGATGTCGATCGCCTCGTCGTAGGCCTTGATCGCCTCGCCCTTGGCCTGCTCGGCGCCCGCGGCGTCGCCCTTCTCCTTGAGCTTCGCCATCCTGCGCTCGAGGATCAATCCTTTGACCTCAAACAGATGGCCGCGGAAGTGGGTCGGCGTGGGCGCGAGCGCGAGGCCGGCGTCGATCTCGGCGAGCGCGGGCTCGATCTCGCCGAGCTGGCTCCGGAGATCGGCGAGGCGCGCCCGCGTGTCGGCGAGCACCTCGGCGGCCTCCGGCGGGAGCGCGGCGCCGCCCGGGAGCGGGCCCTTCACGAGCGCGTCGAGCGCGCCGATCGCCTGATCGAGCTGCTTGTCGTCCTCCGCGCGATCGGCCTTGTGGTGCGCGGCGCGGGCCTTCGAGAGGAAGGCGAGGAGCGCCGGATCGACCACGGTCTCGGCCTCGCCCGGGCAGACGCAGGACGTGGCCTCGGCGGGCGAGCGCTGGGAGCAGCCGGGAAACGCACCTAGCGCGAGGGCGAGCGCGAGCGGCAGGAAGAGGAGCGCGGCGAGGCTTCGCGGTCGCATCAGCGCACCCCCCAGGCCGCGAAGCGGTTCTGCCGGAGGTCGGAGGCGCGCGCGAGGGCGATCCGATCGATGCGCGCCGACTCCTCGCCGCTCACGGGGAACTTCTCGGCGGGGTCGAAGAGATCGTCCGTCGAGCGCGACCGGATGAGCGAGGCGCGCGCGGCGGCGGCGAGCCCGGCGCTGGGGGGGGCCGGCGCGGCGACCGAGGCTGCCTCGCGAGGAGGCTCGGCGCGCTGGATCATCAGCGCGACGCCGGCGGCGAGCGCGGCCACGAGCGGCAGGGCCGAGGCGGTGATCGCGATCGCGCGGCGGCGGAAGGGCAAAACCTTCGCCGAGGTCGTCGCGCTGGGCGCGGCGATCGCCCGGCGGATCAGCGCCTCGTTGCGCTCCGGATCGATCTCGCCGGGCCGGTGCGCGGCGCGCAGATCGGCCGCGCTCAGGTGCTCTTCGCGGAGCGCGCCGCGGCCATCGAGCGCGTCGCGCAGGCTGTCTGCGAGCGCTTGCTCGGCGCGCGTGGGGGGCGCGTCGCCTTCGCCGAGGGCGCGCGCGAGGATCGCGTCGAGATCGCCCGCGTCGAGATCACCCGGTGCGTGGGCGGCGCGGAGCGCGCTCGACAGCGGATCGGCGCCGCGATCGATCGCGTCGCGGAGCGCCTCGGCGTCGCGCAGCTCCTCGGCCGAGAAGGGCGGCTCGTCCGCGCCCGCGGGGGGCGGCGAGGACGAGGGCACGAGGTGGAGCAGTCGCTCGCGTTTCATCGCTCCATCTCCTTGGATCCGAACGAGCCGCCGGCAAGGCCGGCCGCGGCGCCGCTCCCGAGGGCCTTCTTGAGCGCCGTGAGCGCGCGGTGGAGCACCACGTCGAAGGTGGCGACCGAGACACCGAGCGCGGCGGCGACCTCCTCGCGCGAGCGCTCCTCGAGCACGCGGAGGCGGATGGCCTCGGCGTAGCGCGGGTTGACCTTGGCGAGCGCGGCGTGCACCCGCCCGCGGGCGTCGGCCTGATCGCGCTTCTCGCTCAGCTCGGCCTCGCCCGACTTGCCGAGATCGCGCTCGGACTCGTCGATCTCGCGCTCCAGATCGGCCGGCTCGTACAGGGTCTCCCGCTTGCGCGCGCGGAGCACGTCGAGCGCGATGCGCAGCGCGATGACGCGGAGCCACGGGTAGACGCCCGTGTTCTGCCACTGGAACTGGTGGAAGCGCTCCACGACGCGCGCGTACGTGTCGGCGAGCGCGTCCTGCGCGGCGGCGTCCGATCCGAGGCGGGGCAGGAGCACCGCGCGGTAGAGCGAGGGCCCGTGGCGGCGCAGGATCTGGCCGAGCGCCGCGCGGTCGCCCGCATGCGCGCGCTCGCAGAGCAGGCGCTCCGCGTCCAGATCGGGTCGAGCCACGGCCACGCGGCGCACGATAGCCGGACGTGGGCAGGCTTTCACCTCGGGCTTGAGGGGGGCCGACGCGAACCAGGGGCGATCGGCCGTTTCGAGGCCGAGGAGGGCGGCGAGCGCGGCCCCGACCGAGGCCGGGCCGGCCTGCCCGGGGAGGGCGGGCGAGGCGCCCGGGGCGAGGGCGAACGCGGTGGGTGCCAGCGAGGTCACGCCGTCCAAACGTGGGAAAGGACTGGACCTTACGGCGAAGGGCGAGAAGAGTGAGCGGGGGCTCGGCCCCGACCAAGGAAGACCCCGGATGAGCGAGACCACGCAACGCGGGAAGATGCGCATCTGCCCGAGCTGCAGCGCCCTCAACAGCGCGGACTTCGATCGCTGCATCCGCTGCAACAACCGCCTCGATCGCCCGCCTTCCCCGCGCGTGGAGCGCTTCGCCGACCGGGTGGGCGGCGACGATTTCCTGGCCACCAAGGGCCTCGTCGCGCTCACCCTGGGCCTGTACGCGCTGCAGATGATGGCGATGCTCGCCGAGACCGGCGGCAAGCTCGACATCGGCAGGATGCTCATGTCGGGCGGGAGCCCCGCGACGGTCTTCCGCTTCGGCGCGCTGCCGCCCGGCCTGGCCGCGGTGACCGCGCAGCCCTTCCGCCTGCTCTCGGCCGTCTTCGTCCATTTCGGGCTCGTTCACCTGGGGATGAACATGCTCGGCCTCACCAACCTCGGGCGGATCGCCGAGCCGGCCGTGGGCTCGGCCCGCCTCGTCGTGGCCTACGTGGTCACCGGCATCGTGGGCTTCGCCACCTCGACCGTGTGGACGGCGGCGAGCGGCGACATCGGCGCCACCACCGCCGGCGCGAGCGGGGCGATCTTCGGCGTGATGGGCCTGATCCTGGGCTTCATGCTCCGGCGCCGCGATCCGCGGTGGAAGCAGTTCGCCGTGCAGGCCGTGTTTTACAGCGTGATCTTCGGCTTCATGATGAACGCGTCGAGCTCGGGGATGAAGATCAACAACGCTGCCCACCTCGGCGGCCTCGTCTCCGGGACGCTCTTCGGCATCGCCTACGCCGGGCAGCGCCCCCGGCGCGACCTCTGGGTAAACATCGCCGCCGGCCTGTCCATCGCGGCCTGCGCCGCCTCCCTCCTGCTCGCCCAGCGCGCCGCGCCCGTCCGGGCCCGCCCGGACCCCCTGGACGGCTTGCTCGAAATTCGCCCGGAGCCGCGGTGATCGCGGCCGTTTGATTGTCAACGCCCCGGGGACCGTCTATCCCCGCGTACACCCGTCGTGAGTGAGGAGACCCCCATGCTTCGAGCGTCGCCTGCCCTTTCCTTCGTCGCCGCGGCCGCGCTGGCCACCCTCTCCGGCTGCACCATCTACACCTACCAGAACCCTCCCCCGCAGCCTCGCCCCCGCGCGGCCGCCCCCGCGCCTCGCCCGGCCACCCCGGCCGCGACGAGCCACCCGACCCACGGGCCCATCCTCGCGCAGCGGCTCAACCCCGCGGCGGTCGGCGAGGCAACGCACCCCGGCCCGGACCGGGCTCCCCGCATCACCAGCCCCATCATCTTCGGCAACGGCCAGGGCGGACTCTTCCGCGGCGAGGCCTTCGTGATCCCGCCCAACTCGAAGACCTTGCCCGATCTCGGCACCCTGGTCCCCTTCGCGACCCTCTTCATCGACCGCTTCGACATCGCCCCGCAGGACTTCTCGGGCGGCTTCCCCGGCGCCCTCCGCCAGGACGAGTGGTTCGCCATCCGCTACGAGGGCACCCTCACCGTCGAGACGGCCGGGCCCTTCATGTTCGAGCTCGCCTCGGACGACGGGACGATCCTCAGCATCGACGACAAGAAGCTCATCGACAACGACGGCGTCCACGGCGTCGTGGGCAAGACGGCGAACATCGACCTCGGCGTCGGGCCGCACCGCTTCCGCCTCGACTACTTCCAGGGCAACAAGGGCCCCGTGGCGCTCCGGGTCGGCCTCCTCGAACGGGGCGGGCGCCTCGTCGACAACCCCTTCCGACCCCAGCGGTGATCACCGGCTCTCCGTAAAAACGGATCCCGGCGCAAAGAGTGGTATCGTGCCGGCGCGTTTATGGCGTCGGTGAACCCGCTCTCGCGTGAGCTCGTGTTCAAGATCGTCTACTACGGGCCTGGGCTCGGCGGGAAGACGACGACCCTCGAGCACATCCACGCCACGGCCAAGCCCGAGCACCGCGGCAAGCTGGTGAGCCTCGCCACGCCGGTCGATCGCACCCTCTACTTCGACTTCCTCCCTGTCCGCTTGCCCCCGGTGCGGGGCATGAACATCCGCCTCCAGCTCTTCACGGTGCCGGGGCAGGTGTACTTCAACGCCACGCGCAAGCTGGTGCTCACGGGGGCCGACGGCGTGGTCTTCGTCAGCGACTCGCAGATCGTCCGGGCCGACGCCAACCTGGAGAGCCTCGAGAACCTGCGCGAGAACCTGGCCGATCAGGGGCGCGATCTCGCGACGATCCCGCTCGTCTTCCAGCACAACAAGCGCGATCTGCCGGACCTCTTACCTGTCGAGGAGCTCGACAGCATGCTGAACCCGTTCGGCGCGCCCTCGCTGCCCACGTCGGCCACGCGCGGCGACGGCATCTACGAGTCGCTCGAGAAGATCAGCGCGCTCGTGCTGCGCTCGTTCGAAAACCGCCTGCCCGAGTCACCGGAGGAGGGGCTGCTATCGAGCTTCGAGGCGGTCGAGGGCGGCCTCGTGAGCGCGCTGCGCGACGCCACGCAGCGCGATGATCCGCCGAGCGACGTGGTCGTGGCGCGCATCTCCGCCCCCGGCGCGTACCCGTCGTTCCCGCCGGAGCCGGCCGAGGGAGCCGACGCGCCCGAGGTCCCGCCGATGCCCGCGCCCCGCGCGCCGAGCGCCGAGCCCGCGCCGTACGAGGGCGCGCCCGGCACCTCGCCGAGCCTCGTCCCCCCGGCCGCCGCCGAGCAGGGCGGGGTGAGCTTCGCCGAGCTCTGGCCCGAGGGCGAGCGGGACACGGTGCGCGACGTGGAGGAGGCGATCACCAAGGGCCGCTACTGGCGGGCGATCGAGCTCTGCGAGGCGCTCGTGTCACGCATCCTCGCGGGCGCGGCCGGGCTCTTCTCCAGCGCCGACGCCCCGCGCGACGCGGCGATCGTGCCCATCCTGCTCGGCCTCGACGGCCGGCGCTACCTCGCCTTCCGGAGCATCGTGCGCGAGGCCCGCGGCGACGGGCTGATCACCGCGCGCGAGGCCCTCTCGGCCTTCGCCTTCGCGATCGAGGCCCGCATCGCGCGGAGCTCGATCCACGACCAGCTCCCCCGCTGATCGAATCGTTGGATCACCAACGATCGAATCGTTGGATCACAAACGATCGAATCGTTTCATCACAAACGATCTGCGGAAGCCACGCCGGCGTAGCGCCGCATCGAGACGTTCATCACCAGGGCCACGGCCATGAGCATGGTGGTGGTGCTCGACCCGCCGTAGGAGAAGAGCGGCAAGGTCACGCCCACGACGGGGAGCACGCCGGCGGCCATGCCCATGTTGATGAGCGCGTGCCAGAAGATGACCGAGGCCGAGCCGACGGCGAGCACCGCGCCGAAGCGATCGCGCGCCTGGGAGGCGACGCGGATCGACCACACCGAGAGGAAGCCGTAGAGGCAGATGAGCGCGACCGACCCGAGGAAGCCCCACTCCTCGGCGAAGACCGGGAAGGGGAAGTCGGAGAACTGGTCGGGGATGAAGCCGAACTGGTTCTGCGTCCCCTTCATGAAGCCGCTGCCGAAGAGCCCGCCGTCGCCGATCGCCACGCGCGCGTGGTGGGCGTGCCAGCCGCGGTGGAGCAGGTCGGCCTCGGGGTTGATGAAGGTGGTGATCCGGTCCTTCTGGTAGCCGAGCAGGACGTAGTTCCAGATGATGTACATCGCCGGCACGAGCGAGCCGAAGAAGAGGAGCGCGCTCTTCCACCGCACCCGGGTGAGCACGGCGATCACGAAGAAGATGAGGAGGTGGATCGTCGCGGTCCCGAGGTCGGGCTGGCGGAGGATGAGCAGCGCCGGCACCGCCGTGAGCACGGCCGGCACGGCGAGGTCCTTGAGCGTGCGGCCCTCGCTGCGCGGATCGTCGTGGAGGTACTTCGCGAGCGCGATCACCAGGAAGAGCTTGGTGAACTCGCTCGGCTGGAATCGGAAGGATCCGAACTCGATCCAGCGGGACGAGCCGCGCACGTCGCGCGACAGGACGAAGACGAGCAGGAGCGAGAAGACGCCGACCGCGTAGAGGATGTAGCCGATGCGCTCGAGGTGCCGGTAGTCGATCGCCACGAGCAGGCCGCCGATGATGCCGCCCACGAGGAGCCACTGCACCTGCGTGATGTAGAACTCCGAGCGCGCGCCCTGGTAGACGCTGGTGGCGCTGTAGAGGTTGACCACGCCGAACACCGCGATGAGCGCGGCGCTGATGAAGAGCGGCCAGTCGAAGTGGTCGCGGATCCGGGCGGAGGCGCTCTCGCGCATCATGGCCCCTGCCCTCCCGGCGCGCCCTGGGCGCCCTGTACCTTCGGCTTGCCGCCCGGCCCCTTGGCGCCCGCGCGCGCGCCCTCGCGCCGATCGCGCACGAGATCCTGGTAGGCGCGGACGGCCTCGAAGGCGATGGGCGCGGCATGCTTGCCGCCGACGCCGCCGTGCTCGACGAGCGCCACCACGGCCACCTCGGGCGACTTGACCGGCGCGTACCCCGCGAACCACGCATGCTCGCGGTTGAAGTACCAGACGCGCTCGGCCTCGGCGCCGCGCGCGAGGTGGTGGGAGACCTGCGCGGTGCCCGTCTTGCCGGCCATGTCGAAGTTGACGAGGTTCGCGCCGCGGGACGCGTGAAAGGCCGTGCCGCCCTCCTCGTTCACGCCGGCGCGCAGGGCCTTCTGCACGAGCGCCAGGTTCTCCGGGCGGACGTCGATCTGCCTGCGCACGCGCGGGCTGAACTCCTGCACGACGGTCCCGTTCGCCGTCTCCACGGCGCGGACGAGCTGCGGCTGGTAGAGCGTGCCGCCGTTGGCGAGCGCCGCGTAGGCGAGCGCGAGCTGGAGCACGGTCACCGTCGTCGCGCCCTGCCCGATCGCGGCGTTCAGGCCGTAGCCGAGCTGGAAATGCCCCTTGTTGTGCAGGGTCATCCAGGCCTTGGTCGGCATGCGTCCCGAGGCCTCGGCGTTCACCCCGAGGCCCGTCTTCTGCCCGAGCCCGTAGCGCAGGCCCATGTCGGCGATGAGATCCATCCCGACGCCGTACTCGGTGGCGAGCGTGTAGAAGTAGACGTTGCAGCTCTCGGCGATGCCCTTGTGGAGATCGGTCGCGCCGTGGACGTGGGTGCAGCGGAAGGTGCGCTTGCCGAAGGTGATCGCGCCGCGGCACTGCGTCATCGAGCGCGGGTCGATCAGGCCTTTTTCGAGCGCGGCGAGCGCGGTGAAGGGCTTGAAGGTCGAGCCGGGCGGGTACGCGCCGGAGACGGTCTTGTCGAGCGCGGGCTTGAGCGGATCGGAGTAGAGGCGCCGGAAGGCGTCGCGGATCACTTGCTTGCCCGAGCCGCCCGAGATCGCGTTCGGATCGAAGCTCGGCTTCGAGTAGAGCCCGAGGATCCTCCCGGTGCGGACGTCGACCATGGCCACGCCGCCGGCGAGCTCGCCGCGGAAGGCCTTGTCGAGGGCCTTCTGCACGTCGGCGTCGATCGTCAGGCGCAGATCGCGCCCCGGGATGGGATCGACCCGCCGCGGATCGTCGATGATGCCGTCCCCGCCCGGCTTGCGGCGACCGCGCGCGTCGACGAGCACCTTCTCCCAGCCGCGCGTGCCGCGCAGGTAGCTCTCCCACGCGCGCTCCACGCCGGTCACGCCGATCCGGTCGCCCTCGACGTAGCCGGAGGCGCGCAGGCTGGAGAGCCTGTCGCCGTCGACCTCGGCCATGTAGCCGAGCACATGCGCGCCGATCTCCTCGTACGGGTAGTAGCGCACGGGCACGGGCACGACCTCGACGCCGGGCAGCTCGGCCTCGTGCGTGGAGAGGTTCGCCACCGCGTCGCGCGAGACGTCCTCCTTGAGCAGGATCTGCTGCTCCTTGCGCTTCCCGTCCGAGGCGCGGAGGCCGAGGATGAGCTGCTCGAGGCGCGTCCGCTCGTCGAGGCCGACGCCGAGGTAGTCGATGAGCTTGGGCCAGACGTTGACCATGTCGAGCCGCGCGGGCACGACGTAGAGGTTGTAGGCGGGCCGGCTCGCGGCGAGCGTCTTGCCCGTGCGATCGCGGATGATGCCGCGCGTGGTGGCGAGCGTGATCCGGCGGACGATGTTCTCCCGCGCGATCGCGCGGTTCTCGTCGGTCTCGAGGATCTGGAGCTGGAAGAGGCGCCCGATGAGCCCGATGAAGAGCAGCGCCATCCCGAGCCCGATCCAGCGGAAGCGCCGCCGGAACTCGCTCACGTCCGAGCGCTGGACGACGAGGCTCACCGCGGGCCTCCCTCGCCCGGCCGGGGCACGTTGATCGTCGCCTGGTGGACGCGCTCGGCGAGGCTGAAGATGAAGGGCGCGAGGATCGCCGTCGCCACCGCGTGCGGGGCGATGAGCAGCGCGAGCGAGCGCGGCCGCGCGGGATCGGCGCCGAAGATGGCGGTGAGGATGACGAGGAGCACGCCCTGGAGCAGCGAGAAGACGAAGGCCAGGGCGATCTTCGTGAGCAGCGTCTGCGCGGCGAGCCGGACACCCGCGGCGCGCGAGACGACGAAGGTGGCGACGGTGATGAAGGTGAAGAGCCCGGTGGGCGCGGCGGCGAAGACGTCGAGCAGGTAGCCGAGGGTGAAGGCGAGCGCGGCGCCGCGGGCGATCGAGTACTCGTGCACGCCCATGAAGACGACGAGCGGCAGGAGCAGGCTCGGCGTCATCCCGGGGACGAGGAAGCGCTCGATCAGCCGGAAGAGGTTGCTCTGGATGATGAGCAGGGTGATCCCGACGGCGAGGAAGGCGGTGTTGCGCATGGTCCCGCTACCTCCTCGGCGCCGACGCCGAGGCGCCCGGCGCTTCCCGCGAAGCCTGCGGCGCGTCGGCGGCGCCGGAGGTGACGATCAGCACCTCTTCCAGGCGGGAGAAATCGACCGTCGGGGTGGCCACGACGCGCTGGTAGATGCCGAAGTCGCGCTTGACCACCTCGGTCACGGTGGCCACGGGGATGCCCTTCGGGAAGCGGCGGCCGACGCCGCTCGTCACGAGCAGATCGCCCACCTCTACCTCGTCGGTGCGCTGCATGTACTGCACGTCGCACGCGTACTTGCTCTCGTCGCCCGTGCCGCGCGCGAAGCCGCGGGCGCCCGTGCGCTGCACGACCACGTCGACGCCGCTGCCCGCGTCGACGACGAGGCGCACGTCGACGGAGTCACCGGCGCTCTTCAGCGTGGTGCCGACGACGCCGTCGGCCGAGAGGACGGGGAGGTTCGGCCCGATGTTGTCGCGCGCCTCGCGATCGAGCGTCACGCGCGCGACGCGGAAGAACTCGTTCGTGTTCTTGCCGATGACCTGGGCGCTCACCACGTCGGTGCGGAGGCTCGGCTTGAGGTCGAGCAGCCGCCGGAGCCGCCGGTTCTCCTCCTCGAGCGCCTCGAGCTTGCGCACCCGCTCCTGGAGGCGGACGTTCTGCGACGAGAGGCGCGTGTTGTCCTCCTTCACGTCGACCAGGTAGATGTAGTCGCCCCAGAGGTTCGAGAGCCCGCGGGCCAGGGTGGCGGCCGCGTACTGAACGGGCGTCGCGATCCGCACGATCACTTTGTCCGGGCCGGAGACCTGCTTCGGATCGCGCATGCTCGCGCGGAGGAACCAGAAGGGAACCGCCAGCGCGAGCAGGACGATCACGAAGTCGCTGTAGCGTCGGAGGTTCACGAATCCGCGTCTCGGGGCGGGCCCGGATCGAGGCCCGAGCCCAATTTCTGGCCCGCATGCGGGCGGCCGTCAACAGAGGATCGGCGCCGGCGCCTTCGCTGCACAACAATCGATCCGTGTCAACGGCAATCGTCAGCGATCGCCGGCGATGCCTGGATCGCTAGCTGATCGTCACTTCTTTAAGCAGTTCGAGATGATCGAGCGCCTTGCCGCTGCCGAGCACGACGGCGCTGATCGGGTCGTCGCAGACCATCACGGGCAGGCCCGTCTCCTCGCGCAGGAGCACGTCGAGGTTCTTCAGCAGCGACCCGCCGCCGGTGAGCACGATGCCCTTGTCGACGATGTCCGCCGCGAGCTCGGGCGGCGTGCGCTCGAGGGCGATCAGCACGGCCTCGACGATCGCGTTCGTCGGCTCGCTCAGCGAGTCGCGGATCTCGTCGGAGTTGACGACCACGGTCTTGGGGATGCCCGCTACCATGTCGCGCCCCTTGACCTCCATCGTGAGCTGCTGCTCGAGCGGGTAGGCGTTGCCCACGGTGATCTTGATGCGCTCGGCCGTCTGCTCGCCGATGGCCATGTTGTACTTGCGCTTCATGTACGCCATGATCGACTCGTCCATCTTGTCGCCGCCGACACGGACGCTCTGCGAGTAGACGATGCCGGCGAGGGAGATCACGGCCACCTCGGTCGTGCCGCCGCCGATGTCGACGACCATGTTGCCGGAGGGCTCGGTGATCGGCAGGCCCGCGCCGATGGCCGCGGCCATGGGCTCCTCGATCAGGTAGACCTCGCGCGCCCCGGCGCCCTCGGCGCTCTCCTTCACCGCGCGCTTCTCGACCTCGGTGATCCCGAAGGGCACGCAGATGATGATCCGGGGCTTCACCAGCGTCCGCCGGTTGTGGGCGCGGGCGATGAAGTAGCGGAGCATCGCCTCGGTGATCTCGAAATCCGCGATCACGCCGTCGCGCAGGGGGCGCACCGCCTGGATGTTGCCCGGCGTGCGGCCGAGCATCTCCTTGGCCTCGCGGCCGACGGCCAGCACCTTCTTGCCGCCGCGGTTGTCGCGCTGCACGGCGACGACCGAGGGCTCGCAGGAGACGATGCCCTTGCCCTTGACGTAGATGAGGGTGGTGGCCGTGCCGAGATCGATGGCGAGATCGTTCGAGAACAGGCCGTAGAGCCAGTCGAAGATCATCGCATCGCCTCGCCGTGGGGTGGGTGCGCGCAGACCTCAAGAGGAGGGCCGCGCGGGTTTCGTACAGCGTCCCATGCCGGGAGCGAGGGGGCCCAGAAAACGGCCCCTTCGCGGGGCGCTCGCCGGCGCGCCGCGCGCCCCGATCACCGGGGCATGCCGCGCGGCGCGGGCGGAGCGCCCGCTCGCCGGATCAGCCCTTCGAGATCTTGCCTTCTTTGTGCTCGAAGTGCTTGCGGCACACGGGGCAGAACTTCTTGATGACGAACTTCTCGGTCATCGTCCGCTTGTTCTTGGTGGTGTGATAGTTCGCCCGGCTGCAGTTCGCGCACGTGAGCTTGATGATGTCGCGCATTCGATTCTCCGTTGTGCTCGATGAAAGCGATGAGAGCTCGGGGCCTGTCGGGCCGGCGCCGCGGGGCAGATCGGGCAGGCTCGCCAACGACGAGCCGCCGGGCCCTCGGCAAGGCTAGGTACCACCGGGAGCGGGACCCCCTCGTGGCAAGAACCAGCAGGTCTGCCAGTCGGGGGCGCTCACCTTAGGGATTTTGCCGATGATGTCAACCACGAGCTGCGGGTCACGCCACAAAAATGGTGTGAGCGCAGACGGCTCCGAGCCTCTCTAGAAAGCTCGGAGCCGAGGGGGAAACGAGCATGACCAGGCCCCCCGTGGAGGGCTACCCGGCCGACCGCTGCGGCTACTCGTCCCAGTCGTCGTCGCGGTTGCGATCCCAGTCCCGGTTGTTGCGCCGGCCACCGCCGCCACCGCCACCGCCGCCACCGGCGCCCGGGGGGCCCTCGCCGTCGTGCCCGCCGCGACGGCGGCGCTCGTCGAAGGTCTTCCGGGCCGGGGGAGGAGGTCCACCGCCGCCGTAGCCACCGCCGCCGCCGCCACCACCGCCGCCGGCGTAGCCGCCGCCACCGCCGCCGCCGGCGTAGCCGCCGCCACCACCGCCGCCGGCGTAGCCGCCCGGCCGGTCACCGCCCGCGGGGCGCTCGCCCTTCGGGTGGGCCAGGTTGACGACGAGCCGGCGACCGCGGATGTCCGCGCCGCGCAGAGCCTCGATGGCGCCCTTGGCAGCCTCGGCGCTCGCCATGGTCACGAAGCCGAAGCCCCGCTTGCGGCCGTCGGCGTCCATCGGGAGATGAACGCGGACGACATGACCGGCGCCGGTGCCGCCGATGAGCCCCTCGACCTCTTCGACGGTCGCGTCGTAGGGGAGGTTGCCCACGTAGAGCGTGCGATCGGGCGCGCCGGCCGGGCCGCCGCCCATGCCGCCGCCGCCTGCGCCGCCCGGGCCTCCCATGCCGCCGCCCATGCCGCCGGGCCGCCCGCCGCCGCCTTCACGGCGGTTGGGGGGCTCGGCCTGGAACGGGCGCACGGAGATGGACTTGCCGCCCTGGAACGAGCCGTCGAGCGACTCCCGTGCGGAGGTCGCCTCCTCGACGGTGGCGAGGGTGACGAAACCGAACCCACGCGGCCTGCCGGTCGCGCGATCCTTGGGTAAGCTCACCTCGACGACGGTGCCACCGGTGGCCTCGAAGAGCTGTCGGAGAACGTCTTCGGTGATGGAATCCGGCAATCCTGCCACGAACAACTTACGCGAATCTTCAGCCATCGAAAAACCTGCGAACGATCAATTTCGGTTCCTGCGGGTGCGCCTTCCGGTACGACGGCGAGAGCACCGATCACCGGATCCTGCCCCAACCATTGGCGCGCGGATCCGATGTGCAACGGCGTGTACCGGTGGCCCCTCGGGGTCAACGAACAGAGCCGGCGGAGCCCAGGACCCTGGGAGCCGCACTTGCCACGATATCTGCCTGTTCTCCCGCGTCAAGGGAGCCCTTCCAGGAGCGCGAAAAGAAATCGCCGGGCAGCCCGGGGGCGCCTCGGACGGTCACGCCGCCGGTCCAGAGGACCGCGCGCCGACGGCCAGACGGGTGACGCACGGCGCGGAAGCAGCGCGACGCGCGTCGCTGACATGACCGTGACGAGCGCTCGGCGTGGAACCGCGCCGCGCCCGAGCGCGTAAGCCGAGTGCGTAAGAACGGACGCAGCGCGCTCGTGCGCGCGCATGGCGAAATCCGTGATAACTACGCCGTTCGAGGGAAAAACGGATGGCCGAGCAGTTCAACATCGAGCGCTTCATGGATGGGTCCGGCAAGGTGGATCTGTCGGACATCGACTGGAGCGAGGTACCGAAGCACCCGATGACGCCGGAGGCGCTCCGCACGCTCCGCTATTTCCAGCGGACCGAGAGCTCGACCTTCTTCTACACCAAGGTCCTGATGACGACGAAGGCGGCGATCGAGGAGCCCGAGCTCGCGCCGTTCATCACCGTCTGGATGTATGAAGAGGAGTTTCACGGCCGGGCGTTCCGCCAGTTTCTCCAGGCATACGGCGAGCCGACGTCGACCACCTTCCGGGAAGAGCTCTTCGCCTCGCGCGGCGTGGGCGAGCGCATCGACGAGATCGGCCAGTCCGTGCTCGCGGTCGTCTTCCCCGAGGCCTGGCCGGCCGTGCACATGATCTGGGGCGTCGTGCAGGAGTTCACCACCTACAGCGCGTACCAGGCGCTCATCGAGCGGGTGAACCACCCCATCCTGAACATCATCTGCCAGCGGATCATGAAGCAGGAGCTCCGCCACTTCGCGTTCTACCGCGAGCAGGCCAAGAAGCGCCTCGCCCGCTCGCGGATGGCGCGCGAGGTCACCTCCCGCGCGCTGAAGATCGGCTGGACGCCGGTGGGCGACGGCATGTGTCCGCGCGAGGACGTCCTCCACGCCATCCGCTTCCTCTTCGACGGGATGGAGGGCCCGGTGAGCGGGCGCATCGACGCGAAGATGCGCGAGCTGCCCGGCCTCGAGTGGTTCGATCTCTTCACCCGCTTCGTCGAGGAGCACCGGATCCCGAAGGCGCCCGCCTCCTGGTTCCCGGTGCAGCGCACGGAGCTGTCGAAGAAGATCGGCGAGATGAGCGAGGCGAGCTAGTCGCGACGCGGGTCCGCTCGCTTACGCGCGCGGCTCCGAAGTGTCGTCCGTGTCGGCTTGGTCTGCTGATTTCTTCGCGCGCTTCTTCTTGCGCTTGACCTTCTTCGGCGCCGGCTCCTCGGCCTTCGCCTCGTCGTCGCTCTCCTCCCCGTCCTCACCCTCGGCGGCGCCCTCGGCCGGGCCCTCGGCGGGCGCGCCGAGCGTGGCCTCGCCGCGCTTCGCGACGCGCAGGAAGTAGATGCCCATCGCGAGCAGGCCGAAGCATGCCCACTGCGCCGGCGTCAGCCCGCCGTAGCGCGGGTCGCCCCCGAGAAGGTCGTGCTCTTCCTCGCGGAGGAAGTCGAGGACGAAGCGGACGGGCGCGTAGGCCACGCACATGATGCCCGTGTAGAAGCCCGCGGGGCGGAGGGGCCTTCGCTTCCAGAGGATCGCGAACGCGATCGCGAGCGGGATCGTGAGCACCATCTCGATGAGGCCGAGATCGAGCCGGCCGACGACGCCGTGGCCCATCGGCCAGCGCACCGCGAACCAGACGTCCGAGAGGCGGCCGGGGTGATCGTGCACCGTGGCGCAGCCCGCGCGCCCGAAGACCCACGCGAGCGGGAAGGCGCTGCCCACCACGTCGGTGTACTCCATCACCGAGAGCTTGCGGTACGCCTTCCACGCGAGGATGCCCAGCGTCGTGCCGAGGAAGCCGCCGTAGCTCGACAGGCCCTCCCACAGCGCGAAGAGGTAGAGCGGATCGCGCGCGAGCCTGTCGGGGTGGTAGAAGATCGCGTCGAAGACATGGCCGCCGATGAAGCCGCCGGCGACGACCCAGAAGATGAACTCGCTCACCCTCTTCTCGTCGTGCCCGCGCTCCTTGGCGTGGCGCATCGCGAGCACCGAGCCGACGTAGACGCCGATCGCGACCAGCGTGCCGAAGGGCTTGATCGTCGGCGGGTGGGCCGCGTCGATCTTGTCCTTGATGAGCGGCACGTACTTGAGGAACGAGAGCGGGAGCTCCGGGATCTGGATGTAGGGGATCAGCGGGCCCACGAAGGTCTCTCCGCGGCGGTGAGGAACGATGACGGTCGCACGCGGACCTCATAGTTGCAAAGGGGGGGAAATCCCACCGAGATCTGGGAACAAGGCCCGGGGGGCGGCCATTCCCGCCTCGCGTCCGTCCTGCGGCGAGAGCCTTGACCGTCCGCCCGGCTTCGCCTCCCATGGGCGGGGTGCGCGCCCTGTCCCTCCCCGGCTGCGCTTGCCGGGGCGCCTTCCAGCTCGCGGTGATGGCACGGCTCGCCGCGGCCGGCGAGCGCTTCGACCTCGTGGCGGGCGCGTCCTCCGGCTCGATCTCCGGGGCGATCGTCGTCACCGGCAAGGCCGCCGAGGCGCCCGCGATCGCCCGCTCGCTCGCCGGCTCGCCCATCGTGTCGCCGCGCTACCTCGGGAGCGAGCGGAGCATCTTCGGCATGGGGCGCATCCTCCGCGAGACGCTCCGAACGTACCTGCCCGAGCCGAGCCTGCACGGCACCGAGACCGAGCTGCTCATCGCCACGACGCATGCCGGCCGCTACGCGCGGACCTTGTTTCCCCGGCCCGCGCTGCACCGCACGAGCGAGGCGGGCCTCGTCATCCACTCGAACAGGGAGCGCGCGGACCTGCACGAGATCATCGTGGCGAGCTGCTACATCCCCGTGCTCTACGCGGGCGTCCCGCGGATCGACGGCGCGGTCCACGTCGACGGCGCCGTCGCCGACAACACCTTGATCGACGCGCTCCTCTCGCGCGGCGCGGACGACATCACCGTGGTCACGCCCTTCGCCTCGGGCGCGGTGGCCCGCACCATGTTCGCCCCCGAGTCCCACCTGGACGTGCCGCCGCACGTGCGCCTCCGCGTGATCTACCCCGCGCAGCCGCTCTCGATCGGCCGCTTCGATTTCGATCCGGGACGGCTGGAGGAAGCGCTCACCATGCCCCACCGCGAGAAGGTGATCGATCCGGAAACGAGTGCGCTCCGGGCGAGGCCGGCGTAGACCAGGCGCGTGACCTCCCCGATCCGCATCGCCACCCTCACCCTCAGCGACACCCGCACGCTCGACGACGACGAGGGAGGCCGCCTGCTCGGCTCCCTGCTCCGCGACGCGGGCTTCTCGATCGTCTCGCACGCGATCGTGCGTGAAGACGGCGCGCCGCTCCGCGAGGCGCTCGCCGGTCTCTGCGATCCTGCGAACGTCGACGCCGTCGTCCTCACCGGCGGGACGGGGATCGCCCCGCGCGACACGACGATCGAGACGCTCTTGCCACTCTTCGACAAGACGCTCGACGGCTTCGGCGAGGCGTTCCGCCGCCTCTCGTGGGACCAGATCGGCCCGCGCGCCATCCTCTCGCGCGCCACCGCCGGCGTGATCCGCGGGGTCTTCGTCGCCGCGCTCCCCGGCAGCCCCAAGGCCGTGCGCCTCGGGGTCGAAGCGCTGCTCGCGCCCACGCTCGCCCACGCCGTCGAGCTCTGCTCGGGCCGGCGCGTGCACCATCATCACCATACTCACCAAGCTCACCACGCTCCCAAGGACAAGGCCTGATGCTCCGCTTCTCCGAAGCCCTCTCCCGCCTGCTCGACGCCGCCGCGCCCCTCGGGGCGGAGCGCGCGAGCCTCGATGAAGCCGCGGGCCGCGTGCTCGCGGAGGACGTGATCGCGCCCGGCCCGCTGCCCCCCTTCGACTACAGCGCGATGGATGGCTACACCCTGCGCGCGGCCGATCTCGAGGGCCCGGGGCCGTGGGATCTGCCGGTGATCGGCGAGAGCGCAGCGGGCGGCGCCCTGCCCTCGCTCGTGCCCGGCGCGGCCTGCCGCATCTTCACCGGTGCGCGCCTGCCGGATGGAGCCGACACGGTGATCATGCAGGAGAACGTCGAGCGCACGGGTGATCGGATCCGCTTTACCGGCCCCGCGCAGCCGGGCGTGCACATCCGCCGCCGGGGCGAAGATCTCGCGGCGGGCGCGATCGCCCTCGCCCGCGGAGCGCGCCTCGATCCAGGCAAGATCGCGCTCGCGGCGTCGCTCGATCGCCCCCAGCTCTACGTGGCGCGGAGGCCCGTGGTGACGGTGCTCTGCTCGGGCGACGAGCTGCGATCGCCGGGGCAGGAGCCGCGGCCCGGAAGCGTGGTCGAGTCGAACGGTTACTTCGTCGCCGCCGCCGCGCGCGCGGCCGGGGCGATCGTGCGCGTCGCCCCCTTCGTCCCCGACGACGAGGCGCGCTCGAAGATCGCGGTGCGCGACGCCCTGCGCGGGACGGATCTGCTCGTGACGATCGGAGGGGTATCGGTCGGCGATCGCGACGTCGTCAAGCCCGCGCTCGAGGCGGCCGGCGTCACGCTCGATTTCTGGAAGGTGAAGATCAAGCCCGGCAAACCGCTCGCCGTCGGCCACCTCGGCCCGACGCACGTGCTCGGCCTGCCCGGCAACCCGGCCTCGGCCTCCCTCACCTTCCTCCTCTTCGGCATGCCCCTCCTGCGCGCCTTGCAAGGCGACACCGCGCCCACGCCGACGCGCTTCCGCGCCGCAGCCGCGAGCGGCATGCGCCGTCACCCCGGCCGCGAAGAGTTCGCCCGCGCGCGCCTCCAGATCACGAACGAAGGGCTGCGCGTGAGCTTCTTCCGCAACCAGGCCTCGGGCTCGGTGGTGAGCTTCGCCGAGGCGGACGCGGTGGTGGTGATCCCGGAGGAGCGCGAAGAGGTGCGCGAGGGAGAGCTGCTCGACGTGATGCGGCTCGTGGATTTTTGACGACTCCTCCGCCTGAGGGTGCCGAAGACCGTCGCGAGCGGCCCGAGGCTAGGGAGGGCGACCGAGGAATCCTCAGCGATTTCGAGGGAGCCCGACCGACGCGTCGGGCCGCGTAGCAGGTCTGCGGCGCCCTCAGGAAGCCCAGCCACGGTCCGGTCCGTACCAGGGCAGGTGCCAGTCGCGGTAGACGAACGAGCTCCCGGTGCGCAGAAACTCCGTGCGAATCAGCTCGGGCAGCTCGGCCTGCGAGAAGCGGTGGCTGCCCGTGGTGGTGCTGCCGTCCTCGAAGCGCATCTCCGCGCGCACCTGGAACTGCCCTTCCTCCGGCAGCTTCTCGTAGGTCAGCTTGACGCTCTTGAGCGCCTCCTCGATCACCGTCACCGCGGTGGGATCGGGATCGCCTCGCAGGGCCGTGAGCAGCCCGGTCGAGTCGAGCCCGTGCTTCGGATCGACCTTCTTGCCGAGCTCGCGGGCGAGGGCTTCTTCCACCCACTGATCGACCGCGCTGCGCTCCTCGCGCACCTTGGTCTGCGCGTTCTTCTTCGTCACGCTCCGGACGAGGAGCGCGAGCAGGATCATCGCCGCGATGAAGGTCAGGATTCCGATGGTCATGGCGCCTCGCTCCCGAGGGCTCCAGGCCCTCGGCGTCCCGAAAGGTAGCAGCCCGCCCGCGCCCCTCCAAGGATCGGCGCGCTATCGGTGCTCGCCGTGCTCGTGCCCCGCGTGGCCGTGGTCGTGGGCGTGCGCTCCGGCCTCGTGATCGTGACCGTCGCCGCAGCGCGCGTCCTCCCAGCCCACCCAGTAGGGCCCGTCCGGACCATGCTCCCGCTTCCAGATCGGCAGGCGCGCCTTGATGCGGTCGATGAGCAGGCGGCACGCGCGGAAGGCCTCGCCGCGGTGGGGCGCGCTCGCCGCGCAGATCACCGCCGCGTCGCCCACGCGGAGCGGCCCCACGCGGTGGGTCGCGGCGATCTTCACCTCGGGCATCTCGCGACCGAGCTCGTCGAAGATGCGGGCGAGCTCGGCCTCCGCCATCGTCCCGTAGGCCTCGTATTCGAGCAGCGTCACCGCGCGGCCGTCGTTGGTGTCGCGCACGACGCCCACGAACGTGGCGATGCCTCCGGCGCCGGGGTGGCTCACCGCCGTCACCATCTCGTCGAGCGAGAGCGCCTCGCTCCGGATCCGTCCCATGCTCAGGATCTCCCTTCGTCGCGCAGAAAATGGCCTGATTTGCCGCCGCTCTTCTCGACGAGCTTGATGTCGCTCAACACCATCTCCCGGTCCACGCCCTTGAGCATGTCGTAGATCGTCAAGCAGGCAACGCTCACGGCCACCATCGCTTCCATTTCCACGCCGGTGCGATCGACCGCCTCGGCGGTCGCCGTCAGGAGCACCCTCGACGCCGCGACGTCGAGCTCGATGTCCACGGTGACCTTGGTCAAGGCGACCGTGTGGCAGAGCGGGATCAGCTCGGGCGTGCGCTTGGCCGCCATGATCCCGGCGATCCGCGCCGTCGCGAGCACCTCGCCCTTGGGCGCGTCGCGCCGCGCGAGCCGCTCCACGGTCTCGGGCTTCATCTGTACGAAGGCCGTGGCGACGGCGCGCCGCTCGGTCATCGGCTTGGGCCCCACGTTCACCATGCGCACGTCGCCCGCTTCGCCGATGTGCGTCGAGAGCGGCGTCTCGGGGGCGCGCGGCGGCGGGTCTTCCTCGCTGCGCGGGCGGGGCGCGGGGACGGCCGCGCCTCCCTTCGCCGGCGACGGCGACGGCGCGTGCATGCGCCCCGCGGGCGGCGCCGGCGGAGGAAAGGCGCTCACCGTGCGCTGCTTCGGGCTCGACGCGGGGCGCTGCGCGGGCGCGGCGCTCGCGACGATCGAGTCGAACGCGTCGCCGAGGATCGAGAAGGCGCTGCGCGCGACGGCGCGGCGGTACGTGTGGGAGAGCGCGTAGCGATCGAGCCCGCGGAGGCGCGACCAGGTCGCCATGTCGAGCGCGCGGTCCGGCGCGAGGGCGCGCGACAGCGCCTCCGGGGGGGCCGACGCGTCGGGATCGGTGCCGGGCGGGACCTTCTGCGGCGGAGGGCTCACCCGGCGCAGCGCGGCGTGCACCTGCTCGGCGTCGACCCGATCGGCGGCCCCGATCACGCACAGGTGCTGGCGGTCTTCCAGGCTCAGCGAGCGCCAGGCCTCGACGGGGAGCCGGAGCCCGGCGTGATCGAGGGCGCGGCGGGCGGCGATGGGCGGCGAGTCGAGCAGGGGCAGGAGCGCCTCGAAGGAGAACACCGCGGAGTCGATGGAAATCGCGCCCATTGCCGGCCAACTCTCGCACAGATGGCCGTCGGACGCGATGGCCCGGCGCCGCGATCACGCGCCTCTCATCCCCCGGCGACGGGCGGGATCAGCGCCACCTCGTCGCCGAGCTGCACGGGATCGTCGTCGAAGGCGTAGGTCCCGTTCACGGCGACCCGGATGCTCCCGCGGTAGGGCGAGAGGCGTGGGTAGCGGCGGCAGACCTCGGCGAGCAGCGCGGCCGCCGTGCACGGCGCCTCGAGCTCGAAGACCATCTCCCCGGCGCCCAGCACGTCGCGGGCTCCGGCGAACGCCAGCAATTTCACGCTCCCGGACGGCACGCCCGGAGGCTAGCACGACCGTGGAGAAAGCCCGATCGACCTTCGTCGTCGATCGGCGCAGGAGGGGCTTCCAGCGGAGGCCGACTTGCGCGCTATGATGGCCGTCCATGCCCGAGGACAGCATCAAGCCCCGGACAATCCTCGCCGGTCGATATCAGGTGCGCCGAGAGCTCGGGCGAGGCGGCATGGGCATCGTGTACCTCTGCCGCGACCTGGTCGCCGACGAGCGCGTCGCCCTCAAGCTGCTCATCCGGCCCGGTACCAAGGTTCGACCCGAGGACGCCTGGTGGTTCCAGGAAGAGGCGCGCGCGCTCGCCGGCCTCTCCCACCCCGCCATCGTCCGCGCCCGCGATTTCGGCTCGCTCGAGGACGGCACGCCCTACCTCGCGATGGACGCGGTGCCGGGTCGCTCCCTGCACGAGTGGATCTACCTCGCGCACACCGACGGCATCATCCCGTGGCCGATCACCTGGAGCACGATCGATCAGGTGCTCTCGTCGCTCGCGCATGCCCATGCGCGCGGCGTGATCCACGGCGATCTCAAGCCCTCCAACGTGCTCGTCGACATCCCGCCCGACGGCAGCGCCAACATCGGCGTGCACGTGCTCGACCTCGGCCTCGCGTGGCTCATGCAAGACCGCGTCGATCACCGCCTCGACGGCACCCAGGTCGCCGAGCCCACCGTGCGCTGGGGCGCGGGCACCCCGGGCTGGATGGCGCCCGAGCAGATCCGCTTCGCCGCGCCGCACATCGGGCCCGCGACGGATCTCTACGCCCTCGGCTGCATCCTCTTCGCGATGCTCTCGGATCGAGAGCCGTACACCGGGACCAACGAGGAGCTGCTCGCGCACCACAAGAGCTCGCCGGTGCCCGAGCCGACCCTCCAGCCCGAGGTGCCGCCCGACGTCACCGGCTTCGTGATGAAGCTGATGGCGAAGCGCCCCTGGCACCGCTTCGAGCTCGCGCAGGACGCGCGCCGGGCCTGGCGCAGGTTCATGCCGATCGCGTCGAGCTCGGCCACCATGACGCCGCTCCCCATCGGCCCCATCCGCTCCATCCCGCCGCCGATCGAGGCCGCCTCCGCGGGCGACGCCTTCGCCCCGCCCGAGCCCACCGTCACTACGACCGGCCTCTTGAGCCTGCGCCCGAGCCCCTTCGTCGCCCGCACCGGCGAGCGCGCGCGCCTCCTGGAGATCGCCAACCAGGTGGCCGAGCAGGGCGGGCACCGCTTCGTGCTCCTCGCGGGCGACGCCGGCGTGGGCAAGAGCCGCCTCGCCGAGTGGCTCTGCGAAGAAGTGCACGAGCACGGCGTCATGCTCCCGCTCCGCGCGCGTTACCGGAAGATCGCCGCGCCCCTCGACGGCATCGTCGGCGCCGTCACGCAGCACTACCGCCTCGAGCGCGCCGAGCGCGACATCGTCGAGAAGGTGCTGATGAACGTGTGGGACATCCCCGCCGACGACGAGGAAGAGAAGACGTGGGTCGCGGCGACAGCGGAGTGGATCCGCCCTGCCTCGCTCGGCAACGGCGGCGTGGGCCCCACGGGCAAACGCTTCGCCCTCGATCGACCCGAGCTGCGCTGGCTGATCATCCGGCGCGTCTTCGAGCGCATCGGCAAGCACCGGCCGATCCTGCTCTGGATGGATGACCTTCACCACGCCTCGCCCAACACCATCGACGGCCTGCTCGCGCTGCACCGCGACGCGCCCGCGCTCGGCCTCTTCGTGGTGGCCACCGCGCGGACCGAGGCCGTGAGCGCGGAGCCCGGCACGCTGGCCCTCCTCGAGCGGGCCCTCGCCGGGCTGCGCGGCGAGCGGATGGAGCTGTCGCCGCTCTCCCCGACGCAGACCCACGCCCTGCTCCGCGAGACCTTGCCCCTCGACGACACGGCCGTCTTCGAGGCCGCCGCGCGCAGCAAGGGCAACCCGCTCTTCGCGCTGCAGATCCTCCACGCGTGGGCCGGCGGCGGGCACATGGAGCTCAAGGGCGGGCGCTACTCCGTCCCGCAGAGCTCGCTCGAGGTGCGGGCCGGGACGACCGCCGATCTCTGGGAAGAGCGCCTCCAGGCGCTGCCCGAGGCCCTGCGGCGGGGCGCGCTCGCGGCCGCGGCGCTCGGCGGCGACATCCGCAACGACGTGCTGATCGCCGAGCTCTCGCTCCTCGGCGTCGATCCGCATGCGGCGATCGCGGCGATGAAGCGCGCGCAGATCCTCCTCGGATCGGGCGGCGATCGGCTGCGCTGGCCGCACGCGCTCCTCCAGGAGCACCTGCTCGGCAGGCTCTTCGAGCAGCCCGACGCCGCGCAGATCTTCCGGGCCGCCGCGGCCGCGCTCGCCCACCACCCCACCGCGTCGAGCCGGCGCATCATCCGGCACCGCGTGGTCAACCTCCTCCGCGCCGGCGCCACGGAAGAGGCCGCGACGCTGCTCCACGGGCAGACCGCGCTGCTCTGGAACCGCACCCGCGACGCCTCCGCCACGCTGCGCGACCTGGCCTTGCTCGACGGGCGGCTCGCCGGCCTCTCCGCGGCGATCCACCTCCGCTGGCGGGCCGAGGCGCTCCGTCACGCGGGCCGCCTCGACGACTCGCGGCGCGAGGCCGAGGAGGCGCGGCGCATCTTCGAGGACGCCGGCGATCGCGAGAACGAGGCCCACTGCCTGCGCCTGCTCGGCCACCTCGCGTGCGAGCTCGGCGCGCCCGCGCAGGGCCGCCGCCTCGTCACGCGCGCGCTCGGGATGTTCGACGAGATCGGCCACGCCCACGGCCAGGCCCAGTGCGAGGTGGTGCTCGGCGAGATCGACTACTACCTCGGCGAGCACCTCCGCGCGCGCGGCCTGCTCACCTCGGCCTCCGAGCGCTTCCTCAAGTCGGGCGACTGGCTCGGCCGCGCCCAGTGCCTCCTGCTCCAGGGCTGGGTCGAGCAGGCCGGCGGCTCACCGGCCTTCGCCCGCGAGCTGCTCCGCACCGCGCGCGCCGACTTCGACGCCATCGGCTACCGCCTCGGCCTCGCGCAGTGCGACATCACCCTCGCCCACGCCGATCACCGCGAGGGCAACTTCGACGGCGCGCGCACCGCGGCGCTCATCGCCCGCCAGGCCTTCCGCGACCTGGCCAACCCGCGGGGCGAGGCCGCCTGCGAGCGCCTGCTCGCGATGAGCGCGCTCGACGCCGGCGAGATCGAGCTCGCCGAGGCCCACGCCAAGACGGCGAGCGCCATCTTCGCGCGCCTGGCCGATCCGTGGGGCGAGGTCGAGACGCGCCTGCTCCTCGCGCAGATCGCCCTCGATCGCGGAAACGCCGGCGTGGCACGCGATCACCTCATCGCGTGCGAGGCCTTCGCCCTCAGCGAGGCCGAGCCCAAGCAGCACCGCCACCTCACCCTCGCCTGGCTCGCCTACCACGAGGGCCGCTTCCTCGACGCGGCGCGCGAGCTCGACGCCGCCCGCGCCACCTTCAAGGACCCGGTGCGCACCGGCGATCACACCCCGCAGCTCCTCGAGCGCTTCGCCCGCATGGGCTGGCCCAAGCCCGCCAGCACGCGGATCACCGCCTGGCGCAAGGCCATCGGCGCGACCGCCTGAGCTCCACCATCCATCGCCGTTATTGCCAAAAGAACCGATCTTGCCGGTCTGGTTCGCTCGTCATTCAACGCAAAGGCGCAAAGGCGCAAAGAGACACGAATCATGTCTCTTCTTGCGTCTTTGCGGTCTTTGCGACTTTGCGTTTAATTTCGACCGCTCAGATCAGCAGCCGGTCTTGCTGGGGAGGGACGCCGCGCCGCCGCGGAGGATCGCGGCGGCGCGTGCTACGGAGAGGAGATCAGGGCGCGCAGGTCGCGAGGCCGACACCGCTGAAGTCGTCGACGGCCGAGCTCGCCCACTGGAGGGTCGGGTCGAAGGCGTCGGCGCCGTTCTGATCGCCGACGTTCACGCTGCACTTACGGCGCAGCGTGTGGTCGGTGGTGAGCGAGCCCCACCCGGCCGCGCCGGGGTCGTTGCCGATCTGCCCGATCACGTCGATCGTCTTGGTGCCGCAGCGCAGCTCGACCACGTCGTTGCCGTTGTAGGTGAGCGAGCCCGAGGTCTGCGTGCACTTCGGCAGGAGCGTGGCGCCCGCCGAGGAGTGGCAGAGCACGTGCACCGCGTTCGAGTTCACGTTGGCCGTGAGGTTGATCGACCCGGTCGGCGCGGCGGCCCCGTTGAAGTAGATCTTCACGCTGCACCCGGTCATGTTCACGGTCGCGCCCGTCGGGTTGAAGATCTCGTGCGCCTTGTTGTTGCTCGATCCCTCGTCGTACTCGCTGAACCAGAGGCCGTTCGCCGTGCACACCGAGGGGCTGCCCGAGCAGGTCCACCCGGGCTCGATGCCGCAGGTGGCGCTGCACCCGTCGTTCGCGGCGACGTTGCCGTCGTCGCACGTCTCGCCCGGGTGGAGGATGCCGTCGCCGCACTTCTGCACCGCGAACTCGCAGATCCGCCCGGTGACGAACCCGGCGAAGTTGCAGTTGGTGTCGTTCCACTCGCCGGCCGCGTTGACGAGGTGCAGGCAGTCGCCGTTGCCGCCGAAGCCGGCGTCGTTGTCGGGCTGACCGGGCGCGAAGTGGGTGTAGCTCCAGGGCTCGTTGGTCACCCACTGGAAGATCGCGTCGTTGGTGTTGGCGTCGTCGATCGCGCCGATCCACGGGTTCTGCGCCGCGTTCTGCACGGTGTGGACGATCGCGTCCTCGGCCGCGCTGGTGATGGTGGCGAGGTAGCCGCCCGCCGCGACGCAGCTCGCCTCGGCGTTCGCCAAGGTGGTCTGGGCGTCGTCGAACGACGCGTAGCAGTGGCCGGTCGCCGGATCGACGGCGAAGCGCGCAGCGCCGGGGAAGGCCGCCGCGGTGCAGACCACGGCGGTCTTGCACTGCGCGGTGCAGCCGTCGGTGTTGACCGCGTTCGCGTCGTCGCACTGCTCGGTGCCGGCGCCCGTGTTGAACACGAACCCGTCGCCGCAGATCGCCGTCTTGCAGGTGCCGCCCACGCCGTCCGGACAGGCGTCGTTGTTGGCGTGGTTGCCGTCGTCGCACGTCTCCTGCCCGGCCATGATCCCGTCGCCGCAGGTGGTCGCGCAGACGCTCGGCGTACCGTTGCAGGTCCAACCATTCTCCGTGGCGCAGGTGGCGCTGCACCCGTCGCCACCCGCGATGTTGCCGTCGTCGCAGGTCTCGCCGGCCGTGGTGATCCCGTTGCCGCAGCCGGTGGTCTTGCAGTTGGCGTCGCAGCCGTCGCCGCTCGTGAGGTTGCCGTCGTCGCACTGCTCGCCGGCCGTGGTGATCCCGTTGCCGCAGGCGGTCACGGTGCAGTTGTTGTCGCAGCCGTCGCCGCTCGTGAGGTTGCCGTCGTCGCAGGCCTCGCCGGCGTCGGTCACGCCGTTTCCGCAGCTCTTGCAGAGGCCGGCCATGCAGAAGCCCGAGACGCAGTCGGTGCCGAGGAGGCACACCTTGCCCTCCGCGCACTTCTGGGCCGGCGCGCAGGTCCCGCCGCAGTCCACGTCGGTCTCCGTCCCGTTCTTCACCGCGTCGGAGCAGCTCGGCGCCTGGCACACGCCCGCGAGGCAAACCCCGCTCTGGCAGTCGACGTTGGCCACGCACCCCTGGCCGGCCGCGCAGGACGGGCAGATCACGCCGCCGCAGTCGATGCCCGTCTCGGAGCCGTTCTTCACGGTGTCGAGGCAGGTCGCCGCCTGGCACACGCCCGCGGTGCACACGCCGCTCGAGCAATCGCCGGCGAGCGCGCAGGCCTTGCCGTCGTCGCACTTCGCGCAGGAGCTACCGCCGCAGTCCACGTCGGTCTCGGTCCCGTTCTTCACGAGATCGTTGCACGCCGGCGCCTGGCAGACGCCCGCGGCGCACTTGCCGCTCGCGCAGTCCGCGTTGGCGGCGCACACCTTGCCGTCGGCGCACTTCTGGGCGCAGGTCCCGCCGCAGTCCACGTCGGTCTCCTGGCCGTTCTTCACGCCGTCGATGCAGCTCGCCGCCTGGCAGACGTTCGCCGTGCAGACGCTGCTCTGGCAGTCGGTGCCGGTCGCGCAGCCCTTGCCGTTGGCGCATGCCCCGCAGGTGCCGCCGCCGCAGTCGACGTCCGTCTCCGTCCCGTTCTTGATGGTGTCGCTGCAGCTGATCCCCTGGCAGACGCCCGCGACGCAGCTCCCGCTCTGGCAGTCGACGCCGAGCACGCAGGCCTTGCCGTCGGCGCACTTCGCGGCGCAGCTCCCGCCGCAGTCGACGTCCGTCTCCGTCCCGTTCTTGATGGTGTCGCTGCAGGACGGCGCCTGGCACACGTTGCCGGAGCACACGCCGCTCAGGCAGTCGGCGTTGATCGCGCAGCTCTTGCCATTGATGCAGACCGGGCAGGTGCCGCCGCAGTCCACGTCGGTCTCCGTCCCGTTCTTCGCGAGGTCGGAGCACGAGGGCGCCTGGCAGACGCCCGCGATGCACACCCCGCTCTGGCAGTCGGCGTTGCCGCCGCAGGTGTTGCCATCGGCGCACTTCGTGGCACAGGAGCCACCACAGTCAACGTCGGTCTCCGCGCCGTTCTTCACCCCGTCGTTGCAGGCCGGCGCCTGGCAGACGCCCGCGGTGCACTTGCCGCTCTGGCAGTCGGCGTTGCCCGTGCAGAGCTGGCCGTTCGCGCACTTCGTCGCGCAGCTCCCGCCGCAGTCCACGTCCGTCTCGGCGCCGTTCTTCACGAGGTCGTTGCAGGTCGCCGCCTGGCAGACGTTGCCCGTGCAGACGCTGCTCTGGCAGTCGGTCCCGCCGAGGCAGCCCTTCCCGGTCGCGCACTTCACGCAGGCGGGGCCGCCGCAGTCGACGTCCGTCTCCAGGCTGTTCTTCACGCCGTCGTTGCAGTCGCCGATGGCGCAGATGCCCCCGAGGCACGAGCCGCTCTGGCAGTCGCCGTTGACCCCGCAGGTCTTGCCGGAGGCGCACTTCGTCGCGCAGCTCCCGCCGCAGTCGACGTCGGTCTCCGTCCCGTTCTTCACGAGGTCGTTGCAGGCCGGCACCTGGCAGACGTTGCCGTTGCACACGCCGCTCTGGCAGTCGCCGTTGCCCGTACAGGCGAGGCCGTTCGCGCATTTCGCAGCGCAGCTCCCGCCGCAATCGACGTCCGTCTCCGCGCCGTTCTTCACCCCGTCGTTGCAGGCCGGCACCTGGCAGACGTTGCCGGTGCACTTGCCGCTCTGGCAGTCGGCGTTGCCCGCGCAGCCGAGGCCGTTCGCGCACTTCGCGGCGCAGGAGCCGCCGCAGTCCACGTCGGTCTCCGTCCCGTTCTTCACGCTGTCGTTGCAGGCCGGCACCTGGCAGACGTTGCCGGTGCACTTGCCGCTCTGGCAGTCGGCGTTGCCCGCGCAGACCTGGCCGTTCGCGCACTTCGCCGCGCACGAGCCGCCGCAGTCCACGTCGGTCTCCGTCCCGTTCTTCACGGTGTCGTTGCACGTCGCCGCCGCGCAGAGGCCGCCCACGCAGCTCCCCGTCTGGCAGTCGCCGCCCACGCCGCACACCTTCCCGACCGCGCACTTCGTGGCGCACGAGCCACCGCAGTCCACGTCGGTCTCCGTCCCGTTCTTCACGGTGTCGTTGCACGCCGGCACCTGACAGACGTTGCCGTTGCACACGCCGCTCTGGCAGTCGCCGTTGCCTCCGCAGGCCTTGCCGTTCGCGCACTTCGTGGCGCAGCTCCCGCCGCAGTCCACGTCCGTCTCGGTCCCGTTCTTCGCGCCGTCGCCGCACTGGGCCGCCTGGCAGAGCCCGGCGGTGCACACGCTGTTCTGGCAGTCGGCGTTCACGCCGCAGCCCTTGCCGTCGGCGCATTTCGTCGCGCACGAGCCGCCGCAGTCCACGTCCGTCTCCGCCCCGTTCTTGGCGAGATCGGAGCAGGTCGGCACCTGGCAGACGTTGCCGGTGCACACGCTGCTCTGGCAGTCGACCGCGCCGGCGCACCCGAGGCCGTTGCCGCACTTCTTGCCCGGCGCGCAGCTCCCGCCGCAGTCCACGTCGGTCTCGGTCCCGTTCTTCACGGTGTCGCTGCAGGTGGCGGCCGCGCACACGTTGCCCACGCAGCTCCCGGTCGCGCAGTCGGCGCCGCCGGCGCAGGCCTGGCCCACCGCGCACTTCGTGGCGCAGGTGCCGCCGCAGTCCACGTCGCTCTCGGCGCCGTTCTTCACGGCGTCGTTGCAGGTGGCGGCGATGCAGATGTTCCCCGTGCACACGCCGCTCGCGCAGTCGGTCGCGGCGGTGCAGGCCTTGCCGTCGCCGCACGTCTTCCCGGGGGCGCAGGCGCCGCCGCAGTCCACGTCGGTCTCGTCACCGTTCTGCACGCTGTCGTTGCAGGTCGGGTTGGCGCAGACGCTCCCGTTGCACACGCCCTCCTTGCAGTCGGCCGCGACGTTGCACAGCTTGCCGGGCGCGCACTTCACGCAGGTGCCGCCGCAGTCGGTGTCGCTCTCGGTGTTGTTCGTCACCCCGTCGATGCAGTTCGGGATGCAGATCGAGCCGGAGCACTGCTGCCCTGCGCAGTCGCTGTCCATCGCGCACTTGAGGGTCGGGCCGCAGGCCGGGCAGGTGCCGCCGCCGCAGTCCACGTCCGTCTCGTTGCCGTTGAGCACGGCGTCGTCGCACGCCGGGGCCGCGCAGACGTTCGCGGTGCAGATCCCGTCCTTGCAGTCGCCGGGGAGGACGCAGGGCTTCCCGGTGCCGCACCCGGGGCAGAGCGCGCCGCCGCAGTCCACGTCGCTCTCGTCGCCGTTCTTCACGCCGTCGACGCAGGTGGCCGGCAGGCACGCGTGGGTCGCGTCGTCGCACACGCCCGAGCCGCAGTCCGTCGCGGCGAGGCACTCCACGCAGGCGCCCTGGCCGTCGCAGAATTTCCCGTTGTCGGGGCCGCTGCACGCCGTGCCCTTGCTCGACGGCAGGTTCTTCGGCGAGCCGGCGGCGCAGGTGTCGTCGGTGCAGGGGTTACCGTCGTCGAGGACGTCGGTGTCCTCATCGTTGGTGGTCAAACCACCCATCCCATCGCAGACGTTGGTCTTGCAGTCGCCGGGCTGCTGGTCGGTCACGACCTTGCCCTGATCGGCGAAGTCGAAGCCGCACATCCCGCCCTTGCAGGTGCGGGTCTGACACTCCGTGTCCTTGCCGGGGCACGTGGAGGCGTCGTTGCAGGTGCCCCCTGTCCCGCCCGTGCCGCCGCCGCCTTGATTGCCGCCGGTGCCGCCGTGGCCGGCTTGCCCGCCGTTGCCTCCGTGACCGGCCGCGCCGCCGGTCCCGGCGGTGGTCGTTCCACCGCCCGTCCCGATCTGGCTTCGATCGACGTTGGCGATCAGCTCGCATCCGGCCCCGCCGGCGAGGATCGCCGTCAGCAGGCAAAGACCAAAGAATGTCGTCGGTTTCATGGAACCCCGGAAGGGTGGGAGAAAAGGCACCCGCTTTCGCGCGTCTCAAATCGAGACCCCGGCGTCAAGGGCCGCTGCGAAGCAAGCGTCTGTGGTCAACGGGCTGAAACGCCCCTGTCATCGTCGACGACGGCGCATCCATGGACCGTGCCGGCGCAGCCAGTCGATCGCCGGCTGGGGGATCGCGACGGCGGCCGCGGTCATGACCCGCGTCAGCGCGCCCGGCACCACCTCACTTTGCCCGTCGAACATCGCCTCGACGCCGGCCCGCGCGACCGCCTCGGGGTCCATCATCACGCCGAGCCGCTTGCCGAGCTCGACGGGGATCACCGAGGGATCGTAGAGCCCCGTGGCCGTCGCGCCGGGGCAGAGGCAGGTCACGTTGACCCCGTATGGCCGAAGCTCGCAGCGCAAAGCCCGCGCGAAGCCGCGCAAATATTTCTTGCTGCTCCCGTAGTACGCGATGCCCGGAAAGTCCCGGAAGGCCGCGATGCTCGCGACGATGAGCACCTCGCCTCGACCGCGATCACGCATTCTGCGACCGAGGTGCGTGCAAAGGAGCGAGGGCGTGAGGACATGGAGGTGGAGGAGCGCCTCCGCCCGTGCTGGATCGGCGTCGGCCACCTCGCCGAAAAAGAAGATCCCGGCGTTGTTGACGAGGATGTCCACCTCGATCCCGAGCACGTCCACGGCGTCGACCAGCGTTGACGCGCCGCCCGGGCGCGCCAGGTCGACCACCACCGGGTGCGCCGCGACCCCGTGTGCGGCGCGGATCTGCGCGGCCGCCTCGCCGAGCGGGCCCTCGCGGTTGCTCGCGAGGATCAACGTGTAGCCGAGCGAGCCGAGCAGCTCCGCGATGGCGCGGCCGATCCCCGAGCATGCGCCGGTCACGAGGGCCGTGCGGAGACGATCGTCGGCGCGGCGCAGGCTCACGAGGCCATGTCCTCGCGGAGCAGGCGCATCATCGCGGGCTCGGGCGGCTCGCGCAGGTAGCAGGCCATGGTGGTGGTGTAGATGCGGGCCGCGCAGTAGTTGCAGTGATCGCAGGGCGAGCGCGCTGCCTCGTCGTCGCGGAGCTTCTGCACGAAGGCCGGGTCGGCGATGAGCGCGCGGGCCATCGCGATGGCGTCGAAGCCCTCGGCGAGCAGCGCGTCGATCGCCGCGCGCGAGTCGGCGCCGCCCACGTAGACGAGCGGCAGGCGGAGGCGGGCGCGGGCCGCGCGGGCGTCGGCGAGGAAGTAGCTCGATTCGTAGGGGACCTTGGGGATGAGCAGGCCGCCGAAGAGGCCGACGCCGAGCCGCATGATCGCGCTCTTCATCCCGCGGCTCATCACCCGCACGGGCATGCCTCCGCGCATGATGACCATGGGCGCGCGGCTGACGAAGCCGCCGGAGAGCACCAGCGCATCGGCCCCCTCGTCATCGATCGCCTTCGCCACGAGCAGCCCCTCGACGAGCTCGATGCCGCCGGGGAAGCCGTCGCGGAGGTTGGTCTTCACGAGCACCGCGAGATCGCTCCCGGCCGCGCGCTTCACGGCCGCCATCACCCGGCGGAGCAGGCGCATCCGGTTGTCGAGCGAGCCTCCGTAGTCGTCGCGCCGCCGGTTGGTGAACGGCGAGAGGAACTGGCTTATCAGGTAGCCGTGCCCCGCGTGCACCTCGACGGCGTCGAAGCCCGCGTCGCGCGCGAGGCCCACGGCCCGGCCGAAGCTCTCGACCACCCGATCGAGATCGCTCTCCGTCATCGCGCGGGGGAAGGTCGGCCCGTAGAGGTTGAGACGCGCCGAGGGGGCGAGCGGCCTGCCCCCGGCCACGCTCGGCTTCGCCATGTTCCCGCAATGGCCGATCTGGATCGAGGCGCGGGCGCCCTCGGCATGCACCGCGTCGGTGAGCGCCCGCAGCTCGGCGACCACCTCGGGCCGCAGCCATAGTTGGTGCTCAAACGAAAGGCCGCTCCGCTCGACGGCGGCGTAGGCCACGGTGGTCATCCCCACCCCGCCCGCGGCGACCGCGCGGTGGTAGTCGACGAGCGCGGGCGACGGCCGGTGGCCGGGGCACATGCCCTCGAAGGCCGCCGCGCGGATCGTCCGGTTCGGCAGCGTGACGGGGCCGATCCGCACGGGCTCGAAGAGCCTCTTCGGCTCGCTCGGGGCGGGCGCGCTCACTGGCACTTCTGCTCGGGCATGGCGTCGATCCAGTCCTTCAGGAGCTGCACCCCCTCGTCGTGGATGAGCCGGTGTCCGACGGGTGGCATGGCCACCTTGGCGTCGAGCGAGCCGGTGCGGCAAACGACGATCGACTGATCGCTGTGCCCGGGGACGACATCGAAACCGAGGCCGCAGGTGCCGCCGCCCGCCGAGGCCGGCACCTTGCACACGCCCCAGTCCGTCGGGTTGCCCTTGGCCGGATCGGTGCGGTCGTAGTCGAGCCAGAAGGCCGTGCCCTTGGCGAGGCCGACGACGCCGTGGCAGTGGCTGCAGTTGGCGTCGAGGTAGCTGCGGCCGCGCTCGCCGATCGGCCCCGAGCCGAAGGGATCGATGAGCTTCTGCCGGTCGGACGAGGGGGGCGGCGCCGCGTCGAAGAGCCCGAGGGCGGCCAGGTGATCGATCTGGTTCTCCTCTCCCTCGCCGTAGTCGTGCGCGCGCTCGAGCTGCCGCGTGCGCCCGCCGAGCGTGTTGGTCACCCCGTATTTCCCGTGGCACTCCTGGCAGATGTTGGTGTTGGGCACCGCGTAGTCGTTGTGCCTGGTCTTGCCCTGCTCGTCGATCCAGTCGATGGGGATCGTCTGCCCGACGATGACGCGCTTGGCCTCCGTCTGGTCTTCGTTCCACACGTAGGTGTGCGCGGTCCAGCCGGGCGCGCCGCCCTCGTGGACGAGCAGGCGCGTCTCGAGCAGGCGCTCGCCCTTCGTCGCGTCGCGCGCGTCGACCGGGTACGCGAAGGTCTTGATCATGATGGTGCCGAGCGGAAAGTCCCACCGCTCCTTGTCCTTCCATCCGATCTTCTGCCCCTTGGGCACCCAGAGGAAGCGGCGCTTCTGCGTGTAGTCGGAGAAGAGCGGGGCGTTCACGTCGTAGGGGATCACGCCCTCGGCCGGCGCCTGCGTCTTGCCATCGGCGAAGAGGTGCCACTCGCCGAGGGTGTCGTACGGCTCGCCGGCCGGCGCCGGGGTGGGCACGACCGGCGGCGCGCCCCCTGTTCCCCCGGTGGGCGACGACGTGCCACAGGCGAAGCCGGCGAACAACAGCGTGGTCAGGCAGAGAACGGTGGTTATTCGGGTCATCGTGGGATCCTGAAGCCGTCTTCGGGCACGGGGAGGCCGCTCGGCACGGTCACCGGGCGGGACGGGCTCTCGCTCGGGTCGATCAGCCCTTTGTGGAGGAAGGCCCAGAGATCGTCGAGCTCGTCCTCCGTGAGCGGGCGCGGGCCGAGCGCGGCCTCGTGCGCCACCGCGTCCCTCAGCTCTTCCACGGCGCCGGTGTGGAAGTAAGGGCCGCTCTCCCGGATGTTGCGCAGCGTGGGCACGCGGTACGCGTCGCGATCCGCCGGATCGTGCGTCACCTCCTCGCGCCCGTGATCGTCCACGCCCGGCAGGGGCGCGACCTTCCGATCGGCGAACTTGTCCGACTCGAAGAGCGGCGGCACATGGCAGCCCGCGCAGCCGAGCTCGGCGAAGAGCTTCATGCCCCGCTTCGCGGCGTCGCCGAGCGCGCCAAGGTCGCCGGCGACGTAGTGATCGTACGGCGATCGATCGGTGCGCAGCGTGCGCTCGAAGGCGGCGATCGCCTGCTGGAGGTGGAGCACCGTCACCGCCTCGCCCTCGCCCGGGAAGGCCGCGGAGAAGCGCTGCGCGTAGCCCGGGATGGCGGCGAGATCGGCCACGAGATCGGCCGGATCGCGCCCGAGCTCGATCTTCTCGTGGAGCGGGGCGAGCACCTGCTCCTCGAGCGACGCGGCGCGCCCGTCGTGGAAGAGGTGCGCGCGAAACGCCACGTTCCAGAGGGTCTGGGCGTTGCGCCGCGTCTCGCTCGGCCCCATGCGCCCCGGCCCGGTCGGCCCCTCACCGCCGACGCCGATCGAGCGCGGCAGGCCGTCCGACATGCCCCAGATCTCGCTGTGGCACGTGGCGCATGCGACCTTCTGATCGCTCGACAGGATCGGGTCGTAGAAGAGCAGGCGGCCGAGATCGATCTTCTCCGGCGTCCCGGGGTTGTCCGCGGGCTCGGGCGTCGCCGGCACGACCGACGCCGGCCACGGCAGCGGCGGCGCGCTCGATCCACCTGGATCGGCCGGCCCCGCCTCCCCTCCCCCGCAGCCGGCGAGGGTGAGCGCGAGGCCGGCTGCGAGCGCTGTCCTCACGGGCTCGGCTCGGGCTGTGCGGGCACCGCGGGCAGGTCGCACTGGTAGGGCGTCGTGTCGGTGCTCTGCTTGGATTTGTCGCCGATGTGGGCGCCCGCGAACATCCGGAAGCTCGGGTAAGGCCCCTTGGATCCGAGGCAGAACTTCGCGTCGTTGCTCTCCGGCACGCCCGACTTGCTGATGCCGTCCCAGAGCACGTTTTCGAGCGGCATGACGCCGATGAGCTGGAGGGCCGACGACGGGGCCATCCCGTTGTTGTCGAAGGTGTTGTCGTGCACCGAGATCCGCTCCGGATCCGGATCGGTGTTCGGGTCGGGCTTGGCGCCGGACACGAGGGCCGAGAGGAGCTGGTAGTCGACGACCAGCACGCCTGCGCTGTCGTTGCCCGTGACGGTGTTGTCGCGCACCTCCACGTCGTCGGCGGCCATCACGATGATCCCGGTGCCGGGCGGCACGGCCGAGACGATGGTCTTCGGATCGCCGAAGTTCTCGTGGTTGTTGTCGTGCACCTTGTTGTCGTGAAGGAGGATGCGGTTACTGTCCTTCTTGTTGAGGTTCGTCAGCAGGAAGACCGCGAGCCCGCCCGCGTTGTTGTACGTCTCGTTGCCGTACGCCTCGCCGTCGGTCGTGTTCTCGAGCTCGATGCCGAGCACGCTGTCGTGGGCCTTGTTGTTGCGGATGAGCGCGCCGGTGCCCTGCCCGACGTAGATCGCCGCGTCCGAGGCGCCGAAGACCTCGCAGTCCTCGACCAGCACATGCGAACACTCGGCGGGGTAGATGGCGTAGGCGCCGTTCGAGGCCTTGGTCGGCCCGTCCCAGCTCACGTGGAGCTTGCGGAAGGTGGGGTGATCGGCCTGGCGGACGACGACGCCGTTGCCCGGCGTGTTCTTCACCGTCAGGTTCTCGATGGTGAAGTGATCGGCGGTGACGAGCATGGTGTCGTTGCCGCTCGCGCCCTTCTCGGCGCCGGAGAAATCGATCACCGTGTCGCCGATCTCCTTGCCGGCGCCGCGGAAGGTGACGCCCGGCACGGTGAGGCTGAGCTGCTGCTTGATCGCGAAGCTGCCGGGGCAGAGGCACACCGTGCTGTTCGACTTGGCCTCGATGAGCGCGGTCTGCACCCGGGTCGTGTCGTCGGCGCTCGCCGCGATCACGGTGTCACACCCCGACACGTCGACGCTCGCGTCGCAGGTGTCGTTGCCGCCGGAGGTGGTGCTGCCCGTGGTGGTCCCGCCGCCCGCCCCGGAGGACGACGAGGAGCTGCACCCACCGTGCGCGAAGGGGAAGAGGATCGCCGCGAAAGAGAGCCCGAGCCAGGAGGACGTTCGCATCGTTCGAGCGTCTCACGAGCCCAGGCGCGCTGTCGAGCACAGGCGCGCGGGAGCATGGCCCCGGACGCCGCGATCACGGCGCAGCGAGGCACAGGCGCGGGCGAGCAGCGCGCGCGCCGCGCCCCGAACGGACGGCACGACGCTTGCGAAAGAAGGTTGCATGACAACTTCCCTGCGCCGCCCGCTCCACCGCATCAACGGCCTCGCCCTCGCGCTCGTCTCGCTCGCTGCGCTCTCCACCGGGTGCGGCCCCGTCGATCCGATCGCGCCCGAGCCTCCCGCTCCGTACAAGCCGAGCGGCACCCTCGCCTTCGAGATCGGCACCGGCGAGGGCGGCTTCCAGGCCCTCACCCCGACGACGGAGGTGCCCCTCAACTACGGCCCGCAGGGCGGCGAGCACATCTGGTTCGCAGCCCGCTGCAAGGGCGCGGGCTCACCGGCGCGCGTGCACTACAGCATCGTCGACGTCGCGGGCGACTTCGTGAGCACCGAAAAGCTCCTCGTGCTCCCCGCCGAGGGCGACGCCGAGGGCTGGCGCGTCGAGGCCGGGACGACCGCCTTCATCGACGGCAACGCGCCGCTGATGAACGGAATGAAGCTGTTCTTCAAGGGCCACCTCGACGACGACTACGGCACGTCGCTCGACGCGACCGCCGAGGCTGTGCTCACCGGCGCGGGTGACTCGTTCTGAACAAAACGACGAGCCCCGCTCAGCGGGGAGCGGGGCTCGGGCGTGGCGCCTCGGTGCGGATTCCCTCCCTTACGGTCGGGGTTCGGGAGAGGCGCTACTTCTTCTCGGGGGCCTTCTTCTCGTCCTTCTTGGCGTCGGCCTTCTTGTCGTCCTTCTTCTCGTCCTTCTTGTCGCCGTCCTTCTTGTCGCCCTCGGTGGGGGCGGCGTCGGCGGGGGGAGGCTCGGGCGGCTTGGCAACGGGGATCTCGAAGGGCGCCTGGCTCGCGAAGCGCGCCTTCATCGCGGCGCCTTCCTTGGTGTCGCGCATGTCGATCAGCGACTTCACGTAGTGGGCGATGGCCCAGATGTCCTTGTCCTCGAGGGCGCCCTTCCACGCCGGCATGATCGGGTACACGCCGTAGGAGAGGAGGCGGAAGAGGTCCTCGAGCTCGGTGCCCGCGCGGATGGAGCGCACCTTGTTGAAGGTGAAATCGGGCGGGAGAATCCGCACGCCGTACTCCTCCGAGTCCTTCGCGACGGAGTGGTAGAAGTCGTCGCGGAAACCGGCGAGCGGGCTGAACACGGAGGGCTCGCGCTTGCTCGCCTCGACGGAGAGCTTGTAGAGCTCTTCCTTGCCGCCGTAAGCCGGGTGGCAGTTCACGCACTCGGCCTTGAAGTGGTAGAGCTCGCGGCCGCGATCGACCGCCTGCGCGTCCTTGCCGGCCCACGGATCTTCGGGCGCCTCGAAGACCTCGAGCGTCTTGACGGGCTCGCCGTTCTTCTTCTTCTTCTCCCACTTCTGCGGGGCGAAGGTCTTGATGTACTGGATGATGCGGAGGAGCTCGTCGTCCTGCACGTCCCAGGGGAGCATGGCGGTGCCGTGGAGCCCGCCCTTCACGATGCGCACGAGATCGTCGTCGTTCGGCACGTCGTCGCTCGACCGGAGGCGGGCGAACTTGAAGATGCCCATCGTGAAGTTGCGCGGCGGCGGGCGGAGGCCGTACGACGACGGGCCCTTGCCGTCGCCCTTCTCGCCGTGGCACGCGTAGCAGTAGCGCGTGTACGACTGGTAGCCCTCGTTGAGCTCGTGCCCCGTCGAGGTGAGCCCGCCGGCGAAGGTGTGCGTCTCCGTCTCGGAGAAGGGCATCTTGTCGGGGGCGCAGGCGGCCGCCGAGATCGACGCGCAGATCGCCGTGCCGAGCGCGAGGCTCTTGAACCGGGAGGATTTCGGGGAAGCGTTGGGGGGAGCGTGCATCGAGAGCCTTTTCGTCGTTCCTGAGGGACTAGAAGAGGTAGACGGCGAAGAACATCAAGATCCAGACGGCGTCCACGAAGTGCCAGAACATCACCGGCACCCGCACCTTCATCACGGTGTGCTCGGTGTACTTTCCCGCGAGCGCGCGGGCGATGAGCACGAGGAGCAGGACGAGGCCCGCCGCCACGTGGACGGCGTGGAGCGCCGTGAGACCGTAGAACACCGAGCCGAAGACGCCGGTCGAGGGAAGCAGGCCCTTCTGCCAGAGGTCTCTCCAGACCACGAGCTGAAGGGCCAGGAACACCGCGCCGAGCAGCGCGCCGGCGGAGAGCGCCGGGACGATCGCCCGGCGCTTGCCGCGGGCGAGCGCCCGGATGCCCGCGTGGATCGCCACGCTGGAGGCGATCAGCACGAGGGTGTTGATCGCCGGGAGCGCGATCGGGAGGTGGGGCACGCCGGGCGGCGGCCAGGTCACCGCCCTGCCGCGCACCCCGGCGTAGGCGAAGAAGAGCGCGCCGAACATCATCGCCCACGATCCGAGGGCGACGAACATCCCCAGGGAGGCGGTCAGATCCTCCTTGGCCCTGGGGCGCAGCTCGACGACGCTTCCCATCACGCTCACTCGGCGGCGCTGGCGTCGGGCTCGGGCAGGGCGCCCTCGCCGGCGTCGGGCAGCGGCTCCACCTGATCGAGGAAGTCGCGGCCGAGGGCCTTCTTGATCTCGGGGTTCGCGTACTCGTGCGGCCCGCGCACCACGGTCGGGATCACGTCGAAGTTGTGGTAGACGGGCGGCGACGCGGCGTGCGTGAACTCGAGCGTCGTCGTCTGCCACGGGTTCTGCTCCGCCTTCTTGCCGGCGATGATGCTCCGGAAGAAGTTGACCACGAAGACGAGCTGGAACACGCCGAGCGTGAACGCCGAGAAGCTCGTGTAGCGGTTGAGCATCTTGAGGTGCGCGATGTACTCGTACTGGTACGGCTCGAAGAGCCGGCGGTGCTGGCCCGAGTAGCCGGCGATGAGCTGGCCACCGAAGGTCAGGGTGATGAACACCACCGAGCCCCAGAAGTGGATCTTGCCGAGGCGCTCGTCGAGCATCCGGCCGTACATCTTGGGGAACCAGTAGTAGAGCGCGGCGAAGCTCCCGAGGAACGAGGCCGCCGCCATCGTGAGGTGGAAGTGACCCACCACGTACATCGTGTCGTGGAGGTAGATGTCCGTGGAGATCGTGCCGAGGAGCAGGCCGGTGAGGCCGCCGAGGCCGAAGACGAACACCATGCCGAGCGCGAAGAGCATCGGCGTCTGGAGGCGCATCGCGCCCTTCCAGATCGTGTTGAGCCAGTTGACGAAGAGGATGACGGCCGGGACGCTGATCGCGAGCGTCAGCATCTCGAAGCCGAGGCCGAGCAGCGGGCTCATGCCCGTCTGGTACATGTGGTGGCCGTACACGACCGCCGAGAGGATGGTCACGGCGCACATCGCGTAGACCGAGCCCTTGTACCAGAAGGCGGGCTTTCGCGCGAAGAACGACAGGAGGTCGGCCACGATGCCCCAGACGGGGAGGATGAGGATGTAAACCTCTGGGTGGCCGAAGATCCAGAACAGGTGCTGGAAGAGGATCGGGTCACCCGTGCCGGTGGTGTACGCGGCGCCGGCCGAGAAGAAGTGCGTGCCCGCGAGGCGATCGAGCGCGAGCAGGAGCGCGGCCGAGCCGAGCACCGGGACGAAGAGCACGTTGAGGATCGCGGTGAGCCAGAGGCCCCAGATCGTCAGCGGCATCCGCATGTAGGTCATGCCCGGGGCGCGGAAGCGGATGATCGTGACGATGTAGTTGATGCCGCCCATGATGGTCGACACGCCGGTCGTGAAGATCGCGACCGCCATGTACGTCTGGCCGAACCCGGGCGCGCCGACGTTGCTCGACAGCGGCGGGTACGTCGTCCACCCGGCGGAGGCGGCGCCGAGCTGCGAGGTGAACGAGAGCACCACGAAGATGCTCGAGATGAAGAAGGCCCAGTACGAGTACATGTTGAGCTTCGGGAAGGCCATGTCCCGAGCCCCGATCATCAGCGGGATGCAGAGGTTGCCGAACGCGCCGATGAGGATGGGCGTGATCGCCCAGAAGATCATGATCAGGCCGTGCATCGTGAAGATGCTGGTGAACGTGGGCGGCGTGATCTGCCCGCCGGTGCCCTTGAGGAGCAACTGGCCAAGCACCGGCACGGGGGCCTTGGGGTAGGCCCACTGCCAGCGGATCATCATCGCGAGCGTCCCGCCGACGAGGAGGAAGATGAGCCCCGTCCACAGGAACTGCTTGGCGATCATCTTGTGGTCTTGCGAAAAGACGTACTTCCAGATGAACGACTTCGGTTCCTGGTGGATCGGCTGAAGATCGGTGCTGCTGCTGCTCACTCTGTCCTCCAATCCCAGCCCCAGTGGGCGCTCTTGTCGGACTCCTGGTAGAGCCGCGACGAGCTCTGCGACGCCTCGTTCGCCCACTTCGCGTAGTCCTCCTTGGAGAGGACGGTGATCGAGCCCTTCATCTTGTAGTGGTTCGCGCCGCAGTGCTGGGCGCAGCCGATCGTGTACTCGCCGAGCTCCTTACCCTGCGTCCAGATCTGGTTGATCATGCCGGGCACGGCGTCGACCTTGGTCCGGAAGTTCGGCAGGTTGAAGGAGTGGAGCACGTCGGTCGAGGCGACCTGGAAGATCACCGGGGTGTCGATCGGGATGCGCACGTCGTTGAGCATCACGATGTCGTCCTGGGTGTTGAACTTGCCGTCCGGGCCCGCGTAGCGCGCGTCCCACGCCCACTGGTGGGCGTTGATCTCGATCCGGATGGTGTTCGGGTTCTTCTCGACCTCCTCGAAGTTGTGGAAGACGTTCTCGAGGTCGCTCGTGGAGTGGAAGAAGAGGTTCCCGTCGACCACGAGGAAGACCGAGCCCGCCATGCCGAGGGCGATCGCCACCGAGCGCTTGGATGTGCCGTGATCGTACGAGGCCGTCGCGCGCTTCTCGTTGTGGAAGATGGCGGAGTAGACGAGCCACCCGGCCATGATCACGAAGAGGATCGCGGTCAGCGCGTTCGTGACGCCGATCAGCCAGTCGATCCGGTGCCCGTCGGCCGAGACGTCGTGGGGCAGGCCGATGCCCGAGCCGGATTGAGGCGCCGCGAGGGCCATCCCCGCGAGCGAGAGCGCCCCGGCCGTGGCCGCGAGCGCCATCACGGCCCTCTTGAGCCGTCGTGCTGTCATTCTGCTCTCCTACTACGTGCTCGGTTGTCAGGGTTCGATGCGCCGCCGCCGAGCTCCCCGGCCCCGCCTTGCGCGCTGTCGTGCGCCGAGGCGAAGAGGTCGGAGCGGCAGAGGCCGATGATCACGCCCGAGACCGCGAACGGCAGGGCGATGAGGCAGCCGAGCGCGACGTAGCTCAGCGTGCTGCCGGTGGTGGAGCGACCGGCGGCGCATGCGGGGCAGGCGAGCGCGGCGACCGGCGCGAGCAGGGTCGCGAGCGCGCCGAGCAGCGCGGCGATGCGCGCGCTCATCGCGTGAGCCGCCACGCCGCCTCGGCCATCAGCACGATGGCGTAGAGGGCAGGGGCCGCCATGGGCAGCGCCACCTGGTAGCGCAGGAACTTGGTCTCGTGCTTGAGGTGCATGAAGAAGAGACCGACCAGCGCGGCCTTGGTGAGCGCGAGCAGCATCAGCGCCGACGCCATCAGGCCCTTCGAGATGCCGGGCACCTTCGCCACGCCGACCTCGAGGATCGTCAGCAAGGCGAGCAGGCCGAAGATGACCATGTACTCCTTGCGGTTCGGCGCGTGATCGGCGTGCGCCGCGTGGGCGCCCGCGCCCCCGTGGGCCGCGGGCGCATGCGCGGCCTCGTCGCCCTCGTCTTGCGCTTCCCGCGCGGCCGCGGCCTCGTCGGCCTCGTCCTCGGGCTTGGTCGCCTCTTCGGCCTTCTTGACGGCGGCCTTCTCCGCGCCCTTGTTCTTCTTCTTGTTCGCCATGGTCGCGCCTCGATGGGCTAGCGGTACTAGAGGAGGTAGATGAAGGTGAAGACCAGGATCCAGACGAGATCGACGAAGTGCCAGAACAGCCCGACGATCTCGACCTGATCGTGGTTGCCGTTGTCGTACTTGCCCATGATCGCCCGGACGAGGATCACCGTCAGGTAGAGCACGCCCGTGAGCACGTGCATCCCGTGGAAGCTCGTCACCACGTAGAACGTGCTCGCGTACGCGGACGCGCCGAAGTGCAGGCCCTCGTGGATGAGGCCCTCGCTCCAGATGCCGAAGTACTCCTGGTACTGGCCGCACAGGAAGAGCACCCCGCCGAGGATCGTCAACGCGAGGTACTGGATGAGCTGCTTGCGCTTGCCCTCGACCGCGGCGGCGTGCGCGAGCACCATCGTCACGCTGGAGCAGATCAGCAGGAAGGTGAGCCCCGCGGTGAAGTTGATGCCGAGGTGCGGCTCGTTGAGGGAGGGATCCGGCGGCCAGGTCTTGGAGCCGCCCCGGAGGATGCCGTAGGCGAGCAGCAAGCCGCTGAAGGAGAAGCCGTCCGAGATGAGGAACATCCACATCGCGATCTTGCCGGCCGATGCTGTCCCGTACTGGCGGTCCTTCGGCCAGGCGACGGGGCCGTGGCCTCCGGCGTGCTCTGCTGCGCTAGCGCTCATCCCTGGTGGTTCCCTTTCGGATCCGGGGGGCCATGGTGGCGGCCCTCCACATTGCGGGCATTTCTAGCGGTGAGCGGGCACCCGCGTCAACTGCGTTCGAGCCGCAGAAGTTGCGCCTACAGCCGGCCATTCACGTAACGTTGCCGTGAGGGCCAGGGTCTTCGAGCTTTGGGCGTTCTCCCGGCACATCATCCCCGTTCCCGCTCCCGCTCCCGCTCCCGCTCCCGCTCCCGCTCCCGCTCCCGCTCCCGGATCGGCGACGGCAACGGCTGGTGACGTTTGCGCTGCGCGATGACGTTGGTGCTGCGGGCGATGGCTGGTGGCGCCGGAGTCGGAAGGGTGGGGACAAAAAGAGCGCGCCCGCCCTGCCGGAGCAGAGCGGGCGCTTCTCTTCAACGGTCAGGCTTGCTCAGGGCAGCGTGACGTCGATCTCGGCGGGCACCCGGACGCCGTGCCAGGTGACCTCGCCCGTCGGGCTGAGCTTGATGTAGTGGAGCATGCCGGCTGCCTTGGCCTCGACGTTGTAGCCGTTGCCCCAGGGCGAGTCCTTGCGCTCCGTCTCGACGATCTCACCGCCGGCGACGAGCTTGCCCACCGCGTCGGCGACCTCCTTCGGCAGCTCGTCCTTCTTGATGTCGCACTCGGTGTAGAGGTGCGTCCCGTCCTTCAGGGCCGCGAACTCGCACTTCTTGCTGTCGGCGAGGGTGAGGTCGCTCTCGAAGACCTTGCCGTGGTTCGAGTAGACCTCGGACTCGTAGTACCCGGCCTTGGAGCCCGGGAACTTCGCCGCCGCAGCGGCCTTCGCCGCGTCCGGCACCGCGCTGTCGTCCTTGTGGTAGAGCGAGATCTTGCCGACGGTGCCCGACGCGTCGGTCATCACCTTGATCTTCTCGACGCCCTTGGCCTTGAGCGAGGCCTGGAAGAGCTCGGGATCGAAGTTGCCGGGCTTGGCGTCGCCGGCGCCGGGCGCGTTGCCACCGACCTGGATGTCGATGAGCCCCGCGACGCGCTGGGCATGCCAGGTGACCTTGCCCTTGGTGTCGATGTGCAGGTAGTGCATCACGCCGTTCGCCTTCGACTCCACGCTGAAGTCGTTGGTGTCGCCGTCCTTCTTCTCGGCCTCGACGATCTCACCGCCGGGGACGGCCTTGGCCACCGCGTCCTTGACGGCCTTCGGGAGCTTGTCGGCCTTCATGTCGCACTCGGTGTAAAGGTACTTGCCGTCGGCCATCGCGCCGATCTCGCAGTCCTTCTTGTCCTTGGTGGTGACCTCGATCTCGAAGACGCGGCCCTTGTCCGAGTAGATCTCCGACTCGAACGACTTGATCGTCGCGCCGGGCAGCTTCTTCTTCAGCGTCGCCATCACGGGCTCGGGGATGAGCGAGGCGTCGTTGTGATAGAGCGAGAGCTTGAGGATCTCGCCGGAGGGGCTCACGGCGATCTTGAACTTCTCCGCGCCCTTCGCGCTGAGGGCCTGGGCAGCGAGCTTCGAGTCGAGCTTGCCGAGCTTGAGCCCGAGGTCGGGCAGCGGGGCGGGGGCCGGCGTCGCGGTCGGCGTCTGGGTCGGCGTCGCGCTCACCATGGCGGTCGCGGTCGGCGCTGCGGTCACGGCCGCGGTCGCGGTCACAGCGGGCTGCGCGGGCTCGGGCGTCGCTTCGCCGCAAGCAGCAAGGAGGCCGCTGACGGCCACGAGAACAATGCCTGTCATCGAGTAGGTCGTTTTCATGGGAACGGGACGCTAAGCCCATGGTTTTTCGTTGTCAAGCTATCGTTCCGGGCGCCTCTTCCATTGCTCCGAATCATCGCTCGAACGCATAGCAAATCGATGAATCCCCGCAGGATCAGGCGATCCCACGTCGGATCCGGCAAGATCTTCGCTATGGGCGCGCGGTCGCTTCAATGTTTGCCCGCCGTGGCCGCGATTCCGTACGCTGCTTCACGCAAGGGCTGCGCCGATGCGCGCAAACGCCGCGCTACACCGCTATCGGCCGCTCAGCGGAGCCCGAGCCGATTGGCCACGATCCCCGCGTCGCGCAGGAGCTTCGCGATGCCCTCGTCGTCGGCCTCGTAATAGCCGCGGAGGTTACCGTCCTGGTCCACCAGCACGAGGCGCTCACCATGGAAGATCGAGAAGAGGCCTGATCCGGGCGCTGTCTCCTCCTTGCCCATCGCCATCTTGAATCCCTTGACGACGGTGCCCTCGATCGCGTCGAGCGAGCCGGTGAGGAACGTCCACCGCAGCGGATCCGCTTTGTTCACCTTCGCATAGGCGGCGAGCTTCTCGGGCGTATCGTTCTCCGGATCGACGCTGATGGTCACGAGGTGGAACGCGTCGCCGAGGTGCCGGGATCGGCGCTGGATCTCCGCCATCCGCGCGGTCAGCTTGGGGCAGACGGTGGGACAGCTCGTGAACACGAAGTCGGCGACCCAGACCTTGCCGCGGAGATCGGCCGTGCCGAAGGGCGTGCCCCGCTCGCTCGTCAGCGTGAACGCGGGCAGCGGGATGCTCATCTCGGGCGGGCGCGGGACGCCGTGGAGAAATGCCCGGCTCACCGGCCCGACGATGATCACGAAGATCAGCAGCACCCAGAACCACGGCTTGCCCACGAGGCGGGAAATCATGGGCTCTTTGGCCGGGCCGGGGCCTGCGCTCCCGGGCGTCTGCTCGTTCGTCGCCGGCGTCGCGGGCGCCGGCGCGGTGCTGCTCGTCATCGTGCGGCGCACGCTAGGAGCCACACCCGGGCTCGTCAAGGCGACGCGCCGCGATCGCGGCTCACGGCACGATCGGCGTGCTCAGCACCTTGCCGGCGGGGAGCGGCGCGCCGGGTCTCTCGCCCTCGATGGCGCGGCGGTGGCTCGCGCGTGGCCCATCCTCCACGAAAGCCAGGTTTCCCGCGCTGTCATGCGCCACGCCGAGCCAGGAGAACAGGTGATCGACATCCCCCTCCGAGGAGGGCAAGCAGGGCGGAAGAAGCGCTCCGGCGGCGAACGGAGGGATCGTGCAAGGATCTGACATCGCCGCCCTGGCGTGGAGCTCGGTGAGCACGGGCACGCCCGTCGCGGCGTCGACGGTCTTCACGAAGTCGGCCACCGTCCAGACGCGCGTGGCGTCGCCGCCGCGATCGAGCACCGCGCGCAGGCCATCGTCGAGCGATCGCGCGCCCCCGGTGCGCGCGCGGATGCCGAGATCGGCCGCGAGGACGAAGGTCGCGCCGCCGCCGTAGACGCGATCGTGATCCTCGCTGCGCGCCAGGCTCCCCTGCCCCGGCCCGGGCAGCCCCGATCGCGCCGCCTGCACGAGATCACCCCAGAGCCCCTCGCTCGATCGGAGGCCTGCCCGCCGCCGCAGCACGGGCTCGTAGTACACCGCCATCCCTTCGTCGAGGAAGCGCCCCTCGCCCGAGAACGACGGCGTCCCGAGGTGGAAGAGCTCGTGCTCCAGGATCCAGTCCTCGCGCAGCGCCGCCTCGCCCGCGTCCGCCCCGATCACGAGGAGGATCGACGCGCCCCCCGAGGGCAAGGTGCGGCCGAGCTCCACGCGCCGCGAGCCCGCCTCGGGCGTGACGAAGATCGCCGCGCGCGCCACGGGGAAGCGCCCGAACACCGCGTCGAGCGCGCCCGCCATGCGCGCGGTGAAGCGCTGGATCGCCTCGTCCCCGAGCCTGCGCTCGCCGCCGAGCAGGACGAGATCGATCGCGCCGCCGTGGACCGGGACATGCTCCACCGTGAACGATCCGAAGGCCGCGTACCCCGCCGCCGGCAGATCGATCGCCCGCACCGCGATCTGCTCTTCGAGGGGTCCTCGATGGAGACCGCTCGCGAAGCGCGTCCCGGGCGCGGGGCGCACATCGATCGTCACCGGGCTCGCCGGCGGGAGCGGATCGGGGCGGAGGAGCCAGGTGCTCGCAGGCCCCACGACATCGGCGCCGCTCCTCGCCGCGACCTCGAAGGCGTCGCCCGATCGCGCGGCCGCGGCCCCGAGATCCACGCGGTAACGCACCCGGCACGTCGAGGCGCAGCCGATCGGGAAGCGATCGCCGATCGGCCTGATCTCGAGCCCGTCGTCGCGGGTGAGGAGGCCGATCGCGGAGGGCACGGAGGCCACGAGCGCGGGCGATCCGCCCTGCAACGTGAGCGTGATGTCGAGGACGAGGGGAGCGCCCGGCAGGGCCTCGACCCGGTAATCGAGCGCGGATGGTGATGTGGGCGATGAGCCCGGGTGCGGCGCATGCGCGCAACCGAGCGAGACGATCGAGACGGCGAGCGACGCCGCGCGAAGGTCAACCGATCGCGTCAAGCGATCGCGCCGAGCGAGACATCGGGCGGCGTCTCCTTCGGCCCGGGGATCCACTCCTCGTCCGGCCCCTCCTCCGGGAGCACCAGCGGCTCGCCCGTGTACATCACGCGCTTGCCCGGGGAAATGTAGGTCCGGAAGAGGTAGCCGAGCAGCGACGCCTGATCGAGGTTCGGGTGGATGAAGGGCGCGACGCGCTTGGCGTGCTCGGCGGGCGCGAGGCTCCAGTGCAGCCCCGGCTCCATGTGATGGATCGTGTGGAAGCCGTTGTTGTACGTGAACCAGTTGACCACCTTGCCGACGAAGTTGCGCGAGTGGTTGTAGTCGCTGTTCTCGTCGCACCCGTCGTGCTGCAGGAGGTTCATGCTGATGATGCCCCACGCCGCGTACTGGTGGGGCACGAGCACGTAGAGGAGGAACTTCTTCCAGTCGAGCGCGATGAGCGCGCCCATGCTCCCGAGGAAGACGAAGGCCTCGAGGAGCATCTGGTTGAACCAGGGCTTGTTGCGCCGGTACATCGCCTTGAAGTAGCGCATGTCGGCCGCGAAGATGTCCCGGCCCACGCGGGGCATGAAGAAGATCCCGTTGAGCAGGTTCCACCGGAACCGGATCTTGCTCGTGCGCATCACGTCCTTGCGCGACTGCGTGTACTTGTGGTGGCTGAGGTTGTGCCCGGGCACGTACGCGCTCACCGGGTGGCCGTAGGTCAACGTCAGCGCGACCTGGAACAGGCGGTTCATCCCCCGGCTCTTGAAGACGGGGCTGTGGATGGCGTTGTGCGTCGCCACGGCCCCGAAGAAGGAGAACCAGCAGGTGAGGATCAGGAGCGGGATCGCCAGCGCGAGGTTCGTCGGGGCAAGGGCCCACTGGACGGCGACGAGCCCGAAGTAGATCGCCACGAAGATCAGCGTCTTATAGTCGGCGCGGTAGCGGAGCATACGAACATGCCTCGAAAACAGCGGGCCCCGGGGGGCGTGTCGAATTCTCGACAGGCGGTGCTAGCGCATTTTCCGGCCCACGGCGAGAGAGAGCAGCACCTTGCCGAGATGCCGTTACGAACGGTTGACGGCACGGCGGAAGGCTCGGCACCCTCCGCCCATGAGCACCCGCCCCTTCGCCAGCATCGGCGCCGCCAGCGTCGCCCCCTTCGATCCAGGCGCGCCCGCCATGGGCGACGGCATCTTCGGCCTCCCGCACAGCGCCGACGAGGCCCGGGTCGTCCTCATCCCCGTCCCCTGGGAGCCCACCACCTCGTACGGCAAGGGCACCGCCCGGGGCCCCGAGGCCATCCTCACGGGCAGCCGGCAGGTCGATCTCTACGACCGCGGGACGGGCAAGCCCTACCAGGACGGCATCGCGCTGCTCCCCACCGACCCGGAGATCGAGGGCTGGAACGTCGAGGCATGCGCGGCCTCGGCCCCCGTGATCGACGCCTTCGGCGAGATCGAGGGCGACCCGCACCTCGAGGCCCAGCAGGGCCGCGTCAACGAGCTCGGCGACAAGCTCAACGCGCGCGTCGCGGCCATCGCGCGGGGCTGGATCCAGCGGGGAAAGCTCGTCGGCACGATCGGGGGCGATCACGCCTCCCCCTTCGGCGCGATCGCCGCCCACGCCGAGCGCTTCCCCGGCATGGGCGTGCTCCACCTCGACGCGCACGCCGATCTCCGCCGGGCCTACGAGGGCTTCGCCGACTCGCATGCGTCGATCATGTACAACGTGGCCCATCGTCTCCCCTCGGTGACGAGGATCGTCCAGGTGGGCATCCGCGACTTCTCCGAGGACGAGCTCGCCGTGATCGAGGGCTCGAACGGGCGGATCGCGACCCTCTTCGACGAGGACCTCGCCCGCCGGATGCTCGAGGGCGAGCCCTTCGCGGCGATCGTGAAGCCCTACCTCGAGAAGCTCCCCGCCGAGGTCTACCTCTCCTTCGACATCGACGGGCTCGACCCGGCCCTCTGCCCGCACACCGGCACGCCCGTACCCGGCGGTCTCTCCTTCCAGCAGGCCGTGGCGATGCTGAAGTACGTGGTCGAGAGCGGCCGGACGATCGTGGGCTTCGACCTCTGCGAGGTGGCCCCGGGCCCCGACGGCGACGAGTGGGACGGCAACGTCGGCGCCCGGCTGCTCTACAAGATGATCGGCTACGCGCTGCTCTCGCAGCGCCCGAAGAGCGCCTAGCCCAGGGCCTTCTTGAAGGTCTCGATCGCCAGGTGCACGTCGAGCGTGCCAGCGAGCTCGCGGCAGGAGTGCATGCTCAGCATGGGCGCGCCCACGTCGACCGTCGCGACGCCGAGCTCGGCCGCCGTGATCGGCCCGATGGTGCTCCCGCAGGGCAGATCGCTCCGCACCACGAAGCGCTGCGGCACGTAGCCCGCCGCGTGGCAGAAGAGCTCGAGCTGCGCGGCGGTCGCGCCCTCGGTCGCGTAGGACTGGTTCGAGTTCGACTTGATCACGAGCCCCCGGTTGAGCTGCGGCTGGTGCTGCGGCTCGTGCTGATCGGAATAGTTCGGGTGGACGGCGTGGGCCATGTCGGCCGACACGAGGAGCGACCGGCTCATCGCCCGCCCGAGGGCCTGCGGCTGCCTGTCCGGGTGCGCCTCCAGGATGCGACCGATCGTGTCGCGCAGCACGCTGCCGGCCGCGCCCGCCATCGTCTTGCTCCCGCACTCCTCGTGATCGTAGAGCGCGATGAGCCGCGTCGCCGCGCTCGGCGCCGCGATCGCCGCCAATGCCGAGACGGCCGCGTGACAGCTCCCCAGGTTGTCGAGGCGCGACGCGAAGACGAGCTCCTGATCGATCCCCGCGACCGCGGCCCGGGTCACGTCGTAGAGCGAGAGGTCGTAGCTCAGGATCGCGCCCTCCTTCACGTCGAGCGCGCTCGCGAGCGTCTTCCGGAAGGCCGTCTCCTTGCCGAGGCCGAGGATCGGCGACAGGTGCTTCTGCGCGTTGATCTGGAGCCCGTCGGTGTTGACGCTGCGGTTCAGGTGGATGGCCAGGTTCGGCACCCGCGCGACGGTCTTCTCCAGATCGACGAGGCGCGCCTCGACGGTGCCGTCGCCGCGGTCGAGCAGCACGCGGCCGGCGATCGAGAGATCGCGATCGAGCCACGTCGTGTAGAGCACGCCGCCGTAGACCTCGACGCCGAGCTGACGGTAGCCGCTCTTGCTCACGTCGGCGTTGGGCTTGACCCGCAGGTTCGGCGAGTCGGTGTGCGCGCCGATCATCCGGAAGCCGCCCGTCGCCGGGGACTCGGCGCCCACGACGAACGCGAGGATCGTCCCGCCGCGCACGAGGTAGCGGCGATCGCCCGGGGCGAGCGTCCACGCGTCACGCTCGGCGATCTCCGAGAAGCCCGCGGCGGAGAGGCGCCGCGCGACCTCGCCCGCCGCGTGGTACGGCGTGGGCGAGCGATCGATGAAGGCGCAGAGATCGCGGGCCGCGGCGATCCCGCGGCTCTTGAGATCGGCCACCTCGGCGGCCGAGCGGGGGAAGCGCTCGCCGAGGTCGGTGTTCGGCTTGTCCTGGTCGGTCATCGCCGCCACTCTACACCGGCCGAGCGTCTCCCGGGACAATCGGCGGCCACCGGCCCGATCCTGCGCTATCTGTGAGCACGGCGATGAACATCGAGATCCGCATCGACCCGAGCATCCGCGCCGTCCCCGAGGCCGACTGGGACGCGCTCGACGGGATCGACGACGCGCCCTTCCTCCGCCACGTGTGGCTCGACACGCTGGAGCGCACCGGCTGCGTCGGCGAAGGCACCGGCTGGGCCCCGCACCACCTGACCTTCTGGCAAGAGGGCAAGCTCGTCGCCGCGGCGCCCTGCTACCTCAAGGGCAACAGCGAGGGCGAGTTCGTCTTCGATCACGGCTGGGCGAACGCCGCCCACCGCGCCGGCATCCCCTACTACCCGAAGCTCCTCGTGGCCGTGCCCTTCACGCCCGCGAACGGCCACCGCCTCCTCGTCGCCCGCCCGGAAGATCGCCCGCGCCTCTTGCCCGTGCTCGCCGAGGCCCTGCGCAAGATCGTGGCGAGCGAGAAGCTCTCCTCGGCCCACGTGCTCTTCTTGACCGAGCCCGAAGCCAAGGTGCTCGCGAGCGCCGGCCTCTGCCACCGGCTCGGCATCCAGTTTCACTGGCACAACCACGGCTACGCGACCTTCGAGGACTTCCTCTCGCGCTTCTCGTCGAAGCGCAGGAACCAGATCCGGCGCGAGCGCAAGGAGATGGGCAAGCAGGGGATCGAGATCCAGACGGAGCGCGGCGCCTTCAGCCCGGCCTTGATCGACGACGTGTATGCCTTCTACGCGTCGACCGTCGACAAGTTCGTGTGGGGAAGACACTATCTCAACCGGGCCTTCTTCGAGGAGATCTGCCAGAAGCTCGCCGGCCACCTGGAGATCGTCGTCGCCCGCGAGGGGAAGAAGGCCATCGCCGGGGCCTTCAACATCGCCGGCAAGCGCACGCTCTACGGCCGCTACTGGGGTGCCCGGGAGGAGCGGCCGTTCCTCCACTTCAACGTGTGCTTCTACCACTCCATCGACGAGTGCATCGCGCGGGGCTACGAGCGCTTCGAGCCCGGCGCGGGCGGCGAGCACAAGATGGTGCGGGGCTTCGAGCCGACGCTGACGCACAGCGTGCACCACCTCGTCCACCCGGGGCTCGATCGGGCGGTGCGCGACTACCTCGAGCGGGAGCGCGAGGCGCACCTGGAGAGCGCGCGGATGGGGGAGATGGCGTTCCGGTGAGGGCCCCCTCGCCACCCCTACCCGCGTGAGAGGAGATCGCGCAGCACGTAGGGCAGGATGCCTCCGTGCCGGTAATAGAGCGCCTCCTGCGGCGTGTCGATCCGCACGATCGCCTCGATGTCGATGACACCGTCCGGGCGCCTCGCCTTGATCGTCACCGTCGGCCGCGGCGGCATCGGTCGCTGGAAGAGCTCGACGATCCCCGTGATGTCGTAGATCTCCTCGCCGGTCAGGCCGAGCGTCGACGCGCTCTCGCCGGGCGAGAACTGGAGCGGGAGCACGCCCATCCCGACGAGGTTCGAGCGGTGGATGCGCTCGTAGCTCTCCGCGAGGACGGCGCGCACGCCGAGCAGGCGCGGCCCCTTCGCGGCCCAGTCGCGCGACGACCCCGAGCCGTACTCCTTGCCCGCGAGGATCAGCGACGGGACACCCTCGCGCTGGTAGCGCATGGCCGCCTCGAAGATCGACATCGTCTCGCCGCTCGGGAGGTGCCGCGTCACGCCGCCTTCGAGGCCCGGGACGAGCCTGTTCTTCAGCCGCACGTTCGCGAACGTGCCGCGGATCATCACCTCGTGGTTGCCCCGGCGGGCGCCGTAGGAGTTGAACTCGCCCGGCGGGACCCCATGCTCGATCAGGTACCTGCCGGCCGGGCTCGCGGCCGCGATCGAGCCCGCCGGCGAGATGTGATCGGTGGTGATGCTGTCGCCGAGCGCGGCGAGGACGCGGGCGCCGAGGATGTCGGGCACGCGATCGGGGGGCGTCCTCTGCATCGCGTCGAAGTACGGCGGGAGCTTCACGTACGTCGACGCCGGATCGAACTCGAACAGATCGCTCCGCGCGACCTCGAGCGCCGCCCACCCCTCGTCGCCCTCGAACACGGTGCGGTAGACGGAGGAGAACATCTGCGCGCCCACGCAGCGCTCGATCGTGCGCTCGATCTCCTCGCGCGTCGGCCAGATCTCGGAGAGCATCACCGGCGCGCCGCTCGCGTCGCGCCCGATCGGCTCGCGGTCGAGGTCGAGGTCGATCCGCCCCGCGCGCGCGTACGCGACGACGAGCGGGGGGGAGGCGAGGTAGTTCGCGCGCACCTCCGGGTGGATGCGCCCCTCGAAGTTGCGGTTGCCGCTCAGCACCGCGACCGCGACGAGCCCGCCCGACGCGATCTGCTCGCTCACCTCGGGCGGCAGCGGCCCGCTGTTGCCGATGCACGTCGTGCACCCGTAGCCGACGGTGAAGAAGCCGAGCTCCTCGAGCGGCGCCGCGAGCCCGGCCTTCGCGAGGTACTCGGTGACCACCCGCGAGCCGGGCGCGAGGCTCGTCTTCACCCAGGGCTTCGCGCGCAGGCCGCGCTCGAGCGCCTTCTTCGCGAGGAGGCCGGCGCCGATCATCACCGACGGGTTGCTCGTGTTCGTGCAGCTCGTGATCGCGGCGATGACGACCGAGCCGTCCCGCACCCGCTCGGGCGGGCTGCCCCCCTCGACATGCTGGTGCGCCGACTCGCTCGCGCCGACCGCCGCGCCTCCGCCCCCCTCGCCCTTGAGGCGCTCGATGCTCGCCTTGTCCGGCTGCGGCGCGACATGCCCTCGGAGCCTCGGCAGCGCCTCCACGAACGCGCGCGCGACGGCGCCGAGCGCGACCCGATCCTGCGGGCGCGTGGGCCCCGCGAGGCTCGGCTCGACCCGCGAGAGATCGAGGTCGAGCACGTCGGCGTAGATCGCCTCGCCCGCGCCCTCGTGATGGAAGAGCCCTTGCTCCTTGCAGTACGCCTCGACCAGCGCGACGTGGTGCGCGCTCCTGCCGGTGAGGCGCAGGTACCGGAGCACCTCGTCGTCCACGGGGAAGAGGCCCGAGGTCGCGCCGTACTCCGGCGCCATGTTGGCGATCGTCGCGCGATCGGCGAGGGACAGGCTCGCGAGGCCCTCGCCGAAGAACTCGACGAGCTTGCCGACCACGCCCTTCCTGCGCAGCACCTCGGTGACGGTCAGCACGAGATCGGTCGCCGTCGTCCCCACCGGCAAGGCCCCGGAGAGCCGCACGCCGAGGACATCCGGGACCAGCATCGACACCGGCTGGCCGAGCATCGCCGCCTCGGCCTCGATGCCGCCGACGCCCCAGCCGAGCACGCCGAGCCCGTTGATCATCGTCGTGTGCGAGTCGGTCCCGACGAGCGTGTCGGGGTAGGCCATGCCGCCCGCGCCCGCCGCCTGCGCGGGCTCCGCGAAGACGACCCGCGCCAGGTGCTCGAGGTTGACCTGGTGCACGATCCCGACGCCGGGCGGCACGACCCGGAAGCGCTCGAACGCCTGCTGGCCCCACTTGAGGAGCCGGTACCGCTCGGCGTTGCGCGCGAGCTCCAGGTCGGCGTTGCGGCGCAACGACAGCCGCGAGCCGTGGTCGTCGACCTGCACCGAGTGGTCGATGACGAGCTCGACGGCCTGCAGGGGGTTGATCCTCCCGGGGTCGCCCCCGAGATCGCGCATCGCGGCCCGCATCGCCGCGAGGTCGACCACGGCGGGGACCCCGGTGAAATCCTGGAGCAGCACCCGGCTCGGGGTGAACGCGATCTCCCGCGCGGCCCTCGGCGGAGGCGCGAGCAGGGCCTCGATGTCCTCACGCCGCACCGACCGGCCGTCCTCGTGGCGGAGCAGGTTCTCGAGGAGGATCTTCAGCGCGTACGGGAGCCGCGCCGAGTCGACGCGATCGAGCCGGTGGATCCGGTAATCGTGGCCGTCCACGACGAGGTTCGCGCGCGTTCCGAAGGTGTCGTTCATGGCTACCTCTCCTCGAAGCTCACGCCTGCTCGCGCGGCGTGATCAGGCCCTCCGGGTGCACGAGGGCGTCGAAGCTGCTCCGCCGACATGAGCGGACTGTGGCGCGCCGTCGCGCGACGCTCACGGCCCGCGCTTCGCCTGCCATGTCGCGGGCGCACGCGCAACCGGCACACCTTGCTTCTGTGGCCTGGGGACTTGTGCAATCATCGCGGCGGCCCGGCGACCGGGCCCGATGGCCCCCACGAACCGATGGCCGAGCCGGGCTTCCAGAACCGCACGCCCTACCGCGCTGCGCCCTTCCTCCTCCTCGACGAGCGCGCGGCGCACACGCTCACCCTCATCGTCAAGGCGACCTTCGATCTCGGACCGGTCGGGGTGCGGAGGAGCGCGGAGCAGGCGCCGATCGTCACGGCGCCGGTGCACCGCGGCCTCCCCGGCGCGTCGAGCCTCGTCCGGGACAGCGACCTCTGCGTCGGCAAACCCGGGACCGACGTGGTGCTCGTCGGCCACGCCGAGGCCGAGCGGCCCGGGGCCACCGAATGCCTCGTGAGCCTCGCGATCGGGCCGATCTTCAAGCAGGTTCGCGTCCTCGGCGATCGCGTGTGGGCCCGCGCCGGGGGGCGCCTCGCGCCGAGCGCGCCCGCCCCCTTCGAGTCGATCCCGCTCGTGTGGGAGCGGGCCTTCGGCGGGCCCGGCTTCGAGCAGAACCCGGTCGGCGTGGGCCTCGCGTCACCCGGGCAAGCCGATCACCTCGACGGCGCGCCCCTGCCCAACCTCGAAGACCCGCGGGCGCCGATCACCGAGGCCGGCGCTTGCCCTCCGCCCGCATGCTTCGGCTGGGTGTGCCCCGGATGGATGCCCCGCCGCGCCCGGGCCGGCACCTTCGACGCCGCCTGGGAACGATCGCGCTTTCCCCACCTGCCGCTCGATTTCCAGCGCCTCTACCACAGCGGCGCGCCGGACGATCAGCGCGCCGAGCGCCCCCTCGCCGGCGGCGAATCGTTGGAGGTCCAAGGAATTTCCCGCGGCGGGCCGATCCGGGAGACCTTGCCCCGCGTCGCGCTCGACGGGCGCTACCGGATGCGCGGAGAAGAGCCGCGGCGCCTCGATTTCACGCTCGACACGGTGCTCATCGACGGCGACGGCCCACGGCTCGAGCTCACCTACCGGGCCTCGGTGACGATGCACCGGCGCGGCCCCGATCTCGCGTGGTGCGAGGTCGGGCCCGGCGAGGGAGGCGATCGTGGCCTCTGATCGACCGCGCGCCGCGGCCGTCACCGCGCTCGGCATGGCCACCGCCGCGGGCGACGGGACCCGCCCGACCACGGCCGCGCTGCGCGCCGGGATCGTGAGGCTCGTCGAGATCCCCGGCCTCATGCTCCCCACGCCGGACGGGCGATCCATCCCCGCGGTCGGCGGCGTGGCCGAGGCCCTCTGGTCTCCGCAGCGCGACGCACGCGGTCTGGCCCGCCTCGCGGCCCTCGGCGGCGCCGCGCTCCACGATCTCGCCCGCCAGCCGGCGCTCCCCGACCTCGCGTCCGCCCCGCTCCACCTCGCGCTCCCGCCGCTCGATCGCCCCGGCGTCCCATCGGATCTCGATCGCACCTTGCCTGTGCTCCTCGGCGCCGAAGCCCCGCTCGACAACCTCGCGTCGCGCATCCGTCTCTACCCGGGCGGCCACGCCGCGGTCGGCCTCGCGCTCGCGGCTGCGCTCGACGATCTCGATCGAGGCGCGCCCGCGGTCATCGCCGGAGGCGCCGACTCGCTCGTCGAGCCCGCCGCGGTGCGCGCCTTCCACGCGGCCGGGCGCCTCTCGCTGCGCCCTCGCCGCACGGGCTTCCTCCCCGGCGAGGGCGCGGGCTTCCTGCTCCTCGAGCCGCTCGATCGCGCCCTCGCGCGCGGCGCGACGGTGCTCTGTCTCCTCGAAGCGCCGGCCACCGCCGACGATCCCGTCCCCCTCGACGGCGACGCCCCGTGCACGGGCACGGGGCTCAGCGCGGCGATCGAGGCGACCGCCTTCGCGCTCGACGATCACGGCGCCGCGATCGGCCTCTGCTACTGCGATCTCAACGGCGAGCCGGCCCGCTCGGAGGAGCTCGCGTCGGCGATCGTGCGATCGCTCCGCCATGTGCCGCGCCCGCTCGCCCTGCGCCACATCGCCGACGGCCTCGGCGACACCGGCGCGGCGAGCATGGCCCTCTCGATCGGCGCGGCCGCCACCGCGCTCCACCGCGAGCAGACCCGGACGAGCGGCGTGCTGGTCACGGCCTCGTCCGACCGCGGCCTCAAGGCCTCGGTCCACCTCCGCGCCCACCGGCCCGGAGCCGAGGAGATCAAGCGATGAGCGCGACCGTCGGCGTCAACGGCCTCGCCGTGATCCACGAGGCGAGCGAGGGCACGAGCGTGGCCTTCCCCGACACCTGCCTCGCCCCCGCCGCGCCCGTCCCCTTCTCCAACATCGCCCCATCGAGCGCGCTCACCGGCGGCTCGACCGACGTGCGCTGCGAAGGTCATCCGGTCGCGCTCAGCGGCGCGCGCATCGAGAGCAGCAGCGGCGACGAGGCCGGCGTCGGCGGGGGCGTGGCCTCGCTCGAGACCCAGGGCAGCGCCGCCCCGGTGCTCTACTCCTTCGACGTGAAGATCGAGGGGCGCAACGTCGTCCGGGCCTTCGATCTCTTCGTCCACAACAACGACAACACCGGGCCCGCGCCCCTCGTGGGCCCCTTCTTCCCGGACGATCGCGACGAATGACCCCGCGCGCCGCAATCCTCCTCTGGGACGTGATCGAGGAGCACCTCGACGAGGCCGATTTCCTCTTCGGCCAGTGGGAGCGCGCGCTCTCGTCGCCCACCATCTCCCTCGACGATCTCGCCGCGCACGGCGAGGAGCGCCTGCTCGCCCACCTCGACGGCCTCGTGGCCGCCGGCCGCCCCGCCGCCGATCGGCTGCTCCGCCCCGCGCTCGCAGGCACCGAGCCGGACCGCGCCACCGCCGCCGGCCTGGCCCTCCTCGCCGGCGAAGGCGACGGCCTCGACGCCGTGCTCGACGCCGCAGCGAAGGCCCCCGCCGATCGCCGCGCGCCCTTGCTCCGCGCCCTCGCGCTCGCCGATCGGCCGGAGATCGACGCACGGCTCACCTCCTGGCTCGGCGAGGGCGACGCGCTCCTCGTCGCCGCGGCGCTCTCCACCCTCACCTTCCGCGGCGGCGACCCGGGCCGCGCGCTCGGGAAGATCCGCGCCGACGACGCACCCGCCCTCGTGCGCGCCGGCGTGATCGCCGCCCGGAGCGCGCGCTCCCGTCCCCTGCAACAGCTCGCCGGCGAGGCGCTCGGCTCGCCGGACACCGCGGTGCGCGACGAGGCCATCCTCACCGGCCTGCTCCTCGGCTTCTCCGCCGCCTGGGACACCTGCCGCCGCCTCGTCGGCGCAGGCGATCCATCCTCCGCAGGACTCCTCGGCCTGTGCGCGATGGCCGGCGGCCCCGCCGAACGCGAGGCCGTGCAGCGCGCCATCGAGGTCCCCGAGCTCGCGATCGCCGCGCTCGACGCGCTCGGGCAAGCAGGCACGGTCGGCGCTGCCGAGGCCTGCCTCTTCTACCTCGACGACGCGCGCCTCGGCCCCACCGCCGCCTCGGCCTTCGCCACCATCACCGGCCTCCCGCTCCGCGCCCCGTACCTCGCCGCGCCACCCCGCGGCGAGCCCGGAATCCCCGCCGACGAGGCCTTGGCCGCCGAGGACCGCGAGACCTCCTTGCCCCGCCTCGACCCGGGCGCCGCCCACCGCTTCTGGGGCGAGAGCCGGAGCCGTTTCGATCCACGAACGCGCTACCTGCTCGGCGAGCCGCTGCGCGTGGACACGGCCCTCGCCGCCCTCCGCCATGGGCCGATGCGCCGCCGGCCGTCGCTGGCGCTCGAGATCGCCCTGCGGACGCGGGGGAAATTCACGGTGGAGACGCGCGCCTTCACGGCCCGGCAGCGAGCCGAGATCGGCAAGCTGCGCGCGCTGCCTGCGCTGGCGTTCGAGAGGCCGCTGGAGTGACCCTCGGGGTGGTGCCGTGCGTGGCCGGAGGGAGGCCTGACCCCCTCGGAGGTGGTGGAGGACCAGGGCGCGAGGACGTCGATCGCGGCTGGGGGTGGTGGAGCACCTGGCCGACGAGCGGCGCGATTGCGGCTGGGGGCGGTGAAGTACCTGGTAGCGTGGGGGTCGACTGCGGTCGGGGTGGCATGGCATCGCCCGACCTGGTTCCTGCGGCGCACGGGCGAGATCGGGGGTGGATCGAGTTGGCGTGGAGATCGAAGGGCGCTCGGCGATCACGCGCTGTCCGAGCGCATTTGCCGTGCAAGGGGGGTTGATGGGATGCACCTGGATGAACGGGACACCTATTGCCTCGACGGGCGCAAGCTCGTGGCGATCGCGGGAGAGCATAGTAGTGAGACAAGGCGCGCCACGCACTGGCAGGAGCAGTGGCAATGCTCATGAGTCATGAGCGCCCTTCTCTTGCTTCTGCGCAGGATGGTCTTGCACAGCGGATTTTGGGGGTAAGCGCGCAAACACGCAAAGGCTACCAAAGAGAGGGTGAACGTGACAAAAACGCCATCGCAAAAGTGGTCGTCGATTCAGCGCTCGAGGTCATAACCCGGGGTTAAAACCCTTCTCTTCTACACAAGTCGAGTCCCAGGACGCTCATCCGCACCGCGATCGGGAAAGCCTGAGCATTCGTCACATTTCTATGGGCAAGATTCTGGAAGATCCGGATCGCCCTGCCCGAAACCCCACCCCAACCCCTCTCGCATCAGGAGGGGCCGCTTGTTGCTCTCCCATTGCGCCTATTTGCCCCATCAACCACCGCGCCTGCTCTTCCAAGTCCTTCCACAAAGATCTCTCCCCTCCCCGCACGCGGGGAGGGGCCGGGGGTGGGGTCTAAGCAGCGCGCCTCCACAAATCCCCGAGGTTTTGGAGATCGGATGAATGGTCAGGCTCACCGCCGGTCGAGCCCAGAGGCGGGTTGTCGTAAACGCCTGCATTTCGGGAGATCCGCCTCGCCTACACCACGATGTGTTGAAGACAAAGGGTTCAACCCCGGGCTACGCAGGACGCTCTGGTTCGGGCGTGGATCCAGCTCATCGCGACACTGTGTGGAGCAGATCGAGCTGGCGAGCTGGGACACGGGCATCCTCACCGTCGATCGCAACACGGGCGAGACCTCGGACCGGATCGATCAAATCTACGACATGTTCGACCCGCTGCCGCGCGAGCACCGGGTCTTCCAGGGGCGCGATCTCGTCTCGAACGAGGGGCAGGAGGAGCGCCGCATCTACCACTACCGCGGGCCGCGGATGGACGTGCACGGGCGGGGCTTCCTCGGGTTCAGCACGGTGATCGCGTGGGAGCCGGCGCGTCAGGCCGAGACCGTCATCCACTATGACCTGGAGACGATGCAGGGGGCGCTCGTGCCTTTTGCGTTCTTGCCGAAGAGCGTCGAGCAGGCCGTCGTGATGGACGCGGGCCCGAAGGTTGCGCGGTTGAGCCGTACAGAGACGGTCTATCAGGTGGATGACCTGCACGGGGGCAAGACGCACTTCGTCCACCCGGCCTCGTTCACCACGCTGGAGTGGGAGGAAGACGTCACCGTGACCGCGGACGAGCAGGCGGAGCGGCAGATCGGGGCGATCGATGGAGCGGACGACCACAACGCGCTCCGGGTCCGGCATGGGTCGTCGACGTATGATGGCTTCGGCAACCTGCTCGAAGACACCGTGACGACCGTGGGCGGCGTGGAGAGGCGTGCGCTCCGACGTATGAGGTGCGGGAGGACGATTGGTTGATCGGGCTTCTCCAGAGCCGGACGACGACCTCCGGCGATCCGAGCGCGTTTCCGACCCCGGCGCCGGGCGGCATACGTCATATGCCTATGATGACCGCGGCTTGCTCTGTCATGTGTACATCGAGAAGGACGACCCGGACCCTTCGATCCCGAGGTGCTCACATATTCCAGGGACCACGAGGGCCTTGTCCGCGTGGTGACGCACTCGGCCGTCGGTGTGCCCGCGCGCACGTCCCACGTCGCGCTCGATCCCGAGGAGCGGGCCGCCGTCGTGCAGGTGTGGAACGACCTCGGCCATTCCCGCTGGGTGCTCCGGGACACGGTCTTTATCAGCACATCGGAACGCGACGAGCTCGCGGGGATGGCTTGGCGCTCACGAAGCGACGGTGCCCGACATGCTTCCATGCACAGACATCTTGCGAGCCGGAATTTTATCGCAAAGGCGCAAAGGCGCAAAGGCGCAAAAGAAAGCAAAAGATGACGGAGAACGACATCGCCAAGGTTAACGTGGATGCTGCGATCGAGGTTCATCGTACACTCGGTGGGCCGGGGCTTTTGAGGGGGTCTACGAGGAGGCGCTCGCGTTCGAGCTCGAATTCGGGGTTCTCGGTCGAACGGCAGAGATCGGTGCCGTTGACCTACAAGGGCAGGCGGCTCGTCCGACCTCCGTCTCGACATGCTCGTGAACAAGCTCGTCGTCGTCGAATGCAAGGCTACGACCCACTGAAACACCATCTTCGAGGCGCAAGCGCTCACCTATCTCCGCCTCCTGATCTCAAGCTCATGCGCTCGTCATCAACTTCGGCGAAACGAGGGTGAGACAGGGCCTCCGTCGCGTCGTCAATGGTCTGAACGATCAATAATCACCAACTTCTCGTCTCTTTGCGCCTTTGCGCCTTTGCGCCTTTGCGTTAACTCTTGCTCTCAATCAGAAACCACCTTTTGTATCCCAGAGTCGCAGCGAACAGCAGCCCGCGGACAAAGGCAACACGACGCGCTCGGGCGGGTGACGCGGATCGACGACGGGGACGGCACAACCCGTTTCGCGTGGGACGCGAGCCCGGATGGGGTTATCCAGGACTTCGGATATGATGCTCTCGGCCGTCCCGTGCACCAGGCGTGGACGGTGGATGGGTCGACGTATGCGTTCGACGAGGGATATGACGCATTCGGGCGACCGTCGTCCCTCAGCTATCCGGCCATCCCCGGCAAGCCGGCGCTCCTGGTCGAGCGGCACTATAACGCCTTTGGCTACCACGACGGAGTGACCGATCCCGATAAGGAGCTCTGGCATGCCGACGCGCGGAGCGCCGACGGCGCGCTCCTTCAGGGCAAGCTAGGTAACGGGCTCACGATCGAGCGGACCTACCAGGACGACACGGGGCGGCTCTCGACGTTGACCGAGGGGAAGGCGCTCGCGCTGACCTATGATTATGACTTCGACGGCGCCGTCCAGCACCGGCAGGATCTTATCGATCAGCGGTTCGAGGCGTTCGACTACGACAGCCGCGGGCGGCAAGACCAGGCGCCCGCCCGCACGGTGGGCTACCCGGAGCGAGACCTGCCGCGGCTTATCACCACCGAGGCAGGGCAGACGCACTTTGCATATGATGCCTCCGGCCAGCGGGTCGGGAATGGGGCCCGACGGGAGCGTCCTCACGTTGAACGGCCTCTACGAGCGCCGGGAGCAAGACGGCAACATCGTCCATATCTTCCGGATCGAGGGCGGGGAGGGCCCCGTTGCCGAGATCCGATATGACGAAAGCGAAAGCTCCCTCGTCACCGAGTACCTTCCGCGATGCGCAGGAAGCCTGGCCGCGGTGAGCAGCGACCAGGGCAAGGTGCTCCGGCGGCTTCATTATGAGCCTTTCGGCAAGCGTCGAGATAAGGATGGCCTGCCCCTGATCGGATCGCTGAGCGAAGGGGAGATCGGCTACACAGGGCAGCGGCACGACGACGACCTCGGCCTGATCGATATGAAGGGCCGTGTCTATGATCCATCGCTCCGCCGCTTCCTCTCTCCGGATCCGCATGTGAGCTTCCCGCTCTTCGGGCAGAGCTACAACCGGTACAGTTATGTGCTCAACGACCCGGTAAACCTGATCGACCCGAGCGGGCTCGATCCGGAGAACACCTGGACCTCCGACTACGGCTGCGGCACGTCGATGTCTTGTCCGGATCCGATCGGATTCGAGATGTCATTTGGCGGGCCGGCCGGCGATCCATCCGGAGGCAGCTCGGTCGCTGACAAGCGGAACGGGGGGGCGGTGCTCGCGACTCCGCCCGTGGAGAAGCGGCCGGTGAGCTTGCCCGTGGGGGCGAGCGTGCCGGGCGGGACGCGCTCGGGACCGGTGGCGCAGGCTTGGGCGAGCCCCGAGAGGGGTGATTTCTACCAGCAGCTCCAGATCGATCTGGCCGAGCAGATCGCGTATAACAATGCGCTTTGGCAGGCGACGGAGCCGCTCCGGATGCGGCGTGCGCTCTCCACACAAGAGCAGGACGAGGAGATGTGGAAGCGCTCGGGCGACGGCGGGGCGCCGCCGATCGGATATGCGCATGATGCGTTGATCTATTCGCTGAACGCAGGGCACACCCTCGGGGTGAAGCAGGTAGAGGACACATTCACCGCTATCACCGTCGCCGGGGCAACCGTGAACGCCATCCGAGCAGGTGTCGGAATGATGCGGTTGGCCGCAGCGGCTGGAGCAGAGGCCAACGTAGCCGCAGGAGAGGCCGAAGCGATGGCGGCTGCACAAGGTGGGGCTCGTGGGGCGCCGACGCTGGGCAATCTGGGCGACAATGCTTCTGGGACGGTGGCTGGAACGTTGAACAAGGGCAGAGGAGGCTATACCCTTGGGGGGACAACCAGCAACAGGCAGATTCGACTTTGTGGTACAGGATGGCCAGGTAGTCGTGGGTCGAGGACACGCTGCGCTCTCTGGCGGGGCTCGCGTGACTTATGCTGGTGAGATGACCCTAGAAGAGGGGAAGATTGTGGAATGGACGAACGCTTCTGGACATTTTCGACCCGCAGCCGCTTTTGCTCCCAACGCGGGTCTCCCGATGGAGAGTTTCAGGGCAGTGCAGTTTCCGGTACTCGTTGGCGGTCCGCAGCTGCCTGTCTTTTAGCGATCGAAAGGGTCTCCTCATGCAAATCTTTGATTTCGAGTTCGAATTACCTCCCGAATTCCGAGTAGAACGAACGATCGGCGTCGGCGAGTGCCGAACACTCGACGTCGTAGGGAGGAACGCTGAGCGCCTAGCAGCGGCACTGGCGGCGCAGGCGGTGATGGCCGGTTTCAGAGAGTTAAAGCGGGAAGCGGATCGAGTCAAGCTGGAGCGGGGCGAACAATGGCTGTTCCTCGTGCACGACGCCGAAGGCCTGACCATTCAGATGTGCGACCCGACGATACTGCCGCTTGCGCGATTCGACGGGTCTGCTGCTCTCCTTGGCGAGTTACGGTTCGAGTGTGGCGCCACATCGATCACACCCCTCCGGGAAAGGGATCTTCCCGACAATCATATGCGGTGCGGTGCCTGGAGGCTTTCAGGGGTGTCGGCTCCCGAGGTTGTGGAGCGAGTGCTCGATACAGTCGTACAGGGCAGAGGGTTGAAACGCGGAGCCGTGTTTGGTCCAGCGCGGGGCGGCAGGCCGGTATGGAGCGGCGAAGCCTACTCCGATGTCGTATTGGTCAAGGTGCATGCCACGGTTGAGCCGAATGTCGTTCTGCTTGAAATAGACCTGGTCGACAACTCGTCCCGCGCCCGTACTTCGCTCAGTTGATCCCCACCTTGCTCCCCCGCAGCCGCACCGGCCCCGATGCGTCGATCCGCATCGGCCCCGAGCCCTGCACCTCGACCGAGCCGCTCCCGCTCACCTTCACGGCGCCGGACGACACCACCTCGACCGCCTCCCCGCTCACCTTCACCGGCCCGCGGGCGTGGATCTCCAGGTGGCTCCCTTCGAGCGTCACCCGTCCATCGGCGTCGAGCGTCACCGTGGCCGCGCCGCAGCGGATCGTCACCCGCGAGGCCGCCTCGATCACCCGCGAGGCCGCAGGCCCCTCGATCCGGGGCTCGGCGGGCGCCGCGGGCGGAGCAGGAGGCGGCGGCGCAGCCTCGGGCAGCGTCTCCGGCGCAGGCGGCGCCTGCTTCCCCGTGAGGGACAGGATCGACGTGAGCGCGGTCGCCTCCGGCGCATCGTCGAGCTCGATCGGCAACGGCTCCAGCGCCGGCGGAGGCGCAGGGGGCGGCAAATCGGTTGGAGGTCCAACCATTCCTGGAGGCGCAACCATCCCCGGAGGAGCGATCATTCCCGGCGGCGCGACCATCCCTGGAGGCGCGACCATGCCCGGAGGTGCGACCATCGCGGGCGGCGGCGCCATCGGCGCGGGCTCGGGGGCCGGGGGCGGCGGTGGGACGGCCGCGAAGGCCGGCGGAGGAGGAGGAGGCTCCTCCGTGGTGCCGACGGAGGTCGCTTCCTCGGCGACGAAGCGCTGGTGCGGAGGCGGCGGCGGCGCGGCCTCGAACGAGGGATCGGGGGGCGGCCGGACGCTGTGCGACACGTGCTGCGAGAACGTCACCGTCGCGGTCCGCACCGAGTCGGCCTCGACGTCCTCGACGTCGTCCGGAGGCGCGAGCGGAGGGCTCTTGGGCGCCTCTTCGAGCTCGAGCGGCTCGATCTCGTCCGGCTCGGGCACGAGGGAGATCAGCGCTGCGGGCGGCGAGGCCGGCGGGGGCTCCTCGGGCGCGGGAGGCGGGGCCGCGGCGGGAGGCGCTTCTTTCGGCTCGGGCCACACCAGCGGCTCGCCGCCCACCTCGAAGCCGGCGCTGATGTGCAGGTTGCGGAGCTGGGCCTCGTTCTCCACGGGGAAGCTCGCGCGGAAGACCACCGAGCAGGTGAGCAGATCGGCGTCGATGCGCAGCGTGTCGGCCGCGAGCGCGAGCACCTGGGGCTCGCCGAGCCCGAGCACCTGGGCGAGCCCGCGCAGCCCGGGCAGGTGCGATTGCACGTGCGTGTGCTCGGGGTGGAAGCCGTCGAGGATGAGCCACTCGTCGCCCCGGAGGAAATCGATGCGCTGATCGGCGGGCGCGGCCTGGAAGTAGGTCCAGTCGAAATCGGCCGGCAGCTCGGCCACGGGCTTGTCGAGGCTCTTGCGATCGGTCGCCCCGAGCAGGCGCTTTCGCCCGGGAAATCCCCGCGGGATCGGCGCGTAGCATGCCGTGCGCTTGGGGTCGCCCGGGTCGACCAGGTTCGGCAGGCGGTTGGCGGACGAGGCCCCGAAGCCCACGCCGAGCGGGTTGTCGTCGAAGCCGACGCCGCCGTACGCGCGCTCGTAGATGAGCGGCATCCGATCGAAGGGCGCCGACTCCTGTCCCTTGGCGTCGCCGTGGATGTGGATGAGCTTGTCGATGAGCGCCGTGTCGCGGAACACCACGAGCCGCACCGAGAGCGAGGGCACCGGCCGCCCTCCCTCGGCCCACGCGTGACCGGTCAGGAGCACGTCCGCGCGCGGCAGGTAAGGCGCGAGCTCGGTGGGGAGCCGCACGCTGCGCATCGGGTTCTTGTTGTGGTGCACCTCGGCCCGGACGATCTCCTCCGGATCGAGCACCGACATCGCGGCGTTGGGGTTGAACGCGAAGGTGCCCTTGACGATCACCGTCACGTGGAGCTGGCCCGCGAGCCGCCACACCGTGGCCACCGCCGCCGCCGGGCCGAGGGCTTCGACCCGAACCTCGGGAAGATCCTGCGAGGACATCGAGCGAAACCGTATCCCAGCTCGCGAGCCCCGGCGAGATCCCCGCGGCCCTTCGATAACCACCGCGCTCTCCCTCGCCCCCCTTCTCCCTCTCCCTCTCCCTCTCCCGTTCCCTCTCCCGCTCCCGCTCCCGCTCCCGTTCCCGCTCCCGCTCCCGCTCCCGCCGAACCCCGGTGCCCACCCTCGGGCTCCACGCTATGGTGCGACCATGCGCGTACTCTCACCCCTGTTTCGCCCGCTCGTCCCGCTGGTCGCGCTGGGCGTCTTGCTTCCATCCACCCCCGCCCTCGCCGAAAACCCCATCCTCCGCCACCAGGAAGACCTGCACGGCGACGTGGTCGTCTTCGGCAGCACCCTGGCCTTCGACTGCGGGGCAGGCGTCAGCGCCCCCGCGGGCGCCACGGCGTCCTGCGCCGGCCAGCTCAACGTCGCCGACACCGCCCCGGACCTCTACTGGCGCGACGGCCTCGCCGACGCGAGCATCACCCCGACCCAGGCCCGCACCTCCGCCACCCTGGTCCTCCCGCCGGGCGCGCTCGTCACGTACGCGCGCCTCTACTGGGGCGCGCTGCGCGACGGCGCGAACGCGGACACCAACGCCACCCTCGACTGGCTCGGCGGCCCCGCCCAGCCGATCGTCGCCGACGAGACCTGGGTCGTGCCCTACGGCCCCGCCCACCCCACGTGGAACTACTACCAGGCCTCGGGCGACGCGACCGACTTCGTCTCCTCGTGGGGCGCCGGCGATTTCCGCGTGACCGACGTCGAGGCCCTGCCGCTCGCCGGCGTCGACGTCGACCGCGCCTTCTCCGCGTGGACGCTGGTCGTCTTCTACGAGGAGCCGGGGCAGTCCCTGCGCAACCTCGCCCTCTTCGACAGCTTCACCTCGATCGACAAGGACGTGCCCGGCCACCAGAGCGCCGAGGCGAGCCTCACCGGCTTCCTCGTCCCGCAGGCCTTCACCGCCAAGATGACGGCGTTCGCGTACGAGGGCGACAACGTCTACGACGGAGATCACTTCACGCTCAACGGGGCGCAGCTCTCCGACGCCAAGAACCCCGCCCCGAACTTCTACAACGCGAGCCGCAGCTACCTCGGCGCCGCGGTCTCCGGATCGCAGGACGTGCCCAAGCTGAGCGGCGAGCCCGGCTCGATGGCCGGCTACGATCTCGACACCATCGACGTCGGGAGCAAGCTCAAGCCGGGCGACAAGTCGTGCCTCGTCGGCGCCGACTCGATCCTCGACATCTTCCTGCTCGGCGGGTTCGTCACCTCGGTCGAGTCGCTCGCCCCCGACTTCCGCGGCATGGCCAAGGAGGTGGTCGACCTCAACGGCGGCGCCGTGATCCAGGGGGACACGCTGGAGTACACCATCACCGCCGTCAACGGTGGCAACGACACCTCCAAGAACAGCGTCCTCACGGACGTGATCCAGCCCGGGCTCGAGTATGTGCCGGGCTCGATCGAGATCCTCGAAGGCGGCGCCGTCGGCCCGAAGACCGACCTCGGCGGCGACGATCAGGGCGAGTACGACGCGGCCAACAAGCTCATCACGGTCTACGTCGGCGCGGGCGCGACCTCCTCCGCGGGCGGCAAGGTCGCCCCGGGCGCGAAGGCGCGCGTGCGCTTCAAGGTCAAGGTCAAGGCCGCGAGCGGCACCGTCGCGAACCAGGCGCAGCTCGTCGCCGAGGGCAACGCGGGCGCCGCGGGCAAGGTGTACCTGAGCGACGCCGATCCGCAGACGCTCGGCGATCAGCCGACGGTGAGCACCATCGCCGAGTGCGACACCGGCGCCGATTGCTCGGCCGACAAGCCGCACTGCGATCCGGTCACCCACGTGTGCGGCGGCTGCGTCTCCGACGCGGACTGCCATGACCCGGCCCTGCCCGCCTGCCAGCCGAGCGGCGTCTGCGGCGAGTGCTCGGCCACGAACGACATGCTCTGCGTCGGCGACAAGCCGGTGTGCGACACGGGCGCGGGCGTCTGCGTGCTCTGCACGCTCGGCCCGAACGGCGACGCGTCCAAGTGCAAGGACGACCCCAAGGGCCCGCTCTGCGTGGCCGGCATGGGCAGCGCCGTGCACTGCGGGTGCTTGCAGGACAGCGACTGCGGCGGGCCGATGAGCGGCATCGTCTGCGACTCGGTCACCTCGACCTGCACCGACGGCTGCCGCGGCATGGGCGGCAACGGCTGCCCGACCGACAAGGAGTGCAGCTCCAAGGACACCTCGATCGGCATGTGCGGGC
>JAXLYT010000005.1:0-236196 GCA_046351295.1 Byssovorax sp.
CGTGGAGACCTGCCCGCGTGCACCCCCCGGAGCACACAACGTGTACGCGGGACACCTTGGCCTTCAACCGCTCCCCGCTCCCTGCTCCCCGCTCCCGTTCCCGCTCCTCCAGAGGCATCGGGAGGGGGTATCGGGAGCGGGAGCGGGAGGGGGCGAGAGTCAGCTCGGCAGGCCGGCGAGGAGCCGCTGGACTTCTTCGGACTTGCCGAGCACGAGCAGCGTGTCGCCGTCGGCGAGCACCTCGTCCGGGCCGGGCTGCACGCGCGCGCCTCCCTGCTTGAGCAGGAGCAGCGGGGTGAGCCCGAGCCTGCCGAGCATCTCCAGGTCTTGCAGCGAGCGGGTGCCGAAGCTCGGGTGGTGCCGGAGCTCGCCCACGGTGTCGGACTCGGTGTCGCCGTAGAGCTCGACGAGCGAGCCTTGCTCGAGGATCGTGGGCGCGTCGGGCGCGATCTCGCGCAAAAGCTTCTCGACCTCGTTGATGGCCCGCGCCGAGACGCTGCCCTCGAGCACCTCGGTGAGGCCGACCAGATCGACGGGGAGCGCCGCCTGCTGCACGATCCGAAGCGCCATCTCCTCTTCGACGGCGCCGATGAGCTGCCCGTCCTCGGCGCGCGGGGAGAGCCCCACCCCGTTCGGCCCGTGGAACTTGAGCATCCGCAGGCTGAGGAGGTTGCCCTTGAGCCGATCGAGGAGCGGGCGCGGCGCGGCGAGCCCCGCGGACTCGAGCTGGCGGCTCAGGTTGACCATGATGTGATCGACCGAGGCGAGGCGGCGATCGGGCGCGTCCTGCATGAGCTGCTGGAGGTGCGCGAGCGCGCGCTGGCGGAAGGACGCATCGAGCGGCAGCACCGAGGCGCGCCGCAGGATGAGCTCGTAGGCCTGGCCCGTGCGCGTCGTGGAGTGCAGCTCGGGCGGGGGCTCCGCCGAGGGCGGGCGGGGCAGGGGCGGCGGAGGAGAGGGCCGCGCCGGGCCCTCGGGCGGCGGCGAGGGGCGCGCCGCGCTCTCCTGCGGCGCGGCGCGCTCGCGGACCATCCCCCCGGAGTCGTTGCGGATGTGCTCGAGGTCGTCGGAGAACGCGTCGACGAACTCGCTGAAGGACTCGAAGCCGAAGCGCGTCTCGTCGAAGGAGGGATCGAGGCGGCGCATCACGCTCTTCAGCGTGGCCTTGGGGACGAGATCGTCCCCGCGCTGGAGCCGCGCCGAGCGCAGCGCCCGGAGCAGGAGCGCCCGCACCTCGGCCCGATCGTCGCCCGCCTCCGCGCTCGGGAGGTCGGCCTCCAGGCTGTCGTAGTACTTGAACTCGTTGCAGCAGCGCACCCAGAACTGGTTCGTCGTCTCGCGCACGCCGACGCCGACGATGGTGCGCCCGGTGCGCTTGACCTGCTGGGCGAGGCTGATGAAATCGCTGTCGCCGCCGACCACCACGATGTGCGAGAGGTGCGGGTAGTGGTGGATGTCCTCCATCACGTCGAGCACGAGTCGGATGTCGGCGCCGTTCTTCATCCCGCGCGGGAAGAGCTGCACGAGGTCGACGCTGTGCTCGTGGAAGTCGTGCCGGTAGCAGGCGAAGTGCTGCCAGTTGTTGTAGGCGCGGTTGATCGTCACCGTGCCGATCGAGGCCACGTAGCCCATGATCGCCCGCACGTCGACGAGCCACTCCGCGCGGTAGTTGCGCTGCTCCCGCCACGTGTCGCGGCCGTGGGCCCGCTCGAACAGGGAGGCGTGGATGTTCTCGAAGTCCCAGTACACCCCCACCATGTTCGTCGCGCTGTCTTGCTGTGCCATGCTCGGGTGTCCCTCGGGGGTCGCATCATAAGGGGACCCCACCGGTTGTCGACCTCGCCGGCCACGATCCGATCACGGTCCGATCGCGGCGCTCGCCCTCGTTCCCGTTCCCGGCGGCGCCGGGGGCATGCTAGGGTCGGCCCCGATCACGGCGCACGCCGCCTCTCTCCGCCCTTCGTCGACCTTCGATCCATGAGCGAAGTCACCCTGCTGCTCGGCGCCGTCGCCCGCGATCCCCGCGTCCTGACGTTCTGGGAGGCGATGCGCGAGCACCTGCGCGGTCACGGGATCACGCTCGATTTTGCGCTCTTTTCGAGCTACGAGCGCCAGGTCGACGCCCTGCTCGGCGGCCACGTCGAGGTCGCGTTCGACGGGCCGCTCGCGCATGTGCGGGCCAAGAAGCGGGCGGACGGGCGCATCATCACCCTGGGGATGCGCGACATCGATCGCGATTTCCAGACGAAGATCCTGGTCCGCCGCGACGCCGGCATCCGCGCGCTGACCGATCTGCACGACCGCACCTTCGCCGTGGGGAGCCGCGACTCGGTGCAGGCGAGGATCCTCCCGCTCCATTTCCTGAAGCGCGGCGGGGTCGACATCGCGAGGCTCAAGCTCGTCCCCTTCGAGTCCGATCTCGGCAAGCACGGCGACACCCCGCAGGCCGAGCTCGACGCGCTCGCGGCCGTCCATGAAGGACGCGCCGAGGCCTGCGCCGTGGGGAGCGTGATCTGGCAGGCCCAGCAGGCCGAGGGGAAGATCGATCCGCACCGGGTCGAGACCTTGTGGACGACCCCGCCGTACAACCACCACGCGCTCGACGCGCTCGCCTCCCTGCCCGAGCCGAAGGGCCAGGCCTTGCAGCGGGTGCTCTTCGATCTCCGCTGGAACAACCCCAAGCACCGCAAGCTCCTCGAGATCGAGGGGATGCGCCAGTGGGTGCCCTGCCGGGAGCCGGGCTTCACGGAGCTGGAATCGGCCCTGGACGATCAGCGGGGCTGGTAGCGATCGATCGCGCGATCGCGGGCGGCGTCCGCGCTTGCCGTCCGGTGAGCGCTGTCCCATCGTGGCCGCACGATGATCGACCTGCACTACTGGCCCACACCGAACGGCTTCAAGATCAGCATCTTCCTCGAAGAGGCGGGCCTCCCCTACCGGCTCTTCCCCGTGAACATCGGCCGCGGCGAGCAGTTCCGGCCGGAGTTCCTCGCCATCAGCCCCAACAACCGGATGCCGGCGATCGTCGATCACGATCCGCCCACCGGCGGGCCGCCCGTCTCGCTCTTCGAGTCGGGCGCGATCCTCCTCTACCTCGCCGACAAGACCGGCCTCTTCTGCCCGCCCGATCTGCGCGGCCGCTACGAGGTCGTGCAGTGGCTCATGTGGCAGATGGGCGGCGTCGGCCCGATGTGCGGGCAGGCCCATCACTTCCGCGTCTACGCGCCCGAGCCCATCCCCTACGCGATCGACCGCTACACCAAGGAGGTCAACCGCCTCTACGGCGTGCTCGACAGGCGCCTCGCCGATCGCGAGTTCGTCGCCGGGGCGTACTCGATCGCCGACATGGCCATCTTCCCGTGGACCCTCGGCTGGGACCGGCAGGGCCAGAACCTCGACGACTTCCCCCACATGAAGCGCTGGTACCAGGCGATGAAGGCGCGCCCCGGCGTCTCGCGCGGCCTCGACGTGGGCAAGGATTTGCGGACGACCTTGCCCATCGACGACGAGGCGAAGAAGGTCCTCTTCGGCCAGACGGCGGCGAGCGTCGCCGAGAAGAGCAAGTGAGGCTCGCCGTCGCGGCGCTCGTGGTCGCCGCGCCGCCGGGATAGGATCGACGCGGAGCGCAGGGAGAACGACATGAACTTGAACAGAGCGAGCTTGGGGTTGTTGACGGTGATCGGCGCCTGCCTCGGCGGCGTCACGGCGGTGAGCTGCGGGGGCACCACGGTCGACCCCTCCGGCGGAGGCGGGTCGACCAGCACGGGGACGACCACCACCGCGACGAACGCGGGCGGCGGCGGCGCGACCGGGACGGGCGGCGCGACCGGGACGGGCGGCGCGGGCGGGGGTTGCGAGACCGCCGCGGACTGCGACGACAAGGACGCGTGCACCACCGAGACGTGCGTGGACCGCGTCTGCTCGCACGCGCCCGTCGACGTGGACGACAAGGACGCCTGCACGATGGACACGTGCGACAAGGCGAGCGGGCCCGTCCACATGAAGATCAACCTCGACGACGGCGACATCTGCACCACCGACACGTGCGACAAGATGACCGGCCCCGCCCACACGCCGATCAACATCGACGACGGCAGCCTGTGCACCACCGACACCTGCGACAAGGTGACCGGGCCGGTCCACACCCCGGTGACGATCGACGACAACAACCCGTGTACGGTCGACTCGTGCACCCCGGCGGAGGGGCCCAAGCACACGCCCATCCAGATCGACGACAACAACGCGTGCACCACCGACGCCTGCGACCCGGTGATGGGCCTGACGCACACGCCGGTGAACGTCGACGACGGCAACGCCTGCACCTTCGACGCCTGCAGCCCCGTCTCCGGCGTGAGCCACACCCCGATCGACATCAACGACAACAACGCATGCACGGACGACGCGTGCGACGCGGTGACCGGCGTGTCGCACACCCCGGTCGTCTGCAACGACAACAGCGCCTGCACGACGGACACGTGCAACACCATGACCGGCTGCCTCTTCGTGCCGATCAGCACCGACGACGGCAACGCTTGCACGACGGACTCGTGCGACGCCGTGACCGGTGTGTCCCACACGCCCGTGATGTGCAACGACGGCAACGCCTGCACGACGGACGCCTGCAACCCCGCGAGCGGCTGCACCTTCACCCCCGTCACCATCAACGACAACAACGCCTGCACGACGGACGCCTGCGACGCGGTGACGGGCGTGACCCACACGCCCATCACCTGCAACGACAACGTCGCGTGCACGTCGAACAACTGCAACCCGGCGACGGGGTGCGTGTTCCCGCAGATCGTCAACTGCGTGAACGGCGACGGCTGCTGCCCCGCGGGCTGCACCTCGGCGAACGACAACGACTGCGCCGCGGGCCTCTACTTCCCTGCGGGCGTGCAGCAGAACGTCGCGCCGGCGACGATCACGGGCGGCTGGTCGATCTGCTACCAGGACACGTACAACGTGAACCTCCAGGCCGTCATCCCGAACGTCCAGGCCTCGTGCAACAAGCCCAAGATCCTGATGGCCTGCAAGCAGAACGTCGCGGCCAACTACCAGCTCGTCGCCGCGGGCCTCAGGACCGACGTCTTCTTCGACACCAACCAGCAGAGCGTGACCCACAACGCCAACGGCGTGGGCTGGTACTTCAACGCCAACTACTCGTGGGGCTTCGTGACGGCCGGTCAGGCGGTCTCGCTCAGCCAGTGCGACACCAACGCCGGCGCCGATCGGCTCTGCTGGCACACCATCAACGGGGCCGGCGGCTACCGCTGCGGCAACAACACCGGCCTGAACGGCGACGCCACCTGGCAGCGCTTCGTCTTCCACGCCAACTGATCAATCCGGATCACGTCGGCCCTCTCGCGCGCCCGCTCCCTCTCCCGTTGCCCCTCCGGGAGCGGGAGAGGGTGGCGGGAGCGGGCGTGGGAGAGGGTGGCGGGAGCGGGAGCAGGGCAGGAGCGCTCAGCCCTTGATGCAGAGCACCTGGCGGAGCTCGGTCACGATCTCCACGAGATCGGCCTGGTTCTCCATCACGCGCTCGATCGACTTGTAGGCCGCGGGGATCTCGTCGATCACGCCGCTGTCCTTGCGGCACTCGATGCCCTCGGTCTGCTTCATCAGGTCCTTCACCGAGAAGCGGCGCTTCGCCTCGCCGCGGCTCATCTTCCGACCGGCGCCGTGGGACGCGCTCTCGAAGGACTCGGCCGAGCCGAGGCCGCGGACGATGTACGAGCGCGTGCCCATCGAGCCGGGGATGATGCCCATGTCGCCGCGGCCGGCGCGGATCGCGCCCTTGCGGGTCACCAGCACGTCGCAGCCGTAGTGGTGCTCCTCGGCCACGTAGTTGTGGTGGCAGAAGATGGCCTCGCCCGTGGTGAGCTGGGGGAAGTGCGACCGCAGCGCGTCGAGGGCGAGCTCGAGCATCACCTCGCGGTTGGCGCGGGCGTAGCGCTGCGCCCAGAAGAGGTCGCGCCGGTAGGCCGCCATCTCGGGCGTGCCGGCGAGGAAGACGGCGAGGTCGCGGTCGGGCAGGTCGCGGTTGTGGCTGAGCTTCTTGGCCCGGGCGATGTGGATCTCCGCGAGCTCCTTGCCGATGTTGCGCGAGCCCGAGTGGAGCATGATCCAGACGTTCTGCTCGGTGTCGAGGCAGAGCTCGAAGAAGTGGTTGCCGCCGCCGAGCGTGCCGAGCTGCGTGCGCGCGCGGCGGAAGAGGCCCTGCACCTCCTCGGTGAGCTGCGGGAACTCTTCCCAGAGATCGGTCCCGGTGCGCGTCTTGACCGGCTCGTCGTGGGCGCTGAAGCCCACGGGCACGGCCTGCTCGATGGAGAGGCGCACCTGGCGGAGGCTGTCGGGCAGGTCGCTCGCCGTGAGGTTGGTGCGCACCGCGCCCATGCCGCACCCGATGTCGACCCCCACCGCGGCCGGCGAGACCGCGTCCTTCATCGCGATCACGGAGCCGACCGTCGCGCCCTTGCCGAAGTGGACATCGGGCATCGCCGCCACGTGGTGGAAGACCCAGGGCAGGGCGGTGATGTTGCGGAGCTGGTCGATCGCCGCGGACTCGACCTCGTTCGGGCGGGCCCAGAGGCGGATGTCGACGTTCTTTCCTTTGATCTGAGACAGAGACATGGACGGCCTGGCTCCTCGGGAGGGGGTGACGCGCCGGCGGGGATGATCTCCCGTCGTAGCACGCCTTTTCGCGGGCGCAGTGGAGGACGCGCATCCGACGGCGACGCGAAAGGCAACCTGACGGGCGAGCCGACGGGCGAGCTGACGGGCGAGCCGGCAGGCGATCCGCAAGGCGAGCTGACAACCGCCGGTTGACAGGCCCGGTTGACATGGTTGACATGCGCCGCCTTTGGCCGCGAGATCGGGTGACGATGCGCGAAGGCCCGCGATGCACGCTCACCGACCTCCAGGGTCGCGCTGTCCGGATCCCCGCCTTGCGGGTGGTGGTGACCCAGGCGGACGGCAAGGCGGTCGAGGCGCCCCTCGGCCTCGATCCGGTGGTGGTGGGCACCGGGGCCGACTGCACGATCGCGATCACCGACGCCAAGGTCTCGCGCCGCCACTGCCGCCTCTGGCTCGACGAGCGCGGCATTCACCTCGCCGATCTCGGCAGCAAGAACGGACGATGCTCGGCGCGACCGAGTGGTGAGGTGCTCCTGCCGCCGGACGTGCCCGCGTCGCTCGGCGCGTCGACGCTCGTGGTGCGCGTCGCGGGGGAGCCGGACCGAGCTCAGGCTGCACCCCGCGGCCCGCTTCGGCGCGGCGGCGGGGGGCAGCCTCGCCATGCGCGCTCTCTTCGCCCGCCTCCGGCCGCCGCCCACGGAGACGGTGCTCCTGCTCGGCGAGTCCGGGACGGGCAAGGAGGTCCTGGCGCGCCGTGCACGACGCGAGCCCTCGCAAGGATGGGCCGTTCATCGTCTTCGACTGCAGCGGCGTGGCCCCGAGCCTCGTCGAGGACGAGCTCTTCTCGGTCACGTCAAAGGCGCCTTCACCGGGGCCGCCGCGGCCCGCGCGGGCGTGTTCGAGCAGGCGCAGGGCGGCACCCTCTTCATCGACGAAATCGGCGAGCTCCCGCTCGATCTCCAGCCCAAGCTCCTGCGCGCCCTGGAGGCCAGGGAGGTGCGCCGCATCGGCGCCGACGGGCGGCAGGCGGTGAGCGTCGACTGCCGGGTGATCGCCGCGACCCACCGCGATCTGCGCGCCCGCGTCGGCGAGGGGCGCTTCCGCGCCGATCTCTACTACCGGCTCCAGGTGATCGAGGCCACCGTGCCGGCCCGCGAGCGTGCGAGGACATCCTGCTCGTCGAGCACCGCCGCCCACGTGCCCCCGCGCACGGCGCCGATCTCCTGCCCGGCCTGCTCGCCTTGCTCGAGGCGCATGCCTGGCCGGGCAACGTGCGCGAGCTGCGCAACGCGGTGGCGCGCCTCGTGGTGCTGGCCGATCTCGGCGAGCTCTCGCTGCTCGCCAGCAAGCCCGCGCCGAGCGCCGAGGTCGATCCGCCCCGGTGCTCGCGCTCCGCTCCGCGAGGCGAGGGGCGCAGTGCGGAGCGCTTCGAGGAGCGCTACCTGCGCGAGGCCCTGGCAGGCCGGGGTACGGCGCGCGCCGCGGACGCGATGGATGTCACCCGGCAGATGGTCTACAAGTTGATGGAACGCTACGGCGTGGAGCGGACGGACCGCTAGCGTCCGGGTGGCGCCCATGGGAAGCCCCATCGAGCCTGGTGAGATCCTGGCGGGCAAGTACCGCGTCGAGCGGGTCCTGGGCGAAGGAGGGATGGGCGTCGTCCTCGCGGTGACCCACCTCGGGCTCAAGAAGCCGCGGGCGATCAAGCTGATGCGCCCCGAGATCGCGGAGAGCGCGTCGGCGACGCGGCGCTTCCTGCGCGAGGCACAGGCCTCGGCCGAGCTCGAAGGCGAGAAGCCGGTGCGGGTGTTCGACGTCGACAAGCTCCCCACGGGCGAGCCCTACCTGGTGATGGAGCACCTCATCGGCAAGGACCTCGGGCGATCGCCGCGTCGCAGGCCGCTGCCGCTCGGCGAGGTTGCGCCTCACCTGGGCAGGGCCTGCGAGGCCTTCGGCGAGGCCCACGCGCGCGCGGGCTCGTCCACCGGGACATCAAGCCGGAGAACCTCTTCCTCACGCGGCGCGCCGACGGCTCGCCCTCGATCAAGGTGCTCGATCTTCGGCATCGCCAAGGCCGCGCGGCCCGAGGCCGGGACGGCCATGACGGCCCGGGCGCAATTTCAGCCCGATATACATGTCCCCTGAGCAGATGGGCAGCGCGGGCGAGGTGGACGCGCGCACCGATCTCGGTCCCTCGGCGCGGTGCTCTACGTGCTCGTCACGGGCAGGCGCCCCTTCGAGAGCCAGAGCCCCGTCAAGCTCTTCGCCCTGGTCACCGAGGTCTCGCCGCCTCCACCCTCGTCGATCCAGCCTGATCTGCCGCCTGCGCTCGACGCGCCTTCGTGGCGCGCTGCCCGGGTAAAATCGCGCGACGATCGTTTCGCCAGCGCGGGCGAGCTCGCCGAGGCGCTCGCCTCGTTCGTGCCCGAGGGCGGTCGCCCCGGAGGTCGATCAGGCTGGCGCTCTGCGAGGCGGCGGGCGAGCGAGCGGAGACCCGCACGGCGACGGCCCGTGATGGGGCAGGGCCGCGCGGTCCTCGGCGCTTCTTCCGGCCGCGCGCGAGGTCGAGACGGTGGCCGAGCCGATCGAGGCTGCGCCGGCCGAGCGGCTCGGCACGAGCGCCGGGGTCACGGCAGAGACGAGCTCCACGCCGGGCGGTCTCGACGATGCGGAGGCGCCCGCCCGTCTGCCAGAGCCGCCGCGCGGCCGCGCCCGCGCACGTGGATCATCGCGGTGCTCGGCAGGCGCCGGCGTCGCCGCGCTCCTGCTCTTCAAGGCGGCGCGCTCCGGGGCGCCCGCCGAGGGTGCATGCGGCGACGAGCGTCGCGCCCTCGTCTCCCGGGCCCGCGGAGTGGTGACGACCGCATCGCCGTCGCTGCGCCTCGATCCTGCGTCCCCGCCGCGCGTGGCGCCCGCAGCCTCGGCCCTCGGTCTTCGCGCGACGGCGATCGCGCCTGCGCTGTCCGCGCCCCGTCGTCGATGGATCCGCGCTCCGCCCGGCGGGCATGCTCGCGCCTGCCCCAAGGCGCAAGCCGCCGCGCTTCGACGCCGACGGCAACCTCATCACCCCGTGATCCCGATGGCACGGAACGTGTTCGTTCGCCCACCATCATGCGGACCTCCCTCGTCGCAGCGCTCGTCGTGACCCTGCTGGGCTCGCCGGTGTCGCAACGCCGGCCCAGGCGCCGCCTGAGCAACCTGAGCGCCGACGCGCTGTTCGAGCAGGCTCGTCGTTGCAGGCGCAGGGCCGATGCGCCGAAGCGCTGCCGCTGCTCGAGGAGAGCGCGCGGCTCAACAGGCGACCCGGCGCGCTCTTCTACTTCGGCGAGCGCCTGAACGCGCTCGGCCAGCTCGGCCGCGCCCGGGCGGCCTACCGGGACGCCGAGCGCTCGCCCGCGCGCAGGGCAAGGACGCGCTCGAGCGCAAAGCCACGGCCGGCCGCCAGGCGATCGAGGCCCGGATGCCGCTCCTGATGGTGATCGTCCCGAGCACCGTGCGCGAGCTGCCCGAGCTCAGCGTGGAGCTCGACGGCGCGCCGCTCCTCTCCGCCGACTGGGGCGCGCGGCTCCTCGTCGAGCCGGGCGACCACACCGCGGCGGGCCACGGCGCGCGGGAAATCGCCGGCCGTGACCGCGGTGCAGGTCACCTCCCCGGAGCGTCGAGGTGACGATCACGCTCGCCGATCTGCCGCCGCCCGCGCCTCGTGCTCCCGCCGCCGGCGGTGATCGCACCTCCGCCGCGCGCGATCGCGCCCGTGCTCCCGCCGGCGCCTGCCCCCGCCTCGTGGCGTCCAGCCGGTCGCGCTCGGCCTCGCCGGCGGCAGGTGTCGCAGGGCTTCGTTCTCGGCGCCGCCTTCGGCGGCTCCGCCATCGCCAAGAACCGCGACTGGGAGAAGCAAACGGCCGCGCACTGCGACGGATCGGGCGCATGCGACGGCGCCGGACTGATCGCGACGATCCGCGCGATCGAGCGCGATCGCGCGCGCGACGGGGCGATCTCCACCGGGCAGGCTTCGGTCCTCGGGGGAGCTCGCGAGGTCGGCGCTGCCGTCGTGTGGTCACGCGCCCGACCGCGTCCCCCGCGAGCGTCGCGCTCCGCGTCGCGCCATGGCCGGGCGGCGCGCTGGTCACCGGAGCCTTCTGACGAAAGGAACGATCATGCTCTCCTCCGACCGGGCGTCCGCCTGTCCTCACCTGCGCGCTCCTCGCCGTCACCGGCGCGGCATGCACCTCGATCACTGGCCCCGCGAGATCAGCGGCGAGCTTCTCCCGGGGACGGGGGGAACCTCGGCCACGACGACCGGGCGTCACGGTCACCACGGGGAAGCGGCGGCGCCGGCGGATCGAGCGGCGCCGGCGGATCACCGACCACCTCGACCACCACCACGACCACGACCTCCTCCGGCGGCGGTGCGGGCGCACCTGCGGCCACCCGATCGCCGTCGACGACGCGCTGGGCCCGAAGGTCTGCCCGACGACGGGGCCGACGCCACCGAGAGCGGCGGGCCCCATGCGCCGCTGCCGGTCCAGAGCATGTCTACGAGGTCACCGTCCCCGAAAAGCACTACCTCGCGGCCTGATCGATCCGCAGCACACCGCCTTCGACACCGTCCTCTACGCCCGCGACGCGAACGGCTGCGCGATGAGCGGCGACAGCGCCCAGGCTTGCGCCTCAGGCCAGGTGGGATCGGGCGGCGAGGCGATCCCGATGTTCAGCCCTTCCGGGGCAAGGCCACGTCTTCGTGGATGGCCGTCTCGCCCAGGATCACGGCGCGTACCGGCTCACCCTGAGCGTCGCGAGCGGAGCGTCGTGCAAGAACGGCAATGCGGTCGAGCTCACCCTCAAGCCCAACGCCCACTACTTGTTTCCGTTGCAGACCGTCTCCCCGAGCGGGCCCGCCGATGTCGCCTGTGCGCAAGGCAACGCCGGCACCGGCACCGGCAATATCGCCTACCACTTCCTCCCGCCCAAGCTCGCCAAGAAGATCAGCGTCAACAAGATGGGCACCTACATCTTCGCGGACGACGCCTGCGTCGAGGGCGCCGCCGCCTCGCAGTGCTCTTCTGCGGGCAGCCCGACCCTCGACACGAGCAGCGAGTATGTGTGGATCGACGCCGGGTCGCTGGGGGCGTTCGCCTCGTGTGCGATCACCATCGACACCGGCGATCTCCCGCCGCCGTGATCACCAGATCTTCGATTTGATGTGCCCCTTCGACTTCACCAGGATGTCGACCAGGGCGCGGTCGTAGAAGTTCTTCTGGTAGAGGTCGGGCGAGACGCGGCTCTTGTAGAGCGCCCGGCCCTCCTCGATCTCCTCGGCCAGGGCGGTGAAGAGGTCGTCGTTCTGGATGCCCTGCACGATCTTTTCTTCGTTGTAGAGCGACAGGTCGCTCGCGATCGCCCTCGCCAGACGACGGGCGGCCTCTTCGGTCTCGATCAGCGGCATCTCGGTCCTTCCTCTACCGCGGCTTCACCGCGGCGCGACCGCGCGGCCAGCGGGTCAGGCGGGAGCGTAGAATAGACGGGCATATCCTGTCAAAGTCACGCCACCTCCCGGGCCTCTCCTTGGCCTTTGTCGCCTCTTCTCCCGGGCGAGAAGGCGAGGGCGCCCAGGGCCGAGACGAGGGGGAAGACGACCAGCGAGTAGCGCCCGGCCCCGAAGAAGACGGCGTGGATGATCAGGGTCGAGCCCACGGTCAGCGCCGTCGCGATGGGGAGGAAGGGGCCGCGGAGGAGCGCGCGGCCCTCGGCGAGGATGGCCGCGGTGAGGGCCGCGTAGCCGATCCACGCGTGGAGGCTGAGCGCGCCGAGGGCGCCTCCGATCGCCAGGGCGAGGCGGAGCGGGCGGCGCGGGCCTTTGCGCGCGGACCACACCAGGGCGGCCACGAGGAGCACGCGCTCGTAGAGCGTCTCGGCGGCGCCGAGGATCTCCTTGGCCCGGGTGGGGAAGGCCCCGGGGTTGGCCTCGTGCAGGTACCAGCCGCCGGCGCCCGCGTAGTCGAAGGTCGCGGCGAGCTTGCGGGGCACGAGGGAGAGCCAGGTCCCCGGGTGCTCGCGGATGTAGCGGCGCGCCTCGCGGCCGAAGCACTGGTCTTTCTCCGCCTCGTCGTAGACCTCGCGGCATGCCTCCGGCACCTTGATCGGCGACCAGGCGCCGGTCGACGCCTCGTCGGCGCCGATGAGCAGGTTCCAGCCCCCGTTGACGCTCACGAGGGCGCAGCGCTTCATCCGCACGCAGTTGCGCGCCGTCCATGGAGCGCACACGGCGAGCGCGCTCAGGGTGGCGAGCAGCGCGGCGAGCAGGGCGCGTCGCGTCCGTGCTCCGGCGGGCGAGGCAGGAAGAGAGGGGCTCTCTTTCGCGTTGTCTGCCCGTGGAGGCGCGAGCGCGGCGGCCAGGGCGAAGAGCGGCGCGAGCACGATGGATTGCGGTCGCACCAGCGTGGCGACGCCGAGCACCGCGCCGGCGGCGATGGCCCCCCGGACGACCGCGCCCCGTGATGGCGAGCCCGCGAACGAGGCGGCCACGGCCGCTCCGGCCGCGAGCAGCGCGGCGGTGACGCCCTCGGTCATCAGGGCCGGCGTGTAGGCCAGAAGCCCCGGGTGCAAGGCCACGAGCAGGCCGGCGGCGAGCGCGATCCTGCGAGGTGCGGCGCGGGCGGCGAGCCGGTGCGCCGCGAAGGCCGCGAGCGCGCCGAGCGCTGCGTTCAAGGCCATCGCGGCCCCGGGGTGAGCGCCGGCGAGCGCGTAGACGCCGCCGACCATCGCCGGATAGCCGACCGGGTAGTGGGCTGCGTAGGTGACCGCCCCGTCCGGCCAGAGCCAGGTGTAGCCGAGGCCCCGCGCGATGCGCTCGGCGATCGTCTGGTAGTACGTGCCGTCCGCGGCCGGGGGGATGCGCGGCGCCGCCCACGCCACCACGGCGAGGCGCGCGAGCAAGGCGATCGCCGCGACGACGAGGGCGTCCCTCCTCGCGCCCGGATCGGCTGCGGGCGCGGCTGTCTCGGGGGCCGTCATGCGGCCTTGCGGGGGAGGGGGAAGACGCCGAGCAAGCCCGTCGCGCGCAGGGCGGCGATCACCTCGCAGGCGGGCAGGCCGACCACGTTGCTGTACGAGCCCTCGATCCGCGACACGGCGAAGGCCCCGAGCCCCTGGATCGCGTACGCGCCGGCCTTGTCGAGGCCCTCGCCGCTCGCCGCGTAGGCGGCGATCTCGTCGCCGGAGAGGGGACGGAAGAACACGCTGGTCAACACCGTCTCCGCGTGGTGCACGCGGGCGTCGTCGCCGACCCCGGCGAGGGCGAAGCGCGTCGCGACCTCGTGGGCGCGGCCGGCGAGGGCGCCGATCATCGCCCGCGCCTCGGCTTCGTCCGCGGGCTTGCCGAGGCTCCGGCCGTCGAGGATCACCGTCGTGTCGGCCACGAGGATCGCCGCTGCATGCACGCCGTGCGCGATCGCCAGGGCCGCGCCGAGCTTCAGCTCGGTGACGCGCGCGAGGTAGTCGAGCGGCGCCTCGCCGGGCAGCACCGACTCGTCGACCTCGGCCGGCCGCACCACGAGCGGCAGGCCGAGCAGGTGAGGATCCTCGCGCCGCCGCGGGAAGCGGAGCCGAGGAGCAGGGGGCGATCGGCGGTGATCATGCGCGCGGGGCCTACGTTGGCCGGGCGCCGCGATCAAGCGCGGTTGGCCTTCGGAGGCGGCGATCAGGCGATGTCGTCTGCGGCGAGACGCTGGACTGCGAGCTGCCCTCTGGCCGAGGTTAAGGGTGGTCGGGGTCGCCCCGGCCTTGGGCTTCTCGAGGCCGTTCGCCGCGGCGGGCTGCCGGCGGCCTGGGCGGAGGGCATGCTCGGGGCCTCGACGTTCACCACCACCAGCGTGTCGCCCTGGCCGGCCCGGCGATCCCGGTTCTCGGCCGATCGTCCCGCTGGGCCATGTCGGCGCCCGCGCGGCCCTTGCTGCTCAGGCGCGCGAAGCGATCCGATCGCGAGAGCCCACACCGCTTCTGGACCGCCACCCGGCCGAGCGCGTCGCTCGGTCGGCTTGCCGCCCGCCGTCGTCGCCTCGACCTCGTCCACGCGGATCCCGTTGGCCTCGATGGCCATCCGAACGCGCGCCACCGCGTCCTTGAGGACGCGGCCGTCGACCTTCACGACGAAGATGCTCGGCACCGAGGTCACGTCGGCGCTCAGCCGGATCACCGCGTCGTGGGGGCGGTTCTTGTCGGTGACGACTCCGGGTAGCTCCGCCCGGGTGAGGGCGCTGCTCACGCCGGCCGATCGATGTGGAGAGGCTCTTGTTCTCGTCCACCATGTCGCCGACCAGGATGGCCTCGTCCTCGACGTAGACCGTCACCTCGGCCGCCGCGCGGGGGGCGGTGACCAGCGCCACCGGGGGCAGGGGAGCCGCGCACCGCCGAGCCCGAGGGGGCGAGCGTGGCAGACGAGCACGAGCAACCTGGCGATGCGCAGCGGCCGATCACCTCCTGGCGCCCGGCGGCGTCAAGGCGCGCCGGACCGCGATGGTCCTTGAATCCCCGCCGCGCCCGTGGTGAACAGCGTCGACGCCCTGCGTCCCGCGACGCCGGCCGGGCCGGCCCTCCTTCCCTGGGAAGCCCAGCGACCCCGGAGCCGCCGTCAGCCGCGGCGCGGCCGGCCTCCCCTCCTCGGCGCGCTCTCGCTGCTCCCGGTCGCGCTCTCCTGCTCGCGCCGCCCCCGCGCGCGCCGACGGATGCGTGGAGCGGCGGCTGCTCTCCACCCGCGTCGACGCCGACAACCTCTTCATCCACCTGGGCGCGGGGCCCTTCTTCTCGCTCGGCTCCACGCAGACGGTCCCCGACGGGAAGTTCTCCTTCGCTCGCCGGGAGCTACCTCCTGCCCCATCGGGCTCACCGCCTCCTCGACCGATCCCGCCGGATCGACGAGCTACGCGATCGACAACGCCCTCGACGCGACCTTCCTCTTCGCGCTCGGCATCACCGATCGACTGGAGCGAACGTCGCCGCGCCGGTCACGCCTTCCAGAACGGCGACGGCCTCTCCGGCGCGCTCGGCACGACCAACGACATCCCGCGGAGCGTGATGCGCGACCTCCGCTTCGGGATGGCCTCGGCATCCTCCGCCGCCCGCTCACCGGCGAGCCGCGCGGCCCGGCCTCACCGCGCGCCTCGATTCGCCGCGCCCACGGCCGCCCGCGGTGCCTTCGCCGGTTCGAGCACCGCCACGTTCATCCCCGCGCTCGATCTTCTCCTACCGGCGCGGGCCGCTGAGGTCGGCGCCGAGCTCGGGGCCCGGCTGCGCGCGAGAGCGCGCCCGGCAACGCTGATCGTGGGCCCGCAGGTGAGCGCGGCGGTGGGCGGCCCGTACGACGTGCTCCCCCAAGCACATGCTCACCGCCTCGGCCGAGCTCTTCGCCCTCTACGGCCTCTCGAACCAGTACACGACCGCGGCCGATCGCCGCGAGGACCGGGCCATGGGCGCGCCGCTCGTCCCGGCCGAGTGGCTGGTCGCGGCCACCACCGCGCCGCTGCTCGGGGGCGACGTGGGCTTCACCCTCGGCGGTGGCGGCGCCCTCCCGCTCACCGGCGCGATGGGCGTCACCACCCCGCGCCTCCGCGTCGATTTCGCGATCCGCTACGCCCCCACCGGGCGCGACACCGACGCCGACGGCGTGCTCGATCGCGACGACCTCTGCCCCAGCGAGCCCGAGGATCGCGACGGCTTCAAGGACGACGACGGCTGCTGAACTGGATCTCGACAACGACGGCGACGGCATCCCCGACGTGCGGGATTGCCGCCGCGATCAGCCCGAGGACTTCGACAACTTCCAGGACGACGACGGCTGCCCCGATCTCGACGACGACAACGACGGCGTGCCGGACGCGCAGGACAAGTGCCGCAACGAGGCCGAGGATCGCGACGGCTTCGAGGACGAGGACGGCTGTCCCGACCCGGACAACGACGGCGACGGCATCCCCGACGCGAAGGACAAGTGTCCGAACGGCGCCGAGGACTTCGACGGCTACAAGGACGAGGACGGCTGTCCCGACCCGGACAACGACGGCGACGGCATCCCCGACGAGAACGACAGATGTCCGAACGCCGCCGAGGATTTCGACGGCTTCCAGGACGACGACGGCTGTCCCGAGCCCGACAACGACGAGGACGGCGTCCTCGACAAGCAGGACATGTGTCCGACCGAGGCCGAGACGATCAACGGCGACAAGGACGACGACGGCTGTCCCGAGCCCGGGGCGACCTCGCTCGTGCGCTTGCAGGCCGGTCGGGTCGAGGTCACGGGCCTCGGCCGCTTCAAGGCGGGCAGCGACAAGCTCACGCCCGAGCTCGAGAAGCAGGGCGCGATGATCGCCCAGCTCCTCCGCTCGAAGATGCCGCTCAGCGTGGTGATCGTCGAGGCGTACGGCGATCGCGCGGGCGACGCGTCGCCGGCCGCGGTCGATCCCCGCGGCGCGGCGCGCCTCGGCGATCAAGGGCATCCTCGTCCAGCGCGGCATCCCGGCCGAGGTGATCACCGCCGCTGCCGGCGATCTCGCCCAGAAGCGCGACGCGAAGGCGCCCGCCGTCGAGGTGACCGCGCAGGCGGCCCGCAAGCCCGGCGCGCCCGCCCCGAAGAAGCCCGCACCGCCTTCCCCGCCCCCGCAGAGAAGAAGCCCTGATGAACGTCACCGAAGCCCACCGCGCCCGCCACCTGCTCATCCACCTCGATCGCGGCGACGACCTCCCCGGCGCGCTGCTCTCCGCCCCTCGGCGCCCAGGAGGCGCGCGCTGCGTCCATCACCGGCGAGGGCATCCTCGACAGCGTGGAGATCGCCGCCTTCGACGCCGAGGGACGCGCGAGATCCGCCGCCGGATCGACACGCCGTCGACCGTGATCTCCCTCCAGGGCAGCGCCGCGATGAACGCCGGCGCCCTCGGCGCGCGCCTCACGGTCACGCTCGCCCGCGAGACCGACCAGGGCCTCGTCATGGCGGGCGGCGTCCTGCTCGCGGGGCTCGCGCGCTCGCTCGATCTCTGGGTCACCGTCCTCGACGACACGCGCCTCGAGCGCGCCCCGGGCGAGCACGGGCCCGCCCTCGTCGCCCGCAAGCACGGCTCGGTCCTCGACGCGGCGCCTGCCTCGCCCGCTCCCCTGCCCCGCCCCGAGCCGAAGTCTCCAGCCGCGCCGGTCATCCCGCCGGCGCGCGGCTCCGAGCCGCAGGGCGCGGTCCCTGCGTTCGTGGCCGGCGCTGCGAGCGCGCCTCCCCAGAAGCCGCTCCGGCCGAGGGAAGATCCGGCGCGGCCTACCTGGAGGAGGGCGATCGGTGAGGCCACTCTGCGTTCGGCGAGCTTCACGGTCGTCGGCTCCGACGGCGACAACCTCCTCGTGCGCGCGGAGCCGGACGGGCGGGTGCGCACCCTCGTCCTCAAGGTGCTCCGGGTCGAGCCGCAGCCCGACGGTCCCGACGGGCGGCGCCGCTTCAAGCTCGAGCGCAAGAACTGACGCCCGGCGGGCCTTTCACCTGTGATATGCAGGATCGAGGCTCGCGAGTGGGCCGACGGATCCCGTGGATCGGGCGATGTCCCGGAGGGTTGAGCGATGGCGGTCGAGAAGAAGATTCACCAGGTGGAGATGACCCACGACGGGCTTCGCTACCGCGCGAAGGAAGAGAACGGCAAGGTCGCCTTCACCCGCGACGGCTCCCCCGCGGGCTCCGCCAAATGGGACAGCGACAAGGAAGAGTTCGTCAACTCGACCGCCGTGCTGCCCGACGCGGTGGTGATGGGCCTCGAGAAGAAGCTCAAGGAAGAGATCGCCCGCCGTTACTTCGAGTGATCTCGGCCTGAGCCCTCACCCCCGGCCCCTCTCCGCGCGCGGGGCTGACCATTCATCAGATCTCCAAAACCTCGGGGATTTGTGGAGTCGCGCTGCTTAGACCCCACCCCCGACCCCTCCCCGCATGCGGGGAGGGGAGGGGATCAGGGCACCAGGGCATTCTTCCCTCTGATCGAAGTAGATCTTCTCCTCCCCGCACGCGGGGAGGGGCTGGGGGTGGGGTTTCAGGCAGAGCGATCCGATCTTCCACGACCTGCCCGCGGAAATGTGACGAATGCTCAGCGCGCGGGGGGAGGGGCTGGGGGGTGAGGGCTTACGGCGCGCTTGCCGATGGCGCTGGCCGAGCCCGATGGCGCAGCAGGGGCCGACCCCGCGGCCGGCCGGTGGGTCACCATCAGGTGGTTCTGAGCCGCTGTGAGTCGGTGTGCTCCCGTAGCGGAAGGGCATCGGTCAGTTTCCGGCCGCTTCTTCCAGTACCGGATGAAGGATGTTCGCTGTCGTGTCGGCGAGCACGAACGACCCTGAAGGTGCCGTAGGTGTTGACGACGAAGCCGCTCTTCGTCGAGAGCGCCGGGGATGCCGGTGCTGTCGGAGATCATGAAGTCCATGTTTCCGAGCAGGTAGTCGCGGATCTGCGAGAAGGCGTCCTTCCAGAGCAGGTAGCTCGCGGCCTTGGTCATGGCCCGGACATGGCCCTTCTTCTCCAGGTAGCGGAGCAGGCGAGGATCCTTGCCGAGCCGGCCGTTGCCGAGGTTCTCGGCGATGTGCCGGTGGACGCGGAGCGGCTCCCCCGCGGGCGCGCCCTTCGGGCGGAAGGTGATCTCCACGTTGGAGAAGGCCTCGGAGAAATCGGGCGGCGTCCACGAGTCCTTCTTGTGGACGGCGATCTTGCTCTCCACCGCGTCGATCTCGGCCTCGGAGAGGTAGTGGATGTCGCCCTCCGGCGTGAGGTTGAAGTAGCGCAGGTTGACGGGCTCCATGCCGTGCATGGCAAGGCCCACGAGGAAGAGCCCGATCTCGCCGGGGATGTCGCCGCGCTGGGTCTTCTTGAGGGTGTCGGAGTTGCTGAAGTCGAGGAAGATGAGCTCCCCGAGCTCCATCCGGAGCTGCCGGAGGCTCCGCGTGAGGGAGTTTTTGCCCATCTTGCGGATGCGCCGCGGATCGCCGGCCAGCTCGAGCGAGATGGTGGTGATGTCCTTCGCGTCGCCGTAGGTGGTGAGCGCCGTCACGAGGTCGCCGCCGCCGAAGGGGTACACCACCGGATCGGGCAGGCCCGCCGGCTGGAGGTCCTTGAGGAAGGGCTGGGCCACGCCGATGAAGCGCTTCTTGTAGGTCTCGATCTTGGGGAGGATCTCGTCGCAGTGGGCCTTGACGATCGCGGCGTCGATGCCCTCCGGGAGCGGGCCGTCGTTGCCGCATGCGGCCACGCGGTAGAGCATCGCCACCTCCTCGGCGAAGTCCTTCCCCTCGGTCGGCGCGGGCGGGCTCGCCGCGGCGGAGGCGGCCGGCGCGCTCGCGGAAGAGGCCGCCGGGGCCGGGGCCGAGGCGCTCGCGGGCGGTGGGGCCGAGGCGGAGGGGGACGCGCTCTCCGCCGTCCCCTGGGACCTGGGTGAGCCGCACGCGCCGAGGAGGGCCGAGAGCAGCAGGGCGCCGAGGCGAGGCGCGGGCCGGGAGGGCGGAGAGATCATGCGCCCGAGGGTAGTCAAAATACGCCCCGTTTGCCGAGCCCGCGTTGCTCGCCCCGGCGGTCCCGCGTTTTTCTTCGCGTCCGGCCCTCCTCCGCTAAGATGCGTCCTTCCCCTGGAGAGCCCTGCGTGAGCACGACCGAACAGACCGCCGAAGGCGCCGTCGTCGAAGACCGCCCCGTCCCGCTGACCGCATTCGAGAAGAGGTTCCGCCACCCGCCGGGCCTGTTCATCCTCTTCTTCACCGAGATGTGGGAGCGCTTTTCGTATTACGGGATGCGCGGGCTGCTCAAGCTCTACATGGTCAACTACCTCTTCATCACGATGAGGCAGGTGTTCCAGGGCAAGGAGTACAGCGGCACGGGGAGCCCCGATCTGGTGCTCGGCTGGCACTACCTCCAGAAGCTCCTCCCGGCCGTCACGCCCGAGCAGCTCCAGGAGTGCATGACCGACAAGGTCAAGGAGCTGACCACCGCGGCCGCGCCGCTCGCGCAGGACGTGGCCCACCAGATCGCCCAGCAGACCTGCGCCGTGGGCGGCAAGGCCTCGATCCTCTACGGCTGGTACACCGGCCTCGTCTACCTCACGCCCTTCTTCGGCGGCCTGCTCGCCGACAAGATCTTCGGCCAGCGCAAGACGGTCGTGGTCGGCGGCATCCTCATGGCCATCGGGCACTTCGTGATGGCCTTCGAGAACTGGTTCTTCATCGCCCTCTTCCTGCTCATCCTCGGCAACGGCGCCTTCAAGCCCAACATCTCGACCCAGGTGGGCAACCTCTACGGCGCCAAGGACGAGCGTCGCGACGGCGCGTTCACGATCTTCTACATGGGCATCAACCTCGGCGCCTTCATCTGCAACTTCGTCTGCGGCACGCTCGCGGCCGTGTACGGCTGGCACTACGGCTTCGCCGCCGCCGGCGTGGGCATGTGCGCCGGCCTCGTGATCTACCTCGTCGGCCAGCGGTACCTCGCCCCCGACGCGATGATGCGCAAGAAGGCCGGCGGGCCCGAGAGCGCCGCCGCCGAGAAGAAGGTCGAGGTGCAGGAGCCCCTCACCTCCAACGAGTGGAAGCGGGTCTGGGCGCTCGTCGCGCTGTGCGCGCTCAACGTGGTCTTCTGGGCCGTCTACGAGCAGCAGGGCAACACGATGCAGACCTGGGCCGACACCAAGACCCACTGGCCCACGATCCTCGGCTTCACCATCCCGTCGACCTGGTTCCAGTCGTTCAACCCCTTCTTCATCTTCGTCTTCGCCCCCGTGCTCGACATGGTGTGGATGTGGCAGAGCAAGCGCGGCAAGGAGCCGAGCAGCGTGAGCAAGATGGGCATCGGCTGCATCGTGCTCGGCCTCTCGTTCGTGTTCATGATCATCGGCAACCGGATGATCGGCGACGCGGGCGGCGCCAAGGGCAGCCTCTTCTGGCCCTTCGCCTGCACGCTGATCCTCACCATGGGCGAGCTCTACCTCTCGCCGATCGGGCTCTCGCTCGTCACGAAGGTCTCGCCGACGCGCATCGTCTCGATGATGATGGGCATGTGGCTCGGATCGAGCTTCGTGGGCAACCTGGCCTCGGGCTACATCGGCGCGCTCTACGAGAACCACACGCTCAACGCCGAGCAGTTCTTCCTGCTCCTCATGGTCCTCGGCATCGCCACCGGCCTCGCGATCTTCGCCTTCAACGGCATGCTCAAGCGCGCCATGGCCGCCGGCACCGAGCACCACCACGAGCTCCAGCCGGAGAAGCAGGCCTCCTCCGGCTGATCGGCCCCGGCCTTGACAAGGGTCGGACACTGAGAAAGCATCGAGCCGTCATTCGCCCTAGACTCCGGGGGCTTTTCGCCGTGCAACCGTACCCTCACCCGAGCGAGCCCCGCGCATGACCACCGTCCTGGTCGTCGACGACTCGCCCATGGATCGGCTCGCGGCCGGGCGGTTCCTCCAGAAGGCGGGCTTCTCCGTCCAGTACGCGGAGAACGGCAACCAGGCCCTGCAGGTGATCGGGCACGCCGCGCCCGCGGTCGTCGTCACCGACATGCAGATGCCCGAGCTCGACGGCTTCGAGCTCGTCTCCGCCATCCGCGAGCGCTTCCCGGCCGTGCCCGTCATCCTGGCCACGGCCCACGGCAGCGAGGAGATCGCGGTCAAGGCCCTGCAAAAGGGCGCCGCGAGCTACGTGCCCAAGCGGATCTGGGCGCACGAGCTCGTCCCCACCGTCAACAACGTCCTCGAGCTGATCCAGGCCACGCACCGCGAGCAGCAGGTGCTCGACTGGATGACCCGCTGCGAGCTCCGCTTCGTGCTCGACAACGACGTCTCCGTCATCCCCTCGCTGATCGGCTACCTGGAGGCCAAGCTCACCCGCCTCCGCCTGGTCGACGAGACGGCGCTCATCCAGGTGGGCGTGGCGCTCCGCGAGGCGCTCGTCAACGCCATGTACCACGGCAACCTCGAGGTCAGCTCCGAGCTCCGCGAGGGCGACGCGAAGGCCTGGCACGAGCAGATCGCTGCCCGTCGGAAGGAGCTCCCCTACTGCGAGCGCAAGGTGCGGATCACGGCCATCGAGACGCCCACCGAGGTGACGTACGTGGTGACGGACGAGGGCCCGGGCTTCGACGTCGCCGCCCTGCCCGACGCCTCCGACGATCCGACCCAGCTCGAGCGGGTGAGCGGCCGCGGCCTGCTCCTCATCCGCACCTTCATGGACGACGTGGAGCACAACGAGCGGGGCAACCAGATCACCATGGTGAAGCACCTGCGCGCCCCGCAAGATTAGGCACGAATAGGTTTGCTCCCCGCGGCCGCTTTGCTAGGTCGCTCGTACCATGGAGAACGAAGCCCTCTCCGAGCAGGAGTTCGAAAAGCTCGCCGATCTGGAGCTCCGCGCGCTCGACCGCGCCCTCGGGGATCTGGACGGGCTCGAGGTCGACCTGTCGATGGGTGTCCTCACGCTCAGTTTTTCCGACGGGGTGAAGTACATCGTCAACAGCCACCGCGCCGCCCGGCAGATCTGGATGGCCGCCGAGCGCTCGGCCTGGCACTTCGACTTCGCGCGCGCCTCGTCGCGGTGGGTCGCGTCGAAGAACGGCGATGATCTCCGCCGCACCCTCGGGGCCGTCATCTCCCGCAAGCTGGGCGCGCCGGTAGAGCTCGGCTGAGCGCGCGCCCCGCCGGGCGTGATACGATCGCCGCGTGCCTCGTCCGCTTGCTCACGCGCGCGGCTCTGGTCCGCTTGCTTGCGCGCGCGGCTCTGGTCCGCTTGCTCACGCGCGCGGTTCTGGTCCGCTTGCTCGCGCGCGCGGCTCCAAAGGTTTGTTTGCTGTGCTCACCTTCGGCGCGGCGATGCTCTCTGGACCTCGGGGGGCTTCGGCGTACTGCCGCACCTCGGTGTGCGCTGTCGACGGGGCGAAGGTCCATGGCAAGGTCTGCACGCCCGCCGAGCCCGACGACTGCGGCACGCCGCTCCAGTGGCGCAAGCCCTGCGTGTCGTTCTCGCTCCAGCAGGACGGCTCGCGCGACGTCGCGCTGAAGGACGTCCGCAGCACCATGCTCGCGGCCTTCAAGACCTGGAAGAAGGCCGGCTGCGAGGGCGGCGCGCCGAGCATCGACGTCCTCGACTTCGGCGAGGTGGCCTGCGATCGCGTCGAGTACAACCAGCACGCGGGCAACGCCAACGTCGTGATGTTCCGCACCCTCATGTGGCCGCACATGGACGACGGGAGCGACGGCACCACCGACACCATCGCCCTCACCACGGTCACCTACGACGTCGAGAAGGGGGACATCTTCGACGCCGACATGGAGATCAACGAGGCGCAGAACCACTTCACCACCGGCGACGCGATGGTCGACGTCGATCTCCTGAGCGTGGTCACCCACGAGGCCGGGCACTTCCTCGGCCTGTCCCACAGCTCCGCGGCCGGCGCGACGATGTTCCCGAGCTACGACAACGGCTCCATCGATCTGCGCGACCTCACCGACGACGACATCGCCGGCATCTGCGACACCTACCCGCCCGGGCGCAAGGCGAGCGGCACCTGCGACGGCCTGCCCCGCCACGGCTTCTCCCCGGACTGCGACGGCCTCCAGACCGAGGGCCGCTGCGCCTTCTCTCCCGTGAGCGATCGCCCCGATCCCGCGGCGCCCGTGCTCCTCTCGATCGCCGCGCTCGCCCTCGCGATGCGCGTGCGGGGCGGGCTCAAAGGGCGACGCGCAAGCCGAGCCCGGTGAGGAAGCCGGAGAGCGTCACGCCGCCCTCGATGTCGATCGCGACCTGGGGGACGGGCTTGTAGGTGAAGCCGAGCTCCGGGAGCGTCAGCCAGGGGAAGATCAGCGGGCGGATGCCGCGGGCGAACCAGCTCGGCTCGGTGTAGCCGCCATAGTGCGTGGCGTCCTTGTCGAGCGTGTTGCAGTAACGGTACGAGCCGCGCGGGTTGTTCGGGCCTTCGCACTTCAGGTAGGTGTACGGGTCGCCCGGCTTGAAATCGGCGGGGTAGGCCTGGGTCCGGTAGAGATCGCCGAGGAAGGTGTAGCCGATGCCCACGCCGCCGCCGATGCGGAAGGAGAAGTGCCCGCCTCGATCGATGGGGATGGTCCAGAGCAGATCGAGCGTCGCGGTGAGCGCCTGCAGATCGCTCGAGATGATCTCCCACTCGGTGTCGGGGCGGTCCTTCGGCTTGAAGGGCGTGTCGCCCATCCGGTAGCTCAGGTAGCCGAGCGAGATCATCAGGTCGATGTCGCCGGAGGGGATGGTCAGGGTGGCGGCGGCGCCGGGGACGATCAGGAAGCGCCCGCCGTCGGCGGCGATGTTCATCACGAAGCGGGGGATGATCACGCCGCGGTAGCGCGCGCCGATCCACGTGCCCGCGGAGGGGCCGGCGGGCTTGGCGGGCGGGGTCAGCGGCTCGAGGCGCAGCTTCACCGTGCGGTGCTCGCCCTCGTTGAGGACGAGCTTGTCGCGCAGCTCTTTTCTCCCCTTGGCGCGCACCACGAGGGGGATCGACGCGTCGGGCGCGACCTTCTTCGGCGCGGTCGGATCGGAGAGCACCTTGCCGCCGAGCTCGACCTCGAGATCGGTGTAACGCTCCGCGCTCTCGAAGCGCACCGTGGGCAGGCGGGCGCCCACCTCGGCGGCCTTCTTCTTGGCGGTCTTCTGCGCGTTGTAATCGGTGCCGACCCAGAAGCGCTCGGGTTTGTCCGCGGCCACGGTGTCGTAGAGCTCGCTCGCCTGGACGATCTCGCCGAGCACCAGGTAGCAATCGGCGAGGGGGACGGCGAAGCTCGGGCGGTGGCGGGCGAGCTCGGCCTCTTCGAGCAGCGGGACGGCCTTCTCGCAGTTGCCTTTGCGCGCGAAGAACTGCCCCTTCTGGCCCGCGGTGTCGCCCGGGCCCGCGACGGCGGCCGGCGCGCCGAGCCCGAGGGCGCCGCCGAGCAGGACGCCCAGGAGCGTGGGGGTGAGGCGGACCCTGCGGCGCGGCGAGCGAGCGACGATGGGCGGATCATACGCAGCGCATGACCGCCTCGCACGGCAAAGCGCCGAGGATGGGCGCGAACGCACGCGGGTGGGGGAAAGGTAAGACATTTCCAGGGCCTCCCGGCGGGGCTTCCGTCGCTGCCCGACGGGCTCCGGGCGCGCCCTCGCGTCCGGTGCCCGGAGAAAAGTGCGCCTCCCGATGGACTTCACGCTAGGGGGACGCCGGGAGGGCCTGTAAGCTGCGACCATGCCTTCGGGTGGAAGCACCGACGGTCCTACCTCTCACCGGGGCGGGCCAGCGAGCTCGAGCGGACGATTTTCGACCCCCATGGGGCGCACGCTGCGCGCAGGAGAGATCCCGAGCGCCGTCGTGAGCTGCGACCATGCCGTGGAGTGCGCGGGCTGCCCGCTGATCCACCTCGACTACGCGCAGCAGCTCCAGACGAAGCGGGCGCGCGTGGTCACCGCGGCCTCGCACTACCCGGCGCTCGAGCTGCTCTACACCCGCCCGGTCACCCCGGCGGAGCCGATGGTCGGCTACCGCGGCCGCGCCAAGCTGATCGTCTCGCCCGAGGGGCGGATCGGCCTGTATGCGCGCGCGGGCAACCACGAGGTCGTCGACATCCCGAACTGCCGCGTGCTCGCGCCGGCGCTGGCCGAAGTGGCGCTCGTCCTGCGCGGGCTCGTCGCCTCGCCGCCGCCCGAGGCCAAGGCGCTGCTGCTCCCGTACAACCCCTTCGGCGGCGGCGTGCTCCGCGCCCTCGATCTGCGCGAGGTGCACCTGGCCACGCCCTCGCCCTTCCTTGGACCTGAGCGCCCCGATCCGGCCGACGGCAACAAGGACGGCGCGAGCGATCCGCCCGGCCCGCCGTCGCGGCGCGACGCCGCGCGGATCGGCGTGCTCTGCACCTTCGTGCTGCAGCGCGATCGCTCGCCGAGCCGCGAGGAGCTGAAGGAGGCCGCGCGCGCGCTGCGCCCGTACCTGCCGCGCGTGGTGGGCATCGCCGCGAACTTCCACGACGCCGACGCCCCGCAGATCCTCGGCCCCGACACGCTCCCGCTCGACGGCGCCACGCGCGCCCAGGACCGCATCGGATCGACGTTCCACCTCGCCTCGTTCGGCTCCTTCGTGCAGGCGCACCGCGAGCAGGCCGCCCGCGTCCACCAGATGATCATCCGCGAGATCGGGTCGCTCGATCTCGAGGGCCCGCAGGCGATGATCCCGCCCGAGCGCGCCCGCGTGCTCGATCTCTACGGCGGATCGGGGGCGATCTCGATCGCGCTCGCCGGCGCGCACAACGCGGTGGTGATGGTCGAGTCCTTCGCCCCCGCGGCCAACAACGCGCGCGCCGCCGCAGAAGCGCAGCAGATCAAGGACCTCGAGGTGCGCACCGGCGACGTGGCCGAGGTGGCCGCGGCGCTGGTCGAGGCCGGCGAGGTCTTCGACGCGGTCGTGATGAACCCCCCCCGCCGCGGCGTCTCCCCGGCGGCGCGCGAGGCGGTGGCGCTGCTCGGCGCGCCGCTCATCATCTACGTCTCCTGCGATCCGGACACGCTCGCCCGCGACCTCGATCACCTGAGCCGGCTCGGCTACACGGCGAGCGAGCTCGTCCCCTTCGACATGATCCCGCTCACGGAGGAGGTCGAGACGGTGTGCGTGCTGCGCCGCGCGCCCCCGCCCGTCCCGCGCATCCTCTACGACGACGAGGACATCCTCGTGGTCGACAAGGGCCCGCACGAGGCGGTCAAGCCCGACGAGGGCCAGTACGGCAGCTCCCTCATCACCCGCTGCGCGCGCCTGCCCGCGGCGGCCGAGTCGCGCCTCGAGCCGGTGCACCGCCTCGACGCGGGCACGAGCGGCCTGTGCATGCTCGCCCGCAACGAGGAGGCCTTCCAGCTCTGGTCGCAGGCCCTCGTCAACAACGGGCGCCTCATCTACCTCGCCGCCGCCAAGGGCGTGACGCCCGCGAAGGGCGCGATCACCCGCGATCTCCGCGAGGCCGGCCGGTCGTACACGGCCCGCACGCGCTACCGCCGCCTCGCCATCGCCTCGGGCCACTCCATCCTCCGCGTCATCCCCGACGGCGGGCGCACCCACCAGATCCGCCGGCACCTGGCGGCGATCGGGCACCCGGTCATCGGCGACGAGCGCTACGGGCACCTGCCCACGAACCGCTACTTCGAGGAGAAGCACGGCCTCGATCGATCGTTCCTCCACCTCGTGCGCATCGAGGTGACCCACCCGCGCACGGGCGCTCGCCTGCTGATCGAGTCCACCCTCCCGGGCGATCTGCGCTCGGCGATCGAGCGCGCCACCGGCGGCTCGGTGCTCCGCTTCCTGGAGCAGAAGCACGCCCTCGGCGACGCGCGCACCTCGTCGATCCCGCCGGCGTTCAGCGACGACGGGCCGCAGTCCACCTCCCGCGACTCGAGCGTGCCGAGCAGCCGGGGCCCCTTCAGCATCAGCGATCTGCCCCCGAGCACCCGGGGCCACGCGCTCCACGCCAAGAGCCCGCTCGACGAGCCCCCCTCGGTCGACTCGACCCGGATCTCCATCGCGCCCATGGCCGACTCGGAGCGCGTCCGCGTCCCGGATCTCGACGAGTCCCCGAGGACCATCCGCCGGGCGATCGTCTCCGACGACGACGATTGAGGCTTCCCGCGGGGCGTCGGCCGGCGTGGGGCCGAGATCCGATCTGCGGCGGAGCGCCGTCCTCTGCTAGGCTGCCCGGAGATGTCTCCCCCCGCGGAAGACCGCCCCCGCATCCTGGTCGTCGACGATGAGAAGGTGATCCGCGACATGCTCGCGGACTTCCTCGGTATGGAGGGCTACGTCGTCCGCACCGCCGAGGACGGGACGAGCGCCCTCGGCGAGCTCTCGCGCGGCCATTTCGACCTCGTGCTGAGCGACCTCAAGATGCCCAAGATGGGCGGGATCGCGCTGCTCGAGGAGATCGGCAAGACGGCGCCCGACGCGCTCACCGTGATCATGACCGGCTTCGGCACGGTCGAGACGGCGATCGACGCCATGAAGCGCGGCGCCTACGACTACGTGCTCAAGCCCTTCAAGCTCGACGAGGTGGTCCACGTCGTGCATCGGGGCATCGAGAAGCAGCGCATGGCCGCGGAGAACCTCCGCCTGCGCGAGGCCGTCTCGCTCTACAAGGTGAGCGAGGCCATCTCGAAGAGCCTCTCGCTCGATCAGGTGCTGGAGACGGTGGCCGACACCTGCCTGCACGAGGTCCGCGCCGATCTGCTCTCCACGTGGCTCGACGACGGCGAGGGCGCCCATTTCGAGCGCCAGCGCATCGTGGGCCCGAGCCTCCCCGAGGGCGCGGGCGTGGGCCGCATCGACCCGCACAAGATGATCGCCCACCTCGCGCCGGACCCGCTCCTGCTCGAGCACGGCGAGACGGGCCTGCGCTTCTTCGCCGAAGGGCGCCGAGCCTGCCGCTCGCCTCGCTGATGGCCGTCCCGCTGCGCATCAAGCAGCGCACCATAGGCTTCATCGCCCTCTGCTCCTTCACGATAGGCAAGCGCTTCGACGAGGCAGCGCAAGCTGCTCAGCATCGTCGCCTCCCGCGCGGCCGCGGCGATCGAGAACGCCCGCCTCTACGAGGACCTCCAGGCCACCTTCCAGCAGACGATCCAGGGCCTCGCCAAGGCCATCGACAAGATGGATCGCTACACCGCCGGCCACTCCGATCGCGTCGCCTCCTACGCGACCTACCTCGCCCAGCGGATCGGCCTCTCCCCGGCCGAGGTGGAGATCGTCCGCCAGAGCGCGCTCATGCACGACATCGGCAAGATCGGCTGCGTGCTCAACCTCAACAAGCCGGGCAAGCTCACGAGCGACGAGTACGAGGTCTTCAAGAAGCACCCGATCTACGGCCGCGACATCCTCGACCCGATCAAGTTCCTCCACCCGCTCATCCCCGGCGTGCACCTCCACCACGAGCGCTGGGACGGGCGCGGCTACCCGCTGCGGATGAAGGGCAACGAGATCCCCCTCATCGCCCGGATCATCTCTGTCGCCGACACCTACGACGCGATGACCAGCGATCGATCGTACCGCCGGGCGCTGCCGCACGACGTGGCCGTCACCGAGATCGAGCGCTGCCGCGGATCGCAGTTCGACCCCGACGTGGCCTCGATCTTCACGGCGGGCATCGAGGGCCTGCGGGACGAGCAGCGCGCGGCGGGCAAGAAGGTCCCGGACTGACGTGGTGGGCGAGGCGGGCGATCGGCGCGCGCGCGCGGTCTTCCTCGGGCGGAGGCGCTACGCGCCCGTGCATGCGCTCCAGCAGGCGCTCGTGACCGCGCGGAGCGAGGGCCTGATCGGCGACATGATCTTGCTCGTCGAGCACGATCCCGTGGTCACGCTGGGGCGCGCGGCCGAGCCGGGCAACGTGCTCTTCAGCGAGGAGGTGCTGCGGGCCCGCGGGGTCGATCGCGTGGAGACCGGCCGCGGCGGCGACGTGACGTTCCACGGGCCGGGGCAGCTCGTGGGCTACCCGATCCTCGATCTCAAGCCGGATCGCTGCGACGTCCGCCGCTACGTGCGGTCCCTCGCCGAGGTGATGATCCTGATCGCCCGCGATCACCACGTGGAGGCCGGGGTGGTCGACGGGATGATCGGCGTCTGGGCCGATCGGGCGGCGCCCGGACAATGGGCGGGCGCGCCCTGGGCGACCGATCTGGTCAAGATCGGGGCGATCGGCGTGCGCCTCTCCCGCTTCGTGACCATGCACGGCTTCGCCCTGAACCTCTGCGTGGATCTCGCCTCCTTCGGGCTGATCGTCCCCTGTGGGATCCGCGAGCACGGGGTCAGCTCGATCGAGGCGCTCGGGGGCCGATCGTCCTCGGTGCGGGAGGTCGCGCTCGGGGCCGCGCCCCGGCTCGCGCAGGGGCTCGCGTACGAGGTGGACGGGGTTCTGGACCTCTCCGCCGTGGACGACCTCGAAGGGGCGCTGCTCGGCGCGATCCCGGCGGCCGATCGCGCAAAACTCTTCGCGTGACGGCCGGCGCCGTGGCAGGCTCGATCTGCGTGTCGAGCGACGAGAACCAGGACGAACCGTCTCCCTCCTCCCCGCGCGAGGCCTCGGCTCCCGCTCGAGCTTCGGCCGCGGCCGAGCGCATGAGCGAGCCCCCGCCGACCGATCCGCTCAAGGTGGGGCGGTGCCCGCGCTGCGGCGGAGAGGCCCGCCCCCGCGCCCGGCGCCCGACCCGGCACAACCCCTTCCTCTCGCCCGCGCCGGCCCGGCCCCAGCTCACCTGTGTGGACTGCGGGCTCGACCTGGAGCTCTCGGACTGCGGGACGCCGTGGGCCAAAGGCGCGTAGGAGACATCCCTTCCTGCGCCGGGTTGAGATAGAGAGCGTCCCGTGAGAGAGCTCGTCTCGCCCTCGACGGAATCGACCGCGATCCCCGCGCTGCCCTCGCGTCGCCGGCGCTGGAGCCGGGTGCTCGGCGCCGTCGCGGCGCTCCTCGCGATCGCGGTGGCGCTCGTGCCGATCATCGAGCTCGACGTGGGGACGACGCGGGCCCGCGCGTGCATCGCGGCCTACGAAGAGGCCCGAAGCGAGGCCTTGCCCGACTGCCGGCGGGAGATCCCGTGGTTCGTCCTGCCCTCCCGCGTGCCCTGGACGGCGACGCCCGCCCGCTACCGGGCCGAGGAGCTGAGCGCGCGGGCCGCCGTGATGGCGTACGCCGACGCCCTGGTCGGCAAGCCCGATCCGCGCGCGCTGCCGGCCGCGGCCGCGGCCCTCGACGTGTCGGCGGAGACGCTCCGGCGCGGCTCGCAGCGCCTGGCGCTCGAGGAGCTCGGCCGCGCGGTGGGCGCGCCCAACCTCGGCCGGGCCGCCGCGCTCTACGGCGATCGGCAGACCTTGCTCGCGCACTTCGATCGCTGGGACGAGTGGAACCAGCGCAAGCGCGCGCTCGACGCCGCGCTGATGGAGGGCGACATCCCCCGCGCGCTCACCATCGCCCGCCGCTACGCCGATTTCGATCCGCGCGACGAGGACCTCCGCACCGAGGTCGCCGCCGCGCTCTGCCTCGGCGACTCCACCGACGCCGCGCGCGGAGCCAAGCTCTTCCCGCTCGTGCAGGACGAGCGCGCCGAGCACAAGCACGAGTCGTGGTCGCGCAACTGGGGCGAGGTGCGCGCGGTGATGGTCGCATGCGCGCTGCGCGGGGGCGTCGCGCCCGCGCCCCGCCCCGCCCGCGCGGACGCCGGGCAGGCCGACGCCGAGGAGGTGCGCGCCGCGCTGCGCCTGCGCGCCGCGACCCGGGGCGGAGGCGGCGGCGCGGAGCCCTCCGAGCGGCGCGACGCTTCCCTCGCGCTGATCACGACGCTTGGCCAGCCGCGCTCTCCGGGGGCGCGCGCGCGGCTCCTCGCGCTCCTGCTCGCCTCCGGCTACGAGCTCGAGCCGAAGAGCGCGGCCGAGCTGGCGAAGCCGATGACCGACGCCGAGGAGCCGCCGGTGCTCGTCCCGCCCGCGCTCACCGCGATCGACTGGCTCGACGAGCGCTGCCTCGACGACGGCCTCTCCGCGCCGCGCGTCGAGCGCTGCCCGGGGCCGCGGGGGCTCTCCGCGCAGGTCGAGGGCCCCGCGCTCGAAGAGGGCGCCGCGCGGCTCCGCAAGCTCGCGGCGGAGCCGGGGCTCGACGCGATCGACGTGGCCGCGCTGCGCGCCGCCGCGACCGCCGCGTCGACCTACGCGGCGCAGCGCTACGCCTCCGCGGGCGACGCGGACCTCGCGCTCGGCGCGCTCTCTGCGGCCGGCGAGGGCGCGCTCTCGGGGGCCGCGGGCGCCGCCCTCGCCCGGGCGAACGCGCTGCACGTCGCGGGGCAGCATGCGCGCGCGCTCGCCGAGGTGGAGCGCTTCGCCTCCGCGCCGCCCGCCGGCACGGAGGGCCCCGGCATCACCGCCGCGCTGCGGATCGAGCGCGCCGAAGCTGCTCGCCGCGCTCGGCAAGCGCGCCGAGGCCGCGCGCGCCGCGGGAGGCCGACGACGCCGCGACCGCGTCCGGCCGGCGATCGCTCGTGCTGCACGCGCGCTGGGCGCGGGTCGCGCTGGCCCGCCCGCCGGCCTCGCCGCTCCGCCCGGGCGCCTCTCCCGCGCCGCCGGGCGCGCGCACCTGGCCGTGGGTGGGCGTCGCCGGCACCGCGCAGTCGTGGCTCAGCCCCGAGGCCGAGGGCCCTCGCCTCATCGACGAGGCGCTCGGCTTCTGGTCGCGCGCCCTCGCCGCCTCGCCCGAAGATCGCCGCGCCCTGCGCTACGCGGCGATCGCCCACCGCGGCGACGCGCCCCCGGCCCTCGCCGTGTACCTCACGCTCGCCGCCGGCCTGCTCCACCCCGACGAGGGCGACGTCGAGCTCTGGCTCGACGCGTTCTCCATCGTCGACGCCGGGCGCGTCCCGCTCCGCACGTACGCCTGGGCCCGCGCCGAGTCCGCGCGGATCCGCGGCGACGCCCCGGCCGCCGCCCGCTGGGCCGCGCGGCGCGCCACCCTCGCCGCCGTCGCCGCCGACCCGGCGCGCGCGGAGATCGCCCGCTTCCTCGGCCTGTGATCGCGCTGTCCGCGCCGTAAGGCTCCGCCCTCGGTCCTCGTTCGATCCTCGTTCCCCCTCCGATCTCGCCGCGCTCCCGCGCCGGCGTGTACTCTCCCGGACGTCCCACCCTCCCGACCGCGCATGCCCTCTCCCCGGACCACGCTCTCCCTCCGAACCCGCCGCGCCCTCGCGAGGCCGCTGCTCGCGCTGCTCGCCGCCCTCGCCTTCGTCCTCTGCCCGGCGCGCGCCGGGGCCTACGAGAAGCAGTGGCACTTCGGCGCGAGCCTCGGCTACGTCGCCCTGATGAGCGACCTGCCGACGCGCCACGGCCTCGGCGGCGGGCTCCACCTCACCTACGGCCTCACCGACGCCTTCAACCTGATGATCGAGGCCGACGTGAGCGGCCACTTCGATCGCGCCGCGGTGACGACCAGCGCCGGCAAGATCGAGAGCGCGGCCCAGGACGGCGCGCTCTTCACGCGAGGCGGCGTCGGCGTCGGCTACGTCTTCGACGTGCTCCAGTGGGTCCCCTACGTCGGCCTCGTCGCGGGCGCCGCCGACATCATCGATCTCGGCGCCGCATGCGGCGCGGGCACCTCGACGCCGTGCCACGATCTCCGCTTCGATCTCGCCGTGCCCTTCGGCCTCGACTACAACCTGAGCCGCAGCTTCTCGATCGGCGCGGGCGGCCGCTACCAGATGCTGATCTCCGGCCAGCCGCTCGCCCACGCCCTCGGCGGCTTCGTGCGCGCCGAGTACGTCTGGGGCTACTGAGAGACCTCACCGCGATGCTCAAGCTCCCGAAGGACGTGGTCGCCGATCCCCGCCATGACGCGCTCGCCGCCAGGCTCGAGGCGAGCGCGCGGCCGCTCTGGGAGCAAGGCCGCGCGCTCGTGCCCGAGGCGGCGTTCAACGAGGCGCTCCGTGCGGCGCTCGCCGAGGCGCTCGCCGAGGGAGACGCATGCCAGGGCCTCGAGGGGGCCGAGAGCGCGCTCGCCATCGAGCAGAAGGGCCTCGACGCCCTCCGGAGGAAGGCCCCCGCCGCGGCGCCGAGCCCTCGCGCCTCCCGGTTGCTCTTCCTCGCGAACGACGGGAGCACCCGCTTCTACCGCGACGCCGAGGCGCTGCTCCTGCGCCACGCCGATCGCCTCCTCGGCTGCCGCCTCGCGATCGACGGCGACGCGCTCGGCCAGGCGCTGCTCGGCGAGCCGAGGCTCGTCCGCGCCGTGCTCGTCACCGACAAGCGCGCCGCCGCCCGCGCGCTCCTCGCGCTGCTACCAGAGGTTTGATCTCAAACGACCATCCGCATCAGCAACCACTCCCCCGTTGCCGTTGCCGTTGCCGTTGCCGTCGCCGTCGCCGTCGCCGATCCGGCAACTTCGCCGCCGCGAAGGAAGCGCAGGGAGAGGGATGGGGAAGGGGATAGGGATAGCGATGGGGAAGGGGATAGGGATGGGGATGGGGATAGGGATGGGGATGGGGACGGGGATGGGCCCGAGACCATCCTTGGCCCCGGGCCCTCCCTGATCAGCTCGGCTGGGCGAGCTTGTTCTTGAGCGCCTGGATCTTGGCGGCGGCCTCCGCGGCTTCCTTCTCCGCCGCCTCCAGCGCAGCCTTGTCGGCGTCGATCTGCGCCTTCACCTTGGCGGCTTCCTCGGCGGCCTCCTTCGCCTGCGCCTTCTTGATCTCCTCTTCCAGCGCGGCGACTTCGGCCTGCTTGGCCTCGAGCATCGCTTCGAGATCGTCGAGGGTCGGCGGCTTGCCGCTCCCATTGCTCCGCGAACGGTCGTGCCGGAAGAACTGCTCCGCGAACGTGACCGGGAGGTGCTCCTCGGGCAGCGTGTGGGGCATCTCCGAGAGCTTGCCGTACGTTGCCTTGCGGAGCGCGTTGAGCTGATCGATGAAGGCCTTGCGCGCGCCGACGGCGCGGAAGTCGCGGTTCTCCTGCTCCGCGACGGCGAGCTTGTCGGTCGCCTGATCGGCGAGGGCGACGACCGCGGAGAGCTTGTTGCCGATCGCGGTGAGCGTCGCGAAGGGAGAGGCCAGCAGTGAGGGGACGAATCCGCGCATGATCGCAAGCTCCTCGCCGAGCACCGGACGCCGCAGATCGCTCGGACGCTTCTGGCCGAAGTAGAGCTGGTAGAGAGGGTCCTTGCGATCGTTCTTGGTGATCAAGAGGAGCGCGGCGGCGAGCTCGCCGACGATCGGATCGAGCATGTCGTCGGCCGCGGCGATTTCGGCCGTGGCGCCGACGACGGCGGTGCGAAGCTCGATCTCCTGGGCGTTGACCTTGGCCCACGTCCCCTTGAGGAGGACGAAGTCAGCCGCGAGGCCGGGTGTGAGCGGGTTCGCCTGGAGGCGAGCGAGGGTGGTGGTGATCTCCTCCAGCACGGTGGCCAGGGAGGTGTCTTGGGCAATGATGGGTGCGGGCATGCCCAGACAGACGGGCCTCCGGCGAGCATGTTCAACCGTGTGCTCAGTTTTTTTTCGAAATTGGCGCGTGAGCTGCGGCGCATGCGCCGGGAAGCATCGCCGGCGCTCGACCGCTGTTCCGGCGGGTGGCTGGGAAGCACGGCCGGCGCGCGACGAGCGGAGGTCGGATCGCGGCGATGGTGGCGGAGAAGGGAGGGTCGGTCCGTCGCGGCCGAGGGGGCGCACGACGAGGCGCGCCGCGAGACAGCTTCGCCCCATGCAGGGTGACGGGCGAGGCGTCCAGGCTCTCTCCCCGGGCCGCGGGGGAAGGTGCGTCGAGGCGCCGCGGGCTCTCCGGCGCTCGCGGGGGAAGGTGCATCGAGGCGCCGCGGGCTCTCCGGCATCGAGAGGAAGCGGCGTCCTCGCTGGTCGACCCGAGGCGCCGCTCCGCGGGGGAAGGTGCGTCGAGGTGGGAGGGGGTGGCCTGGTCACGCGGGAGAAGCCGTGGGGCAGCTCGGCGGTGCTTTCGGGTGTGTGTCGCCGAAGGGTGACGAGCGTCGATGGACCTTCCGGGGGCATTTCCGGTGAGCTGTCCGCGCGGAGCGCCGGGTGGCGGCGCAACACGCGCCGATCCGGCCGGTCGTGATAGGGTGGCCCGGGATGATCGCGAGGGGTCATTGCGAGGACCGAGAGCGGGCTCCGAGGCGGGTTGCCGGGCAGGCCTGCGCGTTCCTGGGCGCGGCGGCGCTCTCGATCGTCATCGCGGGCGGCGCACAGGCCGGTCCGGCGCGGCCGCGCACGGCCCGGCTCGCGTATGTGCTCGCGCCCGGCACGCAGGGGTGTCCGGCGGAGCAGGTGTTCCGCATGTCCGTGCGCGCGCAGGCCGATCGGGACTTGCTCGTACCGGCGGCACCGGCGCGGCTGCGCATCGAGATCGAGCGCCGCGCGAAGGATCGCCTCTACGAGGCCACGGTCGATCTCTACGGAGAGACCGGCGAGGTGCTCGCGCATCGATCGATCACGCCGCTCGCGCGCTGCCTGGACGTGGTGCAGGCGGCGGCCGTGGTGGTGGCCGAGCTGCTCGATCCGATCGAGCCGGTGGTCGCGCCGCCTCCTCCGTCGCCGGCGCCGGCCCGGTTGCCGGAGGCGCCGCCGCAGGCGCAACCTCCTCCCGAAGAACGAGCGGTCTCCTTCCAGGCAGGGCTCGGCTCCCGGCTCGGGCTCGGCATCGCGCCGCGGCCGGCCGGTGGATTGTCAGGCGACGCAGGGATCCGCTGGTCGGCGCTCTCGGTGTCGGCGGAGCTGCGATGGGATCCACCTGCGAGCGCCGAGGTCGGCGGTGCGCGGCTCTCGACGTTCCGGATCATGGGCGGCGTCGTTCCTTGCGGTCACTGGTCGAGGAAAGAGTGGGGGCTCTTCGGGTGCGCGGTGGCGCAGGCGGGAGAGATCTGGGGCGAGGCGGAGGGTGTGCCCGGCGCGGGTAGCACCGGAGCGCCCCTCGTCGCCGTGGGAGGTCGCCTCGGTGGAGAGGTGTGGCTGACCCCCGTGACGCCGCACCTGGGGCTCCGGCTTTCTGGCGATTTGATGGGCCAGGTGCTGGGCGGCACGTTCGTGCTCGGCCCGCGGGCGGTGTGGGCGATGCCGCGCTTGACGGGCGACGTCGGGCTCGGCGCGGTCGCGCGCTGGTGAGGGAGGTGCGGTCAGCCGCCGTCGCCGCCGTCGGGACAGAAGCCGGGGACGCAGGTCGGGAAGCAAGTGTCCCCGCACTTCTCGCTCGCGCAGCGCCGTGCCGCGTGCCACTCCAGATCCACGTCCGCGCACGGGGCATTGCAGCAGGGATCGCCGCCTCCGGAAGCGCATTCCAGGCAGTGTTCCTCGCCGCATGCTGCCCACTCGGCGCAGCACTTTTCGTGCATGCAGATCTCGCAGGGGTGCCCGCCGTCGGATCCTGAGACGAACCAGAGCCCGTCGCAGTTGGGAGCGCCGCCGGTTCCGGTGGTCCCCGTGGAGCTGCTGGTCGAGGTGGAGGGGGGCGTGCTGCAGGCCGCGAGGCTAGCGCCGGCCCAGAAGGCGATAAGGAGGCCGATCGCGCGGAAGCGCATGGCGTTCCATATCACGGGCGACAGCACAGGGTGGCCGGTTTCACCGGCACAATCTGCCCGTTTCCCTGGCCTCCCTCGGGCATACAAGCCCCGGGGAGGTAGATGGGCGGCGAGGCCGACTTGCTTCCCATGGCCTGCCCGGGCGGCTGGATGTCGACGCAGGTTGGGCCGTCCGAGCTGATTGGAAGCTGCTGGAGGAAGGGCGATCCGGCGCAGAGGCCCTCCTTATAAACGGAGAGCGTCGCCGTGCAGACGCTTCCTTGAGGGGGCCCGCAGCCGCAGTCGGTGCAGCTCTCCTCGGCCCGGTCGTAGAAAACATGCTTCTCGGAGAAGCTGGGGCTGACATTCGTCGGGCAGTCGCTGTCCCCATACTGGAAGAGGCACAAGGAGAACCCAGCCGGCCGGGGAGCATCCTCCGGGATGCACGCGGAGTTCAGCGCGTCCCCGCAAATCGACCATCCTTGACCGTGGCATGCGCGCCCGAAGGTCGTCCCGTTCGCCGGGATCACCTTGGCCGGGAGGGGCACCCCGGGCATGCATGCCGTCTCCGTCATCTTGATGGGGCCGACGGTCAGCGAGTGGGCGACCCCCGCCGGCACCTGGGTCGCGCTGTCGCATGCCCCTTCCCATCCGGCCGGAGCGTCGAACGAAGCGCTCGATCCACCTGGGATGTTGCACGCCTTGGTGCTCACCGTCAGCTCCGACGGCAGCGCGCACGATCCCTCCGGCGGGAGGCAGGTGCAGACCTCGCACGCACCTCCCCCCACGAAGTCGGCACGGCCCTCGTAGTAGGCGTCGCCGTCGCAGGCGGGCGCCTGCTCCTCCGGCCCGGACCAGAGCCAGGTGGGCCCGAACCATCCGGCAGGCAGCCCGACGCACTCTCCTCCACGGCATCCGTTGTCATCGGGGGCGCCCGCGTCGGGCCGGCGGCAGAGCAGCGGCGCATCCCCCGCGCCGTCCTCCGGGCAGTAGCCTCCGAGGTACACCGTCCAGCCCGGGCACCCCGACGCCGCGAGCGGCAGCACCACCACGAGCAACCCGGCGTACCCTCTCCTCACACCGACAACGCTATCCCACCCCGCGGGGCGGGGGCGCCGAAAAATTTGTTTTGTGAGCCCGTCGATTTTCTTGGAAGGGCGAGCCCCCGCCGACAAAAGCAAGATGTGACGACACTCGCCGACAAGCTCTTGCGCCGCAGCACCGAGCAAGCCCTGTACAAGGAGGCGATCGCCTATGTCTGGCTCAGGCTGAAGAGGCTCGGCGTGCCGGCCCGCGACCGAGCCGACCTGGCCCACCAGGTTCTTGCAGCGGCCTACACCAAGCGCCACGAGTACGACCCGAGACGCGGCCCGCTCGCCCCTTGGCTCCACGGCTTCGTGGTGAACGTCGCCCGCAACTACCGCCGCAAGCACGCGGAAGAGCCGCAGTCGCTCGACTTCTTGCCGGAGTCGAGCGCGCCCGCGTCCACCGGCCGTGATCCGGAAGCGCACGCCGAGCAGGGCGAATTCTTGGTCGAGGTGCTGTTCAGCAAAGTCCCCTTCGATCAGCGCGCAGTCGTCCTCGCCCGCGATCTCGATGACCTCGACTTTCAAGACATCGCCCAGCTCCATGGGATTCCGCTCTCGACTGCCTACGATCGTTATGCGCGCGGGCGGGCAGCGCTCGAAAAGGCCTGCGCCCGCTGGAATCGGGACGAGCAGCTCCGCCGGCCGGGCATGGTCCCCTTCGCGCTCGGGGCACTGCTGGAAGCCGATCGCGCCATCCCACCCGCGCCGGCCGAGGTGGAGCGGGCCGTCGCGGCGCGGCTCGAAGAGACACGCGCGCGGTTGGAACCTCGCGATCGCCGTTGGCGGCGCTTTGCCGCCCATGCGGTCTCCTGGCTCGGAGGCATGATCGCGGGCGCGGCGCTGGTGCTCGTGGCCCAGCGAGAGCCGGAAGCGCGTGTGTCGGTCGTCGAGGTGCCGCCGGTTTCTCCTACGGTGGCGGCGGCGCCGAACGCCGAGACCCCGCCGAGCGCGCGGCGCGAACCGGTCGCAGAAGCACCGCTGGTCGCCGATCTTCCGGTAACCACCTCGACAGACCCCTTGGCGTCTCGGGCGACAGTTCCGAGCGCGGCTCCGGAAAATTTAGAGGCGGAGTGGCAAGCGATCCGTGACGCCCGCGCGCTCCTCCGGGGCAAGCCCCCGGCGCCCGACGCCGCGCTCGAGGTCTTGAAGCGCGTCCATCACGAGCAGCTCCGCGAGGTGCGCGCGCAGTTGCGGCGAGAAGCCGAGGCCCTGAAGCGCGCGGGCGAAGGGCCCGGACGATAGAGCGCTTGGCCGTCACACGAGTTGAAGCCCCGTGAGCCAGTGAGCTTCGTCTGGCGGCGCCTGCCCCTCGGTTGCCGGCCGCACCTGCTCCCGCACCCGGCATGGCAACGAACGTTACAGGGAGCTGCGTTTCAAGGGTTTTCTGAGGATCATTCGACAACGTAATGTGGAGGGATGTCATGAAAGCGATGATGAGATGGGCGGTCGCGCTGGGCGTGTTGGTGCTGAGCATCGGTGGGGCGGAGATGATGGGGGCGTGCGGGTCGGACGGGTCGGGGCTTCCCAGTTCGTGTCCCCCGCCGCCGGATCCGCCGCCTGCCGAGCCGACCACATGCCCGGCACAAGTCGAGTACCCGTGCATGCGCTACCACATCCCGCTCGTGGGAAATCCGAGCATGGATGTCGCGCTGCGGAACAAGTACATCGACGCGTTCGGCGACGCCTGTTATATGTCCGAGCTCGATACGTTCGACTGTTTCTATAAGACGTGGCAGAAGGCCTGTGCCGACGCCGCGAAGATCGGCCAGGTGTCGGGGAATGCACCGTACGACCAGAGCTACACCTGCCAGCCGGTCGCCGGCACCGAGGACTACACGCTCCAGATCGGCTCGGATGTCGCGAACTACATCACGATCAACTACCAGGCCGCGCCGCGGCAGTCGCCGCTCGTGGAGGTCGACGGCGTTCCGACGGCGGTGAACGGCCCGTACCGGGACTTGATGGAGCCCCCGACCCTCGGACCGGGGCAGCCGTTCGCCGAATGCTTCAGCGGCATGTTTGACGCCGACGGGGGCGCTCTCTCGCAGAGGAACTGGATCATCCAGGTCAACCAGAAAAAGTACGGCGGCGAGATTCACTCTGACCTCGCGGGGTTTGAGTATCCTTGTGGTGTGGATGAGAACTGCAACCCAAAGACCTGCAAAGAGGAGCTCGTCCTCAAAGCTGGGCCTAAAGAGGATCCCAATGCCGCGCAAGTGCACCATGTCGTGCCCATGAATGACAAGCGCAATTGTTCGTGGGGGACGAACTCGAACAAGAACGCAGCGGTCATCTCGGCAAGGCTCAACCAATATTTTACAAATAACAATCCGCCGGCGGAGGAGGTAAAGCTCCTCAACAGCGCGGAGGCGTACACGCCGTGACGTAGGCGGGACGCAGGCGGCACGCATGCCGGCGCCGAGACCGGCGTGGTACAAGGAAGGCGCCATGATCGAACGAACCCATCGGTTTGGACGGCTTGTCTTCGACCGAGACGCCATCGTGCGTGCCGCGCTCCGCACCTACATCGAAGCCATCTTCGGGAATTTTCCATTCCGGCGCCTGTCGTTCCCGGCATGTGCCGGCGCGGTTTGGGAGGGCGACCTCCGGCGCGGCGTCATCTCGACCGGCGACGGCTGCGGGGACGACGAGGTCATCGCATGGACTGAGACGGGCCTCGTGGCTCTCGGTTTCCAGCTCGGCTTTGGCCCGATCGAGCACTTCGACCTGCCGGTCTCCGCGGTGACCGGCGGCCCGGACGACGTGCGCGGGGCGGTGCCGGGCCTCCCCGACGAACTTGAGCCCGCGCTCGTGATGGCCACCCGCATGCTCGCGCGGGGAAATCACGGGGAGAGGCTGGCGGGCGTCGGCTTCTGGCTCCACGGCGATCAAGTCGCCGGCGCGCTCTTCGACGACCCGACGTTGCTCGGCGCTCGCAACCTGGCCGCGTGGGGCCTGCTCACAAACGGCCGGCTCCCGTCACCGATTTCTCGTTCGCCTCATGCACCCGAGAAGGCGGTCGTGGCGAAATACGCCCGCCAAGACGCTCCCATCCACGCGCTCATGGACGCGGTGGTCGACCGCCGAATGAATGGCCCCATCGAGCTCACGACCAGCGAGCTCGGGATGCTCTTTCCTACCCCGCCCGAACCGAAGGATCTGCTCCATGCCCAGCGACTGCTCGAGAAGGTCGGCATCACCTGGCCCGGCTCGCCCGAGCTTCCTCCTGAGGAACCGCGGCCCAGAGGTCGCGACCCCTTCATGCCCACGCCTCCCGCGGAGCCGCCCCACGCGTGCCCCCGTCGCTTCGGGCGCATCCTCTTCGACCGAGACGCCATCGTCCGCGCGGCCCTGCGCGCCTACGTCGAGAACATCATCGCTTGGCTCGACCCACTGGAGCGCCATCCGTTCGCGGCCTCCTTCGTCCCGCGGTGGACGGGCGACCTCCGGCGCGGCGCCTTCTCCAACGGCGACGGGCATGGATCGTACGAGGTCGTCGCGTGGACCGAGGCGGGCGTCGTCGGTCTCGCGTACGAGCTCGGCTCTGGCCCGCTCGAACAGCTCGGCCTCTCGCTCGACGCGGTGACCGGTGGCCCCGACGACGTGCGCGCGGCCTTGCCGCTCTTTCCTGCGGAGCTCGAGCCTGCGCTCGCGATGGCGACGGGCATGCTCGAGATCGGAGCGCACGGCGAAAGGCTCGCGGGTGCCGGCTTCTGGCTGTACGGCGAGCAGGTCGCGGGCCTGCATTTCCACGACCCGGGATTGGCATTGAAGGGCGCTCGCCGGGTGAACACCTGGGGTCGCCTCCACGAGGGACGTCTCCGGCGGTGGTATCACGGGATGCCCGTGGCAGACCTCGGCCCCAAGAAGGCAGCCCCCATCCACGCGCTGGCGGACGCGGTGACCGACCGCGCCCTCGCCGGTCCCACTGAGCTGACGCCGGACGAGGTCGCGACGCTCCTCCCCACGCCGCCCGACCCGGAGCGCTTGATCGCCGCCCAGCGCATGCTGGCGAAGGTAGGCATCACCTGGCCCGGCTCGCCCGAGCTTCCCCCCGAGTGACCGCGCGCTATCGGGCGATCCCGATCGGGCTCGCGATCTTCTGGTTCAACTGGAGCAGGAGGCGCAGCGTCTCCTTCTCGTCGCGCCACACCCCCGCGGGGAAGCCGTAGCAGGCGGCGACCGCGTCGTTCATCGCCTCGTACGCCTGGGAGAGCGCCGGGAGCTCCCCCGCCTCGAGGGCGTTGTGGATCTTGGTGAGCCCGAGGTTCTTCTCCTTGCAGGTGGCCGAGCGGAGCGTGTCGAACGCCTTGGCCGCCGCCGCCACCCGGTCGGCCTTGTCGCCCTCGGGGCGCTTCTTCGGGTCGTAGCCACCGCCCGGGAGGAGGGGAAAGGGGAAGGTCTCGAACACGGTCGTGTTGGTATAAGACAGGTCCGCCTTCAACGTCGAACCGCGCGCCCACGCCCATGCAGAATGGAAGCTCGATTGCAGGACGCCAAAGTGGTAGAAGTCGTCCAGCGCGACGACCATCAGCTTATGATCAAAACATATGTCGGCCGCCTGCCTGGAGACGATAAGGTGCGACGTCACGCAAGGCATCACGAGGACATGCTTATGTGACCGAATCGCCTCCCGGAGACCAGGGCGAGCCTCGACAAATCGCCACCATCGCTCCGCATAGATCTCCCTGCGGTTGTTCTTGCGAACTGGATACACGTACCTTCTCACGTGCTGCATCGCTCCCGCGTATCCCTCGGCATCTTCCTTCGTCATCGTGCCAAAATCGATTATCCACCGGGTCGGGCGCTGCTCCACCTCCCGGTTTACGTCTCGTCCGATAAGATAGGGCAAGATCACCTTGGACGACTGAGGATCCTTGCCGATGATATCCGAGCGCTCTTCGTCGGTCAGAACGAATTCGATGTTTCCGGGGGTGACTCCCATGAAGCACAATCGTTCATTCTCGCCAATTCGCAGAGCACCAGTAAGATCGAGTGTTGGCGCAAGCCCGGGAGATATCGACGAAACTTCCTGCCCATCGAGGGTCTTGATTCCGTCATAGGACTCCATCGCCCAGTTCACGATCGAGATATGTACCTTGGCCTCCCCCGGCCAGGGATACGACTTCCACGCGTCGGTGATCGTCCCGCCCTTCTCCACGATCTTGTCGATGCTCGCCTCCCGGCTCTCGTTCTGGGCCACCGAGTTCGTGCACACGAACCCAGCCCGCTCCCCCTCCCGCAGCACCCCGAGCGCCTTGGTGAACCAGTACGTCACGTAATCGGCCGCTCGGTTCTCGGGGAATTTCTCGAAGATCTCCTCCACATACGCATCCCCCAGCTCCCGCCGCATCTTCCGCACCCCGAGGTACGGCGGGTTCCCTACCACCGCCAGCTCTCCCTCCGGCCTCGGCCAGTCGATAAGCAGCGCGTCGCCTTGCCGCACCGTCTCGTCCAGGTTCTTGAGCGGCAGCGTGTCGTCGTCGAGCCCCAGCTCCCGCGCCGCCAGGTGCTCCCCGATCCACAGCACCACCCGGGCCAGGAAGGCCGCGAAGTTGTTCATCTCGATCCCGTGCACCTGATCGAGCGTGAAATAAGGCCGGGCCGGCGGGGGCCGCACGTCGGACGCGCGCTTTGCCGTGTGCCGCTGCACCCGCGTCCACTTGGCCACCAGCGCCGACTCGAGCCGCTTCATCTCCCGGTAGACGACGTAGAGGAAGTTCCCGCACCCGCAGGCGGGATCGAGCACGTGGAAGCCCTTCATCTGCTCCACCACCCGCTCGGCGTCCTGCCGCGTCCGGATCCCCTCGATGCGCCGCCGCCACGGCTCGATCACCGTCGGGCCCACCACCTTGGCGATGTCTTCCTCGCGCGTGAAGTGCGCGCCGAGCTCGTGCCGCTCGGCCGCGTCGAGCGCCTGCTCGAAGATCGACCCGAAGATCTCCGGCCGCACCCCCTGCCAGTCGAAGTCCTTGGCGGCCCGGTGGATCTCCTCGATCTGCGTCTGGGTGAGCGCGAGCTTTGGGTGTCGCCGATCGAAGAGCGGCCCGTTCACGTAGGGCGCGAAACGGTGGGCCCGCTCGGAAGCGTTCTTCTTCCCGAAGTCGTCGAACAGGGAGAAGACCGCGTCCATCTTTCCCTCGGCGACGGCCTGCCGCATCACCTCGGTGAACATCAGCGGCGGCACCAGCTCCGTGTCCTCGGCGAACATCGCGAACACGCACTCGAGCACGAACTTCGAGATCCGGTCCCGGTCCGCGTCCGGGTTCGGCGACGCCTGGAGCAGCGAGCGCACGAGCAGCCCCAGCATCTTCGCCACCTCGGCCGTCACCCGCTCCGAGCGCTGCTCCAGGTCGGGCTTGTCGCCGCGGAGGAAGAGCAGCGCGTCGCCGCGCGCGGGCAGCTCGGCGAGCGGGAACGTCAGCTTGGGGGTGAGCTGCCCGCCGTCGTCGTCGGTGTCGTAGACCCAGAACTCGTGGAAGTTGCAGAGCACCATGTAGCGCGTCCGCATGCGCGCCCAGTAGCCGAGGAGCTGATCGTGATGCTTGTCGAGGTGCTTCTCCGACGGCGCCTTCATCTCCCAGACGCACACCTTGGGGAGGTACATGTCCATCCGCTCGGTGGTGTACGAAGGCTTGTCGTCCGAGCCGAAGAGGCTCCCCTGGGCCGCGCTCTTCGTCTTGGCCTTCACCCGCACCGGGTGCTGCTCGAAGATCGTCCCGGGCTTCGTCTCGACCTCGTAGATTTCGAGGAGCCCCCGCAAGAACTCCTGCGCGCCGGCCTGCTCCGTCCCCTGGAAGCCTTTCCAGGTGTCGACGAAAACCTCCAGCTTGCCCGGAAGATCATCCCCGAACGTCGACCGCGCGCCCGCCGTCTGCTTGCTCATCGGCGCGGCACGGTAGCAGAGGAGCGGGCAGGATTTCGAGCAGCCCCTACCGCATCGGATCGGTCGAACCAAATAACGAAGGCCCGGGGCGCTCGGCTCCGGGCCTTCGTGTCAGCGCAGGCGACGGGGGCCCGTCACCGCGCGCTCACTGCACGCACATCACGTCGCTCGTGCAGTCCTCGCTGCTCGGCGTCAGGTCCGCGCACTTGTCGTTGGGCTGGAGGTTCCAGGTGCAGAAGTCCATGTAGCTGATGCCCTCCATGTGGGCGAACTCGGTCACCGCGTTCGCGAACTTGGGCCCGTCGTAGCAGGCGTTGTTCTTCTTCAGGTAGCCGCGGTAGTAGAGCTTGTCGCCGAGCTGCAGCTTGTCGGTGGGCGCAGGGTTCGCGTTGGCCTTGTCGTGGACGAGGATGTGGCCGAACTTGTCGGTGATCCCCATCCCGCCCATCCCGTCGTCCTGCGCCTCGGAGACCACGTTCTCGATGGCCACCTTCACGCCGCCCCACTTGTCGTGGAACGCCTGGTTGTTCGGGTCGGCGGCCATCACCATCTCGGCCGGGGTGAGCACGTGGGCCTTGGGCGGCGTCGCCGTCCCGGTCTTGGTCACGGCGGAGCTCTTGGCGATCTGGTACTCGGCGACGGTGCTCCCGTCCGGCTGGCTCGCGCAGTTCGGCAGGAGGAAGTACGAGGTCTCGCCGGTCACGTCGAGCACGTCGCCGGGCTTCGTGTCGTCGGGGATCTGGTCGCCGATCGGGTCGATGCCGAGGCGGGGGCAGAAGGACTGGCTTCCGCCGTCGGGGATGGTGGCGTTGTCGCCATAGGAGAGGACGAGGATGCCGGTGTTCTCCGCCGTCTCGGCGATGTTCGGCGCGGAGACGAAGACGCCCCAGAGGCACGAGCCCGACTGCGAGCCCTTGGAGACCAGGAACTTCTGGGTCATCGCCACCACGCCGGTGAGCTTGACCTTGAGCCCGGGGCCGACCTTGTTGGTCGTCACGTCCTGGATCGTCGCGTCCGTCGGGCCCGCGTTGCCGCCGGTGCCGGTCGTGTCGCCGCCCGAGCCGGTGTTGCCACCGCTGCCGGTCATCCCGCCGCTGCCGGTGTTGCCGCCGGTGCCGCTGGTCGACGTGGTGCTGCTGCTCCCGCCGCTGCCGGTCGTGGTCGACGACGACGAGGTGGAGGTGCTGTTGCTCTGGCAGCCGGCCATGCTCGATCCGAGCGCCAGGGTGCCCGTGAGCAGGCCCGCACCAACAAACATCAATCCAGTACGCCTTCGCATGAGCTCCTCCAGGGGTGGATCCAAGTTGGAAAGAAGAAAGGCCGGCGCCGCAGGCGCGGCGAGGCGGACCTTCTCATAGCACGCGCCCTCGGGGGCGGGGCCGGGAAGTGGCCGGATCGGGGCTCGATCAGGGCTTGTTGCCGAGCCCGAAGCCGTCGTGGAGGGCGCGGACGGCGAGCTCGGTGTACTTGGTGGCCACGAGGCAGGAGACCTTGATCTCGCTCGTGGAAATGGCCTGAATGTTGATGTTCTCCGCTGCAAGGATCTGGAACATCCTGGCGGCGATGCCGGCGTGCGAGCGCATCCCCATGCCGACGATGGACACCTTGACGATGTCCTCGTCGTAGCGGACGCCGAGGGCCGAGATCGGGCCGAGCAGCTTCTCGACCGCGAGCTTCACGCGCGGCAGATCGGTCTTCGCGACGGTGAACGTCACGTCCGTGCGGCTCTCGGCGCCGGCCGCGCCCTCGGTGAGGGGCGCGTTCTGGATGATCATGTCGACGCTGACGTTCTCCGCGGCCAGGACGCCGAAGATCTGCGCGACCACGCCGGGCCGGTCGGCGACGCCCATCAGCATCACGCGGGCCTCGCCCTTGTCGTAGGCCACGCCCGTGACCACCACGCTCTCGAACGAGTCGTCGTCCCCGACCACCCAGGTGCCGGGGGTATCCGAGAACGAGGACCTCACGTGCACCGGGACGCCGTACTTCATCGCCACTTCCACGCTCCGAATCTGAAGGACCTTGGCGCCGAGCGAGGCCAGCTCGAGCATCTCTTCGTAGCTGATCTTCTCGATTTTTCGCGCCGTTTTGCAGATGTTCGGGTCCGTCGTGTAGACCCCGTCGACGTCGGTGTAGATCTCGCAGGCCGAGGCGCCGATCGCCGCGGCGACGGCCACCGCGCTCGTGTCGCTCCCGCCGCGGCCGAGGGTCGTGATGTTGCCGTCCTCGTCGACGCCCTGGAAGCCGGCGATGACCGCGATGGTGCCGGACGAGACCGTGTCCATCACCCGGCCGGGATCGATCGCCTTGATGCGCGCCTTCGTGAAGGCGCTGTCGGTCAGCACCTTGAGCTGGTGGCCGAGGTAGCTCCGGGCCTTGCCGCCCAGGGCCTGGATCGCGATCGAGGTGAGCGCCGCGGTGACCTGCTCGCCGGTCGCGGCGAGCGCGTCCATCTCGCGCATGTCGGGCATGGGGGCGAGGTCGTTCGCGAGCTTGAGCAGGCGGTTGGTCTCGCCGCTCATCGCGCTGACGATCACGACCACGTCGTTGCCCGCGGCCTGCGTCTCGAGGGCGCGCGCGGCCACGTTTCGGATGCGCTCGATCGAGCCGACGGAGGTGCCGCCGAATTTCTGGACGATGAGGGCCACGGAGAACCTGGTCCGAGCAGCTAGCCGCGCCGCGTCATGGGGTCAAGCGGCCGCGTCCGGCGCGCTCCGCGTCAGCGGCGCTCCTTGTCGCGTCGGAGCGCCTGGGCGAGGCGGCTCTGCCCCTTTCTCCGGGCCCAGAGGATGGCGTCGCCCTGCACGTCGAGGCGGCGCGCGTCGAGCCGCTCGACGAGGCCCGTCGCGTCGAAGGCCGCGAGCACGCGGCGCCAGAGCTTGGCGGTCCCGTAGACGGCGTCGTCGAGGAAGTTCCAGAAGTAGATCGCCTCGTGCTCGCCGTCCTCGCGCACGCGCCCCTCGGGCGTGACGAGGCGCACGAAGACGAAGTCCCGATCCGGATCGACGAGCATCATGTTGCCCCACGCGCCGATCAGCGCGAAGCCGCGGCGGCTCACGCCCTCCCAGATGCCGCTCCCGTTCGCGAACATCATCCACCCGTAGCTCCGGCGTCGCAGATCGCTCGTCGCCGGCTCGGCCCGCGCGCTGCCGAGCAAAGGCTCGATCGCGGTGGCTCGCGTCACGAAGCTCCTCGGCAAGAGCTGCGCGCCCTCCCACCGGCCCTCGCGGAGGAGCAGCTCGCCGAGGCGGGCGAGGTCGCGCGCGGTGACGTAGATGCTCCGCCAGCCCGTGATCGCGCCGCTCGCGCGCCGGAGCCACCCCACCTCGCCGGCGCCGAGCGGATCGAGCAGGCGCTCGCGGAGGAAATCGAGCAACGAGCGCTCCGAGAGGCGCTCGGCGATCACCGCGAGGGCATGCGCGGTGGCCTGCTCGTAGCACCAGACCTCGCCCGGCGGATGATCGAGCGGCCAGCGGAGCAGGGCCGCGGTCGGGTCGGGGTCGCGCGTGAAGCCCGGGTAGTCGAGGTGCAGGCCCGAGCTCATGCTGAGCAGGTGGCGGATGGTGATCGCGCGCCGGTCGTCGCCGGCCCACTCGGGCAGGAAGCGGCAGGCCGGATCGTCGACGGAGAGCCGCCCGTCGCCCGCGAGCAGGCCCACCGCCGCGGCGGTGAAGCCCTTGGCGATCGAGTAGGTGTCGAAGCGGCTCGCGGGGCCGTAGCCGTCGAAGTAGCGCTCCCACGCGAGCTTGCCGGAGACGATCAGCACGGCGGCCCGCGTCTTCTCGGCCTCGAGCAGGCGGGCGAGGGGGCCGTCGAGCGCCTCCGGGTCGAGGCCGAGATCGGTGGGGGGCGACGTGGGCCAGGCGGCGCTCTCGCGGGGACGCATCCCGTGGTTTTACCACCGCGGTTCTATCACCGTCTCGGGCTCTGCTACCGTGGCGCCGATGCGCCTCCTCGATCTCCGCTCCGACACCGTGACCCGACCGACCCCCGCGATGCGCGAGGCCATGGCGAGGGCCGAGGTCGGTGACGATGTGTACGGGGAGGATCCGACGGTCAACACCCTGGAACGGACGGTCGCCGCGCTGCTCGGCAAGGAGGCGGCGATCTTCGTGCCGAGCGGCACCATGGGCAACCAGATCGCCCTCCAGTGCCACACCCGCCGCGGGGACGAGGTCCTGCTCGGCGAGAACGCGCACATCGCCTTCGACGAGTCGGGCGCGGGCGCGGCGTGGGCGGGGGTGCAGTTCGCCGCGGTGGGCAAGGGCGGGCTCTTCTCGGCCGGAGAGCTCCGCGAGGCGATCCGCGAGCCCGACGAGCACTGCGCGATCCAGCGCCTCGTCGCCGTGGAGAACCCGCACAACCGCGCGGGCGGCCGGTCGTTCGCCCAGCCCGAGGTGCACGCGATCGCCGAGGTGGCGCGCGCGGCCGGGCTCGGCCTGCACCTCGACGGCGCCCGGATCTGGAACGCGGCCGTCGCGACTGGTCTCTCGCCCGGCGAGCTCGCCGCGCCCTTCGACACGGTGAACGTGTGCTTCTCCAAGGGCCTCGGCGCGCCGATCGGCTCGGCCCTCTGCGGGAGCCGCGCGCTCATCGCCCGCGCCCGGCAGTACCGCAAGATGTTCGGCGGAGGGATGCGCCAGGCCGGGGTGATCGCGGCGGCGGCCCTGTTCGCGCTCGAGCACCACCGCGCGCGGATCGCCGACGATCACGCGGCGGCGCGCGCCCTCGCCGCGGCGCTGCGCGAGGTGCCGGGCCGCTTCGAGCTCCTCGACGGGGACACCAACCAGGTGAACATCGACACCCCGGGCGTGCCGGCCGAGCGGTTGATCGCCGCGGCCAGGCGGCGCGGCGTGCTGGTGGGCGCGATGGCGCCCTTCCGGACGCGCGCCGTCACCCACCTCGACGTGCGTCCGGAGGACGTCCCGGTGGCCGCGCGGGCCCTCGCGGAGGCGCTCGCCGAGGTGCTCGCCGGCCGAGAGGCGTGAGGTCCATGCGCGCGCTCCGCCTCCTCGCCGCGCCCCTCCTCGCGCTCGCCTCCGTCGCGCTCGCGGCATGCGCGCCCGCCTACAGCGAGGGCTTCCTCGCCGGCTTCTCCGCGGGCAAGCGGGCGATGCATGCGGGCCGCTACGACGAGGCGGCGCAGGCCTACGAGCAGGCCGCTGCGGCGGCGACGCGCGTGAAGGATCGCGACGAGGCGCGGCTCCTCGAGGCGCGCGCGCTCGAGGAGGCCGGGCGGTGGCAGGAGGCGCAGGCCGTGCTGAAGCGGATCGTCGCCGAGTCGCCGCAGGGGCCCAACACCCCGCGCGCCGATCTGGACCACGCCGAGCTCGAGATCCGCCACGGCGATGTCGAGAAGGGCTACCACCTGCTCGAGGAGGCGGCCCGGCGGCACCCCGAGAACGGCGTGACGGCGCCCTCGATCCGCCGCTTCGTCGCCCACCTCGCCGAGACGCAGGGCGAGCTCGCGGCGCTCGCCTGGCTCCGGACGCAGGAGAGGCCCTACGCGGGCACCGAGCAGGATCAGACCATCGCCTACGAGGAGGCGCTCTGCCTCGATCGCCTCGGCCGCAAGCCCGAGGCGCACGACGTCTTCCTCGCCTGCGCGAAGCTCCGGCCCTACCCGCGCGGGCCGCTCACCGACGACGCCTACTGGCAGGCCGCGCAGATGGATCAAGACCTCGGCCGCAACGAGGAGGCGATCGCGCACCTGCGCGAGATGCTCTCGGTGATCGAGACGCGCATGCCGGTCGTCGGCAAGTACGACCTCGCGAGCTACGAGCGGCCCCGCTTCCCCGAGGCGCAGATCCGGATCGCCGAGATTTACCGCGATAAAATCGGCGATCGTAAGGCCGCGCGGCGCGAGTTCGAGCGCGCCGACCGGGAGCACCCGACCTACCGCCGCCGCGCGTACGCGGTGTGGTCCGGGGCCAGGCTCGCGCTGCTCGACGGCGACGAGGGGACGGCATGCGAGCTCGCCGAGCGGCTCGCCGGCGAGCTCGCCGAGTCGCGCTACGCCGCCTGCGCGCAGGCGCTCTGCCCGCGCTTGCCCCCGGCCAAGCGCGCGTGCGCGGACTATCTGCTGCGCGATCTGCGCGGCGAGGCGACGACCGACCCGGGCGATTGAGGCGCCCCGGCGATCCTAGAGATCGTCGTCCTCGTCCTCGCCTTCGAGGTCCTCGTCGTCGTCGTCGTCGTCCGCATCGTCGTCGTCGAGGTCGTCCTCGGCGTCGCCGTCGTCTTCGGCGTCTTCCTCGGTGGGCTCGTACTTGAGGTCGACGCCGAGGTCGCCGAGCTGGGTCTCGAGCAGCTCGAAGAGCTCGTCGACGTCGTCGCCGCTCCACTCGTCGAGCACGTCGGTCAAGAACTCGAAGAAGTCGCCGTTGTCGAGGCGGCGTTCGATCTCTTCGACTTGCTCCTCGCTGAACGCTTCGAGCACGTCTTCGCGCAGGGCCTCGGTGTCGCCTTCGTCGATGGCGTCCGCGGCGGACAGTCGGATTTGGCGGACGGCGCGCTTGTCGAGGTGGATGTCCATGCGATTGTGATCGCCGTTTAGGCGAGGCGGCGCGCCGACGTCAAGCGGGCGGCGATCTTCTCGGGAGAGCTGGCCGATCTGCCGCGCCTGCGAGCGGTCCGGCCCGGGGCTCGCGCGACGAGGCGCCCCGGCGGCGTTGCCCTGTCGCGTGGAGACGCGTAGCTTCTTGGCCGTGCCTGGCCGCCCGTCGCTCCCCTCCCTGTGGATCGCCGCGATCCTGACGGGAGCGCCCTTCGCCCGCGCCGAGCCCGCGGAGGCGAGCCCTGCCCCGGGCAGCCCTGCGCCGCCGCCGGCCGCGGCGCCCGCGGGGGAGGCTCGGGCCCACGGGGCGCCCGAGTCGCTGCGCCCGCCGCCCCTCCAGATGGAGTACGCCCAGTACGGCGTCGCGATCACCTCGGCGTTCAACATCGGCGCCGGGGCCACCTGCGGGGACACCGTGCCTCCGCCCTGCATCCTCGGCGGCGGCGGCGGCCTGGTGATCCGCGGGGGCTACCGGACCCCGGGGCCCTGGTACTTCGGCGGCGCCTACGAGTTCATCAAGATGGACTCGAGCAACCTCTATCGCCTCGGGGTCTTCCAGCAGCTCCGGGGTGAGGTCCGCTACGTGATCGATCTCGGCTCGCGGGCCGCGCCCTATGTCACCGGAGGCCTCGGCGCGATGGTGTACGGCAACGAGTGGCAGGTGCAGACGGGGGGCGCGGTCGCCTTCGCCGGCGCGGGGGCGACCTTCGAGGTCTCCCGCCTGGCGCTGATCGGCCTCGAGCTCTTCTACCGGCCGGTGCTCATCGCCGGCTGGCGGGACACCGCCGGCATCGACCGCCCGGTCGGGCTCGCCCAGTTCGTCGGCCTGGAGCTCCAGCTCGAAGTGCGCACCGAGATCGGCCGGAGGTAGGCGCCGGCGGCCGGGCCCGCTCCGGAGCGGAACGCGTGGGCCGCGCCAAGCGTAGCGCGGGGTTAAAACCCCGCGCTACGCGTGGGAAGCCCGCCTTCGCGGGCTTGCGTCGTGCCGATCAGGATGAGCTTTCCGTTTGAAATGCGGAGGGTCTGGTGAGCGGACGTACCGACCCCCGCGTCAGCAAAGCTGCTCGGGTTGAGCGCAGTCCCCGGAGGGGGACTTTCGTCAAGCGTAGCCCCGGGTTTTAACCCGGGGCGGAGCAGGACGCTCCGGCTCGGCAGAAGAGCTGGCAACAGGGTTGGGGGGCGGCCCCCGGCGTGGGCCGCGCCACGCTCCTCTTGACTCGACACCCGCTCCGCGGTCCCCTCGGTTCGTGATCTGCGACGTGTGCGGGCGTGACAACGCCGACACCTTGACCTTCTGCCAGGACTGCGGACGGCGGCTCCGAGCGCAGCGGGTCGTGCCGCCCACGCCCCCGTCCGGTCTCCCCAAGGTCGAGCTGCCCGCGGCCGCGCCTGCGCCCGCGCCGGTCCGGGAGACGCCGGTGCCGCCCGGACCTCCGTCGCAGCGCCGCGGCTCCCGCCCCGAGGCGCCTGCCTTTTCGTTCGGCCAGGGGCCGGTCGAGCCGGTGCCGGTGCTCTGCGGCGCATGCCACTCCTCGAACCCGCCGAGCTATCGCTTCTGCGTCACCTGCGGGGCCTCGCTCAAGGCGGAGATGGCGAGCCCTGCAGCGATCGGCGCTGCGCCTGCGTCCCGCTCGACGGATCGGCTCGGCGCCGCGATGCCGATCGATGCAGCGCCGGCCGCGCCGCCTGCCCCGGAGCCGCGCCCGGTCGAGGCGGCCCGGCCCGTCGAGCCGAGGCGCGTCGAGGTCGCGCCGCTCCCCGAGCCCCGTCGCGTGGAGCGCCTCGACGATCCTGCGCGGCGCGAGGAGCCCCCGGTCGAGGCGCGCCGCCCGGAGGGGCCGCGCCCGGCCTCGTCGCCGGCGATGCCCGCGCAGGCCGCGGTGAGCGGCGGCGATCAGATCGTCGGCGCGCCGGTCGTGGAGATCGCGGTGTCGAAGGCCGCGCCGATCAAGCACGTGACCTGCGCCCGCTGCCACGGTCACTGCGTGGCCGGCACCCGCTTCTGCAAGTTCTGCGGCGCCCCGCTCGACGAGGCGCCCGCGCCCCGCCAGGTGTCGGCCGAGCCGCCCCCGCAAAAGGCCGCCCCCGTCGCCGCGGCGGCCGCGGTGCCCGAGGCGGCGCGCCCCGAGCGACGCATCCCCGTGGCTCCCCAGACGGAAGAGCCTCCCCGCGCCGTGCGGGGCGGCGCGCCGGCCATCGAGCCGGGCCGCCGGGCCGAGATCTCCGTGCTCGCGGGCTCCCCGGTGCCGCCCGAGGTCGGGCCGCCCGCCATGGGCCGGCCGGCGCGCGAGCTCCCTCGCCACGCGGAGAGCCGCCCGCGGGCCCCCGGCCGCCTGGTGGTGATCGTCGAGGACGGGAGCGAAGGGCGCAGTTTTTCGCTGGCCGAGGGCCAGCTCGACATCGGCCGGACGGACGGCGACATCCTCCTGGAGGACGACCATTACGTCTCGCCGCGTCACGCCCGGCTCCGCCTGGTCGAGGGCCGCTGGATCCTCCGGGATCTCGACTCGACCAACCACGTCTACGTGCGCCTGCGAAAGCCGCACCCCCTCCGAGAAGGCGACTTGCTTCTCCTGGGGCTGGAGGTGTTACAGTTTCAGACCGTGAGCGACGGTGAACGAGGGCTCGGTCATGCCATCCAGCATGGAACCTTGCTGTTCGGGTCCCCCGCGACGCCCCGGCGCGCGCGGCTCTGCCAGCGCACGGTCGAAGGGGTCATCCGGGACGTGTACCATCTCTTCCGCGACGAGACCGTGATCGGCCGGGAGACGGGCGACATCGTCTTCACCGCCGACCCCTTCCTCTCCCGGCGTCACGCGAGCATCCGGCGCAACCCCGTGACAGGGGAGTTCTCGCTGGTCGACCTCGACTCCTCGAACGGAACCTACATCGCCATCCAGGGCGAGGTCGGTCTCTCCAACGGAGACTTCTTGCGCATCGGACAGCACCTCTTCCGTGTGGATCTCGGGTAGCCCATGACCAACACCGCCACGCCCGAGACGACCCCCGACGCTCCCGAGGCGAAGGAGCCCCTCGCGCCCCCGCCCGAGGACGACAAGGCGAACGACGCGGCCGAGCTCGCCGCCGAGCCGCCTCCGGACGGGCACGCCGCCGAGGCTGCTGCCGAGCCCGCGGCCGAGCCGCCGAAGGACGAGGCGCCCGCGAAGCGCGAGGTGACGATCCGCCTCTTCGGCCGCACCGACGTGGGGCAGGTCCGCGAGCACAACGAGGACAACTTCATCATCGCCGACCTCACGAAGGAGAGCCGCGGCCTGATGGAGGCCGAGCGGACGCAGCTCGTCGGCGAGCGCGGCACGCTGCTCGGCGTGTGCGACGGCATGGGCGGCGCCGCCGCGGGCGAGGTGGCGAGCCAGCTCGCGGTCGACATCATCTACCAGCGCATGGCCCTCGGCGACGCGCCCGCCGATCACGACGCGCTCGCCGCGCGGCTCGTCCACGCCATCGAGTCGGCCGGCCTCCGCATCTTCAGCGAGGCCAAGCTCGACCGCACGCGGCGCGGCATGGGCACCACCTCGACCATCGCCGCGCTGATGGACGATCACCTCTTCCTCGGCCAGGTCGGCGACAGCCGCGCCTACATCCTCCGCGGCGATCGGCTCGTGCAGGTGACGCGCGATCAGTCGCTCGTCAACCAGCTCATCGAGGCCGGCCAGCTCACCGAAGAAGAGGCCGAGACCTTCGAGCACAACAACATCATCCTCCAGGCGCTCGGCACCGCCGACACGGTGCAGGTCGATCTCACCTACGTCCTGCTCCGCAAGGGCGACACGCTCCTGCTCTGCTCCGACGGCCTCTCCGGCATGGTGCGCAACGACGAGATCCGCGAGGTGCTCCGCACGGGGGCCGAGCCGATCGAGCTCTGCAAGGTGCTCACCGACCGGGCCAACCAGGCGGGCGGCCACGACAACATCACGGTCGTCATCGCCCGGTTCGACGGCCCCGGCCTGCTCGACCCGACGAAGGAAGACACCGAGGGCCTCAAGTACCAGAAGTACCCGCTCCCCGAGCCGCCCGTGAGCAGCGCCAACACCGTGCCCGAGCCGAGCCGGCGGGTGAAGGGCCTCGACCAGTCGAAGATCTCCACGCGCCCTCCGGCCATGCCCTGGGGCGGCGGGCCCGACATCGAGGTCAACGACGACGGGAGCGACGAGGACTACGCCGGGCTCGACGACGAGGGCCCGGAGGGCACCGTGCCCGTCCCGCGGGGGTCGGACGATCCGATCCACATCCCGACGGAGGGCGCGCCGCAGTGGCTCGTGATCATGATGATCGCGAGCGCCGTGGCCAGCGTGACCATCGCGGCGTATTACCTCCTCCGCTAGGCGCGCCGTCCGGCGTTCGCCCGCGCGGGCTCCTGCTCGTTCACGCTCGCTCATGCTCCGCATCACCCATCTCCGTGGCCGGCGCGCGCCGGCGGTCGAGCACATCCCGGGCCCGCGCGCGCGCCTCGGCAGCGCACCCGGGAGCGAGGTGGCCTTCAGCGCGGGGCTCGATCCGGGCGTGATGCCGCACCACGCGGAGATCCGCTGGCAGGGCGGGGCATACGTCCTCTTCGATCTCGGCTCGCCGAGCGGCACGTTCGTCAACCGCGCGCGGATCGGCCAGCAGGCGCTGCGGCATGGAGACGTGATCGGCCTCGGCGGTCCCGGCGGTCCCGAGCTGCGGGTGGAGATCCTCCCCGACGCGCCGCCGCCCGGCGTGCCGGACGCCGAGGGGAGGATCGATCTGGAGACGGCCCAGAAGCTGGTCCAGGACGCCGTCATCCGCGCCACCTCCGGCCACGATCGCACCGCCGCGATCGTCGCGGCCAAGGTGGGCGAGGCCCGCGCCCGCGCCTCGCGCACCAACACCGTGCTCCTGCTCGGGATCCTGCTCGCGTTCCCGGCGATCCTCGTCGCCGCGGTCTTCGTCTACCGCTCGCAGCGGGCGGCGCAGGTCCTCGTCGAGGAGACGGGCATCGGCAACGCCCCCGCGCCGAAGCCGAACGGCGCCATCCCGACGCGGGTCTACACGAGCCGCGAGATCTACGAGGAGAACAAGGCCGCGCTCTACGTGCTCGGCTACCTCCAGGGCAACAAGATCGGCGGCTACTGCACGGGCTTCGCGATCAAACCCGACGTGATCGCCACCAACGCCCACTGCGTCCTGGCGTACCGGAAGAACGGCGGCACCCCGGTCGTCACGCAGAACGACTCCGGCGGCAAGACGCGCTTCAAGATCATCGCCGCCCAGGCGAGCCCGGGGTACAAAGCGGACAGCGCGAGCGCGGACTCGCCGGATGTCGGGCTGATGCGGATCGACGGAAAGGTGCCGAAGACGGTGACCATCGCCAGCCAGGCCGAGCTCCGGGCCCTCGGTCCGGGGGACGACGTGTTCGTGCTCGGCTTCCCGGGCCGCGTGATGGATCCGATCAGCCCCTCGGCGACCTTCCTCCAGGGCCACATCGGGCGGATGACCGACTTCAACGAGCAGCCCACGACGGCCGACAAGGCCATGCTCATCCAGCACGACGCGGTCACGCGCGGCGGCAACAGCGGCAGCCCCATCTTCAACCAGTACGGGCATGTGATCGGCGTGCACGCGGCGCACCTCGACGACGAGCAAGAGGTGCAGGTGGACGGCCAGAAGACCAAGGTGGTGGGCAGCTCGCCCTTCCGGATCGCGATGCGGATCGATCTGCTCGAAGGGGTGCCCGCGCCGTGACGCTGAAGGTCATCCACACCTTCGGGCGCAACGCCGGCCAGGTGCAGGTGCTCGACAAGCCGGTGATCCGCTTCGGGCGCGCGCCGGACGGCGACGTGGTCTTCGACGCCGAGTACGATCGCGACGCGAGCACCAACCACGCGGAGGCGCGCCTCGAAGGCGGCAGCTGGGTGCTCCACGATCTCGGGAGCCGCAACGGCACCTTCGTGCGCGGCCAGAAGATCACGCGCGAGGTGCTCCGCTCGGGGGACGAGATCACCTTCGGCGCCAAGGGCCCGCGGGTGAAGGTGGAGATCGCCGGCGCGGCGGCAGGCGCGCAGCCCGTCGCGCCCAAGGGCGCCACCGTGCCGATGCCGGCGGCGAGCGCGGCCTACGCGCCGGTCGTGGCGCCCATCGCTCCGCCTGTGCACCCGCCGCAGGTCGTCGTTCACCCCGCGGCGCCGGCGCCGCGCCCTCATCCAGGGGCGATGCCGCCCGGCCCGATGAACGCGCCGATGCCGCCCGGACCGATGAACGCGCCGGTGCCGGCGGCGCCGCCCGCGGGCAAGCGCGTCGGCCAGCGGACGATGGCGGTGATGATCTCGTCCGCCGTCGCCGCGGCCCGCGGGCGATCGCACCAGCCGAGCACCCAGGAGCTGAGCGCGTACGTCGATCGGCAGGTCGGCGAGGCGACCGCGGGCCAGCGCCGCACCGCGGGCGCGCTCGGCTGCCTGCTGCTCGTGGCCCTCGTCGGGCTCGGCGGCCTCGTCGTGTGGAGCACGCGATCGAGCGACGAGATCGACAAGCTCCGCGGGGACCTCGCGAAGCTCCCGCCCGACGATCCTCGCCGCAAGGACATCGAGGGCCGCCTCGGCTCGCTCCACCCGTCGAACGCCACCTTCGGGCGCAACCTCTACGACCAGAGCAAGAAGGGCATCTTCATGCTGGCGGCGCGCGGTCAGGGCTTCTGCACGGCCTTCGCCGTCCGGCCGAACGTGCTCGCCTCGAACGCCCACTGCGTCTACGCGGCCCGCCGCGCGGGCGGCAGCATCACCGCGCTGGAGAACGAGGGGCGCGGCGCGAAGAGCTTCTCCGTCACCGACATGAAGGCGCACCCGTCGTACCGCGACAACGACGCCACCGCGCTCACGCCCGACGTCGGCATCTTCACGATCTCCGGCACCGCGGCGGTGGTGCTCAGCGTGGCGACGCAGGGCGAGCTCGCGGCCGCGGGCGCCGGCGACGACGTGTACATGATCGGCTTCCCCGGCCGGCTGATGGACAGCTCGAACCCCGCCGCGACCTTCATGGCCGCGCACGTGGGGCGCATCACGAACGCCCAGGGCAGGCCCGGATCGTACGCGGAAAACTGGCTGATCCAGCACGACGCGCAGACCACGCCCGGCACGAGCGGGAGCCCCATCTTCAACGGGCGCGGCAAGGTGATCGCCATCAACGCCGGCGGCTACCTCGAGGGGGACGACGAGACGATCGCCGGCCGCAAGACCGAGGTGGTCAAGGCCTCGCCCTACAAGTTCGGGATGCGCATCGACCTGCTCGACGCGATCCTCCGGTGAGCGGGGCGGATGCTTCGCCACGCCCTCCGCCGCCTGCTCTGGACCTTGCCGACCCTGGTCGGGATCTCCATCGTCACGTTCCTCTTCCTCTCCTACGTGCCCGATCCGGCCGACGATCCGGTGATGGGCGCGAGCTTCACGGTGGCGGAGATCGAGACCCTGCGCCGCGAGCGCTACCTCGATCTGCCGCGCTTCTTGAACCTCGCCCCCGTCGACGTGAAGACGCGCAGCGAGGCCGCGGTGGCGGCGATCGTCGAGGGCAGGAGCGACGCAGCGGCGCGGGGCGAGCTCGGCAGGCTCGGCGGCGCGGCGCTCCCGTACGTGCTCACCCACCTCGACGCCCTCGCCCCCGAGCCCCGCGCGCGGGTGGCCCTCGCGCTCGCGCCGGTGGCGCGCAGGATGGGCCTCGGCGGCGAGACGGCGCTCGACGATCCGCAGCGGGCCGCGGCCTTCTGGCGGCGGTTCTGGGACGATCGGGGCATCGAGTTCCGGCGCGCCACGGTGCGCAGCGCGGTCAGCCGCCTCGTGCGCTACGGCACGCCGGCGCGGGCCGCCGAGCTCGTCGAGCTCGACACCTTCGTCCTCGACGACCTGCTCGCCACCCTGGAGATCCCGGACGATCAGCCCTCGATCGATCGCGCCCGCGCGCTCGTCGAGGTGGCGGCCCACGTCACGGGCAAGGACGATCGCATCCGGCCGGAGAGCACGCTCGCCGAGGCGCGCGCATGCGTCGAGCGCTGGCAGGCGTACTGGATCGTGTACCGCAGCGACTTCGTCGCCCTGACGGGCGCGGCCCGGGTCGCGGCGATGGTGCTCGAGACCCGCTACGGCAAGTGGGCGCTCGCCGCCGTCTCGTACCGCTTCGGCCGCAGGCTCGACGGGAGCCCGGTGCTCGACGAGCTCGTCGCGCGCGCGCCGATCACGCTCGCCATCGTCTTCGGCGCGATCGCGATGGCCTACGCCGTCGCCGTCCCGCTCGGCGCGTTCTCCGCCGCCGTGCAGCGCACGCGGAAGGACCTCTTCATCGCCTCGGTCGTGCTCACCTTCTACGCCGTCCCCACCGCGGTCTTCGCGGTGCTCGTGCGGTCGCTCTTCGGCGCCCCGGGGCTGCGCCTCCTCGGCGCGATGATCGTCCTCGCCTTCTCGCTCGTTGCCGCGGCGGCGGGCCAGCAGCGCTCGGCCCTCGCCTCGGTGCTCGCGCTCGATCACGTCGCCGCGGCCCGCGCGCGGGGGGCGAGCCGGGCGCGCGCGGTGCTCGTGCACGGGCTGCGCAACGCGCTCGTCCCGGTGGTGACGCTCGCCGCGCTCGAGGGGCCGATGGCGCTGAGCGGCGCCTTCGTGGTGGAGCGGATCTTCCGCCTCCGCGGGGTGGGGGAGGCGACCATCCTCGCCGTGCAGCAGCGGGACATCGCCTGGCTGATGGCGCTCTCGATCGTCAGCGCGGCGGGCGCGGCCCTGCTCGTGATGGCCACCGACCTAGCCTACGGTCTCATCGATCACCGCCTCCTGCCCACCAAGCTCGCGCGGAGCCGGAGCGCATGACGCGCACCTTCGCCGCGATCGTCCGCGCCCGCCTCGGATCGAGCACGCGCTTCGGCGTCGCGCTGATCCTCCTCGGGACGCTCGCGCTCTTCGGCGTCTTCGCGGAGATCATCGCCTCGCCCGCGCCCATCGTGGCCGTGGGCCCCGATCGCATGCTGGTGCTCCCCGGCGTGACGCACCCCTCGACCTACGCGGAGCTCGATCGCGCCGCCGTCGAGCGCCTCCACCAGGGCGATCGCGCCTTGTGGCCCCTGGTGCGCCACGGGCCGAAGAGCCCCACCGGCGCGGGGTCCCACGCGTCCGCGTCCCTCGATCACCCGCTCGGCACCGACGCGCTCGGGCGCGACCTCTTCGCCCGCCTCGTCTACGGTGCGCGCACCGCGCTCGGCCTCTCGCTCGGCGCCGTGCTCCTCGGCATCGTCTTCGGCGGGGTGGTGGGCGGCCTCGCCGGCATCTACCGGGGGATCTGGAACGACAGCCTGGTGCGCCTCGTCGAGACCGTCGACACCTTCCCGGCCATCATCGTCGTCGCGCTGGTCCGCGCCATCGAGCGCCAGCCCTCGGCGCTCTCGCTCGTCATCGCCGTCGCCGCCGTCCGATGGGCGGAGGTGGCGCGCCTCGTCCGGATCGAGGTGCTCCACGCCGACACCGAGGAGTACGTGGTGGCCGCCCGCGCCCTCGGCGCGCGCCCGACCCGCATCTTCTTCCGCCACATCCTGCCGAACGCCGCGGGCCCGCTCCTCGTCAGCTCCGTGTTCGGCGTGGCCTCGGTCGTGCTGCTCGAGTCCGCCATCTCCTTCCTGGAGATGGGCGCGCCCACGCAGGTCGCGTCGTGGGGCGAGACGCTCGCCGAGGGGGCCCGCGATCCCCACCACCTGCACCTGATCCTCCTGCCGGGCTTCCTGCTCCTGCTCACCGTGGGCGGGTCGTACCTCTTCGCGGACGCGGTGCGCGACGCGATCGATCCGCGCTCCGCGCGCCTGCGCCCCCACTGACCTCCAGGACCCCGAGATCGCCGATGCGCCCCCTCCTCTCCCTCGAACGAATCGCCCTGCCCGACGTGACGATCGCCTGCGCCGCCTACACCGTCGGGGGCGAGGGCCCGCTCGTCATCGCCGCCCACGGCTTCCCGGACGAGCCGATGACCTTCGCCGCCCAGGTCGAGCCCCTCGTCCAGGCCGGCTACCGCGTCCTCCTGCCCGCGCTGCGCGGCTACCAGCCGAGCGGGGTGCCGCGCACCGGCCGCTACGACGCCGCCGCCGTCGGGGCCGATCTGCTCGCCCTCGCCGATCATTGGAGCCCCAACGATCCGGTGCGCCTCGTGGGCCACGACTGGGGCGCCGCCGCCGCCTTCGCCGCCGCCGCCATGGCCCCCGCGCGCTTCTCCCACCTCGTCACCATGGCCGTGCCCCACGCGAAGGCCATGGCCCGCGCCCTCCGCACGAGCGCCCAGCTCCGCCGCTCCTGGTACATGGGCTTCTTCCAGCTCCCCGCCGTCGCCGAGGCCGCCCTCACCGCGCGCGATTTCGCGCTCGTCGAGCGCCTCTGGCGCGACTGGTCCCCCGGCTACGACGCCTCGGCCGACGAGCTCGATCGCGTCAAGGAGGCGATGCGCGGCCGCGCGAGCGCGGTGCTCGGCTACTACCGCGCCCTCCGGAGCCCCGACGCGCTCTTCGGCCCCGCGCGGCGCCTGCTCTTCGCCCAGGTGCGCGTCCCGTCGCTCCACCTGCACGGCGAGGACGACGGCTGCATCGGCGTCGAGGCCACCGAGGGCGCCGAGCGCTTCTACGAGCGCGACTACGCGCTCGCCGTGATCCGCGGCGCAGGGCACTTCCTCCAGCGCGAGAAGCCCGATGAGGTGAGCGAGAAACTGCTCACCTTCCTGCGCTGAACGGTCAGTACCGGCCCTTGGCGCGGTTCAGCGGCTGGAGCGTGTCGGCCATGGCCTGCGGCGTGAGGAAGAAGCCCGCGATCGACATGCGGCAGTGGTTGCCCGCCGCCGCCGCGACCTTGGCCACCATGTGCGCGTTGTCGCCCGAGAGGAGCACGAGCCGGTTCGGCAGCGGCATCACGTAGCTCCCGAGGCCCCGCTTCATCAGCGCCTCGTCGCCGAGCACCCGCGTGCCGCCGAAGTAGTGCTTGCGCTCGCGGTGCGCCTCGCCCGCCGTGGCCTTCGCCTGCTCGGCGACGAGCGCGTGGTGCGCGTCGCGCGCGGAAGGATCGGCCACGAGGAGGTAGCCGCCCCACTGCGCGTCCCACTGCGGGTGCGTGTAGTAGATGAAGGCGCCCCGGTACATCCCGCCGTCGTTGTGCCACGACGCGCCCGTGCCCGCCGGGTACGCGAACATCTTGCCCGAGATCGCGATCCAGTCTTTCTTCTCCTCGCCGTAGAGCTCGGGGTGCTCCAGCGCCCGCTTGTGCATGAACTCGTAGACCGGATCGAGCGGCGTGCCCGTGGGGTAGAGGTCGACGTTGCGCCGCACCTCGGCGACCTGCTCTTCGCGCGGCACGAGGGTGCTGATCGGCACGGTCACGTAGAAGAACACCCGCTTGCGCTGCATCGGGTTGCCGTCCTCGGGGCGGAGGATGCCCTTCACCCCGTCGGCGTGCATGAGCGTCCAGTCCTCGCTCTCGAAGTACTCGACCACCCGGGCGAACTGCTCGGGCGGCAGCACGTTGTCGTAGACGATGAACTGCGAGGTGGCGATCGTGGGCTCCATGGCGTCTTCGGCCGCGGAGTATCGGCCCGCGCTCCGGGAGAGTCGAGCGAATTTCCCGGGAAATGGGCCGGTTTCGGAACGTAAGAGGGGCTCGTCCGTCAGCCGCCGGGCCCCTGCTTGAGCAGCACGCGGTTCCGCCCACCGCGCTTCGCCTCGTAGAGCGCCTCGTCCGCGCCGGCGATGAGCTGCGCCGAGTTCTCCACCGGCAGATCGGGGTGGGCCGCCACGCCGACGCTGATCGTCACGGGGATCGTCATCCCCTCGTGCTCGAAGACGGTGGACTCGACGGCGACGCGCAGCCGCTCGCCGAGCGTGCCCGCGGACGGGAGCGAGACGCCCCGGCAGATCACGCAGAACTCTTCTCCGCCGTAGCGGGCGAAGATGTCCTCCGTGCGCACGGTGGTGCTCGCGAGCTTGGCGAGGCGCGTGAGCACGAAGTCACCGGCGAGGTGCCCGTAGGTGTCGTTGATCCGCTTGAAGTGATCGACGTCGACCATCACGAGCGAGAGGTTCGCCCGGTGCCGGCGGGCGTAGGCGATCTCCACGTCGAGCTGATCGAGGAAGTACTTGCGGTTGAAGGCCTTGGTGAGCGCGTCGCGCAGCGCCGCGTCGTAGAGCTGTTGCTGGAAGCTCTCCTCGAGGCGGTCGTGGTACGTGAACTTGAGGATGGTCGTCGAGCCGAGGCGGATCTTGTCGCCGTCGGCGAGCGTCTGCTCGGTGATGACCTGGCCGTTCACGAGCGTCCCGTTCGAGCTCTTCAGGTCCTCGATGATCACCTGCCCGCCCACCTGCACGAGCCGCGCGTGGCGGCGGGAGATGCCGTCGTCGCTCAGCCGGATGGTCGCGTTTTGACCGCGGCCGAGGAAGGTCTCACCGTCTTCGAGGCGGTAGGTCTGCCCGATGTTCGCGCCGGTCAGCACGAGGAGGTGCGGGTAACGCTGGCTGCGACCTGCGAGCTCCGCCTGGAGCTCCTTCAGGTTCGCGACCTTCGTGCACTCCATTTCGTCGTCGGGTCGACTCATGCGATGGATCCCTGATCGAGGGGATGATAGCGCGAAGACACCGGGCGGTGGCGCAAGATCGCGCCCTCAGGCAGCCTTCCCCAGGGGAACCACGAGCTGCTCCACGAGCACCTCGAAGCCCGGCGCGTCGATCGCGCCTCCCGCTGCGGCAGGTCCGCGCGGAGGGCTCTCGTGCTTTGCGGGGAATCCGCCGCGGATCTCGATGATCGTGGCGTCGGCATGCTGGTTGCCAATGTGGGAGCCTGACGGTGCTTCCCCTACCGAGCCGACGTTGATCACCCGCACCCCGCTCACCACCCGGTCGAAGGGGACATGCGAGCCGCCGCAGATCACGATGTCGGCCGGATCGTCCCCGAGCAGGGCGTCGATCTCCTCGTCGCTCATGTCGTGGGTGAGGGGCTCCATCGGGTCGGCGGGGGAGCCGTGGACCAGGAGCAGCTCGCTCCCGTCGTCGAGGGGCAGGCGGTAGGTGAGGGGCAGGCGGGCGAGGCGGGTGAGGATCAGCTCGCCGATCTCCCGGCGCACCGCGGTGAGGCGATCGAGCCGGGCCCGCTCGTGCTCGCTGCGCGCCCGCACCGTCCCGAGATCGAGCGTGGCGAGGGCGCGATCGCCCGTGCCTTGCACGCAGATCGCCCCGGCTTGCGTGAGCCGGCGGAAGGTCTCGAGCGGCTCGGGGCCGGGGAAGCAGAGGTCGCCCGCGACGAGGAGCTTGTCGTAGCCACGCCGCTCGGCGGTGGCGAGCACGGCGGCGAGCGCGTCGGCTCGCCCGTGGATGTCGGAGATACAGAGGAGGCGCACGGCGGCGAGCATAGCGCGGCGGCCACAGGGGTCGATTGAGAATGAGGCTCGGGCCGCCGCCCCAACCGCGCGCGGGAGCGAGCGGCGAACGCCGCCCGTGTCACGAGCAAAGATCGACGCATTCGGTCATCGCTCGGGAAGAGAAGGCGGGTCGCGGCCATCCAGGCCGGCCCGGTCCGGACGAGAGGCTACGTGCGAGCCCGCCCGCGGGTTCCCCTCGGGAAGATCCCGCCGCGCGGAGGATGCTGGTACCGTGCGCCCATGTCGCGGCGCTCCCGGCTGCTCCCCCTCGCCCAGGGGATCGATCCCGACAGGTCCGCGATCTACGCCGCGCGCTTCGCGTCCTCGCTCACCCGCGGCACCAACGCCCACGGCGTCGCCACGCTGCTCGGCGCCGCGTACCCCGCGCTCGCTCCGGTGCTCGAGGCCACACCCGACATCGCGCGCCGCCTCGCCGCCGACGGCTTCGCCACCGCCCGGGATCGGCCGATCCTCCGCCGCCGCCTCGGCGCGCGGGTGGGCGATCTCTCCGATCCCGAGCGCGTCTGCCGCGAGCTGCGCCGGTTCGCCCGGGACGAGCGGATCCGCATCGCCCTGCGCGAGCTGCTCCCTTCGTCGCTCGGCGGCGCCGATGTCGATGTGACCGCGGGGGAGCTCTCGGCCCTCGCCGACGTCACCATCGAGTTCGCGCTCGGCGAGGCCGTGCACGCCGTCTCCGCGCGCTTCGGGCCCGCGCGGACCCAGGGGGGCGCGCCGGCCCGCTTCGTCGTGCTCGGCATGGGCAAGCTCGGCGGCGAGGAGCTCAACGCCGGCTCGGACATCGATCTCATCTACTTCTACGACACCGACGACGGGGCCGCGGAGAAGCCCGGCGCGGAGCCGATCACCCTGCACGACTTCTGGACGCGCGTGGCCAGGCGCTTGACGGCGACGCTCGAGGAGGTGACGGCGGACGGCTTCGTCTGGCGGGTCGATCTGCGCCTGCGGCCCGAGGGGCGCGGCGGGCCGATCGTCAACTCGCTCGCCGCGGCCGAGCGCTACTACGAGTCCTTCGGCCGGCTCTGGGAGCGGGTCGCGCTCCTCCGCGCGCGCCCCTCCGCGGGCGATCTCGCCTTCGGCGAGGAGGTGCTCGATCTGCTCTCGCCCTTCATCTGGCGCCGCCGCGTCGATCCGCGCCTCGCCGGCGAGATGATCCAGCTCGCCCACCGCGCGCGCGCCGAGCTGTCCGCGGATCCGTCGCGCGATCTCAAGCTCGGTCCCGGCGGCATCCGCGAGGCCGAGTTCTTCGTGCAGGCGCTCCAGCTCATCTGGGGGGGCAAGGAGCCGCGCGTCCGCGCCCGAGGCACGCTCGACGGGCTCCGCCGCCTGCGCGCGGCCGGCTTCGTCACCGACCGCGAGGCGCAGGAGATCGCCCTCGGCTACCTCGCGCTGCGCCGCGCCGAGCATGCGGTGCAGGTGGCCTCGGGCATCCAGACCCACGCGCGCCCCTCGGCGCGGGACGACGAGGAGCGCCTCGGCCGCGCGCTCGGCTTCGCGGGCGCCGACGCGTTCGGCGCCGACATCGGCGCGCACATGGCCAGGATCGCGGGCCGATTCCTCTCGCTCCTGCCCGAAGGCGAGGTCAGCTCGTCGCGCTTCACCGCGGCCATCGCCGCCCTCGAGCGCGCGAGCCCCGAGGACTTCGCGGCCGCGATCGCGATCGCCGCGGGCGCCGGCCCGTCGGGCGAGGGGGACCGCGCCGCCGCGCCCGAGGCCGCCGCGATCCGCGAGCGCTGGGAGGACGTGTCGCGCGATCTGCTCGAGCTCGCGCGCCACCCCGACGCGCCGCTCGGCACCCGCACGCAGGAGACCTTCCCCCTCCTCGCCGAGACGGTGCTCGGCGCGGTGCTCGACTCCGCCGATCCCGAGCAGGCGGCGCGCTACCTGCGGATCTTCTTCGCCCGGGTCAGCCACCCCGGCGGGTACGTGAGGCGCCTCGGCGACGATCCGCGCGCGGTGCGGCGCCTCGTCGAGGCCCTCGGCGCGAGCGCGTTCATCGGCGACGCCCTCGCGAACAACCCCGAGCTCGGCGACGCCCTGCTCTTCGCCCAGCGCGCGCCGACGCCCGACGAGGCCCGCGCCGAGGTGCAGGCCGCGCTCGCGGAGATGCCCTCCGAGGCCTCCGATCGCGAGCCCTTCGACTCCGGCTTCGCCGCGCCCGAGGAGGAGCTGGTCACCGCCCTGCGCCGCGCCAAGGCCCGCGTCACGCTGGGCGTCGGCCTCGCCGATCTCGCGAGCGAGATCGACACGCGCCAGGCGACGCTCACCCTCTCCGCCCTCGCCGACGCCGAGCTCGAGGCCGCCACCCGCTTCGCGCTCGACACGCCCGAGGGCGAGCCCGTCAAGGGCCTCTCCGTGCTGGCGATGGGCAAGCTCGGAGGCCGCGAGATCGGCTACGGATCCGATCTCGACGTGCTCTTCCTCTTCGATCCCGAGGCCGCGCCGCCCGGGGTCGAAGGCCATGTTCATTTCGCGCGCGCCGCCCGGCGGATCATCCGCCTCATCTCCGTCTCGCACGCCGCCGGCCCCGGCTACGAGCTCGACACGCGCCTCCGCCCCTCGGGCAACCAGGGCTTGCTCGTGACGTCGCTCGAGGCCTTCGCGCGCTACCACGGCTACGCGACGGCGCATGTCTCCGAGGAGTCGCCCACGGTGACGCCGCGGGTGCGCGCGGCGGCGTGGGAGCGCCTCGCGCTGCTCCGCGCCCGCGCCGCCGCCGGCGACCCGATCCTCGGCGCCGAGGCGATGCGGATCGCCCACACCGCCGCCTACGAGATGCCCGCCGACAGCCGCTCCGTCGCCGAGGAGCTGAGCCGCCTGCGCGCCCGCCTCGAGCGGGAGAACTCGCAGGAGCGCCACGGCCGCTACGACCTCAAGCTCGGCCGCGGTGGCCTCGTCGACATCGAGTTCGCGGTTCAGCTCCTCCAGCTCAAGCACGGCAAGGACTTGCGGGTCCGCACCACCGAGATCGTGGTGGCGATCGACGCGCTCGCGGCGGGCGGCTACCTCGATCCCGAGCTCGCCGAGCTGCTCCGCGACAGCTACGCCTTCCTCCGCAAGCTCGAGCAGCGCATCCGGATCCTCCACGCCGCGGCCGCGCAGCTCCTCGAGGAGCGCGCGCCCGGCCTGCTCCCCCTCGCGCGCCGCATGGGCATCCGCGACCGGCGCGGGAGCGCGGCCGCCGCCGAGCTGATCGAGCGCTACCGCGCCGTGACCGAGCGCGTCCGGGCCGCCTACGACGCGATCGTCGGCGCCGAGGCCGGCGTCCCCCCGCCGCCGCCGGCCTCACAGACGGCCTTGCCGATGTGATGGATCAGCGCCGCCGCCGGCGCAGGGCGAGCCCGAGGGCGAGCGCGCCCCCGAAGAGCCAGGGCGCGCCGCCCGAGCGATCGTCGCCGGGGCGCGTGGAGCAGAAGATCCCGTGCCCCTGGCCGACCAGATCGTCGGACGAGCTCTTGCAGGTGCCGATGCTGGTGTCGGTCGACGAGCAGGTCTGCTCGCCGCTGCACCCGTTGCCGCCGCTCCCGCGGCAGCCCTCGACGCAGCTCTTCTTGGCGGCGTCGCAGACCTTGCCGCTCTTGTCGTCACCGCAGTCGGCATCGGACGCGCAGCCGCACTTGCCGATGGTCGCGTTGGCCGAGGTGCACGTCACGCCGTCGGGGCAGCCGTTGCCGTTCTCGCCGCGGCACCCGTCGATGCAGGTCTTGGTCGCGGTGTTGCAGACCTTGCCGCTCTTGTCGTCGCCGCAGTCCGCGTCCTTCAGGCAGTTCACGCACTTGCCCACCGATTGATCGGCCGACGTGCAGACGCTCCCGTTCGGGCAGCCGTTGCCGCTCGATCCGCGGCAGCCGTCCTTGCAGGTCTTGGTCGGCGCGTCGCAGATCTTGCCGCTCGCGGCGTCGCCGCAGTCGGCGTCGGCGAGACATGCCACGCAGGTGCCCTCCTTCTGGTCCTTGGAGGTGCAGACGCTCCCGCTCGGGCAGCCGTTGCCGCCGCTCCCGCGGCAGCCGCTCTTGCACATGTTCACGTCGGGATCGCAGATCTTGCCGCTCGTCTGGCTCCCGCAGTCGGCGTCGGCCACGCACTCCACGCACACCCCGGGGGTCGCGTCGAGCGACGAGCAGACGCTCCCGCCCGGGCAGCCGTTGCCGCCCTGGCCGCGGCAGCCGGCCTCGCACTGGTGCTGGCCGGCGTCGCAGATCATCGCGCTGTCGGGGCCGCCGCAGTCGGCGTCGGCGAGGCAGGCCACGCACTGTCCGACCGACGCGTTGGCCGAGGTGCAGACGGAGCCGAGCATGCAGCCGTTGCCGCCCTGGCCGCGGCAGCCGTCCTCGCACATGTGGCTCTGGTCGTCGCACACCTTGCCGCTGTCCGCGGCGCCGCAGTTGCTGTCGAGCAGGCAGCCCACGCACTGCCCGATCGACGCGCTCATCGAGGTGCAGAGCATCGGGAGCGGGCAGCCGTTGCCGCTCAGGCCGCGGCAGCCGTCGATGCAGGTGTTCGATGCGCTGCACACCTTGCCGCTCTCGGCGCCGCCGCACTGTGAATCCTTGTCGCACTGGCACACCGTGCCGTCGCAGTCCTCGTCGACGGCGTTGCCGCAGACCTCGGGGCCGACGGGCACGCAGCCGCAGGTGTTCGAGGGCAGGTCGCAGGTCGGCGTCGGCTGCGCGCAGTCGGCGTTGGACAGGCACTGCACACAGACGTTCGGCGTCGGGCCGGTGACGCAGTGGTGCTTGGCCATCGGGCAGTCGGCGTCGACCGCGCACTGGTCGACGAACACCGTGGTCGGCGTCACGCCGGCCTGGAGCCCGTTGCCGTCCGTCAGGAAATCGGCCGGCGGGGCGCCGCTCAGCCCTCCCGCGGTGATCACCGCCTGGTTGTCGACATTGCCGAGCGCGTTCGCGTCGACCGTCACCTTGAACTTCACGGTCGTCGAGGTGGAGAGCGGCACCGAGCCGCCCATGGCCGCCGAGGCGCCCGCGCCGACGCGCACCGTCACCTTGTGCGTCGCCGGGTCGTACTCGGCCTGATCGTCGCCGGCGGCGTCGGTCTTGCTGCCGGCGTTCGCGCCGGTGACGATCTGGATCGACCCGGGGACGAAGGTCATCCCGGCGGGGATCACGTCGCTTACGACGGTGTTCGCCGAGTCGTCGTTGCCCGTGTTGGAGGCGATGATCGTGTACTCGACCACGTCGCCCGGCACGAGCAGCCCGCCGTTCACGTCGGCCGCGGTCTTGATCGACGACACGAAGTCGGGCGTCGACGTGACGATCGAGGTCACGACGCCGGCCATGAAGTAGCCGTCGTTGTTGCCGGTGAAGGCGTTGACCTGCGTGCTCGAGTCGCCCGGGGAGAGGAAGGGCGTCACGTCGACCACGTCGATGTCGAGGCCGGGGTTGCTGTTGATCCCGCCCGTGAGGCGCGGGAGATCGCCGGCGTTGGAGACGGGCGCGCCGAGGTAGCTGCGCGTGCCGTTGAAGAAGTTGTCGGCCGGGTTGAGCGCGTTGCTCAGCGTGTTGCCCGCGAATTTTATCCCGTCGTCCTTGCCGATGTCGTCGCCGCCGAAGGCCACGAGCCCGAGCTTGCCGTCCTTGCCCGCCTGGGGGACGAAGTAGCCCTTCAGGTCGAAGAAGATGCTCGCCTTGTTGATGTCGCCGACGAAGTCGAAGTTGTCGTAGACGGCGATGTTGCGCACCGGCGCGTTCGGCACCTGGTAGATGACGACCATGTACCAGCCCGCGAAGCTGAAGGCGTTGAACAGGTTGGAGATGGTCGCCGACTGCATGTTCGAGAGCCGGTACGGCCCGGACCCGTTGGCCTGGACGATCGCGGTCACGTCGGCGATCGAGTCGTAGGCGTACTGGTTGCCCTGCGCCGGGTTGATGTGGAGAAACTCGTAGTGGTCGTAGGCGTTGACCACCGTGCTGAAGCCCCCCTGTCGATCCAGCGTCACCTGCGCGTCGAAGAGGTCGGGCTTCTGGGGCGTCGGCGTGTCGATGCGCGCCGCCCAGTAAAGGAAGGCCTTCGTCACCGTCGCGCCCGCGGGCAGCGTCAGGTTCGCCGTCGTGCGCGCCTGATCGGCCGAGATGTTGAGGTTGGCCTCGGCCTGGCCCACGCCGGGCGAGTCCGCGCGCCAGTACACGTCGATCGCCGCGTCCTCGAGGCTGATGCCGCAGTTGCCGATGGTCCCCACCACCGGGGGCGCCGTCCCCGAGGCGGCGGCGCACTCGGTCCCCATCGGCTGCCCGATGATCGCGAAATCCCCCGCGAGGTTGATCTGGTAGCGAGGCGCGGAGAGGCCGGCCTCCGCCGTCCCGGAGACGCCGAGGACGAGCGAGGCGAGGGCGATGCTGAACGACTTCTTCATGATCTTCCTCGAAGCAAGGGTAAGGGACTACTTCTTGGGTTTGGGAGCGGGGGCCTTGGCGGGCGGCGCCGCGGGCGCCTTCGCAGGCGGCGCGGGTGCCTTCGCAGGCGGCGCGGGAGCCTTCGCGGGCGGCGGCGCGGGCGCCTTCGCGGGCGGCGGCGCAGGGGCCTTGGGCGGCGCGCTGCTGTCGGGCGCGCCGGCCGCGGGCGCCTTGTCGATGATCTTGAACTGCACCCGGCGGTTCTGCTGCCGGCCCTCCTCCGTCTCGTTGGAGGCGATCGGCACCGTCTGCCCGTAGCCCTTGGTGGTGAGCCGCTTCGCCTCCACCTTGCGCTTCACGAGCGCCATCTTTACGGCGTCCGCGCGGAGCTGCGAGAGCTGCTCGTTCGCGCGCGCCTTGCCGCGGTCGTCGGTGTGCCCCTGGATCTCCATCTTCAGGAGCTCGGGGTGGTCGAGCATCACCTTCGCCACCTTGTCGAGCAGCTCGTCGCTCACCTTCTTGATGGTGGCCTTGCCGGTGTCGAACTCCACCTGCTCCAGGATCACGACCTCGCTCTCGGTGACGCGCACCGTCGGGCAGCCGTTCTTCTTCGGATCGGGATCGGCCGGGCCCTTGTCCTTCGGGCACGCGTCCTTGTCGTCGCGGATCGTGTCACCGTCGGTGTCGGGCGGGCAGCCGTTGAATTTCGGATCGGCGTCGGCCACGCCCTTGACCGCGGGACACGCGTCGACGTCGTCGGTGAAGCCGTCCTCGTCGGTGTCCTTGGGCGGCGGGCAGCCGTTCTTCTTCGCGTCCTCGCTGAAGATGCCGGACTCGTCGGGGCAAGCGTCGGCCTCGTCGACGATCCCGTCGCTGTCTCGGTCCTTCGGCGGCTGGCAGCCGTTCCGCTTCGGGTCGTCGTTCGCCACGCCGGGCTCGTCGGGACAGGCGTCGCTGTCGTCGATGATCCCGTCCTTGTCGCGATCCTTGGGCGGCGGGCAGCCGTGCTTCTTCATGTCGAGATCGGCGAGGCCCTTCTCGCTCGGACACGCGTCCTTGTCGTCGGTGATCCCGTCGCCGTCGGTGTCGACGGGCGGCTTCTTCTGGTCCGGCGTGTAGGCCACCATCACGACGCCGCGCACGTCGGGCGTGCCGATGCCGCCGGCGAGGCCGGGGCCCACGCCCGCGCCCACCTCGATGTCGTCGGTGACGCGGTAGCGCGCGTCGACGAGCAGCTCGGCGTTGATGTTGCGCTTGTCGACCGCGCCGGCGACCGTGAGCGCCATCGCGAGCTCGGGCCCGATCTGCAGGCGCCTGCTCTCGCCGAGGAGGAAGCCCACGCCGCCCCCGAGGCGCAGGCTCGTGCCCTGATCGATCCCCGCGTACGTCGCGCCACGGCGGATGTCGGCGCCCACGCTCCCGGCCCACACCAGCCGATCGCTCTTGCCGCCGGCGATCGCCTCGAGGCGCCCACGCGGCGTGCCGTCGCTCACGTAGGAGTCGGACGCGCCCGTGGGGAGCCAGAGGTAGCCGCCGGCCGCGAGCTGGAAGATGTCGTGGTAGTCGCCGAGGATGCGGTAACGGAAGCCGAGGCGCAGATCGCCGAACTCGGCCTTGCCCGGCGAGGTGATCGTCTGCGACCCGGCCGAGAGCGACTGGCCGCTCGCGAGGTCGCCGGACTGGAGCACCGCGACGGGCACGTCGAGGTTGATGTTGAGCCGGTTCCAGAGCGCGAGCGACCCGTTCAGGTGAAGAAAGAGCTGGCCGCTCACCACGGCCGCCACCTGATCGCCCGTGCTCCGCGTGCTCAGCACCAGGGGATTGTGAGCGTAGTCGCCGAGCAGCGCCACGTGCGGCGTGAGGTGACCGGCCACGAAGGGAGACTCCACGCCGAACATCCGATCGCCCGCGGGCGCCGGATCGAAGCGATCGAGGGCGAGGGAGGGCGGCGGATCGGCGGACGCCGAGCCGGCGGCGGTGAGGGCGGCGAGGAGGGCGGCGGCGGAGAGCTTCTCACGGGCACGAGGGGATCGCATGGGTTCGCTCGACCTTCACGGGGTAGTCGCGGTGGGGCTCGCCGCGGGTCGTCCCGCGGCGTCGCTCAGGGCAGGCAGTGCCCCATGATGCAGTTGTCGTTCGCGCAATCGGCGTTGCCGTTGCAATGCTGAAGCAGCGGGCACTTTACCGGGCACGGCCCGCCGCAGTCCACGTCCGTCTCGCCTCCGTCCTGCGCCCCGTCGGTGCAAGAAGGTGCACAGGTCAGTGAAACGGGGTTGCACACGCCGCCGAGGCAGTCGCCGTTCACCAGGCACCCATAAAAAAGAGGGCATTTCTGGGCGCAGGTGCCCCCGCAGTCGAAGTCGGTCTCGCTCCCGTTCTTGACCCCGTCGGTGCAGCTCGGGGCCGCGCAGGTCTGCCCGCCCGCAGGTCCTGCGCAGATCGCGCTCGCGCAGTCCGCGCCCGTCTCGCAGGGGCTCCCATCCGGGCAGCCCTGTGGGCATGCCGATCCGCAGTCGACCCCGATCTCGGCGCCGTTCTTGACCCCATCGACGCAGCTCGGCGCGGTGCAGATGCCGGCCGGGCATGCCCCGCTCGCGCAGTCGCTCCCGGCGCCGCATGCGCCGCCGTCGGGGCAGGGCATGCACACCGCGCCGCCGCAGTCGATGTCGCTCTCCCCGCCGTTCTGGGTACCATCGTTGCACGTCGGCAACGCGGCGCAGACCCCATCGGCGCAAGCCCCGCTCGCGCAGTCGGCCGGGATCGCGCAGGCCCCTCCGAGGCCGCAGGGCGCGCAGAGCGGGCCGCCGCAGTCGATGTCGGTCTCGCCGAGGTCCGGGCTCAGCGCGCCGTCGGAGCACGACGGGAGGCAGGTGAGCGCGGCCGGGTCGCATGCCCCGCTCGCGCAGTCGGCGCCGGCCTCGCACGCTTGCCCGAGGCCGCAGGGCGGGCAGGAGGGTCCGCCGCAGTCGATGTCGGTCTCGGCCCCGTTCTTCACGTGATCGCCGCACGACGGGGCGAGGCAGTGGGGCGCCTCGCAGCGGTGGCTCGGGCAGTCGACGTCACCGACGCACTCGACGCAGCTCCCGGCGCCGTCGCACACATGGCCCCCGTCCTCGTCGCAGGGCGTGTGCATCGGCAGGTTGTCGAGCACGCACTGGCCGCCCACGCATCGCTCGCCTCCACAGAACGCCTTCGATCCAGGGCAGTCCGCGTCGATCGCGCACCCGCCGGCGCCGCCTCCGCCCGCCGCGCCTCCGCCGGTGCCCGCCGCGCCCCCGGCGCCGCCGCTCCCGCCGCCGGTCCCGCCGGTCGGTCCGGTGGTGGCGCCGGTGGACGGCCCGGCCTGCGCGCCGTCCCCGCAGGCCGGCGCGGCCGCGGCCCCGAGCAGGAGCAAGAAGAGCCCGATCGCGGCGCTCGCCCCGTGCTCCCACCTTTCCGGTCCGCGCGCGCTTCGCATACGTTAGTCTGCCTCTCCGATCGAGTCTGCGGACGGAACGACCGCACCTGCCGAGTCTAGCCCATGCCCAAGCCCATCCCCCTCGACTCCGGCATCTCCGGCGCACCGCCGGGCCGCACCTCGGCCACCCTCCAGTCCGGGGAGTCCCAGGAGCCGAGCTTCCCTCGCCTGGAGCTCTTGATCGAGCAGGAGAACGGCCAGCCCTCGCAGCGCCGCATGGTCGTCGAGGTCGAGCTGCTCCGGATCGGCTCGCACCCGGGCAACAACCTCGTCATCGCCGACGAGCTCGTCTCGCGCTTCCACTGCTCGATCAGCCGCGCCCAGGGCATCTGGCGCCTCTCCGATCAGGGCTCGCTCAACGGCACGCGCTGCGCCTTCGCCGGCGCGCCCTCGGCGTCGATCCGCGTCCGCGAGGCCGATCTCCCGCTGCCCGAGTGCCGGCTCGAGATCGGCAAATCGATCATCCGCGTCCGCGAGCTCGGCCAGGTGGCCCCCTCGATCGTCCCGCTCAACACGAGCTTCGGCGATCTCTACGGCGGCTCGGCCCCCATGCGCCGCCTCTACGAGATCCTGAAGCGCGTCGCCAAGAGCGAAGCCGACGTGCTCATCGAGGGCGAGAGCGGCACGGGCAAGGAGCTCGTCGCGACCGAGCTCGTCCGCAAGAGCGCCCGGGCGCAGAAGCCGCTGATGATCGTCGACTGCGGCGCGATCTCCCCGAACCTCATCGAGAGCGAGCTCTTCGGGCACGTCAAGGGCGCGTTCACCGGCGCGCTGCGCGATCGGGTGGGCGCCTTCGAGGCGGCCGACGGCGGCACCATCTTCCTCGACGAGATCGGCGAGCTGCCCCTCGACATGCAGCCCAAGCTCCTGCGCGCGCTCGCGAACCGCGAGATCCGGCGCATCGGCGACGGCAAGCAGCGAAAATTCGACGTCCGTGTCATCGCCGCCACGAACCGCAAGCTCGAGCGCGAGGTCAACAACGGCCGCTTCCGCGAGGACCTCTACTATCGCCTCTCGGTGGTCACCCTGCGCGTCCCGCCGCTCCGCGAGCGCCTCGACGACCTGTCCACCCTGGTCATGTCGTTCCTGTCGGCGCTCGGCGCGACCGACAAGCTCCACCTCTTCGGCGAAGACACCATCGCCGAGATGGCCCGCTACGACTGGCCCGGCAACGTCCGCGAGCTGCGCAACTACGTCGAGCGCAAGGTGGTGCTCGAGGGCGAGGGCGCGCTGAGCGGCATCGGGGCCGAGCCCGTGTCGAGCTCGGCTCCGGCCGAGCCCAAGGCCGCCGACATCGAGCTGCCCTTCAAGGACGCGAAGGAGCGGGTGATCGACGCCTTCGAGCGCAGCTACCTCACCGCGCTGCTCACCTGGGCCGACGGCAACGTCAGCAAGGCGGCGCGCAAGGCGAACCTCGACCGCATGTACCTCCACGGCCTGCTCCAGCGCCACGGCTTGCGCAAGTCGCAGACGCTCGAAGAATAGGACGGACACGATGTTCAACGACCGAGCACGATGGATCCCGCTCCCCGGCGGGGCCGCGTCGAGCGTCCTCGCGCTCGCGCTCCTCTCCGGGTGCGGCGAGTACACCTCCGACTACCGCCCGCCCCAGGACGGGCGCGCGCGCGTCCTCTGGAACGACAAGGGCGTCTTCGCGGCGGTGCCGCAGGGCGCCGTCTCCCGCGAGTGCCTCGCCGCGATGGACGACGCGATGGAGCGCCCCGACGCCTACTTTCGCGGCTATTCGCCGGTCCGCAGCGGCGTGCGCGTCTACTGGGTCCCGAGCGTGATCGTGGGGCCGCCCGTGCCGGTCATCCACCACGCCTCCGGCCCGCTCCACCCCATCCGCCACGCCGCGACGCCCACCGCGAGCGGAGGAGGCTCGTTCTTCGGCAGCGGCGGCAGCGGCGGGAGCGGTGGCGGCGGCGACAGCGGCAAGGCCATCGCGGTGGTCGCGGCCGTGGTCGTGCTCCTCGCCCTGCCGGCGGTCACCCTCGGCCTCGCCGCGGGGAGGCCGGAGCCGGAGAAATCGGTCGCCCTCGCGATCGACGAGGTCAACGCCTACAACGACCTCGCCCGCTACCCGGGCACGCCCTGCTCGCCCGAGGTCACCGGAGGCCCGCGATGAAGCGCGCGTCGATCTTCGCGCCGCTCGCGTTCGCGTCGCTCGCGCTCGCCGGGTGCAGCCACGGCCTCACGACGTACACACCCAAGCTCGTCGCCCAGGACGAGCTCCTGCTCCGCTACGACGATCACTTCGAGGTCTACACCGCCGAGCGCCCCGTGGCCGAGGGCGTGCGCTACACCGGCCTCGCTGACTTCGTTCGCTGCGTGCCCGACGCCCACCGCCACGCGCTCGCGGCCGAGTCCGACGGCGCGACGGGCTTCGGCCTCTCCGTCGCCGGCGGCACCTCCGCCGTGCTCGGCCTCGGCGGCCTCAGCGGCCTCGCGTTCTACAACAACAAGGACTCGACCCCGATGGTCGCGCTGCTCGGCGGAGGCATCGCCCTCGAGGTGGCAGGCCTCGTGATGGCCATCCTGAGCCGCGGCTACAAGGGCACGGCCAACGGCCACGCCGTCGACGCGGTCAACTACTACAACGACGCCCTCGGGAGCCTCGGCGGGAGCTGCGACAGGCCCCTGCCTGCCGCGCCCGCGCCGCCGGCCCCCGCTTCAACCGCGCCCACCGCGCCACCTGCGCTCGCGCCGCGCGTGGACGCGCCGATGCGCTGACTCGACCCGCTCCCGCGACCCCCCGCCCGATCGGGAGGGGGCAGCGGGAGGGGGCAGCGGGAGCGGGAGCGGGAGCGGGCTTCTCCGGATCGCTCGCTCAGACGAGCGATCGCAGCGTCTCGTCGAGGGTCTTGAGGTCGAAGGGCTTCGAGAGGAAGCCGACGCACCCTCGATCGAGCAGCGCCTGCGCGTGCTCGTCGATGGCGTAGCCGCTCGCCAGCAGCACCTTGAGATCGGGCGCGATCTCGCGGAGCGCCGCGAAGGTCTTCGAGCCGTTCATCTCCGGCATCACGAGGTCGAGGATCACCAGCGCGATCCGATCGCCCTGCTCGCGGGCGATCGCCACGGCCTCCTTGCCGCTCGCCGCCGTCAGGGCCTCGTAGCCGAGGGCGCGCAGCGATCGCGCGGCGAAGCCGAGCAGCGTCTCCTCGTCGTCCACCACGAGGACGAGGCCGCGCGTGACGGCGCTCGCGGGCGCCGGGGGCGCGTGGGGCTTGCTCGGCTCCTCGGCCACGGGAAGCCACAGCGTGAAGGTCGTCCCCTCGCCGGGCGCGCTCTCGACCGCGATCGCGCCCTTGTGGCCGGTGATGATCCCGTAGACCGCGGCGAGCCCGAGCCCGGCGCCGCGCCCGAGCGCCTTGGTCGAGAAGAAGGGCTCGAAGACCCGGGCCCGCGTCGCCTCGTCCATGCCCGTGCCGGTGTCGCTCACGTGGAGCATCACGAAGCGCCCGGGCGAGGTCCCGCGGAGCGCCGCCTCCGTCGCCGAGAGCGTCGCGAGCTCCGCCGCGAGGCGGATCCGGCCGCCGCTCGGCATCGCGTGGGAGGCGTTCACGAGCAGGTTGAGCAGGACCTGATCGAGCTGCGCGCGATCCATCAGCACGGGGGGCAGGCCGGGAGGCAGGATCGTCTCGATCGACAGCTCGCGGCGCGTCCGCCCGAACATGCTGCTCGTCTCGGTGACGGCCGCTGTGAGGTCGAGCGGGCGAGGATCGTAGCGCCCGCGCCGGGCGAAGCCGAGGAGCTGCCGGGAGAGATCGGCGCCGCGGCGGACGAGGCCCTTCATGTCGTCGAGATCGGCCTTGAGCTCGGGCCGGACCCCGACCTCGATCTCGATCAGCGACAGCCCGGTCATGATCCCGGCGAGGATGTTGTTGAACTCGTGGGCGACGCCGCCGGCGAGGGTGCCGACGGCCTCGAGCTTCTGCGCCTCGACGAGCGCCGCCTTGAGCCGCTCGCGCTGCTCCTCGGCCTCACGGCGCTCGGTGATGTCCTCGGCGAAGAAGACCACCGCGGGCTCGCCCGCCCAGATCACCCGCGTCCCGCGCCCGCGCACCCACCGCTGCTTGCCGGCGCGCGTCCTCACGCGGAACTCCGCCGCCAGCGAGGACGCCGCCCCGCTCTGCACCGCCTCGAGCTGATCGAGCAGCGAGGCCCGATCCTCGGGGTACACGTTGTGCAACAACGGCAACGAATCGTACTCCTCCGCCGTCATCCCGAGCAGCCGGAGGACGTGATCGTTGTAGAAGAGCTTCTTCCGACCCCGGACGACGAACACGCTCTCCTGGATGCTGTCCACCACCGTCCGGTGCTGCTGCTCGCTCTCGCGCAGCTCGGCCTCGGCGCGCCGCTGCTCGGTGAGGTCGGTGAACGTCGTCACCACGGCGGTGAGGGGCCCGCCGGGCGCCGCGCGGACCGGCTCGGAGCGGACCGCGATCCACCGGCGCTCGCCCGCGGGGGTGTGGATGCCCATCACGACCCCGGCGCACCGCTCGCCCGTCCGCAACGTGGTCTCCGCCGGCAGCTCGGAGCGCAGGAAGGGCCGCCCGTCCTCTCGCACCGCGTCGGGCTCGGCGGCGCGCGTGGTGTTCATCTCGGCCCTGGTGCGGCCCAGGATCTGCTGGGCGGAGACGTTGCACGCGATCACCGTGCCGCGCGTGTCTTGCACCAGGATCCCCTCGGTTGCCGCGAGGAGGATCGCGTCGAGCAGCGATTCGTTCTCGTTCATGGCCGGAGGTGGACCCCTCGGGGAGCGAGGGAAGCGAGGCGCGTCGCCCGCGCCCGCCGTTTTTCACATGGTGACGGCGATCGTCAAGCCGATTCCTGGGCCTCGGGCTGCGGAGCCGAGGTGGGCGGCGCGAGCATGCCCCCGGCCTTGCGCTCGTCGGCGTCGACCACGCCGTCGCGCATGGTGATCATCCGGGGCATCGACTGGGCGAAGCCGTTGTTGTGCGTCACCACGACGATCGTCGTCCCGTGGTTCTTGTTGATGTTGAAGAACAGCTCGTGCATCTCGTGGCTGGTCTTCGAGTCCAGGTTGCCGGTCGGCTCGTCGGCGAGCAGGAGCTTGGGGTTCAGCACCAGGGCGCGGGCCAGGGCGACGCGCTGCTGCTCGCCGCCCGAGAGCTCGCCCGGCCGGTGCGTGACGCGGCTCCCGAGGCGCACCTCCTCGAGCAGCGCGCGGGCCGGGCCCTCCATCTCCCGGTGGCTCTTGCCCTGGATCAGGCCCGGCATCATCACGTTCTCGAGCGCGTTGAACTCGGGCAGGAGGTGATGGAACTGGAAGACGAAGCCGATCGTCCGGTTCCTGATCGCGGCGAGCTTGCCCCCGGGCAGGCCGGTCAGCTCGTCGCTCCCGAGGCGGATCTTCCCGCTCGTGGGCAGATCGAGCGTCCCGATGCAGTGGAGCAGCGTGCTCTTGCCGGCGCCCGAGGGGCCGACGATCGCCACCACCTCGCCCTCGTCGATGGTCAGATCGATCCCGCGCAGCACGTGGAGCTTGCGCCCCATGTGGATGAAGCTCTTGTGCAGTTTCTCGACGACGATCAGCGGGGGCATCGGGTCACTTCCAATCGGGTCATTCCCAGCGGAGCCCGTCGACGGGACGGAGCTCCGAGGCCGCGTAGGCCGGGTAAATCGTGGAGATGGTGCAGATGACGAAGGCGGCGATCGCCACCATCGTGTAGTCGGCCGCGTTCACGTTCACCGGGAGCCGGTCGATGTAATACACCTCCGGATCGAGGCGCACGCCGAACCAGGAGAGGCCGGTGCAGGTGCACAGGGCGACGCCGACGCCGAACACGGTGCCGATGCCCCCGATGATCACCCCCTCGAGCATGAAGATCCGCATGATGGCCCGGTCGCTCGCGCCGAGGGCCTTGAGGATCGCGATCTCCTTGCCCTTCTCCGTCACCATGAGGAGCAAGGTGCAGACGATGCAGAAGCTCGCCACGAGGATGGCCAGCGAGAGGATGATGAACGTGGCGATCCGCTCCAGCTTGAGCGCGGAGAAGAGGTTCTTGTTCATCTCCATCCAGTCGCGGATCCGGAGCTCGGCGCCCTTCGGCCCGTTCACCTCCTGACCGGCGAGCGCCGCCTCGATCACCGGCCGGATGTCCTGCACCTTCTCCGGATCGGGCACGCGGATGTCGATGTTGGTGATCCGATCGACTTTGTCGTCGGTCAGGCTGAAGAAGGTCTGCGCCTCCTTCATCATGATGTACGCGTGGGTCGCGTCGTACTCGTACATCCCGCTGTAGAAAATCGCGGCGACGCGGAAGCGGCGCGTGCGGGGCATGACGCCCGTCGGGCCGAGCTCGCCCATCGGCGAGAGCAGGGAGATCTCGTCGCCCACGAGCACGTGCAGCGATTTGGCGAGCTCCCGCCCCACGATCACGCCGGGGTAGACCTTGTCCGCCGAGCGGAGGAAGTCCTTGATGGCCGGGTCGGCGTCGTCCTTGATGCGGAAGTCCGGTCCCTTGAAGTACGGCTCGCCCGTGGGCCCGCGGCCGATGACCTCGTCGGCGGGCAGGTTGAGCAGCCTGTCCGGGTGGTTGAAGTAGTCGAAGCTCCCGACCTCGATGTTCGTCCGCAGATCGATCACCTGCCCGATGGTGTCCGGATCGATGCCCCGCACGAGCACGCCAGCGGTGTTCGACGAGCTCGATCCCATCGCGTCGCCGCCGACCACCGGCGTCGCCGCCCCACCGCTCTTGGCGAGCGCCGCGCGCACCAGCGTGAGCTTCGTCTCCCAGTCGCCGAAGCCGCCCGGCCGGGTGATGTCGACCACTACATGCGCGTTGTTGCCGAGGATCTTCCGCTTCAGATCGGCGCCGAAGCCGCCCATGATCGAGGTGACCGAGCAGAGCGCGCACGAGCTCACCGCCACGCCCAGGATCGAGAGCACCGAGATCACCGTGAGGAAGCCGCTCTTCGACGCGCGCACGTGGCGCGCCCCGACGAACGAGGTGAACGAGCGCTTCTCCAGGGAGTCGAGGATGATCGGCAAGAGCGCGAGGAGGATCGCGACGAGGAAGATCACCGCCGCGCCGAGGGCGCCGAAGCGGACGAGCTCCTGGTTCAGCTTGAAGGGCGCGCCCCGCTGGCTCGGGATGCGGATCGCGAGCAGCGTGAGCACGGCGAACGCCGGCCCGTGCGCGGCCCCCGAGAGCCAGAGGATGCCCTTGATCGCGCTCTTCTCGAACGAGCGGATGCCCCGGAGCACGAGGAGCAGGGTCAGGGCGGCGACGGCCACCACGAAGGCGATCTGGGCCGGCTTGGAGAGGTCGTTCACTCGTCAGGCCTCGGGGATCACGTGGGAGATCACGGGACGCGGGGGGAGGATGACCGGACAACGCCGGCCGGGGCTGCACATTACGGTTCGTCGTCGACCTGGCCGCCTTTTTTGAGCGACCCACCGGCGGCGGCGAGGAGGTAGGCCTCGATGAAGGCGTCGAGGTCGCCGTCGAGGACGGCGTCGACGTTGCCGGTCTCGGTCGAGGTCCGCACGTCCTTGACGAGCCGGTAGGGGGCGAGCACGTAGTTGCGCATCTGGCTGCCGAAGTTGATGGCGCTCTTGCCCGCCTGGTAGGCGGCGTTCTGCTGCTCGCGCTTCTGGAGCTCCTTCTCGTAGAGCTTGGCCTTGAGCACCTTGAGGGCCATCGCCCGGTTCTGGTGCTGGCTGCGCTCGGCGCGGCACACGATGTTGATCGTCGGATCCGGCAGGTAACGCAGGCGCACCGCCGTCTCCACCTTGTTCACGTTCTGCCCGCCCTTGCCGCCGGCGCGCATGGTCGTGATCTCGATGTCCTTGTCGGCCACCTGGATGTCGATGTCGTCGTCGTTGTCGGGCGTGACCTCGACCGCGGCGAAGGCCGTCTGCCGCGTGTGATCGGCGTTGAAGGGGCTCATCCGCACGAGCCGGTGCACGCCGTGCTCGGAGCGGAGGTAGCCGTAGGCGCTGTCGCCGGCGACGGTGATCGTCACGTCGTCGATCCCCGCCTCGTCGCCCTCCTGGAAGTCGATCACCTCGGTCTTGTAGCCCTTGCGCTCGCAGTACCGGAGGTACATGCGCATGAGCATCGAGGCCCAGTCCTTGGCGTCGGTGCCGCCCGCCCCGGGCTTGATCCGGAGGATGGCGTTGCCCCGATCGGCCGGCCCTGCGAGCATCCGGTCGAGCTCGGCCTTGCGCATCTCGCGATCGAGCAGCGTGGCCTGCGCCTCGGCGTCGGCGATCACGGCCTCGTCGTTCTCGGCGGCGCCGAGCTCGAGGTACTCGCTCACGTCGTCGAGCTTCTTGCCGAGCTTCTCGGCCATGTCGAGCTTGGCCTCGACCGCGGCCCGCTTGCGCAGGACGCCCTGGGCCTTGTCGTTGTCGTTCCAGAACCCCGGCGACAGGGTCACCTGGGTCAGGTCTTCGAGCTGACGCTTGAGCCTGGGGACGTCAAAGATGCCCCCTTAGCGCCAAAAAGCGCCTTTTGAGGTCGGAGATCTTCTCGCGGGTCTCGGAGAGCATGGGGGCGGTCTATTCGATTTGCCCGGGGAATGCCAGGAACGCGAAGAGACGCCGCGCCGCGCGGGCGATTCGCTACCGGTAGGGGTTCGCCATGTCGTCACCGCCCGCCGGCGGCTTCGGGGTCGGAGGCGGCGGTTTGGGCGGATCGGGTGCTGGATCTTTGGGCTTGGGCGGCGTCGCGGTGGGCTTGTGAGGCGGGGATCCGGGCAGAGGAGGGGGCTGCTTCGGCGGCGCCGTGTCGATGGGCGGGGAGGTGGTCGCGGCGGTGGTCGCCGCGGGCGGCGTGGCAGGCGCGGCGGGCGCGCTCGACGCCGGGGGCGCGGGCGCCTGCGAGGTGCTGCCGGGGCTCGTCGCGCTCGGGGCGGGCGGGGAGGCCGCGGGGCCGCCGCGAAGGTTGGACCACAAAGCAAATCCGACCCCGGCGAGGATGAGGCCGATCACCACCGCGAGGATCTGCGGCGCGCGGCTCGGCGGGGTCACGCGCCGCGTGATCGCGGTCGCGGCGATGGGCGTCGGGTCCTGGTAGTCGCCCGAGGGCCGGCCGTAGATCTCGCGATCCACGGGGCGAGGCGCGCCCGGCGGCCGCGAGCGCCCGCCCCGCACCATGAGCTGCGTCTCGCCCTCGGCGTCGGGATCGTACTCCTCGGTGGCGAGCCCGGCGCGGTCGGCCGCCGCGCCGAGCGACGGCAGGGCCGGCTGCCCCGCTGCGGGGCGGCGGCGGAGGCACGGCGGGCGCGCGTCGATCGGCACGCCGGCCGCGCCGCCCTGCGCCGCGCGGGGCTCGATCGGCGCCCCGATCGCCCCCGGGATCGCGCCGGGCGCCTTCAGCTCCAGGCGCGTGTCGGCATGCGGCGAGGCCGCGGGCGTCACGATCAGCGGCGCCGCGCCCGGCCGATCGAGCGGCACCTTCACCGTCACGTCGTACGCGGGCTTCGGCGGCAGCTTCACGGCCGGCGCGCTCTGCTCGCTCTGCGAGAGCCAGGCGCGCACCGACTCGCGCTGCGCGGCGATGTCCTGCCCGAGCGCGCTCTGCACGTAGCCCGCGACCTCGCGCGGCGAGGCCACGCCGAGATCGCTCGGCGATCGCGCGGCCGCCTCCCGCGCGGCGCGCTCCAGGGCGTCGGCCATCTCCGCGGCGTTCTGGTAGCGCCGCCCCGCGTCCCGCTCCAGCGCGCGCGCGCACACGTCGTCGATCGCCGGGTGCAGATCGGGCAGCACGCTCGACAGGCGCGGGATCGGATCGTTCAGCACCCGCTGCAAGGTCGCCGTCTCCGACTCGGTCTTGAAGAGCCGGCGCCCGGCGAGCACCTCCCAGAGGATCACCCCCATCGCGAAGACGTCGGACCGGCGATCGATGTCCGGCTTGCCGCGGGCCTGCTCGGGCGACATGTACGCGAGCTTGCCCTTGAGCCGATCGGTGCGCGTGTTCGAGAGGCGGGACGAGGCGCGCGCCACGCCGAAATCGGTGATGCGCGAGCAGCCGTCGACGCCGACCAGGATGTTCTGCGGCGAGCAGTCGCGGTGCACGAGCTCGATCAGGGTGCCGTGCGCGTCCGTCAGCTCGTGCGCCGCGTGCAGCCCCGCGAGCGCGTCGAGGGTGATCCGGATCAGGATCGGCCGCGGCACGGGCCTCCCGTGGCTGAGCGAGCGGGCCACGATGCGCGCGAGCGTGTCCCCCTCGATGTACTCCATCACGAGGTAGTAGCCGGCCTCGCTCTCGCCGACCTCGAGGATGGGGACCACGTGCGGGTGGTGGATGCCCGCGGCGAGGCGCGCCTCGTCGAGGAACATCTCGATGAACTCTTCCTCCGACGCGAGGTGCGGGTGCAGCCGCTTGATGGCCACGAAGCGCTGGAAGCCGCCCGCCCCGGCGATGCGCGCGAGGTACACCGTGGCCATCCCGCCCTGGGCGAGCTCGCCGATCAGCTCGTAGCGATCGAGCCGCCGCTTCTGATCCGAGGGGTCGAGCAGCTTGACCTTGGCCACGACCCGGATCCCCCTAGAACTGCCCGCGTACGCCGAGCAGAGAGCCCTGCGCGCTCGGTCCGGCGAGCGGCGAGACGAAGGCCTGCACCTTGGGATCGCCCTTCTTCTTGAGGCGCTGCCAGTTGGTGAAGATGCCGAGCACCAGCGTGACCGCCGCCGTGCCCGCCGTGGCCCCGATGAGGATGTTGGTGCGCCGCTCGTTGGCCGCGCCCTGCGCGAGCAGGGCGTTGCAGTCCGGCGTCTTGTCGATCGTGCAGGCCTGATCGACGGCCTGCTTGCCGGGGTTCTGGAGCGTGTCGACCGCGCTCCAGGTCATGACGCCGCCCACGCCCGCCGTCGCCACGAGCCCCGCGAAGAAGAAGGCGGGGTGGATGCCCTTGCCGGGCGTCTCCTCGGCGGGCGGCGCGTCGTCCTTCGCCGCGTCGCTCTTCGCGGCGTCGTCCTTCGTCGCGTCGCTCTTCGGGGTGTCGCTCTTCGGCGTGTCGCCCTTGATCGGCGGCGCCGTGGCGGCCGGCTTGCGCGGCGAGGGCGCCTCCTGCGGCTCGAAGCGGATGTCGCGCGACGCGCCCGCCGCGGCGTTGATCTCCTGCTGCGCGCTCGTGCCGCCGAAGAAGCTCGCCGCGAGGGTGACCTTGCCGGGGTCGAGGTACACCGTCCAGCGCGTGTTCGCCTCGCCGGGCACGGAGCGGGTGCCGATCGCGAGCACGCAGGGCGACGCGCAGCTCACCTTCAACGTCATCACGAGCGGCTCGACCTGGGCGATGGTGTCCTTCGCCAGCTTCACCGTCGCGTCGTCGCCCGGGTAGCGCTCGAGCGCCTGCGCCGCGAGGGTGGCCGCCCGCGATCCTTGCCCGGCCTCGGTGCGCGCGCGGATGGCCGCGCGCAACGTCTTGGCGGTGGGGACGGCCGCGTCGGCCGCCTCGAAATGCGACGCGGCGTCCTCGAAGGACCGCGCCTTGAAGGCCGACGCCCCCGCGTCGAAATGCTCGGCGGCCGCGCGGACCTGCGCCGCGTCGGGCACCTTGTCCGCGCGCGCCTGCGCCGCCGCGAGGAGGAGGGCGGGGACGAGGAGGGCGGCGGCGAGCCTGGGCATCGAGAGGATCCTTCCCTTGACGGACGCGGTAGTCAAATGTCCCGTGCGGGCCGGGGGTGGTCATGGGCCGGCGAATGGACAACGGGAGGGTATTTCCGGGTGGTGACACAGGCTCTCAACCATGCTCCCCTGCTTTCACGACGCTCAGGGCCGTGCTAGATGCCGAGAGAGGCTAACGTGCTGACTACCTTCCGCAGACTTATTCCAGCTTGGTTCTATCTCTCCCTCGTGGCGCTCGGCGCCGCCTGCGGATCGGGGATCGCGCCCGAGCCCTTCCCCACCACGGACAGCACGACGACCACCACCGGCACCGGCGGCATGGGCGGGACCGATCTCGGCCCCTGCGGTGTCGACTGCTCGACGTTCCAGACGCTCGCCTGCACCACGGCCGTCTGCAACACCGGGCAGGTGCCCGGCCCGCTGAACACATGCGTGGTCGTGCCCTCCCCCAACGGGACTCCCTGCGACGACGGCCTGTTCTGCACCTCCAACGACACGTGCAACAACGGCACGTGCACCGGCGGCGTGCCGAGCACCTGCGGCCTGCCCATCCCCACCTGCACGGCCGTCATCTGCTACGAGGAGTCGAAATCGTGCGATGTGGCGCCGGTCGACGACGGCGCCCCCTGCCAGCCGGAAGACCTCTGCACCGTCAACGGGACGTGCCATATCGGCGAGTGCAAGGGCGAGCCCAAGGACTGCTCCTTCTCCCCGCTCGCCGAATGCAACAAGGTGTCCTGCAATCCCGCCAACGGGAAATGCGAGGGCGTCCCCGACGCCAACAAGGACGACGCGCCCTGCGTCCTCACCGGCGAGCTCTGCAAGGTCCAGAAGACGTGCAAGACCGGCGTCTGCGGCGGCGGCGTGCCCAAGGACTGCTCGGCCCTCAACGTGGGTTGCGAGGTCGGCGTGTGCGACGCCCCGACCGGCATCTGCATGCCCGACAAGGCCCCGGTCGGCACCGCATGCTCCGACGGCATCCCCTCGTGCCACGTGGGCGCGTGCGACGTGAAGGGCGACTGCAAGCCCGCCACCGGGCCCGACGGTATCGCCTGCAACGACCACAACGGCTGCACCAAGGCGGACACCTGCTCGGGCGGCATGTGCGTGGGCGGGGCGGTGGGCGGGTGCCAGTTCTACTTCCAGGAAGGGTTCGAGTCCTGCCCGAACGGGTGGACGTTGAGCGGCGACTGGCAGTGCGGTGTGCCCATGAACGTGGGCCCGGCCGCGGCCCACACCGGCATGAACGTGATTGGCACGCAGATCGCCGGCAATTACAACACCAACCAGAGCTTCGACGGCGCCTCGGCGACCTCGCCGCCCATCAACCTCAGCCAGGCGTCCAAGCCGCAGATCTCCTTCTGGGCCTGGGATCACACCGAGGGAGGAAGCTTCGACGGCTGGAAGCTCCGCGCCAGCATCAACGGCGGGCAGAGCTTCACCGACGTGGCCTCGGTCACCCCGGCCTACAGCCTGATGATCCTCGGCAAGCCCGCGTGGGGCGGCGATCACGAGGCCGCGGGCTGGCAGCCCTACACGGCCGATCTCTCCCCGTACATCGGCCACTCGGTCCTCCTGCGCTTCTCGTTCCGCAGCGACGGCGCCGGCGTGTTCCCCGGCGTCTACATCGATGACATCGTGGTCGCCGAGGCCGACACGACCCCGATCTTCATCACCACCAAATCGCCGCTCGACGACGTCTACGCCGGGATGGCCTACTCCCAGAAGATCGAGCGATCCGGCGGGTCCCCCGGGGCGATCTGGAGCATCAAGCAGGGCGTCGGGGTGAACAACGGCTGGCTCTCGATCGATCCGGTCAAGGGCGTGCTCTCCGGCAACCCGAAGAAGGTGGACGTGGGCCCCGTGAGCGTCACGGTCCACGTCGAGGAGCCCACGCTGCCGTCGAACTTCGACGAGAAGACCTACACGTTCGAGGTCAAGCCCGACGCGTACTACACGAGCTTCGAGCTCGCGTGCCCGAACGGCTGGACGTTGACGGGCGACTGGCAGTGCGGCGTGCCGATGAACGTCGGGCCGGCCACGGCCTACGTCGGATCGCAGTGCATCGCGACGCAGATCGCCGGGGAGTACCACAACGAGCAGCCCTTCGCGACGACGACGGCGACCTCGCCCGACATCGATCTCACGGGCATCGCGAGCCCGATCCTCACCTTCCACATGTGGGTCGACACCGAGGGCTCCACGTACGACGGCGTGAACCTCCGCGTGAGCAACGACGGCGGGATGAACTACAACCTCATCACCGACGTGTCCCCGATGTACGAGCTCACGATCTCCAACGAGCTCGCCTGGGGCGGCCACAAATCCGCGCTCGGCTGGCAGCAGTACAAGGCCGATCTCGGGCCCTTCTCCGGCCAGACGATTCGCATCCGCTTCGCCTTCGAGAGCGACCATTCCCAGACGTTCCCCGGCGTCTACATCGACGACGTCCTCGTCAACTGAGGAGCCCGCCATGCGCCCTTCTTCTTCGTCTTATCGCTCCATCGCCGTCCTCTCGTTCGCCTTCACCGGCCTGCTCGCCGCCTTCGGGGGCTGCGCCCAGCCGACCTCGCAGCCGTCGACGACATCGACCACGACGTCGACGACGACCGCCACCACCACGAGCTCGAGCGGCACCGGGGGCACCGGCGGCATCGATGTCCACACCGACGGCGGGACGGGCGGCGACGGCGGCAACTGCACGTACACGGAGAAGCAGGCCGAGCACATCCAGCTCGACATGATCTTCGTCATCGATCAGTCCGACAGCATGGCCGGCACGAAGTGGCTCGAGACCACCACGACCATGACGGGCTTCTTCAACGACGCGGCCTCCGCGAAGATCGGCGCGGGGCTCCTCTTCTTCCCGAACCACAACGAGGTGATGCCGTGCATCCCCTCCGAGTACGCGGTCCTCGACGTGCCGATCAACACGCTGCCGGCCAACGCCTTCCCGCTCACCAACGCCTTCCCCGCCGAGGCGACGGGCAACAGCACCCCGACCTGGGGCGCCATGAAGGGCGCGCTCCTCGCGGCGACCGCCTACCAGGACGCGCACCCGAAGGACAAGGTGGTGGTCGTCCTCGTCACCGACGGCGACCCCAACTCCTGCGGGAACACGACCAACAACGACATCGCCATCCTGGCCAAGAGCGCGCGCAACTACAACGGCGTGCTCACCTACGTGATCGGCGTGTCCGGCTCGATCATCGAGAACCTCGACAAGATCGCCGTCGCCGGCGGGACGAACGCGGCCTACGACATCACCCACGACATCAGCGAGTTCGCCGAGAAGATGAAGGAGATCCGGAGCTCGGCGCTCGGCTGCGCCTTCGACATCCCGAAGCCGCCCCCGGGGGAAGATCTCGATCCGAACAAGGTGAATTTCACCTACACCCCGAAGGGCGTGGGAGACGCGAAGGTCCTCCTCCGGGCCGATGATCTCGCCGACTGCAAGGGCCAGCCCGGCTGGTACTACGACAGTAACCTCGCGCCGACGAAGATCCTCCTCTGCCCGGCGTCCTGCTCCACGGTGCAGAACGACCCCGACGCGAAGGTCACTGTCCTCTTCGGCTGTATCTCGCAGGTCAATTGAAGGAGTATCGCACCATGCTTAAGCGTCATGCATTCTTGGGAGCCCTCGGTCTATCGATCACGATCGGCGTGGGCTGTGGCAGCAGCAATGGCCCGACCACCAGCAGCACCAGCAGCGGGACCGGCGGCGACACGACCACGACGGCCACGACGACCACCACCTCCGGGACCGGCGGCGCCGGCGGCGCGGGCGGCACCGGCGGCGAGGGCGGGACGCTCACCTGCGATCCGGGTCAGGGCACCGCGTTCGCCGGGACGAAGCTCTACTTCGGCGAGGGCAACAGCGGGCAGTGGAAGAAGGTCGGCTACAACCTCGACGGCCTCACCTCGACGGCCGGCTCGAAGGACGTGTGTCAGCCCAACGCGGGCGCTTTCACCACCACCGCCTACCCCGACGGCGACAACGGCATCGACAACTCCTTCGGGAAGAACCTTCTGCCGCAGATCATGGCGCTCTACCCGACCTGGCCGGACGACGTGAACAACGGTATCCAGGGCGGCTTCTTCAACATCCTCCTCAAGGTGCTCTGCCTGCCCGAGACGGGCGACGCCAAGAACATGGTCACCAAGCTCTTCGGCGGGACGGAGCTCGGCTCGAAGCCCAAGTTCGACGGGACGGACAAGTGGCCTGTCTCCCCCGAGCTGCTCAGCGACATGAACGATCCGGAGTCGTCGACGGTGCTCTTCCAGCACAGCTCGATCGTCGGGACGACCTTCAACGCCGGCCCGAACGGGACGTTCATCATCTCCATCCCGATCCACACGATGACCGACTCGACCTCGATGAAGCTGACGCTCTACGCGGCGCACCTCGAGATGACCCTCTCCGCCGATCGCAAGACGGCCACGGGCGGGATGATCGGCGGCGTGCTGAACACCGAGGAGTTCGTCGCCGAGATGAAGAAGGTGGGCTACCTGCTCCAGCTCTGCGACAGCCCCATCTTCGACGGTCTGATCACCCAGATCCGCCAGTCCTCCGACATCATGAGCGACGGCACGCAGGACCCGAGCAAGATCTGCGACGGCATCTCCATGGGCCTCGGCTTCGAGATGGCCGCCATCCAGATCGGCGACGTCGGCCCCGCCAACAAGGTCGGCGACTCCTGCAATTGACGGTAGCCGTAGCTGTAGCCCGGGGTTAAAACCCCGGGCTACACGAGGGAAGCCCGCCTTCGCGGGCTTGCCTCATGCCGGTTTGGACCCGTGTTCCATCGTGGATGCGGGCGTAGTGGAGAGCGGACGTACCGACCCACGTTTCAGCCAGCAACGAGGGTTGTGCGCAAAGCCCCCGACGGGGGGCTTCGTTTTGTGTAGCTCGGGATTTTGACCCCGGGCGAAGCAAGACTCGATGTGTAGCTCTCGCGCGGATCCATCGCAGATGTCGCGATGAATCAGGGCTTGTTCACCGGAGACAGCGTGATCTCCACCACCGATTCATGGGAAGCGCGGGCGTCCGCGAGGGTCAAGCGCCCACCCTCCATCGCCAGATCCGTGGGCGAATTCGCGGGTGTCGCGAAGTGCATCTCGCCCTTGGGGAAGCCCTGGCTGTCGAAGGTGCAGCTCGCGAAGGCCGTCCCCGGGAAGGGTTGATAACCCCCGCAGGTCACGCTCACCAGGCACACGGGGGCGAGGGCGCGGACGCTGACGCTGCACCCGGTGCCGGCCTTGACCTGCGTCTCGCCCTCCGCGCGCGTCACCGTGCCCTGGAAGAAGCGCGGGATGGGCATGGTCGTGCTCCCGAGCGCGCCGAGGCCTCCCGCGATGGCGGGCGAGCTCGCGCCGATCGGCGGAGGTGGAGACGGCGGCGGCTCGGCGAACGTGGGCGCGGGGGGCGGAGGAGGCGGCGGCTCGGCGCGGGGCATGGCCGCGACCGAGACGGCGATCAGGCCGAAGGCGGAGGCCAGGAGAAAGGGCATCGCGCGGGATCGGCGCGCGCGGAGGCGCTCGATCTCGCGCTGCGCCTGCCAGAGCTGTCGTTCCAGCCGCTCGGCGGCGGCGCGGGCGCTCTCGTGATCGTCGCGATAGCTCACGGCGGGTTCGACGCGCGAGCCGGCCGGACGATCCTCGGCATCTGCGGGCCCTGCCGGGCCAGGGCGCTTTTGTCCCCGGGAAGGGCGGGCGTTTCGCTACGGTGCTCTCATGCGATTTGCTTCGGTCCTCGCGCTCTCCACCTCGCTCGGCTCGCTCGGCTCGCTCGCCTCCTGCGTCGCCGCCGATGTCCCCCGGCCCGGCGAGCCCGCCGCCGAGGCCCGCCAGCCGCTCACCCAGCCCCTGCTCGGCGAGGTCGAGCCCAACGCCGCGAGCGCCTCGGCCACCCCGCTCGGGGCGCTCCCGGCGGTGGCCGAAGGCAACGTGTTCCCCACGGGAGATGTCGACTTCTTCTCCTTCACCGCCGCGGCCGGTGACCGCCTGTACGCCGCCACCATGACCGCCGGGAGCGCGAGCGGATCGGTCGACTCGACCCTCGATCTCCTGGCCTCCGACGGGAGCACGGTGATCGAGACGGACCTCGATGACGGGGTGTTCGGCGCCACCGCGTCGAGCATCGCCGGCGCCGTGCTCCCCGCCGCCGGGACCTATTACCTGCGGGTGACGGCCACCCCGCAGGTGAGGCCGTATCGCCTCCACGCGATGCTGAAGAGCGGCGCGCCCTTCGACGAGTTCGAGCCCAACAACAACCTGATGAACGCGCAGCCGGTGCCGCTCAGCCGCTGGATCTCGGGCGCCCTCGCCAACACCGGGACGGACAACGACTACTACACGCTGCCCCTCTCGGCGGGAGATACGATATTCGCGAGCCTCGACCTCGATCCGGAGCGGGACGGCGACTGGGCAGGACAGCTCATCCTCGGGCAGGTCAACGGGCCCGCCATCGGGGCCAACGACGCCGGCGGCGTGGCGGGGCCCGACTCCGAGGCGCTGTTTTACACGGTGAAGAACGACGGCAATTACTACCTCCGGGTGACCGCCGGGGTGGCGGGCTCGTTCGGGACCTATCACCTCGCCGTGGCCGTGACCCCGCGCCCGCCCCAGCCCGGGTGCGCCACCTTCACGAGCGCCGACGTGCCCAAGGTGATCCCCGCCGCGGGCGGGAAGATCACCTCGACGATCAGCGTCCCCATGAACACGCCGATCGGCACCATGTCGGTGAGCCTCAACCTCACCCACGCCTCGATGGCCGATCTCGATGTCCACCTCCAGTCCCCCGCCGGCAACGACAACGCCCTCTTCACCGATGTCGGCAACGCCAACAACCCGGCGATGGACCTCGAATTGAGCGACAGCGCCGCCCTGCCGATCAGCTCGTCCGCGGTGATGAACCTGGGTATCGTGCAGCCGGAGCCCTCCTATCGGCTGCGCTGGTTCGAGGGCGAGGAGGGCGCCGGCACCTGGACGCTCAACGTGGAAGACGACACCAACGACGTCAACGGAGGCACGCTGAACGGATGGTCGATCACCATCTGCCCGCCTCCCGCCGCGCCCACCTGCCCGGACGGTGCCTATCCCGTCACCTTGCTCGACACCGGCTTCGAGAGCGGAGCCGCCGGCTTCACCCACGGCGGCGCGCTCGACGAGTGGGCGCTCGGCACGCCCTCGGCGACGGTGATCGCCTCGTGCAGCAGCGGCACCCAGTGCTGGAAGACGAAGCTCGCCGGAAACTACAGCGCGAACGCGAGCGGCGACCTGTCGAGCCCTGCGCTCGATCTCGGCCCCATGGTCGCCCCCATCCGCCTCCGCTGGTCCCAGAAATACCAGATCGACAACGCGAGCGCCGACCACGCCTCGGTCGACGTGGTGCCGGCGATGGGCGCCTCGAAGCGCGTCTGGGAGCACCAGGACGCCGCCATGACCACCCCGGTCGGGCTCGCCGCCGCGGTGCTCCAGGAGAGCGCCGGCTGGGGCAAGGTCGAATCGAGCCTCGATTCCTTCGCAGGCCAATCCGTGCAGGTGAAATTCCACTTCGACAGCGACGCGACCAACCAGTACGCCGGCTACGCCGTCGATGACGTGAAGGTGACCGCCTGCCGCGTGAACGTCTGCGGTGACGGCACGGTCTTCGGCGCCGAGGTATGCGACGACGGCAACCTGGTGAGCGGCGACGGCTGCGACGCGAACTGCACCGTGACGGCGTGCGGAAATGGCGTGACCTCGATGGGCGAGGCGTGCGACGACGGCAACGCGATGGACGGCGATGGTTGCGATCACAACTGTACGGTGACCGCCTGCGGCAACGGCGTGATGACGATGGGCGAGGTGTGCGACGATGGCAACATCGTTGACGGCGACGGCTGCGACGCGACCGTGCCTGCGGCAACGGGATCGCGACGATGGGCAGGCGGACGATGGAAATCGCGCGGGGATGGCTGCGATTCGAACTGCACCGCGACCTGCCTGTGGCAACGGCGCTGACGATGGGAGAGGTGTGCGACGACGGCAACGCCGTCGACGGGGACGGCTGTGATTCGAATTGCACGGCGACCGCTGCGGCAACGGCGTGATGACGATGGGTGAGGCGTGTGACGATGGCAACGTCGTCGACGGGGATGGCTGCGACTCAACTGCGCGACGGCGCACGGGATCGTCACGGCCGGTGATGCGACGATGGAAACAGCAGGGAGGGACGGCGCGTGCCCTGTCGAAAGAAGCATGGGCGGGGGCGCCGGGGGGCGGCGGTCAAGGGGCAGCGGCGGCAGCGGGCACCGGCGGCGGCGGCGCGGCGGCTAGCCGGGCACCGGAGGCAGCAGCGGCCATGGCGGCACGGGCGCAAGGTGGCGTGGAGGCCGGGCGGGGAGGCCGGCAGCGTGGTGAGGCCGGGGCCACGAGTGGGACGACCACGACGAGCAGCACCAGACGACCGGTGGCGCAGGCGGTGATTCGGCGGCCGGGTGCGTGGTCGCCGGTGGGGACGAGCCTTTGCGCGCGGTGGTGCTCGCGCTCGGCCCGGGGCTCGCGTCGATCCGGGAGGAGGCGGTTCGCGAAGGGTCAGTGAGCGACCATCACCTTACGATCAGAATTTAACGCAAGGCGCAAAGGCGCAAAGGCGCAAAGTATCCGTTCACGCCCTACCTGGCATGATGAACAGAGCCAAAGCGGTCAGGTGGTCAGTGGCAGAAGCGACGGGACGAGCATGGCTGCGCGCAACGCAGCTCGCGGAGGAAGTCGAGGACATTGCGGTTCTGCTGCCGCAACGTCGCGTGCGCGGTGAGTACGCGTTCGACGAAGCGGCTGCCGTCCGGGCTGTGGGTCCCATACGAGGTCTTCCGCCAGAGCACCGCATGGCGAATGCGCAGCTCTGCGGCGTTGTTCGTCGGCCACGCCCTCGCGATAGACACAACGGTCCACAGTGCGTCGGCGTGCTTGCGCAGCAGACGGCATGTTTTCATGGTCTTGGCGGATCCGCAGCACCATCCCCTCTCCCAGCAGATGGTAGACCCGATCCTGAAGGGCTTCATGTAGCGCCGGAAGGTCGACCGGGCGAGCGTTCCTGGTCGCGAACCCGATGCCACCACGCAAACATCCGTCCTCGCTCGGCCAGCAGGGCCGCAGCGAGGGTCGTCGGGACCTCCGCGCTCCTGGATTTTGATGAAGTCGCGCTTGAGATGGGCTCAGCAGAGCCGTCTCGCGAGGTCGGGCCAAAAGCCATAGGCGCCCCATCGACGATCAAGACACCAGGTATCGCCGAGCAGCGCGCGCGCCGCATCGGTGCTGCGCCGCGCCTGCACGAGAACACCGTCACGAACGAGGTCCCGCGGTCCACAGCCACGCACGCGACCGAGCCTCTCGCCACCCCGTCTCGTCGGCGTGCTTGACCGCGCCTGACGCAGGCGCACCTCGGCGTGCGGCGCTTCGAGCGCAAGGGCGGCCTGCTCCTGGCAGGCCACGACGCTGCCCACGCTCATCGTCAAGCCGAAGAGGTCGGCCATCAGCATCTCGACGGGTCGCTTGCCCAATGACGATGGGAGAGGTGTGCGACGATGGCAACGCCGTCGACGGGGACGGCTGTGATTCGAATTGCACGGCGACCGCGTGCGGCAACGGCGTGATGACGATGGGTGAGGCGTGTGACGATGGCAACGTCGTCGACGGGGATGGCTGCGACTCGAACTGCACCGTGACCGGCTGTGGCAACGGGATCGTCACGGCCGGTGAAGCTTGCGACGATGGAAACATGCAGGGCGGGGACGGCTGCGATGCCCTCTGTCAGAAAGAGAGCATGGGCCAGGGCGGCGCCGGGGGAGGCGGCGGTCAAGGGGGCAGCGGCGGCCAGGCGGGCACCGGCGGCAATGGCGGCAACGGCGGCAGCGGCGGTCAGCCGGGCACCGGAGGCAGCAGCGGCCATGGCGGCACGGGCGGCCAAGGTGGCAGTGGAGGCCGGGGCGGGGAGGCCGGCAGCGGTGGTGAGGCCGGGGCCACGAGTGGGACGACCACGACGAGCAGCACCACGGGGACGACCTCCGGTGGGAGCAGCGGAGGCGGTGATTCAGGCGGCTGCGGGTGCGTGGTCGCCGGTGGGGACGAGCCTTTGCGCGCGGGGTGGGTGCTCGCGCTCGGCGTCGGGCTCGCGTCGATCCGGAGGAGGCGGCTTCGCGTGAAGGGTCAGTGAGCGACCATCACCTTACGATCAGAATTTAACGCAAAGGCGCAAAGGCGCAAAAAAGATCAGAAAAAGGCCTCTTCTTTTTCTTCTTGCGTCTTTGCGCCTTGGCGACTTTGCGTTGAAATCAAACCTCACAGCCGATCGAACGGCCCGGTCGCAGACACCCCCGTCTCTCCATTACAGCATCCGCGCCATCAGCGCGGAGAGGGCGAGGAGCAGCGCGCCGATGTCGAGCATCAAGGTGCGGCCGAGGGCGCGCTTGGCCTCGTCGAAATCGCCCCGGAAGACGCGGCGGACTCGCTCGGTGCTCCGGTAGACGGCCTGGCCGGGGGCGAGCTCTTCCATCTGCTGATCGTCGTCGCCGAGGCCCATGTCGACCACGGCCACGTCGCCGCTCGCGGGCAGCGGGCCCTGGCCGGCGCGGGTGCGGAGGCGGCGCAGGGCGCGCTCGAGCTGGCCGATGAACAGGAGGGCGGCGCAGTCGGCGGCGAAGAGCGCAACGATCAGCGCGAGGGCGAGCGCCGGCAAGGCCACCTCTCGCGGGTCATGGTCGCGCCCGAGGATGCCCTCGACGGGCATGAGCGACGCGAGCGCGCAGGAGGCGCCGACGGCCGTCCATACCAGGCGTCGGTCTGCGCGGTCGACGAGGCTGTTTCGCCGCGCGCGACCGACGCGCCTCGCCAGCACGGCGAGCAGCCCGAGGACGGGCAAGAACGGGACGGAGAAGAGGGCGCCGAAGGGGACGCCGAAGAGCAGGCCGAGCGGCCCGCCGAGCATGGTGCCGATGATCATGCCGTTGACGATCCCCGCGGCGACGACGGAGATGACGAAGAGCACCGAGGTGCGGAGCGGCCCGTGCGGGTGCACGCGCGACGTGAGGAAGTGGCCGAGCACGCCCGCGACCACGGGCGTGATGCCGACGAGGAGGATGCTGACCGGATCGCTCTCGTGAGGGCGAAGGGCGGCGGCCGTCAACAACCCTCCGACGAGCCCGGCGACGGCGAAAGGCCAGGCGAGCGAGAGGGGCGTGGGCGGGTCGTCGCGCATGGGTGGCTCCTCGAGGTCGGCTGAAGGCTACGAGGTTTTGACGGCAACGCCCGGGATCCGTTCCAGCTTCCTCGGTTTCTCCTCGCGCTCCTCCGGTTCTTCCCCGCGAGCGCCACATCTCCGCCATCACCGGGCCGCCTTGCCCGGCCGAGGCCGCCGGGCGATGCTCCGCCCATGACGTCCTTCGCGTGGGGCTCGGCCCTCTCCCTGGTCATGCTGCTCACGGCGTGCAGCTCGTCGAATCCCGCCTCGTCCGGCACGGGCGGGAGCAGCGGCACCGGCGGAGGGGGAGGGGGCACGGGCGGCGAGGCCGGCGCGCCTCCGGTGATCGATCCGGCGCTCTTCGATTGCACGGCCAAGAAGGACCCCGCGCGCGTCAACCCCGTGCCGATCACCTGCGCGACCGATCCGGCATGCGCGACGCACCTCGTGAGCGGGCACCGGGGCGCGGGCGGCGAGCTCGGCGTGATCGCGCCCGAGGACACGGTGGCCGCGGTGCGCGCGGCGATCGCGCTGGGGATCGACTTCGTGGAGACCGATCCGCGGCCGACCAAGGACGGCGTCCTCGTCAACGTGCACGACACGAACGTCGATCGGATCGCCGACGGGACGGGCGAGGTCAGCGACCTGACGCTGGCCGAGATCAAGGCGCTCACGCTGAAGACCGATCGCTTCCCGGGGGACTTCTCGTGCGAGCGCATCCCGACGCTGAAGGAGGTCCTCACCGCGGCGAAGGGGAAGGTGCACGTGCTCGTCGACGCCAACAAGACGGACCAGGTCGACCTTTTGGTGGGGGCGATCGTCGAGACGGGCACGCTCGACTGGGCGATCTTCGACACGAGCTCGGTCGACAAGATCGATCAGGCGCTCGTGATCGAGCCCTCGCTCCACACCATGCTCCGGGTGACGGGGACCGACGATCTGAAGGCGCAGCTCGATCACTTCGCCGCGCACCCGCCGGTGCTGATCGAGGTCGAGAAGGGATCGGACACCGCGGCGCTGATCCCGGCGATCCACGCGGCCAAGAACCGCGCGATGACCGACGTGTTCGCGAGCGACGTGGCCGCCAACCTGAGCCACGATCCCAAGGTGTACGAGACGTACCTCACCGAGGGCTACGACGTGCTCCAGAGCGATCGCCCGGACATCGTGCTCGCGACGCTGGGTCGATGGCCGCCCGCGGCGCAGCCCTGAGCTTCAGCCCTGCGATCGATCGCGCGGCGTGGGGTAGTGGCTGAGGCCGAGCAGGTTGTGCTCGGGATCGCGGAAATACAGGGTGAAATCGCTCTCACGCTCGATGGGCACCGCGCTCTCGGCGAGGCGCGCGCGCCAGCGCTCTCGCTCCTCCGCGGCGATGCCGAGCGCCACGCAGTGGAAGCCCGGCGCGTCCCCGGGAGGCGGCGCGGGCGCGTCCGTCTTCTCCACGGCGAGGAAGGATCCGCCGCCCAGGTCGAACCAGATCGAGCGCAGCGCGCCCTCGGCGTCGAGCCAGCGGCGCTGCTCGGGGAGGCCGAGGATCCGGCCGTAGAAGCGCTCGCCCTCGGCGAGATCGCGCATCGTGACGGCGAGGTGGTGGACGGGCAGGGGGCGCGGCGACATGGGTGAGCGGTCATAGCCGATCCCGGGCGGCGAACGCGTTGACTTCGGGGCCCAGGCGGCGAAGATCGGCGCCCCGATGCGACGCGCCCTCACGGCGGGTTTCCTGCTCGCCGCGATGACCGGCGCCGCCGCCTGTACCCTCGAGATCCCGATGTCATCGACCCCCCGCGAAAGCCACCCCAGCGCCGTTTCCTCTGCTCGACCCGCGGTCCTCGGCCCGGAGGCGAGCGCCGTCGATTTCGAGCGGATCGCCCGCTTCCCCGAGCCGGGCCTCTCCATCCCGCGCTCCATCACCTTCTCGCCCGACGGAAAATTCGTGACCTTCCTCCAGAGCGAGTCGCGCGGCGAGCACATGGCGCTCTTCGCGTTCGATCTCGAGGCCAAGCGCCCTTCGGTGCTGGTGCGCGGGGGCGATCTGGCGCAGGAGGAGCGCGCCCAGAGCCGCGAAGAAGAGCTGCGGCGCGAGCGACAGAGGCAGCGGATCCAGGGGATCACCGGCTACCAGTGGGCCCGGCGGGCGCCCGTGATGCTCATCCCCCACGGCGGCGAGCTCTTCCTCCGCGACGCGGCCGGCAAGGTGACGCGCCTGACCCACGGCGCGGGCCCCGCGATCGATCCGAAGCTGAGCCCGGACGGGACGAAGGTGGCCTTCGTGCGCGGCGGGGAGGTGTCGCTCCTCGACGTGCAGACGGGGCGCGAAACGGCGCTCACCTCGGGCGCGCCCGAGGGCGTGACGCGCGGGCTGAGCGATTTCCTCGCGCAGGAGGAGATGGACGAGCCGAGCGGGCTCTTCTGGTCGCCGGGCGGCGAGCGGCTCCTCTACCTCGAGGTGGACGAGCGCAAGGTGGGCGTGGTGCAGGTGCTCGGCCACCGCGCAAAGAAGCCCGATTTCATGGAGCAGCGCTACCCGCTCGCGGGCGCGCAGAACCCCGAGGTCAAGGCGCTCGTCCGCGATCTCGCGGCGGGCACGACGACCGCGATCGAGGCGCCCGAGGGCGGCTACCTCGGCCGCTTCACCTTCCTCCCCGGCGACAGGGCGGTGCTCTTCGCGTGGCTGAGCCGCGATCAGAAGCACCTCCGCGTGATGCGCGCCGACCTCGCGACGGGCAAGTCCGTCGAGCTGTGGAGCGAGCGATCGAGCACCTGGTCGGTCTTCAACGAGATGCGCGCGCTCGGCCGCGCGCCGCGCGTGGTCACCACCGTCGAGGCCGGCGGCCACATCCACCTCGACCTGCGCGACGCGGAGACGGGCGCGCTCGTCACGCCGCTCACCCGGGGCGCGTGGGACGTGGACTCGGTGAGCGGCATCGACGAAGACAAGGGGCTCGTCTACTTCGTCGGCACGAAGACCTCGGCCGTGGAGCGGCACCTCTACGCCGTGCCGCTCGCGGGCGGCGAGGTCACGCAGGTCACGCGCGAGCGCGGCGTGCACGGCATGCTGGAGCACGGCGCCTACCACCTCGCGGTGGACACGGGGCGGCGCGCCTTCGTCGATCTGCACTCGGCCTCGGATCGGCTCCCGCGCGCCGAGGTCCGCGGGCTCGACGGCGCGCTCCTCGGCGCGCTGCCCATCCCCGAGGAGCCCGAGCTCCCTGCGCTCGGCCTGCGCACGCCCGAGCTCGTGGAGCTCCGGAGCAGCGCGGGCGACACGCTGCACGGCGCGCTCCTCCGGCCGCGCCACGTCGAGCCCGGCAAGCGCTATCCGGTGATCGTGATGGTCTACGGCGGCCCGGGCGTGCAGCTCGTGCTCGATCAGTGGGCGCCGCGCCTGCTCTGGCAGCACCTCGCCGATCGGGGCTTCACCGTCTTCCAGCTCGACAACCGGGGCTCGGCCGGGCGCGGTCCCGCCTTCCAGGCGCCGATCTACGGGCGCTCGGGCGAGGTCGAGCTCGAGGACCAGCTCCGCGGCCTCGACTACCTCGCGAGCCTGCCCTTCGTCGACGCGGGCCGCGCCGGCATCTACGGTCACAGCTACGGAGGCTTCATGGCCGCGACGGCGATGCTCCGCGCGCCCGGGCGCTTCGCGGTCGGCGTCTCCGGCTCGCCGGTGACGGACTGGTCCTTCTACGACACGGCCTACACCGAGCGCTACATGAGCACGCCCGCGGACAACCCCGAGGGCTACGCGCGCACCGACGTCGGGCGCTACGCGAAGAACCTCACCGGCAAGCTCTTCCTCATCCACGCGCTGATGGACGAGAACGTCCACTTCGACAACACCGCGCACCTGATCGACGCCCTGGTGACCGCCGAGAAGAAGTTCGATCTGCTCGTCTTCCCCGGCGAGCGTCACGGCTACAGGTCGCCCGCCTCGCGCAAGTACGCGATGATGCGGGTGGTGGACTACTTCGTCGAGAACCTCTGACGCGCGTCTCCAGCGCGCTCCGCGCGTCTCCAGCGCGCTCCGCACGCCCATCCTTGCCGGAGCCGCGAGCCTGCACTAAGGTCCGGCGTCGCTCCCCGGGGAGTCGCACAGTCCGGTAGTGCACGAGCTTTGGGTGCTCGTTGTCGCGGGTTCAAATCCCGCCTCCCCGACCACGATCGCCGCTTCCTTGCCAGGCCGTTTGAGCTCCAACGATCGAGCGGCCCGCAGCTCACCAGCCCGAGGTCCACCCCCGATGACGCTCCGCTCCGCGCTCCGCACGCTCGGTCTCGCCACGCTCCTCCTGGTAAGCCTCGTCGGCCTCGCCGCCTGCCGCGAAGACGCCCAGAGCGGCACGACGGGCGGAGGAGGCACCACCGCCGCGACCGGCACCACCACCGGGACGACCGGCTCCGGCGGCGCCGGGGGCGCGGGCGGTGGGAGCGGCGGCGGAGGCGGAGCGCCGGTCGACAAGGCCAAGGACTGCGCCTCGACCTTCGGCGACGCGCTCACGAACAGCTTCGGGCGCCTCGACGGGACGGTGCTGGCCGTCGTCCAGCCGAGCAACCCCACCTGCGCCCAGCCGAACGGCACGCACCTCGTGCTCCAGGTGCTGATGGGCGGCGCGGCGTACCGCATGGTGGTGAACGTCAAATCCGACAGCGGCGATCCGGACGTGTATTACCAGGCGCTGCCCCACGCGATGCCCGCGCCGGCCTGGGCCGATGGCTGGCACACCGGCGTCGGGCTCGACTACGCGAACGATCTCGGCGTCCACGCCGACGCGTCCTTCACCCAGCACACGATGCTGGAGCTCGTGCAGATCGTCACCGACGCGATCTCCCTCGGCAGCAAGATCAGCGTGTACGCGACGAGCTCGGGCGGCGCGAGCGCGCACCTCGTCCACCGCAACGGCAGCAACCACGACGGCGCGATCGTGATCGACCCCGACGGCGCGAGCCCGACGATGCTGCTCTTCCACTTCGACAACCAGTCGTTCTGATCGCCTCAGGGCGTGATCGCGCGCCACGCGGCGAGCGCGGCGGCGGCGCTCTGGAAGCGCTCCTCCGGGTCGCGCGCGAGCCCGAGGGCGACGAAGGCCTCGACCTCGGGGTGCACGGGGCCTCGCGCCTTCTCGCCGAGCTTCGGCGCGTCGGTCTTGCACTTGGCCTCGACCATCGCGAGCATGTCGCGCGACGAGAAGGGGAGGCGGCCGGAGAGGGCCTGGAAGATCACGGTGGCGCACGCGTAGATGTCCGCGCGGTGATCGAAGGTCTCCGCCTTGGCGATCTGCTCGGGGGGCATGAACGAGAAGGTGCCGAGGCACTCGAACGGCGCGAGCCGCTCGCCGGTGCTCCGCTCGGCGGGCAGGTGCGCGCTCGCGAAATCGAGGATCTTGATCCGCGGCGACGGGCCGTCGCAGGTCTCGAGGAAGAGGTTCTGCGGCCGGATGTCCGCGTGGATCACCCCGGCGCGGTGCAGGTCCTTGAGGCCTTGCAAGGTCTGCTCGACGAGCGGGTGCAGATCGGCGAGGCGGAGCGGGCCGCCTCGCTTGAGCCGGGCGAGCAGCGTCTCCCCTTCGAGCATCTCCATCGCGAGGAGCGGGCCGAGCTCGCGGTCCTCGTCGTAGGCGAGCCCGCGGATCAGGTGGTCGCTGTCGACGGCCTCGATGGTCTTCGCCTCGAGGCGGAGCCGGGCCGCGGAGGAGGGGGCGCGCCGCAGATCGCCGCGCAGCACCTTGAGGGCGATCTTCCGGCGATCGTCGACGCGCTCGGCCTCGTAGACCGCCCCCGCGCCCTCGGGGCGGAGGTGCCCGAGGACCCGGTAACGCCCGGCGATCACGGTCCCAGCTTCGATATCCAACGCAGCGCCTCGGGGGGGAGGTTCCGGCGGCCGACGGATCGGGCGACGGCCTGCCGCGCGGCTACTTCGCGCCGTTCTTCTTGGCGAGCGCGAGGGTGGACGCGTACTCGCCCGAGTAACCTTCCTGGATGTCGACGATCGTCATCGTCCGCGGATCGACGACCACCTGGTAGGGCAGGCCGATCGAGCCTCCGGTGAGCGGCGCGAAGGAGAACTTGGGATCGGCCACCACGGCGTTGGCGAGCTTGAACTTCGTCTTCCACTTCTCGGCCGTGGTGACGGTGGCCGCCTGGCCCTGGTTGATGTCCTCGATCATCAGCGTGATGACGCGGATGCCCATCTCCTTCCACTGCGTGTACGTCGCGCCCGTCCCCTTGAGCTCGCTCGCCTCCTGCTCGCACGCGCCGCACCAGGTGGCCGACGTGAGGATGAGGATCGCGTTGATCCCGCGCGAGCCGTCGCAGTCGTAGTAGTCCTCCATCGCCACGGTGCCGGCGGTGTCGCTGTCGTCCGCGAAGCCCTCCCAGGTGAGGCCGGGCTTCACCACGGCGCCGACCTTGTTGTTGTAGCTCCCCATCGGGTACTGGCAGACGACGCCCCCGGTCGTGGTCGAGCCGCCCGCGCCGCTCGCGCTGCCGCCGCCGTTGCCGCCCTGGCCGTTCACGCCGGAGCCGAGCGCGTTGACGCGGAGATCGTCGACGCCCGTGACCTGGTTGCACGCGGCGAGCGAGAGCCACATCGTGGCCCCGAGGGTGGATGCAACGAGGCCCATGACCTTCCGCCCGAACGCGCGCTTGCTCATTTCTGTCTCCCAGGAAGAACGCCGGACTCTTCCAGAATGGCAGAGTCCGAGGCTACGCGGAGCGCCCTCGGCGTCAAGCGATCGGGCCCGCTTTGTCGCGCGCTGACCAGCCGATCATCGTCGCGCGCGACGCGGGTGGCTGGGCCTCGTCCGGTAGGAGCTGACGAAGGTGCCAGGACTGGATTTGCGATCGCCTCTCCGCCTCGTGGAGGGCGGCTTGCAGGCGCCCCATCATCACGCCCGGGGCGATCTGGAGGAACAGGCCGGCCATGATCAAAGCCACCAGGGTCGGCACCTCGCCGAGGTTCACGGCGTGGGCGACGATGGTCATCGCGTCGCCGTGGAACTCGTACGAGCGCGGGAGCAGGCCGACGATCTCCAGCAGCGCGGGGCCGACCACCGCGGCCGATCCGGTCGCGATCACCGCTGCTCTGTAGCGCGCGTCGTTCGACATGCAGTAGGCGAACGTGAACATGGCGAAGAGCGCGGGCGTGAAGAGCAGCGGGCCGAAGCTCCGGCTCATGCAGATGAGCGAGGCGGCGTTGAAGAAGTAGGCGAGGTAGGCGAGCGCGTGGGCCCGGACGAGGCCGGGATCGCGCAGGACGACGTACTTGATCGCGGCCGAGGCGAGGGTGAAGAGGCACGAGGCGACGACGAGCGCGACGCTCTGGATGCCCATCCACAGGATCACCGGGAGCATGAGCACCATGCCCAGCAGATCGATGCGGATGCCCTCGCGGAGCTGGAGGCGGTAGCGATCGGCGGCGAGGTCGTCGAGCTCGCCGGCGACCTCCTTCGGGAGCGCGCTCGGCGGGGCGGCGATCACCTCGCGCATCGCGGAGAGGGCGGTGTCGTTCGACGGATCCATCGCCAGGGTGCGGCCGATCGCCTGCAGCGCCTCGCGGCGGAAGACCTCGGACTCGCCGCCGCCCGAGGCGACGCGGGAGGCGGCCTCCGCGGCGGCGCGGGCATGCTCCTCGACCATCTCGCGGCGCCGGGCCAGATCGCGATCGCCGTCGAGGAAGCGCTCCACCGCCTCGTGGAGCTGGCGCGCCGTCTGGTAGCGCTCGTTCGGATCGGTCGAGGTGGCCTTGACGCAGATCGCCTCGAGCTCGGGCGGGATGTCGCGATCCGGGGCGCGCGCCGAGGCGCGGGCGTCGGCGCCCTTGAGCGTCGAGTGGAGCATGGTGTTCCACGCGCTCTTCGGGTGGAGCGGCTCGAGCGCGAGGAGCTCGAAGAGGATCGCCCCGAGCGAGTAGACATCGGCGCGCGCGTCGATCTCGCCGACCTTGCCGAGGGCCTGCTCGGGCGCCATGTACCCGAACGTCCCGAGGATCCTCCCGACGCCGGTGTGGATGTCGTCGCCCGTGAGATCGCGCACGGGGAACGCCGACTCTTGCTCCGGGACCTCGCGGAGCTTGGCGAGTCCCCAGTCGAGCACGTACACCTCGCCGAAGTCGCCGAGCATCACGTTGGCGGGCTTGAGATCGCGGTGCAGGACGCCGCGCGAGTGCGCGTAGTCGATCGCCAGGCACACCTGCGAGAAGGCGGTGAGCAGGCGGCGGCGAGGGAAATGGAAGGCGATCTCCGCGTTCTTCTCCTTGAGGCCGAGGATCACGTCGCGCAGCGTCTGACCCCGGAGGCGCTTCATCGTGAAGTAGACGGCGCCGTCCTCGTCGAGACCGAGGTCGTACACCGGCACGATCGCCGGGTGCTCGAGCTGGCCCTGCACGCGCGCCTCGCGGAGGAAGCGCGCCCGGAGCTGCGCGTCCGCGCGGTGCGCCGGGAGCAGCACCTTGACGGCCACGTCGCGCCCGATCCTCCCGTCGCGGCGGAGGCGCACCTCGCCCATCGAGCCCTTGCCGAGGCTGCGATCGCCGGTGTACCGCTCCCGCCCCGTCAGCTCGAGCAGCCCGTCGGACGGGTTGACCGGCAAAGGCGCGCTGCTCTGGCGGAGCTTGTCGCTGTCCCCGGGGAAGGTCTTGTCGAAGGAATCCGGCTCGTTCTCGCGGAAGCGCGCCATGGCGCGATCCAGCAAGCCGAACGGGCTCGGGGGTGTCAAGGGGCGGTCCTCGCGCGCGCCGCGAAATGGACCTCGCGGGCCCTCGGGACGGCGTCCCGCGACGTCGCTGGATTCGACCTCAGGCGGAAATGACCACCCGGAGCCGATGAAGATCGAGCAGCAAGCTCTCCGGGACAGAGAGCTCGTGCTCGCGCAGCAACCGCGCCCGGAAGCCCGCCACCGTCTCGTCCGGCCGCAGCTCCTTCAGCACCTCGTGCAGATCGGGCGAAAGGAGCACCGGCTCGTAGCGGCTGAAGGTGACGCAGAGCACACCTCCCTCGGCCGGCGTCAGCGATGCGTCGGGGTTCAGCACGAGGCGCTCCGGCAAGCGCGGCGCGATCAGATCGCGGTGCTTCTGCTCCACCTCGCCGAGCTCGCCCGCGGAGGGCGCGAGCACGGCCTCGATCTCCGCCGCCGTCATCGCGAGGACCCGCGCGTGGCAGGCGAGGTAGAGCGCCTCTTCGCGGCCCTCCCACGGGCCCCAGTACGAGCTGTAATCACGCGCGGACGGCGCCCGCCCCTCGAGCTCCTCCAGCGTGAGCTGCCCGTTCGGGCCCGCGGGCTCCAGCAGGTCGGGGGCGACCTCGTTCACCGCGAAGGCCGAGAGGCGCGCCTCGATCCCGCGCAGGTAGCCGTCGAGCCCGCTCCAGAAGATCTTCCCGTCCGCGCCGCCGACGTGCTTGCAGAAAAACGTCGAGCAGTCGCTCTCCCGGTGCCTCCAGACGGCGCAGAGCCCGCCCTCCTCGACGAAGTACGGGCAGCGCAGGGTGAGCGATCGCCCGAAGCTCGACTCCCGCGATGCTTTGAGCAGCAACGAATAGCGCCGCGAGGGGGCGAGCCAGCGCGGCGAGACGCCGATCTTGCCCGCGATCTGCGCCCGGACGCGCCTCCTGCCCTCGGCCATGTCCGGCCGCTCGTCCGCGAGGATGGCGCCCACGAGGTAGCCCGGCAGGCGCGGGTGGTACGTGCAGCACTTGAGATCGGGGCGGAAGTAGACGACGCCCTCGGCGGCGCCCGACGCGGGCGGGCACATCGCGCAGCTCGCGCAGGTCGCCTTCGTCTCCTCGGGCGCGAGGGTGTCGAAGAACGGGGGCAGGAGGCCCTGGTAGAGGGCCGGCAGGAGGGCGCGCAGGGTCTGGCTCATGAGCGCCTCCTGCCCCGACCGCCGTCGATCAACCCATGCTCGAGACGCTGGACGGCTCGATGACGCAGATGACCCGGACCTCGCCGGGCTGGCGGAACGGGTACTTGTCGGCGCCGAGGTATTTCTTGGCGAGCGAGTCGATGTGATCGTCGGCGCCCTCCTCGAGGCGGGCGGCGACCTTGCCGCGCACCTGGACGTGGCGATAAGGGTTCTCGGGATCGAGGATCGACAGGGCGACGCGGGCGCCGACGCTCATGTTGCGATCCTTGACGCGGCCGCGCGCGGTGTTCACGCGGACCTTGCCGTCCACGTAGTCGAACCACACCGGCGTGACCTGCGGCGAGCCATCCGGCATCAGCGTGGCGAGGTGGGCGTAGCTCTTCTTCTGGGTGAGGAGGTCGAGGTGGCTTTCGGGGATCATGAAAAAGGGCCTAGCCCAGCGGCCGGGCCCCTTCAATCCTCCTCGTCGAGCGCCTCAATCCCCGCCCTTCTGGAGCGCCTCGAAGAGCATCTGGAGCATCCGGTAGGTCAGCCCCCAGACGATCCGGTCGCCCACGCGGAGGCACGGCAGATCGAGGTCGTGCCCCTCGTGATGATAGCGGTACGTCCCCGCGCCTTCACCGCGGAAGAGCGGCGCGAGCGGCGTCCACAGGGCCTCGGCCACCTCGTCGGGATCGAAGGCGAGCGGCGCGTCCGTGTGGAGCGCGAAGACGAACGGATCGATCACGAGCCCGGTGCGCAGCCCCCTGGCGACGGCCGGCAGCTCGCCGAGGTAGCCGAGCACGGTGCCATGCCGCTCGAGGTCGAGCCCCACCTCTTCCTTCGCCTCGCGGATCGCCGTGTGGAGCAGATCGCGATCGCTCTCGTCGCGCCGCCCGCCCGGAAAGGCCATGTGCCCCGACCAGGGATCACGCGGGTGCTCGGCCCGCCGGATGAGCAAGATCTCGGCTTCGCGCGAGGGCCCCTCGCGGAGGATGGCAGCCACCGACGCCCGCTTCCCTGAAGCGTCTGCGGGAGCTTGCTCGATCGTGCGCCGGAGGCGCGTGACGAGGCTCGGGAGGTCGAAGGAGGGAGGGGAGGGCACAGGAGTCGAGTACGACAAAAGCTCGCTGAATCCTTCCAAAAAATGTAACGCAAAGGCGCAAAGGCGCCAAGGCGCAAGAAGAGAGAACGAGCGAGCTCTCCCTGTCTTTTTGCGTCTTTGCGTCTTTGCGACTTTGCGTTGAAAAAGAAGCTCATGGACCATCGAGCTGCGCCGTCGCAGACCGAGCGACGGTTGTTATGGCCGCGTGAAGAAGTGCAAATGCGCGCGCAAGGCCGGGGACAGGCGCGAAAGGCGGGCTACCTTGGTGCTCATCGAGGTGCTCGTCATGAAGGAACGTCTCTCCCGTCTCGTGTCGCGTCTCTCCCTGGTCTCCGTGGTGTCCGTCGCCGCGCTCGGCGCGGCCGCGTGCAACAGCGCCGCCCCCTCGCCCGCCGCGGAGAAGGCGGCTGCCGCCCAGACCGCCGAGTCGGCGCCGGCCGAGAAGGGCCCGGGCTACCGCGTCTTCCGGCAGATCGAGTCGCTCGATCTGCGGGCCGATCAGCAGGTCGCGCTCGCCCAGATCGAGGACGATCTGAGCCTCGATCTCTTGCCCCACCGGGAGACCTTGCGGCAGGTCGCGACGACCCTCGCCGCCGGCGTGGAGGACGGGACGCTCGATCCGCAGGAGGCCGCGGTGCAGCAGGCCGCGCTCGAGGCGGCGGTGGCCGACGCCAAGGTCACGGTGTCGAACGCCGTCAACGCCATCCACGACGTGCTCGACGCCCCCCAGCGCGAGGCCCTCGTCCAGAAGCTCAAGGAGATGCACGAGCAGCACCACGGACGCGCAGAGCGTGAAGCGAAGGACGACGCGCCGCTCTCCAAGCTCCACGCCGCCATCGCTCTCTCCGACCAGCAGAAGCAGATGCTGCGCGAGGCCTTCCGCGACGGCGTCGAGCAGATCTTCCCCGATCGCAAGGCCCGCCGCGAGGCGCAGGAAGCCCGGATGAAGGCCCTCGCCGAGGCCTTCGTCTCCGACGACTTCGACGCCCGCGATTTCGACCTCGGCGCCGGCGCGGAGGAGGGCGTGAAGTCGTTCACCGAGGTCGCGAACCGCGCCATCTCGGTCTCCGGCAAGGTGCTCACCAAGAGCCAGCGCGTCATGCTCGCCGACCTCGTGCGCGAGCGCGCAGGCAAGCTCTGATCGAGCGCCGAACGCGCTCCGGATCGAGCGCCGAACGCGCTCCGGATCGAGCGCTGATCGAGCCTTGAACGCACGAAAGCGTTTGCTCGCCCCTCCCCGGCGGCGATATGCTCTTTGCCCCGAGCGAGGAGCGTTTCCGATGCACTACGAGAAGCCCGAGATGGTCGAGATCAAGATGGACGCCGAGATCGGCTCCTACCAGAACGATTTCGATCCGGGCCCCCGCTTCGCTGCGCCGGACGACGATCGCGCTGCGACGGAGGCCCGCCCCGAAGCCGGCTGATGCGCCTCCGCATCCTGGGCTCCGCGGCCGGAGGCGGGCTCCCCCAGTGGAACTGCGCCTGCGCGAACTGCGCCGAGGCCCGCCGCCCAGCGAGCACCATCGCCCCCCGCACGCAGGACGCGCTCGCCCTCGGCAGCGCCGCGGGCGGCTGGTTCCTGGTCAACGCCTCCCCCGACATCCACCGCCAGCTAGAGGCGTCGCCCGCGCTTCACCCGCAGAGCCCGCGCGTCTCGCCGTTCGAGGCCATCGTCCTCACGAACGGCGATCTCGACCATGTGCTCGGCCTCTTCTCGCTGCGGGAGTCGACGGCGCTCGTCGTCTACGCCACGCGCGCCGTGCAGCGGAGCCTGCTCGAAGGCAACACGATTGCCCGCACCCTCCAGCGCTTCGACGGGCACTTGACGTTCCGCACCTTGACGCTCGAGGAGCCGGTCGAGCTCCGAGGTCCGTCGGGCGCGCCGAGCGGTCTTCGGCTCACGCCGGTCGCCTTGCCCGGCAAGGTGCCGAAGCACCTCGAAGGCCTGAGCGAGCCGTCGCCCGAGGACAACATCGGCCTCTGGATCGACGAGCTCACGAGCGGCAAACGCCTGGTGATCGCGGCCTCCGCAGGCGCGGGCGGCCCCTTCGTCGAGCGCATGCACGGCGCCGATCTCGTCCTCTTCGATGGCACCTTCTGGTCGAGCGACGAGCTCATCCGCCTCGGCCTCGGGGCCGCGCGCGCCGAGGACATGGCGCACCTGCCGATCGGCGGTCAGGGCGGGAGCCTCGAGCTCCTTCGGGGCGTGCGCGCCGGGCGCAAGGTCTTCACGCACATCAACAACACCAACCCCATCCTCCGCCCCGGCTCGGACGAGCGCCGCGCCGTCACCGAGCGCGGCTGGGAGGTCGCCGAGGACGGGCAGGAGATCACGATCGCATGAACGACGCGCTCCTCGATCGCGAGGCGTTCGTGGCGTTGCTCCGCGAAGAGGGCAGCCGCCGCTACCACGACCGCCACCCCTTCCACCGGAAGATGCACGACGGCGAGCTCAGCCGGCGGCAGATCCAGCGCTGGGTCGAGAACCGCTACTATTACCAGACGCGCATCCCCATCAAGGACGCGCTGATCCTCGCCAAGAGCGACGACCCTTCCTTCCGGCGCACGTGGATGCACCGGATCGTCGATCACGACGGCGCGATCGAAGGAGAGGGCGGGCTCGCGCTGTGGCTGCGCCTCGCCGAGGGCGTGGGCCTCGATCGCGAGGAGGTGAGGGGCCTCTCCCGGGTGCTGCCCGCGGTGCGCTTTGCATGCGACGCGTACGTGACGCTCGTGAAGGAGCGGAGCTTGCTCGAGGCGGTCGCATCCTCGCTCACCGAGTTCTTCGCGCCGGACCTGATGTCGACCCGCATCGCCGCGTGGGAGAAGCACTACCCGTGGTTCGACGCGGGCACGCTCGACTACTTCCGGAGCCGCGTGACCAGGGCCCGGCGCGACTCGGGCGAGGCCATCGCGTACGTGGTCTCGCATGCGACGACCCCGGAAGCGCAAAGGGCATGCGTCGCCGCGCTCGTCACCAAGTGCGAGATCCTCTGGGCCATGGTCGAGGCGATCGCCCAGGCGCCGGACGAGGGGTGAGCCCGTGGCCTTCGATCGCTCGGCGAGGCCGCGGCTGAGGGCGAAGGCGCAGCTCCGCCACGACCGCATCTCCGGCAAGAACATGCTGCTCTACCCGGAGCGCGGGCTCGCGCTCAACGCGGTGGCGGCGGCCATGGTGCAGCGGCTCGACGGATCGCACACGCTGGCATCCATCGTGGACGAGGTGAGCACGATGTTCCACGGCGCCGATCCCGCGGTGGTCGAGGCCGACCTCGACGAGCTCGTGGCCGACCTCGCCGCGCGCGGGCTGCTCGACAGGGTGGGCTGACCGTGACACCGAGCGCCCCGCGCCCCTACACGCTGATCGCCGAGCTGACCTACCGCTGCCCGCTCCGCTGCCCCTACTGCTCCAACCCCGTCGCGCTCGAAGGCGAGGCGCGGGAGCTCTCGACCGACGACTGGCGCCGCGTGCTCGCCGAGAGCGAGGCGCTCGGCGTCATGCAGGTGCACTTCACCGGCGGCGAGCCGCTCCTCCGCAAGGACCTCGAGGCGCTCGTGGACGAGAGCCGGAAGGTGGGCCTCTACCCGAACCTGATCACGAGCGGCTTCCCCCTCACGCGCGAGCGCCTCGGTGACCTCGCCCGCGCGGGCCTCCGCAACGTGCAGCTCAGCGTGCAAGACGCGGAGATCGAGGAGGCCGATCGCCTGGCCGGCTGCGAGGTCCACGCCCACAAGCTCGCGGTGGCCGGGTGGGTGAAGGAGCTCGATCTCCCGCTCACCGTCAACGTCGTGCTCCACCGGGACAACCTGGATCACGTGCCGGCGCTGATCGCCCTCGCCGAGCGTCTCGGCGCGGACCGGCTCGAGCTCGCCAACACCCAGTACCTCGGCTGGGCGCTCGAGAACCGCGCCGCGCTCCTGCCCTCGCGGGCGCAGCTCGACCGGGCCTTTGCCGCGGCGAGCGAGGCGCGGGCGCGGCTCATGGGGAAGATGGAGCTCGTGTACGTGACGCCCGACTACTTCTCCGATCGGCCGAAGGCATGCATGGATGGCTGGGCCCGCCGCTACGTGCACGTCGAGCCGGGCGGCCTGGTCTTGCCCTGCCACGCCGCGCACACGCTGCCCGGCATGCGCTTCGAGAGCGTGCGCGATCGATCGCTCGCGGACATCTGGGTGGAGAGCGAGGGTCTCGCGCGCTTCCGCGGCGAAGCGTGGATGCCCGAGCCCTGCGCGAGCTGCCCGCGCCGCGCGGTCGATTTCGGCGGGTGCCGCTGCCAGGCCTTCCACCTCGCCGGCTCGGCGAGCGCGGTCGATCCGGCATGCGCGCTCTCGCCCGATCACGGGCTCGTGCTCGCCGCGCGCGAGGCGGCCGAGGCGATGCCCGCGCGACCCCGTTACCTCTACCGCGGGCCGCCCGCGCGCTCCCCGGCCCGATGAGCGGGCCCGATCGAAGCCCTCCGCCTCGCCCCGCGGTGGTGCTCGCCGTGGTGGCGATCGGGACCTTCATGTCCGCGCTGGGGACGAGCCTCGTCAACGTGGCCGTGCCGACCATCCGCCGCGATCTCGGCGCCGACATGGGCGGGGCGAGCTTCATCCTCGCGGCCTACACGCTCGCGGTGAGCGCGCTGCTCCTGCCGATGGGGAGGCTCGGCGATCTGTGGGGCAAGCGGCGCGTCTACGTCGCGGGCTTCGTCATCTTCGGCCTCGGCGCGGGCGCATGCGCGATCGCCCCGACGCTCGGCCTGCTCATCGCGGCGCGCGCGGTCCAGGGCGCAGGCGCGGCGATGCTGATGTCCACCGGACCGGCGCTGACGACCGCGGCCTTCCCGCCGGCCGAGCGCGGCCGCGCCCTCGGTCTTCAGGCGACGGCGACCTACCTCGGCCTGACGATCGGCCCGCCGCTCGGCGGCCACATGGCCCACGCGTTCGGCTGGCACGCGCTCTTCTGGGTCCACCTGCCCATCGCGCTCGGCGGGGCGATCCTCTCCCGGGCGCTGCTTCACCCCGGGCCGATCCCGATCGACGCGCCCTTCCCGGGCAAGAGCTCGCTGCTCTTCGGCCTGTCGCTGACGGCGCTGCTCGTCGCCCTCACGCGCATGGAGCGCTGGGGCGCGACGAGCCCGGCCGTGATGGGCCTCGGCGCGCTCGGGATCGCGCTCTTCCTCGGCTTCTCGCGCAGCGAGTCGGCGAGCGCGACGCCCCTCGTGCCGCGCGGCATGCTGCGCGATCGCGCGATCGTCGCGGGCCTCGCCGCGGCCTTCCTCCACTACGCGACGACCTTCCTCTTCGGCTTCCTCCTGCCCTTCTACCTGCAAGGGCCGCGCGGGCTCGACGCCGCGGAGGCCGGCACGTGGATGACCGTGCAGCCCGCGGTGATGGCGATGTCCACCGGCGCGAGCGGGTGGCTCTCCGACAAGGTGGGGACGCGCATCCCTGCCGTGACGGGGATGATCCTGATCACCGCCGGGATGCTCCGCCTCGCGCTCGTCGATCCAGGCGCCTCCGCGTGGAGCGTGCTCGTCGCGCTCGGCGCGATGGGCCTCGGATCGGGCCTCTTCATCGCGCCGAACAACAGCGGCGTGATGGGCCTCGCCCCGCGCGGGCAGCAAGGCGTGGCGGCCGCGCTGCTCGCCGAGGCGCGCAACCTGGGGATGCTGTGCGGCGTCGCCGCGGCGGGCGGTGTGTTCGCCGCGCTCGGCGGTGGGAGGCCGGACGCGGTGGAGGCATCGGCGTTCTTCCCCGCGCTCCGCGGGACGATCGCGCTCGGCGCGGCGCTCGCTGTGATCGCTGCGCTGCTGAGCGCGGGGCGACCTCAGGAGCGCGCGGAGGTGGACGCACGCAGCGGGTGAACGCAGCCCTCGCAGGAGACGGGTGGAGCTGATCCGCCCGCGGTGCGGGCCTGGTTGTGGTACGCTCCTGCCATGACTCCCCCGCCGTTTGCCGACATCTCGCCCGAGCCTGTGGCCTCGCCGACGAAGGCAGCGAAGTCCACGGGGTTCCCCTCGATCGACCGCGTGCTCGCGGAGCCGGATCCGATCGCAGATCGATACGCGCGGGGCGAGGCGACGCTGAAAGAGCTGCTCGAGCGCCCCGGCGCCGACGCGGACTCGGGGGTGACAATCGAGGAGACAATCGCCTGGCTCCGGGGCAGGGGGGCGGGGTGCGACGGTACCGGTTGACGGCGAGCTTCTATCGGGCGGCCCAGCAGCATTCCCCCGCGGGGTCTCCCCTCAACAACGCCCTCGCCGACACGCTCGCGGCGCTGCAAGATGAATCCCTGCCGCTCCCTGGGCCGAAGGACCAGGAGGATCTGGCCTTGCCCTTCCGGCGCTTCTTCACGCGCGCGGTGCGTGGGACTGACCTCGTCTTGATCTACGAGATCGCCGGCGACGTGCTCGTGATCCACGGCGTGCGGCTCGCGAGCTGGTAGGGCGAAGCCGACCCGTCGGTCGCTGCGCTGCGCCTTTCACCGCGCCGCGCCCGCCATCCCCAGGCGCGCGATCTGCGGCAAATCAAGCTTGGAGCCACCTTCGAGATTTGAACTCGAGACCTACGGTTTACGAAACCGTTGCTCTACCACTGAGCTAAGGTGGCCAGTGCGAGAGGGCGCGCTTTCTGTCATGGCCTCGCAGGCCTGTCAAGCGTTGCTTTCCTGAAGTCCGAGCGCGTTCGTCCGGCTGGCCCGCGGTCTCGCTCCGCGCTACCGAGCGAGGTGGATGCTGCCCGCGCGATGGACATGAAGACCGCCCCGGCGCCCGTCGCGCTCGCCCCCGAAGCACGGCGGAAGCGCGCGATCGTCGCGCTCGCGCTGCTCTCGGTCTACGTCGTGTGGGGCTCGACGTACCTCGTCATGCGCATCGCGCTCGAGACGATCCCGCCGTACTTCATGAGCGGGGCGCGCTTCCTCCTCGCGGGCGGGCTGCTCTACACGTTCCTCCGCGTCCGCGGCGCGCCCCGGCCCTCGCTCCGGCAGTGGGGCGCGGCGGGCCTCGTCGCGGGCCTCTTGCTCGTGTGTGGCAACGGCTTCATCGCGCTCGCCGAGCAGAAGGTCAGCTCCAGCATCGCCGCGGTCGTGGTCGCGACCATGCCGCTCTGGATGGCCTTGATCGGAAGCGTCCGCGGCGAGCGACCGACACCGCGCGAGTGGGTCGGCCTCCTCATCGGCTTCGCGGGGGTCGTCGTCCTCAACCTCGGCGGCGAGCTCGGCCACGCGGGCCTCCCGGTGCTGCTCCTCCTGCTGCTCGCGCCGATCACCTGGGCGCTCGGCTCGGTGTGGAGCAAGCGCCTCCCCTTGCCGGAGGGGCCGATGGCCACCGCGGCGGAGATGCTGGTCGGGGGCGCGGCGATGCTCGTGCTCGGTGTCGCGCAGGGCCACCACCCGGCGCTGCCCTCGCTCCGGTCGGGCCTCGCGGTCGGCTACCTCGTCGTCTTCGGATCGATCATCGCGTTCAGCGCCTACGGGTACCTCCTCCGCAACACCCGCCCGGCGATCGCCACGAGCTACGCCTACGTCAACCCGGTGATCGCCGTGGCCCTCGGCGCGCTCGTCGGCCACGAGCCCGTGGGCCTCTTGACCTGCGGCGCGACCGCGATCGTCCTCACGGGCGTCGTGATCCTCACCCGGGCGCGGCAGCGCGCGTCCTGAGCGGCGGCCGCGCAAATCGCCCAGAGCGGATCGCGCTTTTGGAGGCGCCGCCGAGCCTCTTCCCCTGGTAAAAAGCTCAGCTACCTTTCGGACCCGGCCGGGCGGCGCATGCCCGCCGGTGCGCTCCATCCAACCTCGTCATGAACGATCGACTCTCCGCGGATCTCGCGTCGCTCCGCATCGACCGGAGCGGCCCGAAGCCGCCCAACAAGATCCTCCGCGGCGCCGTCACGCTCGCGGCGATCGCCGCCGTGGGGATCGCGGCCGTGAAGGTCGGCGAGCCCTGGATCTCGGCGCAGGTGTTCCAGGTCGAGGTGGGCGTCACGGAGATCGCGGCCATCTCGCCGGTGCAGGCGCAGGTCGACCTCACCGCGACGGGCTATGTCGTCCCGCAGATCACCGCCAAGGTCGGCGCCAAGGTGGTAGGCCGCGTCCAGCGCGCCAAGGTGCGCGAGGGGGAGGCGGTCAAGGCGGGGCAGGTGCTCTTCGAGCTCGACAGCATCGAGCAGGCCGCGGCGGTGGCCTCGGCCCGGGCGCGGGTGGCGGCGGCGAACGCCAAGGTGCTCACGGCCAAGGCGCAGCGCGCCGAGGTCGACGCGGATTTCAAGCGGCAGAAGCAGCTCGCCGAGGGCGGCGCGGTGAGCCGCGCGGTGGTCGAGGATCTGGAGCGCAGGCTCACCTCGCTCGACGCGCAGATCAAGGCGGCCGAGGCCGACGTGGCGGCCGCGGGCGCCGAGGTCGATTCGCTCGCGACCATCCTGCGCAGCCTGGTGATCACCGCGCCCATCGACGGCGTGGCGATGACGAAGCCGGCCACCGTCGGCGACATCGCGAGCCCCGGCGTGCCGCTGGTCGAGCTCGCCGATTTCGGATCGCTCCTCGTCGAGGTCGACGTGCCCGAGGCGCGCCTCGCCCTCGTCAAGCCGGGCGGCCCCTGCGACGTCGCGCTCGACGCGCTGCCCGATCGGCGCCTGCGCGGCGTGACGGTGGAGACGGGACCGCGCCTCAACCGCGCCAAGGCCACCGCGACGGTGAAGGTGAAGGTCGAGGACGCGCCGCCCGATCTGCGCCCGGAGATGAGCGCGCGGGTGAGCTTCCTCCAGAAGCCGCTCGACGCCGCGGCGCTCACCGCGCCGCCGAAGATCGTCGTCCCGCAGGCGGCGGTGATCGATCGCGCCGGCGGCAAGGCGGTGTGGGTCGTGGACGCCGGCAAGGTACGCCTCGTCAACGTGGTGGTGGGCGAGACGTTCGGCACCGGCTTCGTGCTCAAGCAGGGCCCGCCGCCCGGCACGCGCATCGTCAAGGATCCCCCCGCCGTCCTCTCGGACGGCAAGAGCGTGAAGGAGAAGACCTCGTGACCGACGCCAAGGACGCCCCCGTCTCCTATCGCGACACGGGCGGGAGCAAGCACGATCTGCTCATCCAGATCCGCGGGGTCACCAAGACCTACGAGCGCGGAGGAGAGAAGCTCAGCGTGCTCGACAACCTCGATCTCGACGTGCCCCGCGGCTCGTTCGAGGCGCTGATGGGCCCGAGCGGCTCCGGCAAGAGCACCTCTTGAACCTCATGGCCGGCCTCGATCGACCCTCCGGGGCAGCATCGAGATCGACGGCAAGCGCATCGACAAGATGAGCGAGGGGCAGCTCGCCGCCTGGCGATCGCAGCACATCGGCTTCGTCTTCCAGTCGTACAACCTCCTGCCCGTGCTCACCGCCGCCGAGAACGTCGAGCTCCCGCTCCTGCTCGCGCCGGTGCCCGCGAGCGAGCGGAAGAAGCGCGCTGCGACGGCCCTCCGCGTGGTCGGCCTCGAGGACCGGATGTCGCACTACCCGCGCCAGCTCTCCGGCGGGCAGGAGCAGCGCGTCTCGATCGCGCGGGCCATCGTCAACGACCCGCTCCTCATCGTCGCCGACGAGCCCACCGGCGACCTCGATCGCAAGAGCGCCGACGAGATCTTGAAGCTCCTCGAGACGCTCAACGCCCAGATGGGCAAGACCATCGTGATGGTGACCCACGACCCCGCCGCCGCCGATCGGGCGGGCGTCGTGCGGCACCTCGACAAGGGGAGGCTCAAGTGACCTTCGCCGGGCTCGCCGCGCGCAACCTGCTGCGCAACAAGGTCCGGACCGCGCTCACGGTGATGGGCGTGGCCGTGGCCGTCATCACCTTCCTCATGCTCCGCACCGTGGTCGCCGCGTGGACGGTGGGCGCCGATTTCGCCGCGAAGGATCGGGTGGTCACCCGCCACAAGATCACCTTCATCATGCCCCTGCCCCTCCGCTACTTCGAGAAGATCAAGCAGGTCCCGGGGGTGAAGACGACGACCTTCGCCAACTGGTTCGGCGGCAAGGACCCGAAGCACGATCACGAGTTCTTCTCGACGCTCGCCATCGACGGGCCGAGCTACTTCGACGTGATCAGCGAGGTCGTCGTCCCGCCGGATCAGAAGGCCGCCTTCTTCGAGGACCGCACCGGCGCCGTCGTCGGCGACGTGCTCGCGCAGAAGCTCGGGTGGAAGATCGGCGACAAGGTGACGCTGGAGAGCGGCATCTACCCCGATCCGCCCGACGGGCCCTGGACGTTCACGATCCGGGGCATCTACACGACCACGCAGCGCACCGCCGATCGGTCGACGTTGCTCTTCCACTTCAAGTACCTGAACGAGGCCCAGCCCGACCGTCGCAAGGACCAGATCGGCTGGATCATGAGCCGCGTGACCGATCCGACGCGCACGGCCGCGATCGGCGTGGACATCGACAAGGTCTTCGAGGCGGAGGACAACCAGACGCTGAGCCAGGACGAGCACTCGTTCAACACCTCCTTCCTCGCCGGCATCTCGGCGGTGCTGCGCGCGATCGATCTCGTGAGCGTGGCGATCCTCGGGATCATGATGCTGATCCTCGGCAACACGATCGCGATGGGCGTGCGCGAGCGGACGAGCGAGTACGGGGCGATGCGGGCGATCGGCTTCCTCCCGAAGCACATCGCCTGGTTCGTCATCGGCGAGGCCACGGTGCTCGGCGCGCTCGGCGGCGTCGTGGGGATCGCGCTCGGCTACCCCTTCCTGGAGAAGGGCCTCGGCCGCTTCCTCGAGGAGAACATGGGCGCCTTCTTCCCCTACTTCCGCGTGCCGCCGCTGATGGTGGTCGCCGCGTTCTTCCTCGCGATCGGGCTCGGCCTCGCCGCGAGCCTGCTCCCGGCCCGGCAGGCCATGAAGCTCCGCGTCACCGAGGCCCTGCGCCGCATCGCCTGAGAGGGAGGCCCGCCATGATGATCCCGCTCAAGTACAACCTCCGGAGCCTCCTCGTCCGCAGGCGGACGACCGCCGCCACCGCGATCGGCATCGCGCTCGTGGTCTTCGTCCTGTCGTCGGCGCTCATGCTCTCGGCCGGGGTGAAGAAGACGATGGCGAACGCCGGCCGCGCCGACATCGCGATCGTGCTGCGCAAGGGCAGCGACGCCGAGATGGGCAGCGGCGTCGACGAGCCCCAGGTCGGCCTCATCAAGGCCCAGCCGGGCGTCAAGCGGGAGGACAACCAGCCCGTCGGCGTCGGCGAGGTGGTGATGGTCCTCGCGCTCGACAAGATCGGCGCCGACGGCGTGACCAACGTGCAGGTCCGCGGCACCACCGAGGCCGCGCGCAAGCTCCGGCCCAACGTGGCCATCGTCGACGGCCGCTTCCCGGCGCCCGGCTCCGACGAGGCCATGGTGGGGGTGCGCATCCGCGGCCGCTTCAAGGGCGTGGAGCTCGGACAAACGTTGGAGCTCAAACGAAATCGCCCGGTGAAGGTCGTCGGCGTCTTCTCGGACGGCGGCTCCTCGCACGAGTCCGAGGTGTGGACGGACCTCGACGTGCTGCGCGCCGCCTTCGGCCGGGAGGGCTCGGTCTCCAGCGTGCGCGTCCTGCTCGACTCACCGGCCTCGTTCGACGCCTTCCAGGCCGGGGTGGAGCAGGACAAGCGCCTCGGCCTGATGGCCCAGCGCGAGACGACCTACTACGAGAAGCAGTCGCAGGGGACGAGCCTCTTCATCTCGATCCTCGGCAGCGTGATCGCCTTCTTCTTCAGCCTGGGGGCGATGATCGGCGCGACGATCACTATGTACGCCTCGATCGCCAACCGGCAGCGGGAGATCGGCACGCTGCGGGCCCTCGGCTTCTCCCGCTTCGCCATCCTGATCTCGTTCCTCGCCGAGGGGATGATCCTCTCCGCCCTCGGCGGCCTCGCCGGCGCCGTCGCCAGCCTCGGCATGGGCACCGTCAAGTTCAGCATGATCAACTTCGCGAGCTGGAGCGAGATGGTGTTCAAGTTCGAGGCGACGCCCGAGATCCTCGTGACCTCGCTCGTCGCCGCGCTCTCGATGGGCATGATCGGCGGGTTCTTGCCCGCGATCCGCGCGGCAGGCGTGTCCCCGCTCGCTGCGATGCGCGGCTAGCAGCCCGTCGCTAGCGCCGGCCGAACCCGGCGAGCTTCTCTTTCTGCGCCACCACCTCGTCGCAGTCGACGCAGCGCAGGACGCCGTCGATCTCCTCCAGCGTGCCGATCGATCCGCACTCGGGGCACTTCGGGGCCAGGCGCCCGGCGCTCGACGAGAGGTTCTGGGCCAGCTCGGCCTCGGCCTGGAGCTCGCGCTTGATCTCTTCGCTCATCCGGATGTCGTCGCTCATGGCCGGACGCTACCACGGCGGCGCGGCGCCGCGCGCGATCTAGAGCGGGAGGCCGTTCTCGCCGAGCACCTTCTCGGTGGCGACCGACCACCAGGACGTAAACGGCTTCTTCGCCTGCCGCTCGTCGAAGTCGGCGATCTTCTGGAGCACGGTCGCGGTGCGGTGCCCCTTCATCTCCTGCGGGTGGCGCTTGCCTTGATCGAGGTAGCACCGGATGAAGAGGCTCCTGTCGTCGACCGGGAGGCTCGCCACGTTGCGCGCCCACTTGGTCCACACGCCGGGCTCGAAGAGGTACTGCTCGACGTTGGAGACGTAGAAGGCCGAGACGGTGAGGCCGCGCTTCTTGATCTCCGCGGCGATCCCCGGCATCGCCCGATCGCCCGCGAAATCGCCGACCACCGGGAGGATGCGCCCCTCGCGCTCCATGGTCTGCACGAAGCGGAACGACGCATCCTCCGCGAGGAAGCCGCGCGCCTTGCCGTCCGGATCCCGCTGCGTGAAGAGCTCGCGCAGCGTCGGGTACACGCGGCCGTTCTTCTCGTGGAGCTCGAACCGAAGCGCGAGCTGCTTGTCGAGGAACGACCGGTGCGCGACCTCGAGCGTCTTGCGATCGCCGGCGTCGAGGTGGATCTCTTTCTCGATCCGCTCGCGCAACCGGGCGTGGAGCGCGGCGAAACCGGCCTTGTCGGGCTCGCCCTTCTCGACGGCGGCGATCACGTCCTCGATCGAGGCGTCCTGAGCGGGCTCTCGGCTCGCGTCGTACGAGCGGCCGAGGAGCAGGGAGAGGAAGTGCGTCCTCGACTGGGCCTCGGTGAAGATGGCCTTGTAGAGCAGGTGCAGGATCATGTTCTGCCGGCGGATGTCGACGATGAACGCGACGCTCGGTCTCGTGAGCGCGATGTACGTGAAGTTCTGCTCCGGGCCGACGCCGATGTAGGCGCCGCCGGGCGCGCCGAGCTTCGACAGCGCGCCCGCGACCTGCAGGTACGAGGTCTCGTTGGAGATCGCGTTGTCGGAGATGAACGGGCCGTCCGGCTCGGAGATCGCGCCGACCACCTCGGCGAAGGCCGAGGCCGGAGGGGCGGGCGTTTGCACGCTCGATGCCGGCGCCGACGCCGAGGGCAGGATCGGCGCCGATCCCAGCGGAGATCGCGGCGCGGGCGCGCTCTCGATCGTCTTGACGGACGCGGTGGGATCGCCCGGGGGCGTGGCAGCCTGGCCACAGGCGGCGAGGGCGAGGAGCAACGGGAGCGCGAGGCGGGCTTGGGTCTTCATTTCACGAGAGAAAACGCGAGCGGGCGGCATCTCCATTCCACCGCCTCGCCGCTTCTACGAGGGCTCGTCCCGCGGGGGAAGGTGCTATCTTCGGGCTCGTGCGTACGCCCACGTTCTCCGCGCGCCTCGGCGCGCTGCTCCTCGGCCTGGGCCTGTTCACAGCCGGCGAGGCCCGGGCCTTCGTGTGGCCCAACGTGCCGGATCAGATCGCCCGCGCGCTCGCCTCGGGCGACGTGTTCGAGCGGCGCCTCGCGGCCCAGCGGCTGCCCGAGCTGCCGCCCGAGATCGCGCTCCGCCTCGTGCAAGAGGGGCTCGCCGATCCGGACGTCGAGGTGCGCCTGCGCGTCGCCCAGGCCGCGATCTCGCTGCGCATGCCGAAGGCGGGCGATCAGGTGATGGCCTGGCTCAGCGAGGGCGATCCGCGCATCCGCCTCGCCGCATGCGACGTGATCCGCGCCTCGCCGACCGATCGCAGCGTGGTCGCGCTCGGCCGCGTGCTCGGCGATCCGGACGCGCATGTGCGCCTCGCCGCCGCCGCCGCCATGGGCAGCTCGGGCATGAGCGAGGCGGTCTCGCCGCTGCTCGGCCACCTCGACGACACCTCGCCCGAGGTGCGCGAGGAAGTGGCGCGCGCGCTCGGTCGGATCGGCGATCCGAAGGCGGTGGTGCCGCTCATCGGCAAGGTGCAGGACTCGGTGCCCGACGTGCGCAAGACGACGGCGCGGGCCCTCGGCGAGCTCGGCGATCCGCGGGCGACGAGCGCGCTGATGCTCGCGCTGCAAGACGCCTCGGCCGAGGTGCGGCTCGAGGCGGTGGGCGCCCTCGGGCGGCTCCGGGCCGACGAGGCCACGGAGGCGATCGCCCCGCTGATCGAGGCCGCGGAGGCGCCGGACGTCTCGCCCGGGACCTTCGCGGGGAGGCCCACGCCCGCGACCGGGATCGGCTCGGGCGAGGTGCGCGCCGCGGCCCTGCGCGCGCTCGGCCGGATCGGCTCGGAGGCCGCGGTCAAGGTGCTGATCGCCGCGCTCGGCCGCGACGATCCGGGCGCGGCCCGCTCGCCCGTGCGCGAGGCGCTCGCCTCGGCGGGCAAGCCCGCGGCGACGGCGCTCTCGGCCCTGCTCGCCGGCTCGCCCAGCCAGAACAGCGCGGCCGGCGCGGCCCTCGTGCTCGGCGCGCTCCGGGCCCCCGAGGGCGAGGCGGCGATCACGCGCGCCATGCAGCGCGGCGTGCTCCCGCTCCGCCAGGGCCTGCGCGCCCTCGCCCAGATCGGCAGCGGATCGGCCCTGCCCACCGTGCTCGAGCTGCTCGACGACAACGATCCCACCGTGCGCAAAGAAGCGATCCGCGCGGCCATGGCCCTGCTCGATCCGGCGCGCGCCGACGGCCGGCCGATCGATCCGGCGAGCGCCGCGCTGCGCGACGCGGCGACGCCCTCCGACGAGAAGATCGAGCTCGTGCGCATGCTCGGCAGGACGGGCGCGCCGCGCGCCCAGGCGGTGCTCCTGCCGCTCCTCTCCGCGCGCTCGATCCCCCTGCGCCTCGCGGTCATCGAGGCCCTCGGCACCTCGCGCGTGGCGAGCGGCGAGGCCGACGCGGCCCTGCTCAAGCTGCTCGACGACGAGCATGCCGAGCTGCGCGTCGCCGCCGCCGTGGCCCTCTCCCGGATCGCCGGCCCCACCGCCGCGCCCGAGCTGCTCCGCCGCCTCACCGTCGCCGCCGAGCAAGACCGGGGCGCCCTCGGCATCGCCCTCTCGGGCGCGCTCTCCCGCGCGACCGATCCCGCCCTCGCCGGCAAGGTGCGCGAGGCCATCGCCACGGTGCCGGAGGTGGCGCGCGACGCCTTGATCGAAGGGCTCGGGCGCATGAAGGGGCCGGAGGCCGGCGCGGCCCTCGCCGCGATCGGCAAGGGATCGATCGACGATCGGCGCAAGGTCGCCGAGGCCCTCGCCGGCCACCCCGAGCAAGAAGAGGCCCTGCGCGCCCTCGCGGGCGACGCCGACTCGGGGGTGCGCGCCGCCGCCGCCTGGTCGCTCGGCACGGCCGGCGGCAAGCCGAGCGCGGCCGCGCTGACCGCGCTCGTGCGCGATCCCGACGTGGCCGTGGCGGGCAACGCGGCCGCCTCCCTCGGGCGGATCGCGGCCCGCGCGGGCGATCCCTCGCTCGCCGCGCCGCTCTGCAAGGCCTTCGACGAGGGCCGCCCCTACGTCCGCGCCAACGCCCTCGAAGGGCTGTCGCTCGCCGGCGCGGGCTGCGAGCCCGGCGCGGTGATCGGCCTGCTCGCGCGCGATCCCTCGGAGTCCGCGCGGATCGCCGCGGCGGACTTCCTCGCGCGGGCCATCGCGCGCGACGGCGACAAGGCAAACGAGGCCGATCGCCGCGCGCTCGTCCGCTGCGCGAGCGAGGATCGCAACGCCTCCGTCGCGACGCGCTGCGCCCGCCCGCCCGCGACCCCCGCGCCCCTCGCCGGGCCTGAAGATCTCGCCGTCTACATCGTCCCCGAAGGTCAACGCGCCCCCGAGGCGCGCGCGCCCTTCACCTTGATCCGCGCCGACGGCCTGCTCCGCCTCGGCCTCGCCGACCGCCGCGGCGCCATCTTCGAGAAGGCCGCCCCGCCCGGCCCGGTGCGCCTCGGCGTGCCCGCCGCGCTCGCGCGCTGATCGCTCCTTTGCCCGATCCGTGCGCGCGCGTCGCGTTACCATGGCCCGATGCGCCGCCTCGCTTGCCTCGTCTCGCTCGCCGCCCTCACCGCATGCTCCAGCGACCCCTCCTCGCCGGCGACGAGCGGCACCGGCGGGAGCACGTCGAGCACGAGCACGAGCACCGCGACGGGCACCGGCGGGAGCGGAGGCGGCACGGGCGGAGGCGGCGCGGCGCCCACGGGCCCCGTGAAGGGCACCGTCTCCCACTACGACTACGCCGTCGACCTCGCCCAGAAGAAGGCTCACAGCAAGCTCACGATCGACGTCGAGGCGCCCGGCGGCGACTGCTTCGCCACGAGCTGCACCGCGCCCATGGTCAGCAACGCAACCTGGAACGGCAAGGACGCGGCGAGCTTCTCGCTCTCGGGCGGGGAGATGAGCGCCTGCGGCGCGGGCGTCTCCGGCGGGCAGCCGCTCGCGATCGAGGCGGATGTCGAGCTCGCCGAGAAGACCTTCTTCGGCCTCGACGTGGGGCTCAGCCACCAGAAGGACATGGCCGGCGGCACCTTCCGTTACCTGCTCTCGTGGGTGGGCGGTTGCGACCACTTCGGCCCCTGCGACGACGACCCCTCGCGCCTCGCCACCTTCCACTTCGACGTGACGCACGCCGCGGACGAGGTGGCGCTGTGTTCCGGGACGTTGACGCCTGGGAACGGCGTGACCCAGTGTGACCTCTCGGGGACGCTCGCGCCCACCTACTCGGCCTTCGCGGTGGTCACCGACACGCTCTGGCAGAAGAAGCCCTACGCCTCGGCCGCGGGGATCGATCTGGTCTTCTACGAGGTGCCGGGCGGCAAGCTCGCGGGCACGCTCGACAAGGACGCGGTCACCGGCTACCTCGGCTGGATCACCGGCTTGCTCGGCCCCTTCCCGTACGGGAAAGAGCTCCGGATCGCAGGTGGGCCCACGGCGTGGCTCGGCTTCGAGCACCCGGCCAACATCGTCATGCTCGAGAACCTGCCCGACCTCTCGATGGCGTACGCCGCACCGACCCAGCATGTCTTCATGCACGAGGTCGCGCACCAGTGGGCGGGCGACAGGTCCACCATCCTCACGGCGCCGGACTTCGTGTGGAAGGAGGCGACCGCCGAGTACCTCTCGTACGTGTACGAGGACGAGCACCGGCCGCCCGCCGAGGCCGCCGCGTCGCTCCTCTACTGGGACTCGGTCTCGCTCCAGGCGAAGCACTACCCGCGACCGACGGACGATCCGGCGCCCGCCGTGAGCGCCTTCTACGGCGATGTCTACGGCCCCGGGCCGATGGTGCTCTACGTGCAGCTCGAACCGCTGATCGGCAGGGACAAGGTGCTCGCGGGGATCGCGTCGTTCCTTTCGGCGCCGGGGGCGCGCAGCGTCGAGGACCTGAAGAAGGCGATGGAGATGGTGAGCGGAAAGAGCCTCGGGGCGTACTTCGACGCGTGGGTGTTCGGCAAGGGCGTGCCCGAGTGGCCGACGTTCAGCGCGAGCGCCGAGCAGAGCGGGAGCGAGGTGACGATCACCGTCACGCAGCAGAACCCCTCGGGCAAGGTCTACGGGTGCGCGATCGAGGTGCAGGTGAGCGGCGCAACCCAGAGCGCCGTCGGGCTCGTCGACTTCGGCGTGGAGCCGCAGAGCGACGTGGCCACGGCCAAGGTGATGCTCGCGGAGCCGCTCGTGAGCACGACGGTCGATCCGCACCACCGGGTGATCGGCAAAACGCCGAAGCCGCCGGGCCCCGTCCCGCCCCCGGTGCCCCTGAAAGTGTGGCCGCTCTGATCGCGCTCAGCCCGTGGCGAGCTTGTTCTTGAGCATCTTGGCGGCGGTGCGGCCGAAGGGGTTCACCGGCTCGTAGACGTCCGGCGCGCGTTTGATTGGAGCTCCAACGATCGGGCCGGGCTCCTTCCCGAGCAGGCGATCGATGTCGGCGATGACGTCGGTCATCGAGGCGTAGCGGTTGTCGGGGTGCTTGCGGAGCATGGTGAGGATGACCTGATCGAGGTCGGCGGAGAGGCCGGCGCGCAGGCTGCTCGGCGTGGGCGGCGGGACGAAGAGCTGCTGGGCCACGAGCAGCGCGTCGTCCTGGCTGTCGAAGGGGAGCTTGCCCGTCACCATCCGGAAGAGGACCACGCCGAGCGCGTAGATGTCAGCGCGGGCGTCGATGGTGTCGGCCACGGCCTGCTCCGGCGCCATGAACTCGATCGTCCCGAGGGCGATGCCGGCGGCGGTGACGTTGCGCTCGACGAGCTTGGCCATCCCGAAGTCGACGACCTTGAGGGAGGTGGCGCTGCCCGGCATGCCGATGAGGAAGAGGTTGTCCGGCTTGATGTCGCGGTGGATGATGCCGGCCTTGTGCGCGGCGGCGAGTCCCGCGGCGGCCATGCGCACGAGGGGGAGCGCGACGGCCGGGGGAATCGCGCCGACCCGGCGGAGCAGATCGCCGAGGGACTCGCCGACGAGGAGCTCGAGCACCAGGTACGGCACGCCGCCCGCCACTTCGCCCGCGTCGAGCACCTCGATCAGGTTCGGGTGGTGGAGGGTGGCGGCCACCTCGACCTCGCGGAGGAAGCGCTCGCACGCCCCCCTGTCCTCGGCCTTCTCGCGGTGGAGGATCTTGATGGCCACCGACTGCTTGGTCTGGGTGTCGGTCGCGAGGTAGACGCGCGCCATCCCGCCTGCGCCGATGAAGCCCTCGATCACATGGCGTCCGCCGATGATCGCGCCGCGCTGCGTGGTGTTGCGCACGCCGGTGCGCTGCGTGGGCGGCGAGTCGATGAGCGCGGTGCCGTCGTGCGGGCAGAAGGCGTGCGTCTCGTCGTGGTAGTTCCGGTGACACGATGGACAGTACACGGGAGGCATAGTGCGGAAAGGTGGGCCCGCGCTCAAGCGAATCGAGCAGGTAGAGCCGTCGAGATTTTCCAGGGGCTGCCCCCGGCCCGGGCGCGTAGGCTTGGCGCGATGCGCAGCAGGCCCGATGTCGAGCTCCGGATGCCGAGCTTCGTCCACCCGGGCAGTCCGCTCCTCGTCGAATTACGCATCGCTAGCGGATCCATCACGCCGATCGATTTCATCTCGCTGGAGCTCACCGGGATGGAGTACCTCCGCGTCGCTGCGGCGAGCGCCCACCGGGTGAGCCGATTCCTCGTGCAAACGGCCCGGGTCGCTGACGCCGGTACGCTGGCGGTGGGCGAGCACCGCTACCAGGCCGTCTTCCCGCTCCCGTCCGAAGCGTACCCGAGCTACCAGGGCCAGCTCTTCCAGTACCGCTATTTCCTCAAGCTTCACGTCTCCATTCCCTGGTGGCCCGATGTGGTCCAGCACTACGACGCCGTGGTTCGCCCGCCCGAGGCCCAGCGGCGGAGCGCGCGCCCCTTCGCCGCCACGAGCGCCTCGGGCAACGCGCCCTTCGTGGAGATCTCGATCGCCGATCAGTATTTCGAGCCCGGCGAGGTGATCGAGGGCGGCCTCGCGTACGGCAACCTCGGCGGGCAGCAGGCGCGGCAGGTGGCGCTCTCGCTCCTCGGCTACGAGCGGTTCAAGCCCTACGGCGCGCACGAGGCCTACCGCTTCACCGCGTTCAAGCCGCTCGACGACGTGAAGGAGGGCGACGAGGTGGGCTTCCGCTTCGCGGTGCCCAGGGACGTGACCCCCTCGTTCGACGCGGGGCAGCATGCGTCGCTCTTCTGGGCCCTCGAGGCGCAGATCGAGCCGAAGCACGGGGCGGCGGTGACGCACGCCGTGCCCGTCACGCTGGCGCGCTTCGATCGGCCCGCCGCGCCCTCCGCCATGCGGCGCCGCGTCGGGAGCGGGCGCTGGCATGCCGTGTGGGCCGAGGTCGGCAAGGGCGCGGGGCTCGGCCTCGATCCGACGGAGCTGGAGCTCTCCGGCCCCGTGGGGCGCTGCTTCTGCGCGGTGAAGATCGGCACGGACGACGACGGCAAGAAGGGGCTCGTCGGCGAGGTGCGCTGGGAGAGCTGGGGCCTCGGGCTCACCATCCGCGATCGGCGGATGCTCGACTTCGGTCTCGATCTCCCGGACGAGGCCTTCGCGCGGCGTTTCCGCGTCCGCGCGCGCGACGGCGAGCAGGTGCGCGAGGCCCTCGGCCGGCCCCTCCTCGCCGCGCTCTCGACCTTCGATCAGGTCTACCTCGACGACGCGCATGCGGTGGTCCGCTCGCGCACGCCGGGCCACGATCAGCCCTGGATCGGCCACTTCGTGCGGCAGCTGCTCGCGCTCGCGGAGGCGATCGGCGGCGCGGCCGACGCCATCCCGCCGCCGCCCGCGCTCGGCTCGTGCCTCGGCGCGTACGCGCGCTTCGCCGAGGAGCTCGGCGCGCGGGTCGAGCGAGGATCGCTCTCGCTCCGCGGGGGCCGGCTCGACGGCGTCCCGGTGATCGTCGAGACCGACTTCGCCCGCGACGAGCGGCCGAGGGGCACGACCCTCGGCGTGGAGCTCGATCCGCCGCTGCGCGAGAGCTTCGACCCCGCGCGGGCGGAGCACCTCGCCGCGGCCTCCCCCGCGACGCGCCACCTGCTCGACGAGGTGGGCCGGCTGCTCGCCGCGCTCGACGCGGAGGCCGCGCCCGGCGCCGGCGACGGACGGGCGATCCCACCCGTGATCGACGAGCGCTCGATCCGGGTCACGACGCGCGCGCCCCTCTCCGATCCGGCGAGCGCGCGGGCCCTGCTCGGGACGATGATCGCCCTCGGCGGGTCGCTGCGCGGCGAGCGGAAGATCGGGCCCTACCGGTGATTCGACGGCGTGACACGACGGTCGTGACCTTCAACGACGTGACACGTAGGTCACGGCCGTAGAACGATGGCATCCATGAGAGCGCTCTCCTTCATCCTCGGCTCACCCCCCGCCGTTTCGGAGATCGACGGGATCGAGACCTTCTGGGCGCGGCACCGAGCCCTCGCGGCGCGCGAGCGCGAGCCCTTCGATCTGGCCCTGCTCGGGGGCTTCGCGGCCGACCGGCTGGGCTACGCCTTCGCCTCGGGCTACCAGGCGGCGCTCCGTGCGCTCGTGCCCGACCTCGCGCCCTCGCGCGTCGTCTCCCTCTCGGTGACGGAGCGGGGCGGCGCGAGCCCGCGGGCGATCGAGAGCGCGTTGTCGCCCATCGCAGGGGGCGGCTACCGGCTCGATGGATCCAAGCGCTGGTGCACCCTGGCGAGCGGCGAGGGCCTCCTGCTCGTGGCGGCGCGGCTCGGTGAGGACGCCGCGGGCCGCCCGCAGATCCGCGTGGCGCGGGTGAGCGCCGGCGCACCCGGCGTGACGGTGGCGCCGATGCCCGAGACCCCGTTCGTGCCGGAGATCCCGCACGCCTCGCTGCGCTTCGAGGGCGTGACGCTCGCCGAGGGGGACCTGCTCCCCGGCGACGGCTACGCGCGCGTCGTGAAGCCCTTCCGCACGGTCGAGGACATCTTCGTGCACACCGCGCTGCTCGGCTATCTCATCGGCGAGGCGCGGCGGCTCGCGCTCCCGAGGTCGCTCGTGGAGCGCCTCGCCGCGGGCGCCCTTGCGCTCCACGCGCTCGCGTCGAGCGACCCGCGATCGCCGGCCGTGCACGTGGCCCTCGGCGGCCTCTTGCGCGGGCAAGGCGCGCTGATCGGGGAGCTCGACGCGGCCTGGGCCGCAGCGGGCTCCCCTTCGTATGCGCGGTGGGAGAGGGATCGCGCGCTGCTCATGGTGGCAGAGAACGCGCGGGGCAAGCGCCTCGAACGGGCGTGGGAGAAGCTCGCTCAGTCCGCCGGCCAGGGCTCGGGCGGGTCGGCCGGCGTGTAGAGCGGGACGGTCTGCTCGACCGCGAGCAGGTTCTGGATGAACAGGTTCACGTACTTGAGGTCGTCGGTGATGTCCGCGTCCGGGTACGTCGTGAGCCACTGTTCCACGTTGGGTCGCAGGGCCTCCAGCGTGCGCCGGGCGGTGCGCGGATCGCTGTCGGCCGCGAGCTGCGCGGCGAGCTTGAAGCCGGCGTAGATGTTGAGCATCACGAAGCTCTTCTCCGCCGTCTTGTGGCTGAAGTAGCCCTCCTTGCCGCCCTCGTCGCTCGGGAGATCGATCGAGGTCTTCTGCGTGACGGGCTTGCCCGTCTTGGGGTCGGTGTACGAGAGCTCGACATCGCCCACGGGGACGGCGCCGGTGATGGGGGCCTTGGGCACGAGCTCGAAGAGGATCGCGCCGCCGCCGCCCCGCCGGCCGGACTGGATGGGGTCCTCCGAGCTCGTCCTCCCCGCGAGGAAGAGGCTCGGGATGGAGATCGATCCGCCGCCCTCGCCGGGGGTAAATCCGTGCGTGCCGTAGACGCCGCGCAGGCTGTACGAGGAGCCGACGCCGAGATCGATCGTCGCGTCGAGGGCGACCGGGACGAGGAAGGTCTTCACCTCGTCGGCGAAGACCTCCTTCACCGCCTGCGGATCTTCGAGGAAGTAGAAGTTGCCCGCGCCGACCTCACCGAGGCTGCGCATCACCTCGACGTCGAAGTCTTTGCCGACGCCGATGGTGGTGATGCCGATGCCCTTCTTCGCGTAGCCGCGGGCGAGCGAGGTGAGCTTGTCGGCGCTGACGAGCCCCGTCGTGGCCTTGCCGTCGGAGAGGTAAATCACCCTGTTTTGCCGCTCGGGATCGAGGTGCTCGTCGGCGAGAGAGAAGGCGGTGAAGAGGCCGTCGTAGAGGTTGGTGCTGCCGGCGGCGTCGAGCGCGTCGAAGGCGCTCTTCAGCGTGTCGGTGTCGGCGGCGTCGGCGTCGTCGAGGAGCACGTGGGCGGCGCTCGAGAACTTGATGAGGCTCACGTGATCCTCGGGCATGAGCGCGGGGATCATCTGCTTCAGGCCGAGCTTCACGTCGTTCATCGGCTCGCCGGCCATCGAGCCGCTGGTGTCGACGGCGATCACCAGGTTGAGCGGCGGCCGCGCGAGCTTGCTCACGTCGATGGGGCTGTTCATCCCGAGCTCGATCAGCGTGCAGGTCGAGCCGGTGATCATGTTGCCCATCACGCCGACCAGGCCGTGGAGGCAGATGTCCTTGCCGCAGTCGGGGGCGGGGAAGTCGAGCTTGTGCTCGGCGAAGAAGCCGAGGTCGTCGATCGTCTCGGGGCCGGGGATCTGGCCGGCCTCGAGGATCTGGCGGAAGAGGCCGAAGTCCTGGGCGCCACCCTGGGAGATGCCGGTGCTGCCGGGGCCCGTGGGGCCGACGGCGGAGGAAGCGTCGCCGCTGGAAGCGCAGCCGCCGAGGGCGAGCGCGGCGAGGGTCACGGAAGCGAAACGGAGGAGGGAAGAGGTTCGCATGACGGTCTCCACGCAAGAGGTCAGTTGCCGGCGGGGGGCGTGATCACGAGCACGGACTCGAAGTGCCGCTCCTCGGTGGTCGCGGGCGGACAGGCGCTGTCGCGGATGGGCATCTGCTCGGCGCGGAGGAGGTAGAGGGTGCCGTAGCCGTCGGCGAGCGCGAGGCTCTGGCCGGCGCGCAGCGTCTCGATGGTGTCGGGCACGTGATCGCCGGTGATCGAGACGTCGAGGGGCTCGACCAGGCTGCCGCACTCGTCGTGCGATCCGAGGCAGCCCGCCGCGGTGCCGGCCGAGACGCCGGGATCGGTCATCGGCTCGACGCCCGGGGCCATGGAGCGGCGGACGACGGTGTTGCCGCGCCACACGAGCAGGGAGGCGCCCTCGCTCTGGACGAGGAGGCCGGTGCCGACGGAGCCCGCGCCTCCGGACTCGGGGAACGCGGTGGTGGCGGTGAGCAGCCCGATGGTGATGGCGTCGCCGGCCTTGAAGGGCAGCGCGTCGGGCGGGACGCAGAGGTAGAAGACCGAGGAGCCGCCCTCGTTGTCCATCGTGATCGCGTGGCAACCATCGGGCGACGTCGTGATCGACTGGATCAGGCCGGTGGACGGGAACGGGCTCGACCAGGCGACGCCGACGGCCGCGTCGGGCGGGGCGCAGGCGGGCGAGGGCGCGGGCTGCTCGAAGGGCGGGGCCGCGAAGACCGCGGGGTGCGTCCCGAGGTGGAGGCCGCCGGTCGTCGTGTCGATCTGGATGCCGATCATCTTGCCGTTGTCGGGCTCGTCGGTGGACGTGGAGAGATCGGCGGTGGGGAAGTCGCTCTCGCGGAAGGCGACCAGCGTCATCGGCATGCCGTCGGCGTCGATGAGGTACGCGGAGCACTCGCCGCGGTTCTGGAGGGGCAGGCCGCGCTTGGGCTCGATGAGCCAGGTCTGCGCGTCGGCGAAGAGCGCGCGATCGAGGGTGTGCGTCGGGTCGACCAGCATCGCGTCGCAGTCGGCGAGCACCGAGTCCTTGAGGCCGCGCACGCGGATGAGGCGCTTGTCGGTGGTGGTGTTGCCGAGCACGAGGGCGGCCTGCTCGCGCGGCGTGCCCGCCTCGCAGAGCGTGGGATCGTTCACGCACGGCTCCTCGGTCCGCTGGCTGGTCGCGGCGCACGCGAGCGACGCGCCGGCCACGAGCGCGCGTCGCGTGAAGGGGCGATCGACCGCGGGGCGGCGCATCTCGGGGACGAGGACGGCGAGGGAGAGCGCGAGCGCGGGGAGCGCGAGGAGATCGGTCACGTCGGCCACGATCGTCGCGTGGAAGGGGCCGAGCTCCATCAGGCGCGCGAAGGCCGCGGCCGCGGCGGGGGAGAGCTTGATCGCCGCGAAGACGGCGCCCGTCGCGAGGTGCGCGGCGAGGATCGCGCGGCGGGAAGAGAGGCGGAGGAGGACGGCGAGGAGGGCCGGCGCGACGAGGAGGCCGGCGATGTCGCTGAGCTTGCCGGTGAGCCACCCGGGCAAGAGGCCCGAGCCCTTGAGGAAGTGATCGTTCAGCACGAGGACGCTGAGCGAGGCGAGCCAGAGCGGGTGGAGCAACGCGCGGTGCGCGGTGTGTGATCGATCCATCGGGGAGCCCTCCTGCGATCCGACGCGAGGCAAGTTCATGCCGCGGCGTCGAGCAAGCGATGTGCCACGACGTGCCGCATGCTGGAGGATCGAGGATACGCGAAAATTCCAGCTTGTTTCGAGGGCTGTCCCCTCGCGCCGGCCGCGTGACGGCCGGCGGCGAGGAGGGAGACCACGACCTCGGTGTCAGGGCCGAGTCGTGCGCCTCCGTGGTGAGGCTCACCGGGCGGTGAGCCTGTCGCGCTGGAGCCCGCGCGGGCGCTTCAGCCGCGGTACTCGAAGGTGACCTGCACGCTCGCGCTGATGAGCTGCTGGCCGGGGAGCACGGGGGTCTCGGCCTTCATCAGGCGCTCGGAGAGGACGCGCACCGGGCCCGAGCCCTGCACGACGTTGATGTTGATCGGGCCGATCAGGGTCACGCCCATGGCCTTGCACACGGCCTCGGCCTCGGCCTTGGCGTTCTTGATCGCGAGATCGAGGGCCTGCTCACGGTACGGCTTCTCGTTCTTGATCCCGAAGCTGATGCCGCTGCTCTCGTTGGCGCCGGCGCCGATGCCGACGTCGAAGACCTTGCCGGCCATGGCGACCGGGGCCTCGACCGAGAGCGAGTCCTGCGCGCGGAAGCCGACGACCTGGCTCTCGTTGGTCTGCGGGTTGGTCTGGTAGATCGGGTACACGTTGAGGCCCGTCGTCCTCATCGCGTCGCGGGGGATCTCGAGGCGCATCATCTTCTCGATCACCTCGCTCGCCTTCCTCGCGTTCGTGCTCACGGCCTCCTCGGCCGTCTTCCCTTCGGTGACGACGGACAGCGCGACGGTGGCGACATCGGGCTTCACCTTGACCTGGCCCTCGCCGAACAGATCGAGCTTCCCCTGGAACGAGTGCTTGTTCATGAGCTCACCTCCTCGACACACGCGCGTGCTCCGGGAGCGCCGCGCGCGGATGGTTGCGCTATGGCTCGCGCTCACGGAGCAAGGCGTGTTCCACGCCCATTTGCGGGAAAAACATGGGCACGACGCGCGTCGAGCGCAACGGATGCGCGCCCGCGCACCATGTGCTGATCGCGCGTCCGGCGTGGATCAGCCGCTCTTGGTGGGCTTGGGGGGCGTTGCGGCGGGGGGCGCGGCGGGCGGGCCGAGGCGCTTCACCAGGTCGGTGATGTCCACGCCGGTCGCGGCGCGGATGTGCTCGCGCGCGGCGATGGCCTTGCCGGCGAGCGAGTCGGCCCCCGCCCGGGGCAGAAAGCTGAGGCGCTTGATCTTCGCGGGCCGCGCGGCGCCGGAGATGTCACCCACGAGGGGGATGAGCTGCTGGAGCGTGAGCACCTGCTTCGCGCTCGGGCCGGCCTTCTTGTACTCCTCGATCAGGCGCTTGAGCGCCTCGGCCTCGGCCCGCCCGGTCTCGATGATCGTCGCCGCCTCGCCGCGCGCCTGCTCCTCGGCCATGCGGCGGTTGGCGTCCTCGGGGTTGATGATGTCGGCCTCGAGCTGGCGCTCGACCTGGAGCGCGCGCGCCTTCTGCCGCGTGATCTCGGCCTTCACCTGGGCGATCTGCGCGAGCACCTGGCCGCGGGCCTCCTGGATCATCGCCTCGCGGCGCGACAGGGCGTCCTTGATGCGCTTGTCCGTCTCCTGCCGCGCGATCGCGAGATCGGCGTCGATCTTCGCCATCTCGGCGCGGGCCCAGTTGTCGGCCTTCTGCTCGCTCGCCTGGGCCTGCGTCTTCGCCTCGACGATGCTCGCCTCCATGCGCACGCGCGCGCCCTGGATGCGGCCGCTCGAGTTGAGGTAGTTCGCGTCGTCGGTGACGTTCTGGATCTTGAGCATGTCGAGCACGAGGCCCATGCGCGCCATGTCGTGCTCGCCCTCCTCGAGCAGCTTGCGGGCGAACTCGGTCTTGTCCTGGTTGACCTGCTCCGGGGTGAGCTGGGCCAGCACGCCGCGCACGTTGCCCTCGAGCGTCTCGCGCGCCACCTGCGCGATCTGCGCGCGGCTCCGGCCGAGGAAGCGCTCGACCGCGTTGGCGAGGCGGGGCTCCTCGCTCGGGAGCTTGATCTGCGCGACGCCCTGCACGTTGAGCGGGATGCCGCCCTTCGAGTACGCGGCCTTGACCGAGATCTCCACGGGCACGTTCGAGATGTCGAGGCGATCGACGCTCTCGAGGAGCGGGATGCGCACGGCGCGGCCGCCGCGGATCGATCGATAGCCCACCGTGCGGCCCTCGATCGGGTGCGTGCCGCCGGAGAGGATGAGCGCCTCGCTCGGCGAGCTGACGAGCAGGAGGTTCTTGAGCGTGTAGAAGACGAAGCCCACGACCACGACGGCGGTGAGCCCGAGCACGAGGAGGATACCGAGCATCACGACCTCCCCTGGGCGCTCGCGGCGCCGCTCTGGTTCGCGAGGAGCGCGGGCACGTCGAGGCCGATGGTGCGCCCCGTCTCCGCGAGCACCTCGGCGACGGCCGCGGGGTAGCTCGACAGCACCCGCAGGTACTGCTCGGCGTCCTCGCCGTCGACCACGCTGAGCTCGCCCACCTCCGTCTGCCCCACGCGGATGACCGCCGCCGAGACGAGCGAGCGGAGCTGCTGGAGCACGTACACCTCGCGGGCGGCCTCGCCCCCCGCGGTCCACTCGGCCGCGACGAGCCGGAGCGCCTCGGCCACGGCCTTGCCGTTCTCGATCTTGGGCGCGGCCTCACCGCGGGCCTTGAGCTCCTGCGCCTTGCGCTGCGCCTCGGCGGGGAGCACCACGTCGCAGCGCAGGCGGAGCTTCTCGAGCTCGGCGCGGAGCCCCTGGAGCTCCTGCTCCGCGATGGCCCGCTCCGTCTCCGCGGCGATCGCCGCCTCGTTCTCGACCTGCTTCGCCTCGGCCTCCAGCTTCGCGAGCTCGGCGCGGTACGCGTTCTTCTTCTGGAGCACCAGCGTCTCGGCGCGCTTCTGCGCCGTCTCCGCCGCCTGGCGGGCCGCGGCCTGCGCCTCGGACACGGCCTGGTTCGCCTGGTTCTCGGCGTTCGAGGCGTCGCGCAGCATGGTGGCGATGCGCCCGCGGCCGAGGTTCACGAGGTACTTCTGCTCGTCGGCGACGTTCTGCACCTTGAGCACGTCGAGCTCGAGGCCGAGCTTGTCGAGATCGTCGCGCGCGTTCTCCGAGAGCGTGTCGGCGAACTTGAGCCGATCCTCGTTCACCTCCTCGGGCGTGAGCTGGGAGACGACCTCGCGCAGCACGCCCTCGAGCGTCTGCTGCGCGGCGGTGGCGATCTGCTCCGGGCTCGTGCCGAGGAAGCGCTCGACCGCGTTGCGCACGCCCACGTCGCTGCTCGCGATCTTCACGTTGGCGATCGCGTGCACGCTGAGGGGGATGCCGCTCTTCGAGTAGGCGTTGTGCACCGCCACCTCGACCGGGAAGAGACGCATGTCCATCCGGTCGACCGTCTCCAGGAAGGGCGTCCGGAGGCCCCGCCCGCCGTGGAGGATCTTGTAGCCGCTCTCCGTCCCGTCCGGCAGGCGGTGCTTGCGCCCGCTGAAGACCAGGATCTCGTTGGGCCGACAGATGAAGAGGAACTTCCGGACGATCGCCACGACGACGAAGAACAGCACGACGACGCCGACCGCGCCGAAGAGCACCGGCAGCACGCTCTCCGCGCCGCCGCCCGCGGCGCTTTGGCCCGCATGCGTCCCGTCGTCCCCGCTCCATTGGTTGCGCATGGCGGCAGACTATCCGGGAACCGAGGGCGCCGCGAGCGGATCGATGCGCGTCAGGCGAGCTCGCCGGGGCGCTTCGAGACATGGGCGATCGAGCCGTTGACATCGTCAACGAGCACCTCCTCGCCGCGCGCGAGCGCCTCCTCGTCGGTGGTCGCCATCAGGTCCACGCTCGACCCCTGGAGGGCCACGCGCACCTGGCCCACCTGGCCCCGGCCGAGCGGGACGAGGACCTTGCCGACCTGGCCGATCGCCTGGCGCGCGCCGGGCGCGGGGACGGCCGCGGACGCGACCGCGCGGAAGGCGAGCACCGCGAAGAAGCCGGACGCGACGCCGGCCCCGAGCGCGATGAGGAAGGTGGCGATGGGCCCGGCGAGCGAGAACGCGTGGATCAGCGAGCCGGAGAGGCCGAACGCGAGGCTCGCGAAGATCCAGAAGCGTATCGCGAGCAGGGCGCCGACGAAGCCGCCCGCCCCGGTGTCCGCGTGCCCGGCGTGGCCGTCGCCGAGATCGTGCCCGCCGGCTCCATGGCCGAGCACGGCCTGGAGGAGCAACACCCCCAGCCCAATGACCAGCGCGGCGACGTAGACGAGCCCCATGCGTTGCAGGATACCGTGGTTTCTCCGGGGAATCTCAGCCGTCCACGGCGAAATCTTGAATTGTGGAGTCGTTCCGGGTATTTCGGCGGTCATGAAGCTGACCAAGATTCTCTGTGCCCTGTCCCTCGCCACCATTGCCGCCGCGGCCGTCGCCTGCGGTGGTGCCCCCGCCAACGCCGACGCGCCCGCCGGCGCCACCACGGCCGCCGCCGACGCGGCGACCTCGGCCGCCGCCGCCGTGACGGCTGCCCCGACGGCCGCCCCCGCCGCGAAGTAAGCCGCGCTCCGGTTTCCGGGGCTGCGCGGCTCCGGGAACGACCGCGACAAAACGAAACGAGGACGATCCCAGGATCGTCCTCGTTTTTTTGTGGGCCGATGCCCCTCCGAGGAGGGGAGGGACGGCTCAGTCGAGGTTGCGGGCGTTGTAGCGCACGTTGCCGAAGGCGAGCGCCATGGCGAAGAGCGGCGCGATCGGGAGGCACGCGAGGCCGAGCCCGAAGAGGGGGCCCCGGCCGAAGCCCTTGGCGATGTTCAGGTTCATCAGGACCCAGGGGATGATCTGGATGAACGGGATCGGGAGCAGGAAGAGCCACCAGAAGGGCTTGCCCGCGATCCTCAGCATCACGATGAAGTTGTAGATGGGGACGATCGCCGCCCAGCCGGGCTCGCCGGCCTTCTTGAAGGTCTTCCACCAGGAGATGACCGTGAGCAGCCCCCAGAAGCCGCCGAACAGGAACAGAACCAGCTTCGCGACCAGAGCAAGCGCGGTGAACATCGAGGTCCTCCATCTCGCCGGCGAGGGCCGGCGCGGGGCGTGACTGCCCGCCGTCGAGGGGGAAGGCTAACCCTTGATCAGGGCCCTTCAAGGATGATTCCTCACCAAACGCGAGCGCGCTTGCCGCTTTTTGCTGTCGGGGCGGTCAGGATCAGACCCACCCGGTGAAGTGCCGGACGAGGAGCCCGAGGCCGTAGGAGGCGCCGTTGGCCAGGGCGGAGACGGCCGCGGCGTGGAGCGGACCGCTCTTTTCGAAGACGACGGCGAAGAAGATCGCCTCGATCCCGAAGGCCCAGGCCTCGGAGATGGTGACCGTCGTCTCGTAGGAGAGGCCGATCGCCGGGAAGATCAGCCACACGGCCGGGTGGCTCCCGAGGTTGGCGAAGAAGGCGAGGGCGAGCCGGCGCGCGAGGCGAGGCTCGGCCTTGCGGAAGAGGGCGGAGGCGATGGGGAGCTCCACCGCGAGGGTGAAGAGGAAGGCCTTGAGCCAGGCGAGGAGGTAGGCCCGCTCGGTCATCCGCCGCGCATGCGGGGCTCGCGGTGGCCGTGGTGGCGCGGGGGCGGCGTCGCCGAGGCGCGCAGGCGCTCGAGGTGATCGATGGGCTCGCCGGCGGCCACGAGATCGGCCGTCGCGACCTCCAGGGCGAGGAGGAAGATCTCGGTGCGGGCGAAGCGGCCCGCGCGCCCGCTGGTCAGGCGCGGGAGCACCGAGACGATCCGGCGCATCCCGTCGGCGTACCGGCGCGAGATGGCCAGCCGCTCGATGAGCGGCTCCAGGAAATCGGCGAGGGCGGCGGTGCGATCGCGGCTCCCGTCGCATGCCTCTTTCATCGGCTCGAGCAGGAGCAAGGTCCAGAGCACCGTGTCGTCGAGCGGGCCCTGCTCGCGGGTGCGCTTGTCGATGTGGTCGAGCAGGCGGAAGACGCGGCGCGCCGGGCCGTCCTCTTCGCCGTCGTCGTAGAGCAGGGCCGCGAGCTCGGGGAGGAGCACGTCGAGCACGCCCGTCTCCCAGGCGAGGTAGATCGTGCGCCGCGCCTGCCCGCCGCGGAGCAGGCGGAGGATCTCCTCCGAGAGGCGCGGGCGCGCGGCCTGGGCGAGCGCCTCGCGGCAGAAGACGATGGCGTCGTACACGTCCGGCGTGATGCCGAGGTCGAGCCGGCCCGCGAACTTGAGGGCGCGGAGGATGCGCACCGGGTCCTCGCGGAAGCGCGTCTCCGGGTCGCCGATGGTGTGGACCACGCGCCGGTCGACGTCGGCCATCCCGCCGACCCAGTCGAGGATCTGCCTCGCCTCGAGGTCGTAGAAGAGCGCGTTGATGGTGAAGTCGCGGCGCATCGCGTCCTCCGGCGCGGTGCCGAAGACGTTGTCGCTGCGGATGAGCAGCTCGGTCGCGTCGTCGTTCTCCTGCGGGTTCTTCCGGAAGGTCGCGACCTCGATCACCTTGCCGCCCTGGAAGAGCACGTGGACGAGGCGGAAGCGGCGCCCGATGATCCGCGAGTTGCGGAACAGCTCGCGCACCTGCTCCGGCCGGGCGCTCGTGGCCACGTCGAAGTCCTTCGGGCGCTTGTCGAGGAGCAGATCGCGCACGCAGCCGCCCACGAGGTAGGCCTCGTGCTCGTGCCGGGTGAGGCGGCGGATCACCTTCTGTACGTCGGGATCGATCCGCGTCTCGTCGAGCAGGACGTTGTGGCGGAAGGGCGCGCCGGGCGCGGGACCGAGATCGACCGGCGCGACATGCGGGGCCTCCGCGCCGGAGGGAGGCTCGTCGCGCCGGGGCGCGCTCGGCGGCGGAGGGGCCTCCGGCGGGAAGTCGTCGACCGTGAACGAGGGCAGCTCGTCGTGATCGGACGAGACGGATCGGGAGCGTTTGCGAAAGGAGGAAGGGGTCGCGCGACCCATAGCGGCGCCGGGGGGCACGCCCGCGCGTCCCGAGCTGTTGGGACCGTCGCGGAGCGGCGAGGTGAGGCGGGACGGATCCCGCAAAAATCTTCAGAGTGAACGGCCCGAGGCCGCCCTCTCCGGGGCAGGCGTCTAGCAGGGGACCGCCGCCGGGGCAACCTCGCCCGCTCTTTGGTGAACGGAAGCTCAGGCGCGGTCGCCGAGCAAGCCGAGGAGCGATTCCTTAAAATCCGCCATGGTCGGAAATCGATCCTCCGGCCGCTTGGCGAGGGCCTGGAGGAGCACCTCGTCGATCGCCGGCGAAATCCCTCCCGGAATGGGCGCCGGGGCCTCCTGGGCGTGGCGGCGGGCGATGGCGGGGTAGGGGCCGCTGAAGGGAGGCCTCCCGGCGAGCATTTCGTAGAGGACCACGCCCAGCGAGTAGATGTCGGCGCTCGGGTGCCCCGGGGCGCCCTGGGCTTGCTCTGGCGCCATGTACTCCGGCGTCCCGACGACGAGCGATCGGCGCGGGGGCGGGGGATCGTCCGGCAGGCGCGAGAAGCCGAAATCGAGCAGCCTGGGCCGCTCCGTCCCGTCCTTCTCGTGCACGAGGAAGATGTTCTCCGGCTTCACGTCGCGGTGGACCACGCCGGCCGCATGCGCCGCGCCGAGGCCCGCCGCCGCGCCCGCCGCGATGCGCAGCGCCCGGGCCGGCGCGAGCCGCTGGCAGCGGGCCAGGGTGTCCGCCAGATCGAGGCCGACGAGCAACTCCATCACGAAGTAGGGCTGCCCCTCGTCGAGCGTCCCGCTCTGGTGCACGCGGAGCACGTTGGGGTGATCGATCCTCGACGCCGCCGCGGCCTCGCGCTCGAAGCGCGCGACCAGATCGGCGCGCCCGAGGTGCTCGGGGCGGAGCAGCTTGAGGGCCACGCGCGGCGGGCTTTGTCCCCGGGCGATCGGCGCGATCGACGTGGTCGGCTCGGCCAGGTACACATGCCCCGATCCGCCGCTGCCGAGGAGCTGCACGAGCCGGTAGCGCCCGCCGATCACCATGCCGACGCGCGTCTCGGCGGCGTCTGGGCGGGGGTGCATCGGGGCCACGGGACCATGCTACCAGCCGCGCCGCCGTCGTGGACAAGCGCGGCGCCTCCGCTCGCTCGTCAGCCGGCCTCGCCCGTGAGCGCGGGGCCGGCGATCACCGTCAGATCGCGGAGCTTCCCGAGGTCGAGGCACGCCGCCAGCGCCTCGACCGGATCGGGCGCGTCGCCGAGGTCGTGCGCGTAGGCGCGCGCGAGGGCCCGGGCGAGCTCGCGCCCGTCGCGCCCCGCCGCGCGCTGATCGCGCAGCGTCATCCGGGGCGCGCGCTTCGCGAGGCGCGCGCCGTCCGGACCGCAGAGGAGCGGGATATGCGCGAAGCGCGGCGGCGCGCCCGAGAGCAAGCGCGCGAGCAGCGCCTGGCGCGGCGCCGACGCGGCCAGATCGGCCCCGCGCACGACCTCGGTGATGCCCATGGTCAGATCGTCGACGACCACCGCGAGCTGGTAGGCGAAGACGCCGTCCCCGCGGCGCAGGACGAAATCGCCCGTCTGCTCGGACACCGTCTCGACGAGCGCGCCGAGCACACCGTCCTCGATCGCGATCCGGCTCGCGTCGCCCTCCGGCACGGCGAGGCGCACCGCGGGCGGCCGGCGAAACGCGCGCGAGGCGAGCCCGCGCGGGCGGCAGGTGCCGGGGTAACGCGGCCCCTCCTCGCCCTGGTGCGGCGCGCTGGCCGCGCGGGCGATCTCGGCCCGCGAGCAGTCGCAGTAGTAGAGCAAGCCCTGCCTCGCCAGGTGATCGAGCGCGGCCTCGTAGAGCGGAGCGCGCGCCGACTGCACGTACGGCGAGGTCGGCCCACCGATGTCGGGCCCCTCGTCCCACGGGACGCCCAGGTAGCGCAGATCGTCGAGGATCGCGCGATGGGCCGCGGGGATCACCCGATCGCGATCGAGATCCTCCATCCGCAGGATCAGGCGCCCGCCCCGGGCGCGCGCGGCCGCCGCGCAGAAGAGGGCCGCCGCGGCGCTGCCGAGGTGCAGATCGCCGGTGGGAGAAGGCGCGAACCGCCCGCGGTAGCTCATCGCGCGGCGAGCATAGCCCGGCCTGCGCGCGGGCGCGGCGCCGCGGGCGAACGAATCGGGTTGAGGCGGCGTCCCCGGAGATCCACGCTCCGCCTCGCATGTCCCAGGATCGATCGACGCCGCCCGGCGAAGCGCAGCCGGGAGAAGAGCCGAGCCCCCCGAGCGCCCCGCCCGAGAGCGATCGAGGCCCGCGCCCGATCCGCTGGAAGCTGAACCTCGTCCTCTTCCTGCTCACCGTCGTCTCGGTGTTCCATGCCGGCGCGATCTACGACCGGAAGATCAACGAAGGCGACGATCTCCGGACGATCCTCCACGCCTTGCCGCAGGGCTACCGCTTCGCCCTGCCGCTGCTCGGCATCCTCGTCTTCCACGAGCTCGGGCACTTCATCGCCGCGCGCCTGCACCGCGTCGACGCGTCGCTCCCCTTCTTCATCCCCTTCCCGCAGTACAGCCCGCTCGGCACGATGGGCGCGGTCATCGGCATGCGCGGGCGCATCCGGTCGCGCAACGCGCTGCTCGACATCGGCGCGTCTGGGCCGCTCGCGGGCCTCGTCGTCGCCATCCCCGTGCTCGCCTTCGGCCTCGCCCAGTCGCCCGTGCAGCCCCTCGGCGAGCACGGGCTCGTGGAGGGGCAGTGCCTGCTCTACCTCGCGATGAAGCGGCTCATCCTCGGGCCCATCCCCGCGGGCCACGATGTCTTCCTCGGCCCCGTGGCCTTCGCCGGCTGGGGCGGCCTGCTCGTCACCTCGCTCAACCTCATCCCCATCGCGCAGCTCGACGGCGGTCACATCGCCTACGCCCTGCTCGGCCCGAAGCAGAACCGCGTGGCCCGCGTGCTGCACCTCTCCCTGCTCGGGATGTTCGCGATCAACCTGATCCGCTTCTCGCTCCCCGCGCTCCGCGCCCACGACGGCGCCGGCCTCTTCTCGGCCTTCAACAACTCGCTGAGCTGGCTCATCTGGTTCGGCCTGCTCGCGCTGCTGATGCGCGCGAGCGGCAAGGATCACCCGCCGACGGAGGCAGGCGAGCTCGGGCCGGTGCGCAAGGCGATCGCCGTGCTCTGCCTCGCCCTCTTCGTCCTGCTCTTCATGCCGGCCCCGATGACCTCGTACTGAGCTTCTTCGCGAGCGCCTCGCACACGAGCTTCGGCGCGTAGTGGCTCACGTCGCCGCCGTGGCCCGCGATCTCGCGCACGAGCGACGCGGAGACGAAGCCGTAGTTCGTCCGCGTCGGGAGGAAGATCGTGTCGACGTTGGGGACCATGTCGGCGTTGGCATGCGCGATCTGCAGCTCGTACTCGAAGTCGGTCGCCGCGCGCAGGCCGCGGACGATCACGCGCGCGCCGATCTTCTCGCAGTAGTGGACGAGCAGGCCCTCGAAGGACTCGACCCGCACGTTGGGGATGTCCTTCGACACCTCGCGGAGCAGGTCCATCCGCTCCTGGAAGGAGAAGAAGGCCTTCTTGGTGGGGTGCCGGCCGATGGCGATCACCACCTCGTTGAAGAGGCGGCTCGCCCGCTCGATCAGGTCGAGGTGGCCGAAGGTGACCGGGTCGAAGCTACCAGCGTAGACGGCGAGCATCGGGCGCTCCTCGGGGCGAGCTCAGGGGGTCTTCGCGGGGGCCTTGCCTTCGGGCGGCGGCGCGGTGGGCGCGGGCCCTTCGGCCGGAGGCGCCTCGCGCTCGTTGGCCGGCGGGGCGAGCGGCGCGCCGGCGCCGGGGCCGCCCAGCATGGCCTGCACGGCCGTGTCGTCCTCGATCCAGAGCACGCGGCCCTCGTCGCCCATGGTGCAGCGGTACTGGTAGAGCAGGCCCGCGCCGACCACGCCGTCGAGGTCGAGCGACACCAGCGTCTCGAGCTCGTTGATGGGCACGCCGTACACACCGAGCACCCGCGGCACGTCGAAGGCGCCGAGGCGCAGCAGCGGGACGATGCCCTCGCGGAGCTTCTGCTCGGGATCGGCCGCCACGAGCTTGAGCGACTCCACCGACTGGCCGGCCTTCTTCCAGCCGTCCTTGTCCAGGGCGAGCGGGAACGGGCGCGAGGTGTCGACGAGGAACACGGCGCGCGGGCCCTTCTCGCCGCCGAGGTTGCTGCGGAGGAGCATGCCGCCGCCGCGCACGTAGTGCAGGTTGAGGCGCGTCGCGTTGGGCGGAGGCGGCGGGTTGTACGTGCGGGCGACGAACTGCCGGCCCTCGTAGTCGATGGTGACGTTGAGGTGGCGCAGGACGTTGACCCCGAGCAGGGCCTTGATCGGCGCGCCGATCTCCTTGGAGATGCCGGAGAGATCCTGCGCGAGGGCCGGGACGTCGTGCACCTCGAGCCGCTGCCCGAAGCGGAGCGAGACCCAGCTCGGCTCGGGGCGCGTGGCGCTGTCGAGCACCACCTCGGGCGTGCCCGTGGCGATCGCCGCGAGCGCCGCCTCGCCGTCGATCTCGATCGGGAGCACGAAGTAGGGGGCCACCGGGCTCACGTGCACCATGTCGACCGCGGCGAGCAGCCCCCCGGAGAGGACGAAGGGCGTGCGGCCGGCGCCGCGGCGGGCGAGCTTGGCGATCGATTTCGCCCAGGGATCCTTGGCCTCCGGATCGCCGAGCATCATGTCGAGCTCGTCGGCGGCGGCGTCGAGCTCGCCCTTGTACCAGAGCGCGCGGCCGCGCAGGCCGGCGGCCGTGGAGCCGTGCACGTCCTTGAGCAGGCGGAGCGTCTCGGCGTAGTCGAGCGAGGAGAGCGCGAGCTGCGCGGCGAAGATGCGCGCGTCCCGATCGCTCGGGGCGACCGTGAGCGCGCGGCCCACCGAGTCGCGCGCCTCGTCGAAGTCGGCGTTCTTCAGATCGCTCTGGGCGCGATCCATCCATTTCTGGGCGCGGGCCACCTCGGGGTTGGGGAGGGCCTCTCCCGAGCAGCCGCCGACGAAGTTCGCCGCCGTCAGGGCGAGCGCGGCGAGCAGGGGGCGGGATCGGGGCGCGGTGAAGGAGCTTTGCACGTCGGGTCTCACGAGTTTCGAGGCAGGCGCAGGCAGGGGACGATCGGGCCGCGCGCCCGGGCCTCAGGCGCGCGTGCCTCCACCGCTCGGCAGGGGAGGCTCGGCACCCTCGATCGCGAGGATCCGGTCCGCCCGCAGCTCGCGGCGGCTGCGCGAGGGGAGCAGATAGCCGAGAACCCTCGGTGGGTCGAGGTCCGTTCGCACCCCGGTGACGGTGAAGCACAGCTCCTCCGGCGCGCGGTGGGAGGGGCGGTAGCGGATCCGCACCGGCCGGCCGATGGACGCCCGGGCCGCCTCGACCAGATCGGGCCGCGCGTGGCGCTCGCCCACCCGCACATGCCAGAGATCCCGCGGCGTCCGCGGCGAGAGCGCCCCCTCGATCACCCGGAACAGACCGCGGAGCGCCTTCACGTCGTCCCCGGCCCGGTGCGCCTGCGGGTGCTCGATCCCGAGGGCCGCGGTGAGCGCGGTGAGCCGGTGGCTCGGCTGCGCGAACGATCGCCGCGAGAGGACGAGGGTGTCGAGGAAGTGCTCGATGGTGCGGGGCCGCCCGGCGCGCGCGAGCTCGGCCTCCAGGAAGGCCACGTCCCACACCGCCGCATGCGCGACCGGGATCGCGCCGTCGAGCAGCGCCTCCACCTGCGGGGCGAGCTCGGCGAAGGTCGGCGCGCCCTCCAGATCTTCCGCGCGGATCCCGTGCACATGCCCGTTGCCGAAGCTCCCACATGCGGGCCTCACGAGCGACGAGAGCGACCCCGTCTCGCGCGGCCCCTCCGCCCGCACGAGGCACAGCTCGATCACCCGATCGGTCTCGGGGCGGAGGCCCGTCATCTCGAGATCGAGGAAGCAGAGCGGCGCCTCGCTCATCGGCAGATCCCAGGGCGGCCCGGGGGGCGGGGGCAGGTGCCGATCCTGGGCGGCGCGACGCGGGAGCTTCTGGGTCATGGTCGAGGGGTCGAGCCGTCGCCGGGCAGGGACGGCCGGCCCCAGAGATAGCGCGATTCCGGCGCGCGCGGCGGCACCCCCGCGGATTTGCTACACTCGCCCTGTGCCAAGGGGATCCGGATCCATCGCAGCGCCCTCCGACCCGGAGGGCGTACAAGACCAGCAAGGGCCGCTCGACGACGACCCATCGAGCGGGGAAGAGCGCCTGCTCTCGCCCCGCGACCCGATCGTCCTCACCCCTCGCCACGCCGCAGATCCGCTGGAGCTCCCGGTGCTCGTGGTCAACCGGCTGTTCCAGCCCCTCCAGGTCACGTCGGCCCGCCGGGCCTTCCTGCTCCTCTTCGGCGGCGCCGCCCTCGCCCTCGACGAGAGCGGCGATCTCCATGATTTCTCGGCCTGGCGCAAGCTCCCCGTCCGCGCGGAGGACGACCTCTTGCCCATCGTCGACGGCTCGCTCCGCGTGCCGCGGGTGCTCCACCTCCGCCGCTACGAGCGCGTCCGCCGCCCGCCCATCCGCCTGAGCCGCAAGAACGTCATGCTCCGCGACGCGCACCAGTGCCAGTACTGCGCGCGGACGCCGCTCGTGCGGGAGCTGAACATCGATCACGTCATGCCGCGATCGCGCGGGGGCGGCGACACCTGGGAGAACCTCGTGACCGCCTGCCGGGTGTGCAACCTGCGCAAGGGCCGCCGCACCCCGGAAGAAGCCGGGATGCGCCTCCTCCGGACGCCCGCGCCGCCCCGCTGGTCCGCGGCGGCGCAGATCCTCATGGGCACGCCGCGCCCCTTCGACGAGTGGGTGCCCTTCCTCAAGGCGGGGTGATCACGAAGCGCGCGTGATCACGCCGCGTTGACGCTGTCCGGCGTGAAGACGAGGAGCCGCCCGCCGCGCGTCTCCGCGTCCTTCTTCAGCTCGGCATGCGGCACCCGCTGGCCGATCGAGAAGCCGTTGAGCACCACCGTGAGATCGCGGTGGAGGAGCGGCCGCACCGCGTCGATCGCCGCGAGGATCGACCGGTACACGAGCGGCACCGGGTTGCCGAAGACGCCCCCGCCGATGAGCGTCATCACCGCGAACGACGCGCCGATCGAGGCCGCGGCGAGGAGCGCGCCCTCGTGCGCCGCGCGCTGGAGCCCGCGCACGATCGCGCCGAACGAGGGGTCGCGCGTGTCGAGCGCGCTGTAGCCGCCGGCCGCGACGCTGGACGTGAACACCTGGGCGATGCGCGGGCGAGGCGAGGCGAGCACCGCGCGGTCCCAGTCGCCGCCGAGGACGACCTCCACGCCGTCGTGCAGGCCCACGCGGAGCTCATCCGCGCGCTCGGTGAGCAGGGCGGCGAAGCGATCGGGCCGGAGAATGTTGGAGGTCAAAAGATATCCGCACCGGACCTCCGCCGTGCCCGCCTCGCACACGGCCGAGAGCAGGTTGAGCTGCGGCCCCTCCTCGCGCTGGACGAAGCGCGCGCCGCTCTGCTCGCGCGATCCAGGCGCGGCGTAGTGGCGGAGCAGGGTGCCCGGGAAGGCCGAGATCGAGGCCCGCGGGCCCTGGGTCGGGTCGTGGAAGTAGTCGGCCACGTCGACGATGCACGCGTCCGGCGCCTCGAGGCAGTTGAACTGCGAGGCGACCTGGAAGAGCGACCCCGGCGGCGCCGCGGCCTGGAGCGCGCCGATGTCGGTGAGGGGCTCCGCCCGTCGAGGACGAAGAAGCGGATCGCCCCGCCGGAGCCGCCCGCATGCGCCCTGACCTCGGCGGCGCGGCGGCGGAGCTCGCCGAGCGCCGGCGTCTCGAAGCGCCCGGCCGCGAAGCGCTCGCCGCTCACCGAGAGCGTGGCCCGGCCCTCGCTGTCGAACGAGAAGCACCGCTCCGGCGAGGCGCGCACCTCGTCCTCTGCGCGCGCGACGATCGATCGATCGGCGCGCGGCCCGCGGGGGGCGAGCGCCGAGAGCTCGCCGCGGAGCGCGCGCTCGAGCGCGGCCGTGTCGCGGGGATCGATCTCTGCGAGGTGAGCGAGCATCATGACCTCCGTGTGGGCCCTCGCCGCTCAGGGCGAGAGGATGAGCGTCCCTTGATCGTCGCAGTGGGCGATGGCCGTCCAGCCGTCCTTCTTGCAGAGGAAGAAGTCGACGCAGCCGGTGAAGCACGCCGTCTCCGCGCAGGTCTCCGCGGCCTCGGCCGGGCAGTCCGGGCTCTGGAGATCGGGCATGCAGCCGAGCTGTTCACCGGTGTGATCCAGCGTCACCGGTGTGCACGGCCCCCCACCCGTGCCGCCGCCCGCGCCTCCTTCTCCGCCTGCGCCGCCCGCGCCCGCCTCGTTCATGCAGCGCTCCACGCTCACCCAGTGCCCGTCCTGGCAGTCGTAGAGCGCCTCGCAGACCGCGTCCTCGCACGTGCCGCCGCGGCCCACCGGGCAGCCTCCCGCGGGGATCTCACCGCAGAGCTTCAGCGCGGGCGCGTCCTCGCAGGCGGCGGCGAGGAGGATCGCGCCGAGGGCCGCGCCGAGCGCCGCCGAGGCGAGGGCAGGGGAGGCCCGCCGGCCCCGCGGAGCGCGGGAAACGCGGAGCTTCGGCGGGGGAGGGCTCACCCGTTCAGACCTAGCACGAGGCCGGCCGCGCGGGGCTGTCGCGACGGGCCGGAAAGGCGACTACCATGGGGGCCGATGCGAGCTTGCGCCGTCACCAACGCCCTCACCGCCGGCCTCCTCGGCGCCGCGATCGCCTTCGGCGCATGCGCCGGCGGACAGACGACCCCGGCCCCCACGCCGGCCGCGACCACCGCCGGGCCGAGCGATCCCTCGAACCCCGTCCCCACCACGGCGGTCTCCCTCTCCACCTCGGCGCCGCTCGTCGACGTGCCGAAGAAGCCGCCGCCCTCGAGCGCGGCCGACTGCAAGGTGGCGCTCAGCGAGCTCGTCAACGTCCCGCCCTCGAACGGCGTCGTGATGAACAACGCGATGACCACGGTGGACGCCGGCGCGGCCGATCGCTTCCAGCCGATGACCGAGATCATCAAGTCGAAGAACGACGCCTTCCGCTGCTGCTTCGACCTCTGGAGCAAGAACCACCGCGAGGCCGCGGGGCGCGAGGTCCCGATCAAGCTCGTCATCAACCTCAAGCCCGACGGCACCCTCGTCAGCTCGTCGATCGATCCCGACGCGAGCCAGCTCGACGACCCGGAGGTGACCTCCTGCATGATCGATCTGACGAAGGCGCTCACCTACCCGCGATCGTCGCGCGGCATGGACACGAAGTTCACCTACACATTCTTCTTCAAGGTGCGGCGCTAGGCGCATGACCGACCTCGGGAGCCCTTCGCGCGCGCCCGCCCCGGCGCCGCACAACGCCTACGCGGAGCTGCTCCGCGACACGCGCGGCCTGCGCCGCGAGCAGCAGCAGGCGCGCGAGGCGTGGTTCGCGCGCCTCGGCAGCGAGAAGAAAGAGGAGACGCTCTTCGAGCTCGAGATCCTCCTGAAGGGCCTCGCCTGCTTCGCGAACCCGCGCAACCACCCGGGCGCGGGCCGCCGCCAGACGATCGTGAGCCACGACTTCCACGAGCACCTCGCGCTCGCGCAGGGCGGCATGGCGCGCGTCGTCCAGCTCGCGCGATCGCTGCTCGGCGATCGCGATCGCGCCTTCGTCTTCCAGCGCTACCTCGAGACGGTGCTGCCCGAAGACATGGCGCGCACGCGGCTCCTGCACGCGACGATGGAGCAGGAGTCGCCCGAGGCGAGCCTCACCGTGCTCCGCCACGGCTTCACCAACCTGATCGAGGTGGGCAACGGCCTGCTCCGCCTCCAGCGCGTCAACTACCGCCTCTTCCACGCGCACCTCTCCACCGCGATGCGCGAGATCGCCCAGAGCGCGTTCTTCAACCCGCTCGCCGCGCTCGAGTTCCGGCCCGAGCTCGATCGCATCAGCTCGTCGCAGGTCCTCGAGCTGATCCAGGGCGTGCCGGGCGAGCAGGCCCACCGCCTCGTCGCGCTCACCTTCCTCTCGCTCTTCCGCATGCTGCGCTACCTGCGCCTCATCGACGCGATCGCGCTCGATCACACCGATCGCCGCGTCGCGGGCCGCGCCTACCTCGTCTTCGCGGTGCTGCGCAGCGACGCGCGCGCCCTCTCCAACTTCCTGCGCCGCCGCGCGGGCATGCTGCTCGCCGAGAGCTTCGAGCGCGAGCTCTACCGCGTGCGCGCCGACGCGATCGGCGCGCGCTACGACGAGCTCTGCCGCTTCGGCGCGCGGCTCACCGAGATCAAGGGCGCGCTCACCGGCCTCGCCGCGAGCCTCAAGCTCGAGATGCGCCGCACCTTCGAGCACGACCTGCCGACCGCCGACGCCGGCGTGCCCGAGCACGAGCTGCGCGCGCGCCTCCGCGCCGTGAGCGCGAGCCTGCGCCCGTCGCTCCAGAACTCGGTGCTCTTCCTCGGCAAATCGCTCGGCACCGCGCTCGAAGAGGGGCGCGTCTTCGACGATCAGGCCGTGCGCCGCGCCACGAGCGAGCGCCTGCGCCGCGACGTGTGGATGTTCGCGCAGATCGCCCGCGCCTTCGCCAGCAAGGCCCGCCACGCCGACCCCTCGCTCGACTCGTGGAGCACCATCGCCGGCTTCGCCTTCGTGCGCGAGTTCCTCGCCTACTTCCGGGCGATGGGCTACCCGCTGCTGCGCGCGTCGGACTACCCGAGCGTCGACGCCTTCATGGGCGCGATGAACAGCCTCGCCGAGACCGACCTGCTCGACCCGCCCCGCCTCGCCGCCGCGGCCTCCGAGTGCGAGGCCTTCTACCAGTTCCTGATGAAGCTCTTCGAGGCCATCTCCCGGCGCGACGAGCTCGCGGGCGCCGCCTTCGACCGCCAGGACGCGGCGCGCGCGCTCAAGCTGTACCTGGGAGCGTGAGCGATATCCCTTCCGGTACGTTCTGCTCCGTTCCCGCTCCCGCTCCCGATATCCCCTCCCGATACCCCCTGCCGGATCGGGAGAGGGCAGCGGGAACGGGAGCGGGAGCGGGCAAAGGGCGCCTGAAATGAGGGGATCCTTCAGGACCCTGGCCACAAAAACACGAATGGACGGTGGGTTGACCCAACCGTCCATCCGGTGATGTGCCTCGTCGCTGAAGGAGCGTCCGTGGAGCGTCCTGTTGCGCGGGAGCCTGCCGTCGACAGAGCCCGAGCCCACCGAAACCTGTCCGGGAGGCTCCCCGCGCGGTCGCTCTCGCGTTCCGCGCCCTCGGCGCCGTGGCGCCGAGGCTTATTCAGACTCGTCCATCGAGGCCGGCGCCGGAGCCGCGGGGGCTTCGGCCTTGCTCTTCCGTGGAGCCGCCGCCTTCTTGGCGCGCTTCGGGGCGGCCTTCTTGGCAGCGGCGCGCTTCGGAGCGGCCTTCTTGGCGGCGGCGCGCTTCGGGGCGGCCTTCTTGGCACGCTTCGGCGCGGCGCGCTTCGTCGTCTTCTTGGCGGCCGTGGTGCGCTTGGCAGCCGTCTTCTTCGCCGGCTTCTTCGCGACCTTGGCAGCCTTGCCGGCAGCCGGCTTCTTCGCGGTCTTGGTGACCTTCTTCGCAGCCTTCTTCGCAGTCTTCTTCGCAGCCATCTGATGACCCTCCTGTTGGCCGCCTCACTCTCCGCCAACCCTAGGCTCGCGGGGCGAGGCAACAGATGTTGCAAGACCTATATTGCCACGCATGGTGATGGTCAAGGAAAATCTTGCGGGGCCTAAACTGACGTATAGCCGAGGATTTGCGAAGAAGACCACGCAAGCATTGCGAAGGGGAACGCCGGAGCAGTCAGCCATCGCACCAAGATTTTCCTCCTCCAAACCCGTCTGCCGGGGCTGGAATCACCCCTCGAGGTCGATCTAGGTCGATTTTGACGATTGTTCTTGACGCGAGCTGCTCTCCTGTGATTGGCGCTGCCGATCGTCGCCCCCGGCACCCGCGCCCTGACATCCCCGCGCAATGCAGAAGCGATGCCTGGAGCGACCCCCCAAATCGGCCCCGGCCTCACCGCTTCCCCCTTGTCGATCGAGGCCGATTTCGCTATCTTCCCCGCCCCCCGGTGTCGGGGCTCCGCCTCGCGCGCGTCGCCGAAAAGGGTCGCGCGCGCCTCGACGAGAGGAGAGCAGCCGTTCCATGAACATCCGCCGCGCGACATCCTCGTGCCTCCTCCTCGCCACCCTGGCCCTCCCGCTCTCCGCGGCCGGCTGCGGCCACAACGAGGAGGAGTGGCAGGGCAAGCTGCACGAGATCGACGACCTCCGGACGAAGCTGTCCGCCGAGCAGGAGCGCAACAAGAAGGCGAAGGCCGAGATCGACGAGCAGGCCGCCAAGATCGAGCAGCTCAAGCAGCAGCTCAAGACGGCCGGGGTCGACATCTCGAACCTCAACGCCAACCTCGAGCAGCAGGCGCGCGCCCTCGAAGACTACCGCCGCCGCGCCGACCAGCTCGAGGCGATCAAGCACCGCTTCGAGCTGCTCCGCGACAAGCTCCAGGCCCTCACCAAGCTCGGCCTCAGCGTCACGGTCCGCAACAACCGGATGGTGATCCAGCTCCCGGGCGACGTGCTCTTCGACTCCGGCAAGGAGACGCTCAAGAAGGACGGCGAGAGCATCCTGCTCAAGGTCGCCGAGGTGATCCGCAACGACTCCTCGCTCGCGGCGCGCTCGTTCCAGGTCGCCGGCCACACCGACAACGCGCCCTTCATCGGCCGCTTCAAGGACAACTGGGGCCTGAGCGTGATGCGCGCCCGCGAGGTGCTCGCCTTCCTCATCCAGCCCGCGGAGAAGAACGGCGGCGGGCTCAACCCGCAGCGGTGGAGCGCCGCGGGCTTCGGCGACACCGATCCGGTCAAATCCAACGACACGCCCGAGGGCAAGCAGGCGAACCGCCGCTGCGAGCTGGTGGTGCTCCCCAACGTCGAGGAGATGCTCGACCTGAAGAGCCTCACCCAGTGAAAAAAGCGAAGAGGAGCGCGACCTCGTGACGCGCGTCGCGGCGATCGACATCGGCACCAACTCGGTGCTGCTGCTCATCGCGGAGGAGCGCGAGGGCGCGCTCGTGCCCGTGCTCGAGCGCGCGACGATCACGAGGCTCGGGCAGGGCGTGGACGCGACGCGCGCGCTCGCCCCCGAGGCCGTGGAGCGCACGCTCGCATGCCTCGAAGGCTACGCGGCCGATCTGCGCGCGCACGGGTCGCCCGAGCTCGCCGCCGTCGGGACGAGCGCGATGCGCGACGCCCGCGGTGGAGAAGATTTCCGCGCCCGCGCGGCCGCGATCCTCGGCACGGCGCCGCGCGTGATCTCCGGCCTGGAGGAGGCCGAGCTCACCTTCGCCGGCGCGCTCAGCGGCCTCACGATCGACGCGGCGCGCCCGGTCACCGTCTTCGATCCGGGCGGCGGGAGCACCGAGATCATCCACCGCGACGCGCCCGGCGCCCCGCTCCGCGCTCTCTCCCTCGACATCGGCGGCGTGCGCCTGACCGAGCGCCACGTGCGCCACGATCCGCCGCTCCCCGCGGAGATCGAGGCGATCCGCGCGAACGTGCGCGCCGAGCTCGCCGCCGCGAGCGCGCGCATCGGCGAGCCCGCGTCCGGGAGCACGCTCGTCGGCGTGGCCGGCACGGTGACGACGCTCGCCGCGTACCTGCGCGGCGTCGCGCCCTACGATCCCGCGCGCGTCCACGGCGCATCGATCGAGCGGGCCGAGATGTCCGCCGCGCTCGCCCGCCTCGCCGCGCTCCCCGTGGCCGAGCGACGGAAGATCCCGGAGATCGATCCCGCCCGCGCCGACGTGATCGTCGCCGGCGCCGTGATCGTCGACGAGGTGGTGGCCTGGTCCGGCGCGAGCGCCGCGGTGGCCTCCGATCGCGGCGTGCGCTGGGGCCTGGCCGAGCAGCTCGCGGCCCGGACCCGGCATGCGGAGGCATGCGTCGCGCGCGAGCCGGCGTGAGCCACGAAGCCGAAACCTGCGATAAATCTCGGAATTGGGCGCTTTTTCTTGACAGTTTTGGGCCCTCTCACTAGAGTGCGCCCGCCTGGCGCAGAGTGCCCAGAGTGCCCCAAGCCCCTCGTCAGGGGGGCGTTCTCGATAACCCACGCACGACGCTCATCGCACCCGGTTTCTCGTCCCTCCCAGTTCCACCAGCCACACGGTCGCAGCGCCGCAAGACGAGCTGCTAGGCAGGTCGGATTCTTCCAGCCAGCCTGATGTTCCGACGATCTCCGCGCGATCCGCGCGGGATGGTCATCGAGGGACGAAACGGCCGATCTCACCCAGATGGCAGGAATAGACGGCACAGTAAGCAGGTTTCGAGTTCAGTCGGGGCCTCCCGCGAGACAGCTAGCCCGCCCCGGCGGAGCGCGCAACACAGCGGCAGGTGGCGGGGCGACAGGCAAAGGAGACGATATGCAGGCTCGTTCGGAGATCCAGTTCAAGGTTGGCGACAAGGCAGTGTACCCGGCTCAGGGCGTTGCCGAGGTCGTCAACATCGAAGAGAAGGACATCGCTGGAAATCGGCAGCGCTTCTACGTTCTCCGCATCCTCGACACCGACCGCAAGATCATGGTCCCGGTCAGCAACGCCAGCGCCGTCGGCCTCCGCCAGGTCATCTCCGAGCAGGAGATCCGCGAGATCTTCGACATCCTCCGCGAGCGCACCATCGCCTTCGACAACCAGACGTGGAACCGCCGCTACCGCGGCTTCATGGACAAGATCAAGACCGGCTCGATCTACGACGTGGCCGAGGTCCTCCGCGATCTGTACCGCCTCAAGACCGACAAGCAGCTCTCCTTCGGCGAGCGGCGGATGCTCGACACCGCCCGCACGCTGATCGTCAAGGAGATCGCCATCGCCCGCGATCAAACCGAAGAGCAAGTCAAGACCGAAATCGAAGCCATTTTTCTCGCGAACTAGTTCGCGATGGGGCCGCAAGCGGCCCCAAACCCCCGGGGGCTCCGCCCCCTCCGCGCGGCGCGCGGATCCTCCCCCGATTGCAGGCAATGACGTGATGGATGGGCTGGAGCCTTGATGGGCTCTAGCCCATTATCGCGCAAAATTGTTTTTGCTGAGGGGTTGAATCGGGGCCTGTGCGCAGGTTTTTCGGGATTGTGTGCGTCCCGGATGCGTCAAAGGCTCTCGTGGATTCAGCCGCCGGCGCCGGGGCGCATCTGGACGGGGGGCAGGGCGGGGAGGGTGAGGTCGACGCGCCAGGCGTCGTCTTCGAAGATGCAGGGGACCTGGGCGTGATCTTCGGGGAGGGCGCCGGTGATGTCGACGAGGGCGTAGGTGCCGGAGATCTTGGCGCTGTAGCGCTGGGGCTCGAGGTGGAGGACGAGGCGGGCAGGGGCGATCATGGCCTCGGGGGCGATGTTCTTGCCGCTGGCGTCGCTGTAGCGCTTGGCGCGGGCGACGAGGTTCGCCTGGGCGCGCTTCGACAGGAGCGCGAAGACGGCCTTGGCGTCGGCGGGGTCGCCGTTGACGAGGCGGAGGCGCTCGACGAGCTCGCGCACCGCGCCCTCGGGGGTGGCGTTGGGGACGCGCGGGCCGCAGCCGCCCGCGATCGCGAGGATCGCGGCGATCAGCAAGGGGCGGAGGGGGGCGAGGGAGGGCATCGCGGCGAGGGGCGCGGGGCGCTCGATGGGCTTAGCGGAGGGCGCGGGGGCCGTCCACCGGGTCAGCGGAGGGTCGGGCCGGCGAGGGCGCCGACCTGGCGGAGCGCCTCGTAGAGCACGATGGCGACGGCGTTGGCGAGGTTGAGCGAGCGGACCGGGCCGAAGGTGGGGATGCCGAAGACGCTGCCCTCGTGGCGCGCGAGGATCTCCGGGTCGAGGCCGACGCTCTCCTTGCCGAAGACCAGGGCGTCGCCGGGCTGGAAATCGGCGTCGAGGTAGCTCTTCTCGGCGGTGGCGCTGAAGAGGCGGAGGCGGGCCGTGGGGTGCGCGTGGCGGAAATGCGCGAGATCGAGGTGCTGGCTGAGCTTGACGTGGTGCCAGTAGTCGAGGCCGGCCCGGCGCACGGCATGCTCGTCGATGCGGAAGCCGAGGCGGCCGACGAGGTGCAAGGTGCTCTCGGTGGCGACGGCGAGGCGGCCGATGTTGCCGGTGTTCTGCGGGATCTCCGGCTCGACGAGGACGAGGCGGAACGGGGGGCTCGGCGCCGAGGCCCGCAGGCGAGGGAGGTGGTCGTTGGCCACGGCGAGGTTCTCGTGCGCTCCAGGGCCGAGGGCAAGAGGCAACGCGCAGGGGCGACCTATCCCTTGACGTCCACGCGCGCCGGCACGTAGCCTCCGGGGCAGAGATGACGCGCAAAATCGGCTGGATCGCACCGGGGCTCGCCCTGCTGAGCGCGCTCGCCTTCCCCAGGACGGCGGCGGCCGACACCATGGATCCGGCGCTGGCTCGCCTGGTGACGGACTCGAGCTGCCGCTCCACCGGGGTGAACGGGGGGCTCTACTACAACCCGAAATCGAGCTTCACCCGCTGCGGGACGGACGACGCGGCCTTCGCCAAGCTCATCGCCCAGTACGGCGCCGCGATCGCGCCGACAGGGATGCACACCGCGCGCACCACCGGCTTCGGCGGCTTCGAGCTGGCGCTCGAAGGAAGCTTCACCTCCATCGACAAAGACGCCGATTTCTGGAAGCAGGGCACGCAGGGCGCGCAGGACAAATCGACCGGGCGCTTCAGCATCGCGAACCCCTCGCCCGATCCGGTGCTCCAGTCCTACACGCTGAAGATCCGCAAGGGCTTCCCGTTCGGCATCGAGCTGGCCGGGCAGTTCGGCTTCCTCGGCAACACGAGCATCTACACGATCGGCGCCGACGTGCGCTTCGCGCCCTTCGAGGGCTTCCGCACCGGCGTGCCCTCGTGGTTCCCGGAGGTCGCGGCCACGGGCTCGGTGCGCACCATCACCGGGACCGATCAGTTCCAGCTCACCGTCGCCGCGGTCGACGGCGTGCTCTCGAAGCCCATCCCCATGGGCGGCTCGGTGTCGCTGACACCCTACGCCGGCTACCAGTGGATGCGCATCTTCGGCGACTCGGGGCTCATCGATCTGACGCCCAACACCGACGCGGTGAACTTCTGCGGCTACGTGGGCTCGAACAACCTGGCGACGCCCGACGCGAACAAGACGGTGCGCGACGGCCAGCCCGTCTGCGCCCACGGGACGAGCGCGGACTTCAACAACACGGCCGTCTTCAACCCGGTGCGCCTCTCGCGCCACCGCGCCTTCGGCGGGCTCCAGCTCCGCTTCCAGATGGTGCGTCTCGGCGCGCATTTCTCGATGGACGTGATGGCGCCCGAGGAGGCGAACAAGGGCGCCGACTACGAGATCAAGAAGCCCAACCCGGACGGCGGCGCCGACCTGAGCGAGAACGTCTTCAAGGGCCTCTCCAAGCAGTGGACGGTCGCGACCGACATCGGCGCGATATTCTGAACGGACCTGCCGATCTGCGAGCTCGGGCGGGCGGATCGCGCGCCTGCTCTGTCCGCTTGCCGACGCGCGCGGTTCTGAAGCTTCGTCGCGCGGTTTGAGCGAGCGGTGCGGCGCGCGCTCAGCGCTTCTGGTTGAGGTCCGGCACGCTGTAGCCGAGCTCGCCGAGCACGCCGCGGAAGATCTTCTCCTCGTCGCGGGCGGTGTTGAGGTGCTCCATGAACTTGCCGAAGCTCCCCTCGGCGGCGGCCTCGACGGCGCGCTCGTAGCTCTCGAGGACGAGCATCAGGTGCGGGTGCGCCTTGGCCACGGCGGCGGGGATCTCCATCTTGCGGGCCACGCGCACGCGGGCCTCGGCGAGCGCCTGGATCACCAGCACCATCTCCTTGTCCTGGGTGCGGGGCTGGAGCATGTCGCCCTCCTTGCGCGCCTCGTCGAGGAGGATCGCCGCGCGATCGAGGTAGCTGCCCGCGAAGGCCGGCAAGGGGATGCCGATCAGCACGAGCGCGGTGAAGAGGGCGGCGGCGAGGGCGCGGAGGCGGGGGGCGATCATCGTGGCTCCGGGGCAGGGGGCGCGGGGGATACCGAGGGTTCCTGAACGATGGCGTCGGGAGCGGGAGGCGCGGCGTCGCCGAGGCGAGCTCTCTCGCGGGCGTCGAGCGCGGCGCGCGCGGCAGCCTGCTCGGCGGTCTTCTTGGATCGGCCGGTGCCTTCGGCGAGCACCACGCCGTCGACGTCGACCTCGACCACGAAGGAGCGGCGGTGATCGGGGCCCTCGGCGCGGATGATGCGGTAGCGCGGCGACGACCCGCCCTCGGCCTGCACCTTCTCCTGGAGCTCGCTCTTCGCGTCGCGCGCGGCCTGCGCCTGCCCGATGCGCGAGAGCGGCTCGGCCACGATGCGCGCGCCGAGCGCCCGGGCGCGATCGAGGCCGAGGTCGAGGTAGAGCGCGCCCACGATCGCCTCGACCGCGTCGGCGAGCACGTTGTCGCGATCGCGCTCCCCCGAGCTGTCCGCGCCCCGGCCCACGCGGAGCTCCGCGGCGAGCCCGATCGATCGGCCGAAGGCGGCGAGCGCCTCGGCGTTGACGAGGAGCGATCGCATCAGCGAGAGCTCGCCCTCGTTGGCCGCGGGGAAGCGCGCCATCAGCGCCTCGCTCGTCACCATCCCGAGCACCGCGTCGCCGAGGAACTCGAGGCGCTGGTTGTCGGAGCACTTGCCGCGCTGCTCGTTGGCGAAGCTCGGGTGCGTGAGCGCCTCGTCGAGGTGCGGGACCTCGGCCGGGTCGGCGATCGAGAGGCGCTGGAGGAGCTCGGCGGACGGCATCGAGGGATCGCGAGGGATCGAGGAGCGCGCTAGCCCCGGTGGAGCGCGTCGCACTGCGCGGCGAATTCCGTGTCGAGCGCGGTGAGCCCGCCCGCGTCCCAGGTCGTCGCCGAGACCTCGACGGTGCGGTAGCCGAGCTTCAGATCGGGGTGGTGGTTCATCTTCTCGGCGACGAAGGCGGCGCGCACCACGAAGGCCACGCCGTCCGCGTACGCGCTGAAGGCATAACGCCGGACGATCGAGCCACCCTCCAGCGCCCAGCCGGGGTGGGAGGCGAGGAACGACGCGATCGCCTCGGGATCGAGCAACGCCGGGACAGACATGGATCCATCGGGAGCCAGGGGGAAAGCGCCGGCTCCCTGCTCACTATGCCCCCGAGGCGCGGCCTTGGGAACCCACCACGACCGCCGCTGTCGCAGCCTGCGTGAGCTATGCTGCCTTCGCTCCGATGAGCGATCTCGTCGCCTGCCCCTTCTGCCGCCAGCTCTTCTCCCCCGGCGAGACCAAGAGCTGCCCCGACTGCGGCCTCGGCCTGCAGGATCTGGCCAAGCTGCCACCCTCGTACGACGCGAAGATCGAGTACCCGGAGGAGCCGATCCCGCCGCACATGGAGACGCTCCCCTGGACGTACGCGGGGCGAAACCGGGGCCTGCTCCTCGCGCTCTCCGCCCTCGGCCTGCTCTTCTTCTTCACCCCCTGGATCCAGGAGACCGCGCCCGAGCTGCGCGAGCTGTCGGGCTTCGGGCTCGCCCAGCTCCGCGGCTATTTCTGGGCCCCGGCCGTGGCGTATTTCGTCATGTTCCCGCTCGTCCTCACCCGGCGGTCCGTCTACAAGATGCGCGGCGCCCGGGTGGCGGTGGGCTTCCTCGCGGGCATCGTGCTCACCACCGTGGCCATCCGCCTGGGCTTCACGCCGAAGAGCACCGCGCTGCGTCCGGCGACATGGGCGTGGTCCTGGGGGCTCTACGCGACCGGCGCGACCGCCCTCGCGGCGCTGATCGCGGCCCTCGGCTTCGGCGGTAAGCTGGACGACCTGCCCACCCGGACCCCGCGGCGCGGAGACGAGGTCCTGCACTGATCGCGGGGCCGCCGCGGACGGCGCGGCGTTCCAGCGTCGACACGGCCGGGCGCGGGGCGTACGCTCAGATCGCACGCCGTCCGCGCGGCGTGCGCGCCGTTCTTCGAGGTGCGCCATGGCCAAGCTCTCCGCGCGTGTTCCCGGCAAAGCCCCTCCGCGCAGGGTCGTCGGCGACGACGATCCGGTCGACGCGTTCGACGTCCCCGCGGCGATCCTCTGCGCATGCTGCGGCCAGGCCGACTGCCTCGGCTGCCGCGCCGCGACCGACACCGAGTCGGGCGTGCTCGCGATCATCCCCTGGGAGCGGAGCGCCGACGGCACCTGGTCGCGCCTCTGGGCCACCGCCAACGCCACCACGCGCGGCGCCGAGTCCTTCTTCGCGGTGCTGCCCGACGGCGAGATCCCCGCGGCCATGCGCTTCGCCGTCCTCGCCGAGCTGCTCGCGGTCGGCTCGATGGTCGCGCTGCTGCTCCCGCTGGCCGCGCTCGCGCTCCCGACCGTGGCGGTCACGCTCCTGCGCGACGGCGCCCTCGCCCTGCTCGTGCTGCGCTGGGTCGCGGTCGGCGTGCCCGCGCTCGCCCTGTGGATGGTGCTCGCGCATGTCACCCACGGCGCCGCCCTCGACGCGGGCGCGCGCCGCCAGGGCGCCCCGCCGCAGCGCCGCCGCGCCGTCCGCTACGGTCTCTACGCCTGCGGCTGGGACCTGATGTCCGGCCCGATCGGCTTCCTCGGCACGCTCTTCACGAAGGGCGTGCGCGCAGCCTTCGGCCTCGTCGATCTCTCCATCACCGCGCCCGCCAAGGCCGCCACGGCCCTGCTCCAGGGCATCTACCGCCTCCCGCCCGACCAGGTGATCCGCGCCCGCCGCGCCGGGACCATCGCCGCGGTGCTGATCGCGATCGCCTCGGCCTTCGCCGTCATCGTCGCCGCCGCGCTCGCGCTGTCGCGGTAGCGCTCGGAACAATTGGTTGGAGGTCCAACCTTTTGGGCGCTCAGCGGAGCGCGCCGCCCGGCTTGTTCGCGGGTGACGGCAGCGCCGGGATCGTCTTCGCGCGGGGCGGCGGCATCGTCCCCGGCCGGCGGGCCGGCGTGAGATCGCCGTTCGCGCCCACCTCGAGCAGGTCGGTCAGCTCGGGCGCGAAGTCCTTGAGGTGCGCCTTGCGCAGCTCCTCGATCAGCGCCGTCGTGCGCTTCTCGGCCTTCTCGTGGGTCAGCACCTGCCGGATGGACGGCGCCTCGGTGGCGAGGTCGCGATCGATCGCCTTCATCGTCTGGCGCCGCCAGAGCACCGACCACCGATCGCCCTCCTTCACCGGCTCGGGCACGATGTCGGCGTCGTTCACCTTGCCGACGGCGTCGAGCACCGCCTTGTCGACCTTGAAGCCCACCTCGGTGGTGGAGCCGTCGGGAGAGACGAAGCCGAGGTTGCCTCCCCGCAGGTTCGTCGCCCTGTCGATCGACTTGTCGCGGCAGAGCTCGTTCCACAGCTTCGGCGTGGGCGCCTGCTTGATCTGCGCGATCACGGCGCGCGCTTCCTTCTCGTCCGCCGTCTGGATGCGCCAGATCGCGATGCGCGTGGGCGAGTGGAACTTGGTCGGGTTCTCGTCGTAGTAGCGCTTGACCTCCTCGTCGGTCACGGGGCTCGACGAGAAGCTCTCGAAGCGCGTCCGGCTCAGCATCGCCGTGCGCAGCACGTTGCGGATCCGCTCGCTCACGTCCTCGCGCTCGTCGAGCTTCTGATCGGCGCCGCCCTGGGAGAGCAGGGCCTCGCGCACCAGCACGCGCTCGAGGAAGTTCTTCCGCAGCTCGTCGGCGTTGCGGCCGAAGGAGCGGAGCTGGAACGGCGGGATCTGCGCGATCCGCCGGCTCACCTCGCCCGCGGTGATCACCCGGGCGCCCACGCGCGCGACGATCACGTCGTCGCCGGAGGACGCGTCGGCCTGGACGCTACGGGGTTGCCAGGTGCTCAGCAGGAGCGCGGCGGCGACGGCGAAGATTCGTGAGACCCGCATCGGCCGAAGGTGTAGGCCGGCCTCTCCCCGGCGGTCAAGCCGCGCGGCGGGCCGGGCCGCGCCTCGCCGGTGCGCGCGCGGGCTTCGGTCCCGGCACGAGCCCCGCTTCCCGCAGCGCCTCCGCGCCCAGCCCGACGAGCTCGTAAATCGCGACGGGGAACGCATACGCCCGGTGGATCGCCCGGAGCCCCTCCACCACCTCGGGCGTCACCTCCACGGGCCGGGGCTTCGGGCACACCTTGCGGATCGCGGCGAGCGGCTCGCCGAGCGCGAGCAGCTCCTGCACCCGCGTCAGCACCTCGATGGGCTTCAGCTCCCGCTTGCTCCCCCGCGCCGTGCCCGAGCCGAGCTCCTCCAGGATCCGCTTGCGCCGCCGCTCGGTGCGCCCATCCGCGGCCCGCGCTCCGCCGCCGATCACGGCCTCGTTGAAGGCCCGGGCCGCCCTGCGCTTCTCCACCGCCTCCGGGCTCGCGCGCCGGTTCGGGGCGCGCTTCGACGGGCGCGACGGCTTGCGCTGGCTCACGGGTCGCGCCTGCATGTCCCCTCCCTGACGGTCGGGGTTCGGGAGGCCATGCTGGATTGTTGGGGCGCGCTCACGGGTCGACTCGACCGCGATCATCGCATGGCGCGCGCAGCCGGTTCAAAAAGGCTGCGGATCTGCGCCTGGTGGGACGATCAGCCCGCGGCCGGCTGCGCTCCGGCCTGCTCGGCGAGCGCCGCCGCCCGGGCCGCCGCGGCCTTGCGCTTCTTCGCGCGCTGCGAGTAGCCCCAGCCCACGAGGAGCGAGGCGAGGAGCGGCGAGAAGGCCATGAAGCTCGTCACCCCGGGGTGACCGAGCAGCCAGTCGTACGTGCCGCGCATGTACGGATCGATCCCGTCCGCGTAGATGATCCCGAAGAAGATGGCCACCGCGATCACCCCGGCGATGGCGTTCAGCACCAGGAAATAGCCCCAGCGCAGCGCGCCGCGCGGCTGCGATCCGGCCTCGTTGACCTGGTGGGGGACGCTCTCGTCCCCGGAGGGAGCTGCTTCGTACGACATGGCGCGCGCAGTATAGGGAAAGGTCCGCCGCCTTTCCACCGCCGCGAGGCCGCCTGACGCCCGTTCAGCGCCGGAAGAGCCAGCCGAGCAGCCCGCCCTTCTCCTTGGGCTTCGGCGGCTCCAGGGCGGCGAGCTCCCGCGCCGCGTCTTCGTGCGTCGGGGACAGCTCGACCACCCGCCGCAGATCGCGCAGCGCCGACGCGTCATCGCCGAGCTTTCTGCGCAGCAAGGCGCGCGTGTAGCGGGCCTGCACATGCCCCTCGTTCTCGCGGAGCAGATCGTCGATCTCGAGCGTCAGGGCCTTGAGATCGGCGCCGCTCATCTGGAAGCGGATCCACACCGAGAGCGCCTCGTAGTCCGGCTCGCCGGGGGCGGCCGTCCGCGCCGAGGTGCATGCGTCGAGCGCACCCTCGAAATCGCGCTCGGCGAGCTTGGCGAGCGCCAGCTTGTGGAGGGCCGGCGCCGAGAGCACGGAGAGCTCGGGCGCCTTGGCCGGCTTGGGCGGCCGGATCGGCTCCATGCTCCGCAAGGTCTCCGCTTCCTTCGGCGGCGGAGGCTTCGCCTCGGTCGCGCCCTCCTTCACCTTGCTCGAATCCGGCTTGGCCTTCGCCGAGTCCGACGAGATGCGCGAGGTCTCGCTGTTCCGCTCGCCGGTCCCCGGCAGATCGGGCGCGGCGGCCCCCAGCCGGTGCGGCGTCGCCTTGAGCTGCACCCGCGCCACCGTCGTCGCCGCGTCGGCCACCGCGGTCGTCTGCGGCTCCGCCCCTGCGGGCACCAGGTTCGCGTTCGTGTCCACCTGCCGCGTGATCAGCAGCGCATAGCAGAGCCGCTTGATCGAGGCCTCCGGGCCGAGCCCGAGCGCGAGCAGCGCCGAGAGCGAGAGGGGGCTCTTCTTGAGCTGCTCCAGCGCGGCCAGCGCGTCGCCGCTCACGCCGAAGCGCTCCACCGTGGCGAGCGGGTGCAGGCGGATCGGCGCCTCGCCCAGCCGTCCGAGCGCTTTGTCCATCGCCTCGGCCGGCGCCCCGTGCTCGCTGATCCCCTTCCAGAGCAGCGCGAGCGGATCGATCGCCGCCGGCTCCCCGCCGTACTCCTCGAGCTCCTTGTGCCCGTCGAAGTAGCGGTACTGCGTGCCGGCCGGGAGCTGGAAGAGACGGATCATCCGCCGCTCGAACTGCTTGACGCAGGTGTTCTCCAGCGCGTCCCGATCGACGCAGCCGGCGAGCAGCAGCACGTCGCCGAGCAAGCCCTTGGTCGCCAGCGCGTCGCCCAGCGTCTTCTCCGAGAGCAGCCCCGCCTCGACCAGCATCTCCCCGAGCAGCGCATACCGATCGGCCGGGCGCATCTTCACGGCCGCGCCCGCGATGAAGCGCACCACATGGGGCGCCTCGCTCCCGGGCTCGGTGAGGAACATCGCGCCCGTCAGGCGCTTGTCGAGCGCATAGACGAGAAGGTGGGCGAAGGGGGTTCGACCCAGGTCACCTTCGGCCGTCGCCGGGGTGTCATTGGCCATCCCTTCCACGATAACACAGCCATTTCGACCAAGGCGAGCCGGGAGTCATCTCAGCTCTGGCAGATCGGTGCGTACTTTGTGCGCAAGGCTCGCAGGGCGGAACGCGATCGACCCCACCGAAAATTTCTTTCGCAACGACCTTCCGGGCGGACCGGTTCGCCGAGGGCCGATGGGGATCCTGATCCTTACCCCTCGGCTCGCGCCCTGGCTGCTGCCAGCAGCTCGGTGCGCAGCTCGATCCTCTCCGGGGCGTTCATGTTCATGACGTACGCGGTGACCCTGCCCGTCGGCGTGAGCCCCACGATCGCGACGCCATCCATGCGGAAATGCTCGTCCCACACCTGGCGCCGCGGGTGGAACAGGGGCGCGAAGTCGCCCGTCTCGCGGTCGAGCCCGGTGAGGTTCGGCCCCTTGTGCAGGTTGCAGTGGAAGCAGGCCAAGGCGAGGTTCTCCACGTCGTCCCCGCCGCCGTGCTTGCGCGGGATGACGTGCTCGACATGGAACGCCGCGTAAGGCACGAGCGCCTGCTCGATCCCGCAGTGCTCGCAGCGAAAGCGCGCCCGCGCGCGGACGAGACGGCGATCGATCACGCGCCCTGGGCCGCCGACAGCATCGCCCTCGCCTTCGCCTGGAGCATCGTGACGAAGTCGATGGCCGCGACGTAGGTCTGGTACTCCTCGCGCTCGTCGGCCGTGAGCGTCCCCTCCGTGCAGCGGTCCGCGAGGTCTTCGATCCTCGCCTGTGTCTCGTCGTCGGCCCGCAGCCCGACGAGCGCCCGGGCCACCTCGGGGGTGAGGCAGCGCCCCACGGGCTCCAGGATGCGAGAGAGAGCGGAGGACGCGGAGGCTGTCATCGAGGAGAAGCTACCATCGCCGCGCCGCTCGGCCAACGGGCGGCTGGCGCGGAGGACCGGGGCGACGCACCGGCAGCCCCGGCGACACCGAAGTGCATCGCTGCATGGACTGGCTACGTTGAGGGCATCGGCCGTGCGCGCCGGAAGGAGGGACCGATGATCCGAAGGACGAAGATCGCCGCGCTGACCTGGACGCTCTTTCCGCTTGCCCTGAGCGTGATGACCCTGGGGCCCGCATGCGGCTCCGGGGGCGGCGGCTCGGGCGGAGCGACGACCACCACGACCACCACCGGCAGCGGCGGTACCGGCGGGGACTGCGGCGAGTGCTTCCGCGCCGTCAACTGCGTGAAGGAGTGCGGCGGCGCCGTGCTCCAGAGCGGGTGCTGCCCCTGCCCGCAGGGGACGTTCGACGACATCGCATGCTCGATGGACGGCGGGCCGGACGGGGACGACGGAGGCGGCTGATCGCGAGCGAGGCTGCCGAGAGGGGCGAACGGCAATTTCCCGCGTGTTTCTGGGACCCGCGGTCCTTGACGGGGGTTCCCGGGAGACCAGCCCAGGTCTCCGGGGAGATCAGCGCAAGGCAGCGAGAAGACCAGCGCAGGTCTCCAGGGAGGTCAGCCCAAGGGAGCGGAGAGGTCGGCGCAGATCTCCTGGCACACCAGGCTAAGGACCGGACCGGTCCTTGTCGCAGGAGGGCACCCGATCGACGCCGCCGAAGAACTCCTTCGCGATCGCCTCCCAGGCGGTCCGGTTCTCCGGAGGACCGCATTTGAAGGGCGGTTTGCTCCTCTTCTTCCCCGCGAACGCCGCCTCTTGCTCCAGGTAATAGCGCGTGGCGAGCTCCGCCGCGTACTCGTGCACCGATTGCCCATTGTCGGGCTGGAACGCGTAGTACGTCCCCCCGCGCACGGTCGTCTCGGTCGGGGTGAAGGGGCGCAGACAGGCCATCTTCGTCCCGCAACGATGGACGATGGCGTCGTAGATCGAGCCGAGCGCGCCGGGCGACCAGTCGCCGTGATCGAAGTCGTTCAGGTGGAAGATCTCGTGGAACAGCGTCTCGCGCACCGCGCTCGCCGAGGTGTTGAGCGAGCCGACCACGTTGTAGGCGACGGTCCAGCTCTGGGCATAGGCCGAGGGCGTCGTCCGCTTGTGGGAGCGGAAGAAGCGATAAGCGAGCGCCCGGGTGCGGAAGCGGACGGCGCCTCCGTTCGCGCCGCGCAGGTCGGCGAAGAAGCGCTCGAAATCGCGGTGCGCGTCCAGCACCCAGCCGAGGTGGCGGCGGTAGGTGCCGACGGGAAGCTCGGGCAAGAGGAGGAGCTGGCCGCGGAAGCCGCCGTCCATCTCCTCGCGCGGCAAAAGCCCGGCGACCGCGCCTGAGACCCGGTAGAGCTCGGCGGCCGAGCGCGCGCCCTCCGGATCGCCGGCCGGCGCGGGCCCGTTGTAGCGACGATCGAGCAGGCAGAGGATGCTCGCCTCCACGCCGGCCGCGGCGCGGCAAGACCCTAGATCGCCCGGGGATCCGAGCTCGGGCGGGAACAGGAGCTCCTCGGCCCGGGCCTCGGAGATCGCCTCGATCGGGGTGGCCGGTGCGCCTCCGTCGATCGCCTGCGCGCCTGCGCTGAGGGCCGCGCTCACGGCCGCGGAGAGCGCGGGAGGTGGGGCGATCTGTGCGGTCGAGGCCGCGGGCGGAGGCTCGATCGGCGCGGGTGGGACCGGGGCAGGGAGCAACCGCCCGCGGCGAGGCCGGATGCTGCGAAGCCGAGCGCGATCGCGGCCAGCAGGCCGGTCGGCGATGCGCGCGGGCCGCGGGGAGACGCTCACGGGGGACATGATGACACGGACCGCGGGGCCGGCCTGCTTCGATGCTACGGTGGCCTCATGCCCCGCGGCCATGTGCTCGTCCTCGACGACGAGCCCACCATCCTCACCACCCTGCAAAAGGCCCTCTCCCTCGAAGGCTACGCCGTCGACGTGGCCGGCGGCGTCGCCGTCGCCGAGGAGAAGATCGCCAAGAAGAGCTACGACATCGCGCTCTTCGACGTCTCGCTCCCGGACGGCGACGGCGTGGCCCTGCTCCAGCGGATCCGCACCGCCGGCAACGACCTGCCCGTGGTGATGATGAGCGGACACGCGACGATCGACGCCGCCGTGCGCGCGACGCGCCTCGGCGCGAGCGATTTTCTGGAGAAGCCCCTCTCCACCGATCGCCTGCTCCTCGTGCTCGACAACATCATCCGCCTCGTGCGCGCCGAGGCCGAGGCCCGCGCGCTGCGGCAGCAGGCCGGGCAGCTCACCGAGCTGATCGGCGAGAGCCGGTCGATGGTCGAGCTGCGCGAGCAGATCGGCCGCGCCGCGAAGGCCGCCGCCACGGTGTTCGTGACCGGCGAGCGCGGCACCGGCAAGGAGCTCGTGGCCCGCGCCATCCACCTCGCGAGCAAGCGCGCCAAGGGCCCGCTCGAGAAGATGAACTGCGCCGCCGTGCCGAGCGAGCTCATCGAGAGCGAGATGTTCGGCCACGAGGCCGGCGCCTTCACCGGCGCGACCAAGCAGCGCCGCGGCAAGTTCGAGCGCGCGAGCGGCGGGACGCTCTTCCTCGACGAGGTGGGCGACATGCCCCTCGCGATGCAGGCCAAGCTCCTGCGCGTCCTGCAAGAGCGCGAGATCGAGCGCGTCGGCGGCAACGAGGTGCTCAAGGTCGACGTGCGCGTCGTCGCCGCGACCAACCGCGACATCGAGACCGCCTGCAAAGAAGGCCATTTCCGCCCCGATCTCTACGACCGCCTGAACGTGCTCCCCCTGCACCTGCCCCCGCTCCGCGCCCGCCGCGACGACATCCCGATGCTCGCCCGGCACTTCCTCGCCCTGGCCACGCAGGCCAACGATCGCGCCGGGATGTCGCTGACCGAGCCGGCGATGTCCGCGCTCGTGGCCTACAGCTTCCCTGGCAACGTGCGCGAGCTGCGCAACGTGATCGAGCGGCTGGTGATCTTGACGCCCGACGACACCATCGACGCGGGCGACGTGCGCAACTGCCTCGGCGAGGGCGGCGCCGCGCAGGGGACCGGCGGCCTCTTCCGCCCCGGCGTGCCCTTCAAGGTGCTCTCCGAGGAGGCGGAGCGCGCGATCCTGGAGCAAGCGCTCGTGCACCACGGTGCGCAGATGGCGGCGACGGCTCGCGGGCTCGGCCTGGAGCGGAGCCACCTCTACAAGAAGTGCCGCGCCCTCGGCCTGCGCGGCGACAAGGGCGAGGGCGAGGACGAGTAGGGCCCCGCCCCGTCGAGCCTCATGACCCAGAGACCGCAGCTCGTGCGGCGACGACGGTCCAGCAATCGCCTACGTCACCAGGAACAGCACCGCTCCCTGCCGGTCGCGGTGCTGTTCCTGGCGGCCGCATCGAGGGCTGAGACGTTTGGTTGCTCGGGTCGAGCTGTGTTCCGCTGCGCTACTTCACCTCGATGGTCCCCTCGTTCTTCGTGGTGTCGATGGTGAAGCTCACGCTGAGCTTGTCGGAATCGTCGCAATAGCTGCCGAACGCCGACGTGCACACCGTCAGCGTCCCGGTCTGGGAAGCCGTCGGGCGCACCGCTGTCCCGCGCGCACAGTAGACGCTTTTGTCGTTCACGGTGCAGGAACGATCGACCATGATCGCGTCGTAGACGCGGCGATCCCAGGCGATGTCCACCGTCTTGCCGGGGTCGAGATCGGCGCTGACCCCGCCGCCGCAGTCGGTGCAGCCTTCGAACACTTGCCCAGCGTAGACGGCATCGCATTTGTTTTCGCAAAACGTCGAGGGGCCCGGCCCGATGTCGAATGCACCGCGATCGGTGTCGAGCACGATGGGCAGCGATGCGCCGCAGCCGAACGTGAGGTCGAGCGCGCTCGCTCCGCCGTTGTGCACATGGAACGTGAATGTATCTCCGGGAGGGTCGTCGGTGCAGGCGCCGCTCTTGCTTTCGCTGTTGCACCCAGCGAGCGCCGGGGTGAGCGCGAGCGCTGCGAGAAATGGACGAAGCGGCCTGAAATAAGCGCGCGCAGCGTGGTGCATGCCGAGACCTCCTTGACCCGCGGGACCTGGTCATGAGGCTAGCAGAGAGGCGCGAGCCATGCGGCCGAGCTTCGAGCTGAGCCGGGACGTGTCCTGATCAGGGACGTGGTGATCCCGACCGTCCGCTTGTGCAGATATGCGAACAGCCGGGCTCTACCTCGCCAGCACCACCACCGAGTAGCCCACCGCCGGGCGCGCCCCCGGGTTGTGGTACGAGTGCCGCTGATCGCCGCGGAACACGGCCACGTCGCCCGGCCCGAGGTGGAACCGCTCGCCCGACACGACGAGGACAATCTCGCCCGACTCGCAGGTCAGGTACTCGCGCGTCCCCTCCGTGTGGGGCACGCCGACCATCCGCCCGTTCGGCGCGATCTCCAGCCGATCCATCTCCATCCCCGGGATCGGATCGGGCAAGAGCTTGCGCACGAGCACCTGCCCGGGGGAGCGCGTCGGCAGGCTGTCCTTCGGGTAGAGACGGCAGGTCGCCTTGGGCGGCGCGACCAGCTCTTCGAGCGACACCTGGAGCGCCGCCGCCGCGCGGTGGAGGATCGACAGCGTCGGGTTGGCCCCGCCCGACTCCAGGTTGGCCCAGGTCGCGCGCGGCACGTCGGCGAGCTTCGCGATCTGGGCCTGCGTCATCCCCCGCGCCTCGCGGAGCTGCTTCACGTTGGCCGCGAGACGCTCGCCGGGCTCGGGCTCGCTCGGTCGTTGCATGTCCGGCAGATTGGCACGTCTCCAAGGGATTGGAAGAAAATCCAACCCGATGGCAGGTCGGGTCCATGGTGATTTCAACAGGAGATTGACCATGAGCCAAGACACGAACACGACCTCGCCCCTTGCCCGGACGGCGGCCCTCGTCACCGGCGCGAGCCGCGGCCTCGGCGCGGCGCTTGCCCGCTCCCTCGCCCGGCGCGGCGCCCGCGTCGTCGCGATCGCCCGGGACATCGAGCCCCTCGATGCGGTCGTCCGGCAGATCAATGCGGAGGGCGGCGAGGCGCATGCGTTCGCCGCGGACATCGGCGACAAGCTCGTCGTGCATGCCATCGCCGGGGCCGCGGCGGCGCTGGTCGGCCCCATCGACCTCTTGATCCACAACGCCTCGACCCTCGGGCCCACGCCGCTCCCGCTGCTCCTCGACACGGCCTGTGAAGACCTCGGGCGCGTCCTCGCCGTCAACCTCGTCGGCCCCTTCCGGCTCAGCAAGGTCATCGCCGGATCGATGGCGCTGCGAGGCCGGGGCACGATCGTCCACATCAGCTCCGACGCCGCGGTGAACGCGTATCCCCGCTGGGGCGCGTACGGCGTCTCCAAGGCCGCGCTCGATCACCTCGGCCGCACCTTCGCCGCCGAGCTCGAGGGCACCGGCGTGCGCGTCCTCTCGATCGATCCCGGCGAGATGAACACCCGCATGCATGCCGACGCCATCCCCGACGCCGACCCGGCCACGCTGGCCGATCCGGCGGTGATCGCCGAGCGGATCGTGCGCCTGCTCGAACGCCCCGAGCGCGTGGCGAGCGGATCCCGGATCGAGGCCGCGTCGCTCGGGGTGGTGTCGTGAAGCCCGCGCGCCATGTCCGCGACGACTCGCTCCGCGATCGTCTCCTCGTCATCGATCCACGCGACCGCTCCATCACCGACGCCAGGGTCGCCGATCTCCCGTCGCTGCTCCGCGCCGGCGACCTCCTGATCGTGAACGACGGCGCCACGCTCCCGGGCTCGCTCGCCGGGCGCACCGCGAGCGGCGCCGCCGTCGAGGCCCGCCTCGTGGCCGAGCGCGCTCCGGGCCTCTACACCGCGATCCTCTTCGGCGCGGGGGACTGGCGCATGCGCACCGAGGATCGCCCGCCCCCGCCTCCGCTCGCGGAAGGCGCAGTGATCGACTTCGGTTCAGATCTGCATGCGACCCTCGCCGAGGTCTCGCCGCATTCGCCGCGCCTCGTGGCGCTCTCGTTCCGCGAGCAAGGCGACGCGCTGTGGGCCGGGATCTACCGGCACGGGAGGCCGATCCAGTACTCGTACATCGACCGCCCGCTCGAGCTCTACCACGTGCAGACGGCCTATGCGTCCAGGCCCATCTGCGCCGAGCTGTGCTCCGCGGGCCGCCCGCTCACCTGGGGCTTGCTCCTCGATCTCGCGCGCCGCGGCGTGCGCGTCGCGAGGCTCACCCACGCCGCGGGCATCTCCTCCACCGGCGACCCCGCGCTCGACGCGCGCCTGCCTCTCCCCGAGCGCTACGAGATCCCGGCCGAGACGATCGAGGCCATCCGCGAGGCCCGCGCCCGCGGCGGTCGCGTCATCGCCGTGGGCACGACCGTGACGCGCGCCCTCGAAGGATGCGCGCTCGCGCACGGCGGCGCGCTCGTGCCCGGCCCCGGCGTGACCGATCTCGTGCTCGGCCCGCGCACCCCGCTGCGCGTCGTCGACGGCATCTTCACCGGTGTGCACGAGCCCACCGAGAGCCACTATGAGCTCCTCTCCGCCTTCGCGCCCGAGCCGCTCCTCCGCGAGGCCCACGCCCACGCCGAGCGAGAGGGTTACCTCGGCCACGAGCTCGGCGACTCCTGCCTCATCCTCGCGCGCGACGACGATCCGCGCGGAATTCGTCGGCTCGAAGCCGTCGCCCGGGGTTGAAACCCGAGCATTCATCCGATCCCCGCGGTGCTGGCGTGGAGGTCTGACGAAGGGTCACGTGTTGATCCCGCGGAGCGAGGCTTGACGCCGGAGAAAGCTTCATGGGATGGTGAAAAATCCGCGCTTTGCATCAAAAATGCCCGGCGCGGCCCGACCCCCTGGTCGATCCACCTTGTCCCGGAAACACCCCATGACCGTCGCTCGCCGCACCCTCTCGTCCGCCCTCCTCCGCTGCCTCGGAGCCGCCGCCGTCGGCCTCTCGTCCACCCTCTTCGTCCCCGAGGCCTCGGCCGGCGTCCCCATCTCGTTCGTCGAGCAAGGCCGCCTCTTCGACGCCGCGGGCGCCCCGCTCCAGGGCTCGGTCAGCGTCACCTTCCGGCTCTACGCGAGCGAATCCGACAACGCGCCGATGTGGACCGAGACCCAGGTCCTCGACCTCGACGACGGCTACTTCTCGGCCGCCCTCGGCACCGTCAACCCCTTGCCGCTCATCCCCTTCGGCGGCGCCGTGCGCTACTTCGGCATCTCCGTCGGCAACGACCCGGAGATGAGCCCGCGCCAGCCCACGCACAGCGTCCCGTACGCGCTCACCTCGCTCGACGCGATCGGCGCGATTCACCCCGCCAGCGTCTCCGTGAACGGTCAGGTCGTGATCGACCCCATGGGCAACTGGGTCGGCCCCTCCACCGGCCTCGTCGGCCCCGCCGGCCCGCAGGGACCGGCCGGCGCGGTCGGCCCCACCGGCCCGCAAGGCCCCGCGGGCGCCGCCGGCGCGCTCGGCCCGACTGGTCCACAGGGCCCCGCGGGCGCGAACGGATCGCTGGGTCCCACAGGTCCACAAGGCCCCGCCGGGTCGAACGGCGCGCTCGGGCCGACCGGTCCACAGGGCCCCGCCGGATCGAACGGATCGAACGGCGCGGTGGGCCCGACGGGCGCGGTGGGCCCGACGGGCTCGCAGGGTGTGGCGGGCAACAACGGCGCGACCGGCGCGGTGGGCCCGACCGGCCCGCAAGGCCCCGCGGGACCGAGCGGTGGATCGGGCACCGGCGCCGTGGCGCAGGTGATCACCGTGACGGACACGGGCACGTACGGCCCCGTCAACACCACCACCTTCGCCGAGGTCGCGCAGGCCTGGCGCGCGAGCATCACGCCCACCAACGCGAACAGCAAGCTGCTCATCACCGCGACGTTCTCGATCAACACGCAGGCCACGCTCTACTTCCTGCGCCACTTCCGCTTCTTCGACGTGACCAACAACGCGGCGGCGGGCGTGGGCGCCCCCCTCGGGTCGCGCAACCAGGCCACGCTCGCCATGCGCGGCGTGGTCTACGACGACAACGACGCCGAGCCGATCACGATGCGCGCCGTCGTCCCCGCCGGCTCGACCTTGCCGCGCACGTACACCGTGCAGTGGCGCGTCGAGCAGGGCACCGGCAACACCTGCTTCAGCATGTCCTGCACCGCGCCGAATGGCCTCTATCCGTGGACGACGCCTTACGTGCTGTCGATCTTCGAGATCCTCCCGTAGCGACCGCCGGGGCGGTGCCGGCGCGGGAAGACCGAGCGCTCTCCGTTTCATTTCTGCTATGCCAGGGGCGTGGCCCGCTCGCGCTCCCTCCACGCTGTCGGTGCGCTGCTCGGCGCGTGGCTCTGGGCCTGCTCGCCGCCTCCTCCTCCCCCGCCCGCGCCGCAAGAAGATCCGGCGCTCGCCGAGGCTCGCCAGAAGTCCGCCGAGGCGCAGAAGCTCCTCCAGGGCAACGACACCGACGGCGCGCTCGGCCTCGCGCTCGAGGCGCTCGATCTGCGACGCCGCGCGGCCGGCGAGGCCAGCGCCGACGCGGAGAGCTCGCTCGAGCAGCTCGGCGACATCTACTTTGCGCGCGGCCAGCTCGACGTGGCCGAGAAGGTCCTCCGCCGCGCCCTCGACATCCGGACGATCCTCGTCGGCGCGGATCACCCGGCGCTCGCCCCCGTGCTCGATCGCCTCTTCACCGTCCTCGATCGCGAGGGGAAGCTCGACGCCGCCGTCGAGGTCGCCGCGCGCTCGGTCGCGCTGCGATCGACGGACGCCGGGGCCCCGAGCTTCGACCTCGCCGCCTCGCTCCTCAACCAGGGCTCGGCCCTGCTCGGGCAGTGCAAGGTCGCCGAGGCCGCGCCCCTCGTCGATCGAGCGCTCGCCGCGGCCGTCGCCGCCGCGCCCAAGGGCAGCCCGCTCCTCGCTCGCTTCCTCGACGCCAAGGGCGATGTCGACCGCTACGAGGGCCGCCGCACCGACGCGCTCGCCGCCTTCGAGCGCGAGGAGCGCCTCCTGCTCGTGCGCGACGCGGCCGAGGCGCGCCGCATGCTCGGCCTGCTCCGGCGCGAGCTCGCCATTCACGACGACCGGGGCGATCTCGAGCAGCGCTCCGCCGTGATCGCCCGCGCCCTCGTGCTCGTGGAGCGCCTCCTCCCACCGCGTGATCCGGCCGTCCTCGAGCTCGCCCTGCCGCTCGCCACCGTCTTCGACGCCGCCGGCAACCGCCCCAAGGCCGTGCTGCTCTACCAGCGCCTCCACCTCGCCGAGCACACCTTCCCGCTCGCCAAGGGCGCGACCTCGACGCGCATCGATCCGCCCGCCTTCCGCCTCGGCGACGAGGTCATCGGCGCGGGCACCCCGTCCCGGAACGCCTGCGTTCCCCGCGGCGAAGCGCCCCTCTCCGGCGCCGCCGGCGCGCTCGCCGCGCTCGGACCGCGCCTCGCCGCATGCTACGGCGCGCTGCCCCCGAGGGAGAGCCGCGCGCCCGTCGATCTGCGGCTCGTGCTCCAGCTCGGCCCCAAGGGCGAGGTGCACAACGCCTCCGCGCTCACCTTCGACGACGTGCCCGACGCGCTCGTGGGCTGCGTGCTCGGCGCGGTGGCCGGGCAGGTGTTCCCGCCGCCGTACGGAGGCGCCGAGCGCGTGGTGCTGCCCCTGCATGTCGCGCCCGATCCCGTCGTTGTCGCCCGGTGAGAGCTACCGTAGCGTGGCGCCATGCGCTCGCTTGCATTCGCCTCCTCGCTCCTCGCCCCGCTGGCCTTCCTCGCGTGCTCTTCGTCCCCCTCCACCCCGCCCCCCGACGGCGGCACGACGGGCACGGGAGGCGCGGGCGGTGGAGGCGGCGCTGGCGGCGGAGGCGGCATGCTCGTGTGCCCGCCGAGCGGCGTGACCAAAGGCCCCTGGTCCCTCGCCATCGACGGCACCTCGGCCAAGATCCGCTGGGAGGCCTGCCAGCAGGGCAGCGCGCCCCAGGTCTCTTTTGCCCCGGAGAAGGGCGGCGACACTGCGAAGGTCGCCTCGATAGAGACACCCTTCATGGTCAGCGAGACCTTCACCGCGCCGCTCGCCCCGAGCGCTCCGCCCGACTACGCGGGCACCTATTACATGCACGAGGCCTCGCTCACCGGCCTCGCCCCGGCCACCTGTTACACCTACGCGCTCGACGCCGAGCCCGCGCGCAAGGGCCGATTCTGCACCTCCCGCGCTCCCGGCGACGACTTCACCTTCCTCGCCATCGGTGACACCAACCCCGGCCTCGGCACCTACGCGCACGACGTCCTCCAGCACACGTTGCCGAAGAACCCCGATTTCACCGTCCACGGCGGCGACATTCAATATTACGCCTCCGGCCTCGAGACCTGGGCCTCGTGGTTCCCCGTCATGCAACCCATGCTCTCCCAGGGCGGGATATTCCCGGCCGTCGGCAACCACGAGAGCGAGAAACCCACCGAGTACGATGAGTACGATACGAGGTTCTTCGGCGGCGCCGGCTTCGACGGGGCCGACGGATACTATCGCTTCCAGAGCGGGGGGGTCTGGTTCTTCAGCCTCAACAGCGAGATGTCCCTCGACGACGGCGCCCCGCAGACACTGTGGTTCGCCAAGGAGCTGGAGGACGCCTCCAAGCAGCCTGGATATCGATTCTCCGTCGTCTATTTCCACCGCCCCTGGGTGAGCTGCGGTGACGTGAGCGAGAGCCCGGAGACGCGCGCCCGCTTCGAGCCCCTCTTTACCAAGTTCAAGGTCCCCTTGATCTTCCAGGCCCACATGCATGGATACGAGCGCTTCGAGCTCGGCGATTTCACCTACATCACGACAGGCGGAGGCGGGGGTCGCGTCGTCTCGCCCCACCAGAACGCCGATCGCCCCGAGTGCAAAGATCTCGCCCTCTGGGGCGATTTCCGTCACGCCGTGGTGGTCGATGTCAAGGCGGGTATGCTGAGCGGCACGATCATCGACGATCAGGGCGCCGTGCGCGACACGTTCAGCAAGCCCGTGCCCTGAAGGGATCGACGCTCAGTCGCCGCCGCCGCCGGCGCCGCCTCCGCCGCTGTCGGGCGAGCTCCCGTCGGGGCCGCCGTCGGGCACGGTGGTGCACGTCTGCGTGCCTGTCACGCTCATCTTGTTCTGCGCGGCGATGCAGACGTTCGGGTAAGTCTTGCCGTCGCAGCCGCACACGGGCGACTCCACGGCGCTGCAGCTCGACGGCGGGGTCTTGCAGGTCCCCGTGGGGCTCGCGCCGAGGCATGCGCCGACGGCGAGCTCGCAGTAGCGGCCCTCTTCGCAGGGGATCTGCGCGGGGCCGCCGCACGCGCACTCGCCGTTGGCGGAGATCGACACCTGGGCCTGCGAGGCCTTGCAGGCGTTGTCGTAGGTCTTGCCGTCGCAGCCGCACACGGGGGCGATGAGATCGGGGCAGGAGTTGGGCGCCTCCTTGCAGGAGCCGGTCGGGCTCGACTCGGAGCATGCGCCCACCGGGTAGTCGCAGAACTGGCCCGTGCTGCACTTGGCGGCGCTCTGCCCTCCACAGTTCGCCCCGCACTGCCCGTTGGCCGCGGCCGAGAACCCGGCGCGGGCCGCCTCGCACGCGTTCGCGTAGGTCTTGCCGTCGCAGCCGCACACGGGGGAGAGCACGTCGGTGCACGCGTCGGGCCTGACCTTGCAGAAGCCGAGCGAGCGCGGCGTCAGGCATGCGGCGGTCTGGATCGAGCAGTACTCCGAGCTGTCGCACTCGGAGGACGAGGTGCAGGTCGACTGGCAGCCGGTGGGCAACGGCAGCAGGGCGCCGCCGAGCAGGATGGAGAGCGCGGCGAGCGAGAAGGAGCGGAGCGACATGGTCCTCGCGAATCTATCACATCGCCGCCGGCACGAGCTCGGAGCGGCCGGCGCGCCGCAATGATAGGAGCGGAGCGTCGTGTCGATCGTCCCCCGCTCTCCCTGGATCGTCGCGCTGCTCGCGGCGTCGGCATGCTCGCCTCGATCGCACGAGACCGCGGCCGACGCGGGCAGCGCCGCGCCCCCGCCCTCGGCGGCGCCCCCTGCCTCCGCGAGCGCCGAGCCTCCATCTTCGGCCGCGGCGCCGCCTGCCTCCGCGAGCGCGGAGCCCGAGGGCCCGCCGCCGCTCGTCTGCCCGAAGGCCATGGTCGCGGTCGAGGGCCGCTTCTGCATCGACCGGTGGGAGGCCTCGCTCGTCGACAAGAAGAGCAAGGCCCAGATCTCGCCGTATTACCCGCCCGATCGCCGCCTCGCCGCGCAGATCGCCGACACGTGGGAGAAGGAGCGCTTCACGATGGGGGGCGAGAAGGCGCAGCACATGGCGATCCCCGCGCTCCCTGCGTGGGAGCGCGAGCGCGAGCCGGATCCGGTCGCCGTCTCCCGCCCGGGCGTGAAGCCGAACGGCTATTTGACCCAGCTCATCGCCGCGCGCGCGTGCGAGAACGCGGGCAAGCGCCTCTGCGCGCCGAGCGAGTGGCGCACCGCGTGCCGCGGCGAGAAGAAGCGGAGCTACCCTTACGGCGACGAGTACGTGCACGGGGCGTGCAACATCTTCCGCGCCGTCCACCCCGCGGCGCTGCTCCACGACAACGCGTCGGTAGGTCACCTCGATCCGAGGCTCAACATGGTGACCGAGAAGAACGGCGATCCGCTCCTGCGCGGCACCGGCACGACCGCCCGCTGCAAGAGCGAGTGGGGCGACGACGTGATCTGGGACATGAACGGCAACATCGACGAGTGGGTGGCCGACGAGCCCGATCCGGCCGGCGAGCCCGGGCTCGGTGGGGGCACCGAGCCGGCGGCGCCCGCGTCGGGCAGCGCCAGCTCGCCTCCACCCCCGGCCTCGACCGGGCGCCCGAAGACGATCCCCCCGGCCCAGCAGACAGGCCTCTTCCTCGGTGGTTTCTTCTCGCGTTCCAAGAAGGACGGTTGCGCCTCCACCGTCAGCAAGCACCTCAAGAGCTACTTCGACTACTCGACCGGCACCCGCTGCTGCTGGTCGCCGGACGCGCCGAAGGCCGGTATGCTCCCCGCTCCTTCGCCGGCCGACTGATCTCCCCCACATGCCGCCCTCTCCGTTCCTCGTGGCCCTCGCTGCGGCCGGGATCCCGCACCTTACCGCCGTGCGCGCGACCGCGCCGCCGGTGCTCGACGGCAAGCTCGACGACGCGGCGTGGCGCGCGGCCCCCGGGAGCGACGAGTTCACCCAGAAGGCCCCGGACGACGGCAAGGCGCCGAGCGAGCGCACCATCGTCCGCGTCCTCTACGACGACGAGAACGTCTATGTCGGCATCGACTGCATCCAGGCGCATGCGCCCGTCGTCGGCCGCCTGACCCGCCGCGATCGCAACGTGCAGGCCGACTCGGTCACCGTCACCCTGGACAGCCGGAGCGACGGCAAATCGGGCTTCGATTTCTCCGTCAACGCGGCCGGTGTGCTCTCGGACGGCCTGCGCTTCAACGACACCGATTACTCCCAGGCGTGGGACGAGATCTGGGAGGCCAAGACGGTGCACACGCACGCCGGCTGGTCGGCCGAATTTCGCATCCCGCTCCGGATCCTGCGCTTCAAGTCGCTGCCCGTGCAGAGCTGGGGCCTCCAGGTCCGGCGCAGCATCTCCGCCGCGCAGGAGGTCGACGAGTGGTCGCACATCCCGCGCGAGGCGGCCGGCGAGGTGTCGCACTACGGCCGCCTCGACGACCTTCGCGGCCTGCGCCCGAAGACCTCGGTCGAGGTCCGCCCCTTCGTCGCCGCCGCGCTCCGCCACCACGATCCGGAGTCGGACAACCTCGCCCGCGGCTACGAGGCGCTCGGATCGATCGGCGCCGATCTCAAGTGGCACATCACGCAGGACCTCACCCTCGACGCCGCGCTCTTCCCCGATTTCGGCCAGGTCGAGGCCGATCAGGTCATCTTGAACCTGACCAACTTCGAGCAGTACTTCCCCGAGAAGCGCCCCTTCTTCCTCGAGGGCGTCGACACCTTCAGCTCGCCCTTCCAGCTCCTCTACACGCGGCGCATCGGCCGCGCGCCCGACGCGCCGGAGCTGCTCTCGGACGCTCCGCGCGGCGAGCAGGCCGTGCACGGCCCCTCGCCGTCCACCATCGTCGCGGCGGCCAAGCTCGTGGGCGATCTCGGCCATCGCGTCTCGGTGGGCGAGCTCGTCGCCGTCACCGCGCACCAGAACATCGAGGCCCGCGACGCCCGCGGCAACACCGTGCTCCGCACGGCGGACCCGCTCACCTCGTACAAGGTGCTCCGCCTCAAGCGGGAGATCGGCGACAACGCCCATGTCGGGCTGATGGTGCTCTCCACGAACCGCCTCGAGTCGGCCGGCGACTACCCGCTCCTCCCCGAATACGGCCCCGCCCGCGGAAACCGCGGCTTCCAGCTCTGCCCCTCGGGCGACGTGGTGACGGCCGGCGAGCGCTGCTTCCACGACGCCTACGTGGCCGGCGTCGACGCCCGCTGGCGATCGAAGTCGGGCGACTACACGGTGAGCGGCCAGGCCATCGCCTCGCTGATCGAGAAGGGCCCCGACCGCACCCTGCGCGACGGCACCGTCATCAAGTCCGGCGACATCGGCCCGGGGATGCAGGTGCAAGCCGCGAAGGAGGGCGGTGGCAACTGGGTCGGCAACCTGATCTACGAGGGGTACGGGAGGACGCTCGACTACAACGACCTCGGCTTCATGCAGCGGCAGAACCTGCACCGCTTCTACGGCTCGGTCGAGTACCGCACCGTCAAGCCCTGGGCGAGCACGCTGGAGACGCACACCGGCGTCGAGTACGGCGAGCGCGACAACCTCGATTTCCAGAACCAGTCGCGGAGCCTCGGCCTCTTCGAGTTCACCAAGTTCAAGAACTTCTGGAGCATCTTCGCCTACCTCAACTGGCGCCCCGCGCACTTCGACGATCGCGAGATGGGCGACGGCGCCGCCCTCGAGCGCGCGGCGTCGTACGCCTTCGAGATCTACGGCCAGACCGATCCACGCAAGCGCGTCGACGGCGAGCTCTGGACCCGCGTCTCCTTCCTCCCGAACGGCTACACCGTCGAGGGCGACGGTCGCGTCTCGGTCAAGGTCCTGCCCCAGCTCGACGTCGATCTGCTCCCGACCTGGCTCTACACGCGCGGCGAGCCGCGCTTCATCGACACCCTCGGCGGCTCGTACATCTTCGGCCGCCAGCGCGCCCAGAGCCTCGGCCTCACCCTGCGCTCGACCTACACCTTCACCCCCGAGCTGTCGTTCCAGGCCTACGCGCAGCTCTTCCTCGAGGCCGAGCGCTACAGCGAGCTCACCCAGGCGCCGATCGGCGGCCGGGGCACGGAGGTCCGCCTCGCCGCGCTCTCCCCGGCGCTCGGTCGCCTCTCGTACAACCCCAACGCCGAGGGCGGCACCTTCAACGCCAACCTGGTGTTGCGCTGGGAGTACCGCCTCGGCTCGACCCTCTACCTCGTCTACACCCACGCCCAGAGCCGCTCGATCGTGCCGCTCGTCGTCGATCACGCCGGCTTCGATTTTCGCCACGTGGCGCCGCGTCCTGCCGAGGACGCCTTCCTGCTCAAGGCGAGCTACTGGTGGGGATGAGCCAAAACCACGCCTAGAACCGTCGATCTGGCCCGCTCCCGTTCCCGTTTCCGCTCCCGCTCCCGCTCCCGTTGCCCTTCGGGAGGGGGCAGCGGGAGCGGGAGCGGGATGGGGAGAGGAACTGCTTCGCTCGACTGGACGCAGCGGCCGCGCGTCGACTACGCTGGCCGCGGATGATCCGTCGGATGTTCCTGGTCGGATGAGCATGTCGCCGTCGTCGAGCGAGGTCGCGTGAGCGACGAGGGATCCAGCGGCGAGGCGCCCGCGGAGGGCGACGCGTCCGGAGGCAAGGCGCAGGCGGAGGCCGTCACCAAGCGGGCCGTCCGCGGCGCCTTCTGGACGGTGGCGGCGGGCCTCAGCTCGCGCGTCATCGGGCTCGTCGGCACCATCACGATCACCCGCTTCCTCGATCCCGAGGTCTACGGCGACGCCACCCTCGCCGCCGTCGTCGTGCAGACGGCGGCGGTCGCCTCCTCCTGCGGCGTCTCGCAGTACATCGTCTCCAAGCCGAAGGAGGGCAAGCAGGCGGTCTTCCACGCGACCTTCTTCTACATCGCGCTCGGCTTCCTCGCCCTGTGCGTCCCCGTCCTCTTCCGACACAAGGTCGGCGATCTCATCCACACCCCGGGCATCGCCCGCTTCATCCCCTTCCTCGCGCTCGCGACCTTCCTCGATCGCTTCACCACCCTCCAGGACGTGATCCAGGTCCGCTCGATGAACTTCCGCCTCGTGGCGCTCCAGCGCTCGGCCGGCGAGATCGTCTACGCGGTGACCTGCGTGGGCCTCGCCTGGCTCTGGCAGGACACGCGGTGGGTCGGCTACGCCCTCGTCGGCGGCGCGCTCGGCCGCTCGATCGTGCGCCTCGTCGCGATCACCCTGGCGACCTCGCGCAAGGAGTGGCTCGAGCCCTGCCGGATCACCTGGGAGCGCACCAAGGCCCTCTTCTCCTTCGGCCTGCCGATGTCGCTGGCGGCCCTCGCCAACGTCGGCTCCCGCCGCTGGGACAACGTGCTCATCGCCCGCCATTTCGGCGGCTCCACGCAGGGCATCTACAACCTCGCGTACAACCTGGCCGACCTGCCCGCGACCCAGCTCGGCGAGACGATCGGCGACGTGCTCGTGCCCTCCTTCGCGCAGATCGAGAACGACGAGGAGCGCAAGAAGGCCTTCCTCCTCTCCACCCGGATCATGGTGCTCATCGTCGCCCCGCTGGCCGTGGGCCTCGCGATGATCTCCCGGGCCCTCGTCTACACGCTCTTCACCGATCGGTGGAGCAAGCATGCCGGCTCCTTCCTGCTCATCCTGGCCGGCCTCTCGGTCGTGCGCCCGCTCGGGTGGGTCGGCAACTCTTTCCTCCAGGTCAAGAATCGGCCGCGGATCATCATGCTCCTCGAGTGGAGCAAGACGCTCAGCCTGCTCGCCTTCATGGTCGTGCTGGAGCGGATCAGCGTGTACTGGGCCTGCGCCGCGGTGGGCATCGCGTTCGGGCTCAACTCGTTCGCCTACGCCGCGGTGATCCGCCGGCTCGACGGAATCTCCCTCCGCGAGCAGCTCCTGCAGCTCGCCCGCCCGCTCCTCGCCTGCGCGCCGATGGCGCTCGCGATTTACTTCATGGAGGCGCCCGTCTACCGCTTCATCGCCACGCCGCTCGCCCAGGTGTTCGTCGACCCGGCGATCGCGGTGAACACCTTCAACAAGACCCGCGCCGGCATGACGATGGGCGTCGAGGTCGTCGTCGGCGCGCTCATCTTCGTCGCCTCGGCGCTCACCATCGCCCCGGGCGCCTCCCGCGATCTGATCGGCCTCGTCCGCGACGCCCGTCGCCGGCGCGCGGCCCGGGCGGCCTCCTGATCATGGCCGCCGAGCCCATGCCCCTCTCGCCGGGCGAGGCCCACCTCTTCTACGTCCTCGAGGACCAGGTGAAGGAGCCGCTCCTCCTCGCCCGCTACGAGGCCCTGCTCGCCCCGGAGGAGCGGGCCCGGCGCGATCGCTACCGCTTCGACAAGAACAAGCACGAGTACCTCCTGACGCGGGCGCTCTGCCGCACCGTCCTCTCCCGGTACATGCCCGTCCCGCCTGCCGCGTGGACCTTCTCCGCGAACGCCCACGGGTGCCCGTCGGTGGCCACCCCCGAGGCGGCCCGCTTCCTCCGCTTCAACCTCACCAACACGTCCGGCCTCGTCGCATGCCTCGTCGCGCGCGATCGCGACGTGGGCGTCGACGTCGAGGACACCGAGCGCCACGGCGAGACGGTGCAGATCGCCGATCGCTTCTTCTCCCCGAGCGAGGTGGCCGAGCTCAAGGCGCAGCCCCCGGGGCGGCAGCGCGCGCGCTTCTTCGACTACTGGACGCTCAAGGAGGCCTACATCAAGGCGCGCGGCATGGGCCTGGCGATCCCGCTCGATCACTTCTCCTACCTGCTCGCCGAGGGCCGCCCCATCGGCATCGCCTTCGCGCCCGAGCTGCCGGACGACCCGGCCTCGTGGCAGTTCGCGCAGCACCGGCCGACGCCGCGTCACCTGATCTCCCTCGCGATCCGCCGCCGCGACGAGCCCGATCTGCGCATCGTCGTGCGCCGCGTGATCCCCCTGCTCCCCGCCGCCGACGTGATCGAGGCCACGCTCTGATCTCCGTGGAGCCGGGGCGAAGCCTCTAGGAAACGCGGCCCGTCACGGATATGTTTACCTCGGTCGAACGGTAGCTTCCTCACGCGGCGCCTCGCTCCGACGACCGGGTAGCGCGGGCGCCGCCCTCACGACCCCGCAGGTTGTTCGTCCGGCATCGGCCCGGTCAGGAGCGCGTATGAAGAAAACGATAGCGGCGGCAGCGGTCTTCTTTTCGCTGATCGGCACGGCCGAGGCCGGGACGATCACGGCGCAGGGCAACGTCCTCGCCCTCAACAACGTGAACCAGCTCAAGGGCGTCATCGGCACGGCGGCCTACGACGAGGGGCCGCTCAGCGGCAACGTGCCCCTCGGCCAGTATACCGGCCAGGGCATGACGTTCTACACGGGCGCCTTCAACACCATCCTTCCCGGCGTGGCCCAGGCGGGCACCGCCACCGCGCCCGGCTACTGGAACAACACGGCCTTCCCCGCGCCGATCGCGGGCGGAGGCGTGCACAACGGCGCGGCCATGTACCTCGGCGGCGTCGTCAAGTTCGCCCCCCAGAACATCACCCAGTTCGGCATGACCTGCAGCCCGAACGGGACGCAGTACATCACCATCTGGAACAAGCAGGGTGGGATGATCGGCCAGGTGACCTGGGCGCCGGCCGGCGACGCGGCCTTCGTCGGCATCGACAGCAAGGGCGTGCCCATCGGCATGCTCTCCTTCGGCAACGACGACGTGTGGGCCGGCCAGGCCTACGACGTCGGCGGCTCGACCAACATCAGCGACACCTGGATCTGGGCGACGGGCGCCTGCACCCAGAACGCCCAGTGCGACGACGGCAACGCCTGCACGACGGACACTTGCAACCTCGCGACGGGCGCCTGCTCCAACGTCAACAACGCCCTTCCGTGCAACGATGGCAACGCCTGTACCCAGACGGACACATGCCAGAACGGCCAGTGCGTCGGCGGCAACCTGATCGCCTGCCAGCCGATCGACAACTGCCACGTGGCCGGCGTCTGCAACCCGGGCACGGGCCAGTGCTCGAACCCGCCGAAGCAGGACGGCAGCGCCTGCAACGACAACAACCCTTGCACCCAGAACGACGCCTGCTCGGCCGGCGTCTGCAACGGCGCGGCCATCTCCTGCCAGCCGCTCGACGGCTGCCACAGCGCCGGCGTGTGCAACCCGGCGAGCGGTCAGTGCTCGAACCCCCCCAAGCCCGACGGCAGCGCCTGCAACGACAACAACGGATGCACGCAGACCGACACCTGCCAGGCCGGCGTTTGCGTCGGCGGCATGCCCGTCATCTGCCCGGCGCCCGACGCGTGCCACCTGCCCGGCTCGTGCAACGCGGCGACCGGCATGTGCTCGAACCCCAACAAGGGCGACGGGACGCCCTGCGACGACGCCAACGCATGCACCCAGGGTGACACCTGCCAGAACGGCGTGTGCATGGGCGGCCCCGGCGTGACCTGCCCGGCGCCCGACGGCTGCCACGACGCCCCCATGTGCGACCCGATGACCGGCGTGTGCAACAACCCCGTCAAGGCCGACGGGACGCCCTGCGACGACGGCAACCCGTGCAGCCAGACCGACACCTGCCAGAACGGCATCTGCGTCGGCGGCAACCCGAAGACCTGCGCCGCGATGGATAGCTGCCACACCGCCGGCCTCTGCAACCCGGCGACGGGCGACTGCTCGAACCCGAGCAAGGCCGACGGCACCGCCTGCGACGACGGCGACGCGTGCACCCAGATCGACAGCTGTCAGGCCGGCACCTGCAAGGGCAGCTCGCCCGTGAGCTGCAAGGCCAAGGACGAGTGCCACGACGTGGGCGTCTGCGATCCGATGAGCGGCCTGTGCAACGATCCCTTCAAGGCCGAGGGGACACCGTGCGACGACAAGAACGAGTGCACCGAGCAGGACGCCTGCGCGATGGGCACCTGCGGCGGCAAGGCCAAGCCGGACGGCACACCCTGCTCGATCGGCACCTGCCAGGCCGGCACCTGCACGATGGGCGGAACGACCACCGGCTCCGGCGGCGGAGGCGGCGGCACCACCACGGGCCGCGGCGGCAGCGGCGGCAGCGGCGGCAGCACCACCAGCACGACCGGCGCGGGCGGGAGCGGCACCACGAGCTCCGGCGGTGACACCGGCGGCAGCAGCGGCGGCTGCGGCTGCGGCGTGGCGAGCTCCCGCGAGGGCGGCGCGGCGTGGCTCGCCCTCGGGCTCATCCTCGCGGCGCGCCGGCGCCGGCGCGCGAGCTGACCCCTTGGAACCGCGCGCGTAAGCAAGCGGACCAGAGCCCGACCGTGAGGGAGTGGACGAGGAGGTGCCCCGTCCGCTCCCTCACGGTCGCGGCTCCAATGCGCTTGTTTTCTGGGTCGCTCAACCTGATCGGTGCCCTAGGAACGAGCGCGCAAAGACGATAGCCTCGACGACGATCGCCCGAGGCCGGTGGCACGCCGCGCGGCGACACGAAGACAGCGTGGAAAGTAGAGGACCGATGCGAACGAAGGTAGCGGCGACCGTGGTGTTCTGTTCCCTGATGGGCATGGGCGGCCTCGCGCAGGCCGGTCAGATCACCGCGCAGGGCAACGTGCTCGCGCTCACCAACGTCAACCAGCTCAAGGGCGTGGTCGGGACGGCCGCCTTCGACGAGGGGCCGCTCAACGGCAACATGCCCCTCAACCTGTACACGCCGCAGGGGATGACGTTCTTCACGGGCGCGTTCAACCAGATCCTGGCGGGCGTCGCCCAGGCGGGCAACGCGGTCGCCCCGGGCTACTGGAACAACACCAACTTCCCCGCGCCGATCGCCGGCGGCGGCGTGCACAACGGCGCCGCCATGTACCTCGGCGGCATCGTGAAGTTCACCCAGAACATCACCCAGTTCGGCATGACCTGCAGCCCGAACGGCACCCAGTACATCACCGTCTGGAACAAGCAGGGGACGATGCTCGGCCAGGTGACCTGGGCCCCGGCGGGCGACGCGGCCTTCGTCGGCATCGACACCAAGGGCGTGCCCATCGGCATGCTCTCGTTCGGCAACGACGACGTCTTCGCGGGCCAGGTCTACGACGTCGGCGGCGCCACCAACATCAGCGACACCTGGATGTGGGCCGTCGGCGGCTGCACGAGCGACGCCGAGTGCAACGACGGCAACGGCTGCACCACCGACACCTGCGACATCCCGACCGGCGCGTGCAACCACGCCAACAACGGCAACGTGTGCAACGACGGTGACGCCTGTACCCAGACGGACTCGTGCGTCAACGGCGTGTGCGTGGGGGGCAACCCCGTCACCTGCGTGGCCTTCGACGCGTGCCACGACGTGGGCGTCTGCAACCCGGGCACCGGCATGTGCACGAACCCGCCGAAGCCCGACGGCGCCTCGTGCGACGACGGCAACGCATGCACCATCGCGGATAGCTGCCTCGGCGGCCAGTGCAAGGGCGGGCAGACGAAGTGCACGCCGCCGGACAGCTGCCACACGGCCGGTGTGTGCGACCCGGCGACGGGCATGTGCTCGGGCTTCCCGGTGAAGCCGGACGGCGCGGCGTGCACGGACAACAACGGCTGCACGCAGACGGACGTGTGCATGGCCGGCGTGTGCGTGGGCAGCTCGCCCGTGGTGTGCCCCGCGCCGGACGCCTGCCACAAGGCGGGCCTGTGCAACGCGGCGACGGGCCAGTGCGACCCGGTGCCCGTGGCCGACGGGACGCCCTGCGACGACGGCAACCCGTGCACGATGGCCGACACCTGTCAGGCCGGCGTGTGCGGCGGGACGCCCGTCACCTGCGCGGCGGGAGACTCCTGCCACGACGTGCCGCAGTGCAACCCGATGACGGGCGCCTGCGAGGGCAAGCCGCTGCCGGACGGGGTGAGCTGCGACGACAAGAACCCCTGCACGCAGACGGACGCGTGCCAGAAGGGCGTGTGCGTCGGCGGTAACCCGATCCCGTGCATGGCGAAGGACGAGTGCCACGTGGCAGGGACCTGCGAGGCGGCGACGGGCGTGTGTGGCGACCCGCCCGCGCCGAACGGGACGGCCTGCTCGGCGGGCTTCTGCAAGGACGGCGTGTGCACGCCGCCCGGCGGGACGGGCGGCGGCGGCGCCGGCGGCGGGGCGGGCGGGAGCGGCGGCGCCGCGACGACGACCACCACCACGAGCGGAGGCGGGGGCGACACGACGAGCACGGGCGGCGGACCGATCACGGCCGGCGGCTGCGGGTGCGGCGTGGGCGAGCAACGGTGAGGGCGGCGCGGCCTTCCTCCTGCTCGGCCTCGTCCTCGCGGCGCGCCGGCGCCGCACGGTGTAGCGTGCGCGGCGGCGGACAACGCCGATCGTTGAGGACCCAGCGCGAGAAGCGTTCGCCACCGACCGTGTTCTTCTCCGCCTGATCGGCAGGCCGCGGAGGTTGAACACCGCCGGCAACGGCTGCGCCGCCGATCGCCGGCCAGCTTCGCGGCGTGGTGGCGGCGGGCCAGGCCGGCGAAGGTCGGCAACGGGCGGCGCACGGCCAGTGCCGTCGCCGATGACGTTCCACCACGGCGCCTTCAACTGATCTTGCCCGGCGCCCGCCGGCCAATCGCCTCGCCTGGTCTCGATGATCCAGGGTGATCCATCGGCCTGCGCCGATCGCCGGCGGCGGCATCCACAACGGCGCGGGCATGTACCTCGGCGGCGTGGTGAAGTTCACCCAGAACATCACCCAGTTCGGCATGACCTGCAGCACCAACGGCACCCAGTACATCACCGTCTGGAACAAGCAGGGGACGATGCTCGGCCAGGTGACCTGGGTGCCCGCGGGCGACGCGCCTTCGTCGGCATCGACACCAAGGGCGTGCCCATCGGCATGCTCGCCTTCGGCAACGACGACGCCCTGCGGGCCAGACGTGGCCGACATCGGCGGCGCCACCAACATCAGCGACACCTGGATGTGGGCCGTCGGCGGCTGCACGAGCGACGCCGAGTGCAACGACGGCAACGGCTGCACCACCGACACCTGCGACATCCTGACCGGCGCGTGCAACCACGCCAACAACGGCAACGTGTGCAACGACGGTGACGCCTGTACCCAGGACGACTCGTGCGTCAACGGCGTGTGCGTGGGGAGCAACCCCGTCACCTGCGTGGCCTTCGACTCGTGCCACGACGTGGGCGTCTGCAACCCGGGCACCGGCATGTGCACGAACCCGCCGGGCGGCCGACGCCGGCATCTCGTGCGACGACGGCAACAAGATGCACCATCGCGGACAGTTGCCTCGGCGGCCAGTGCAAGGGCGGACCGACGAAGTGCACGCCGCCGGACAGCTGCCACACGGCCGGCGTGTGCGACCCGGCGACGGGCATGTGCTCGGGCTTCCCGGTGAAGCCGGACGGCGCGGCATGCACGGACAACAACGGTTGCACGCAGACGGACGTGTGCATGGCCGGCGTGTGCGTGGGCAGCTCGCCTGTGGTGTGTCCCGCGCCCGACGTCTGCCACAAAGGCAGGCCTGTGCAACGCGGCGACGGGCCAGTGCGACCCGGTGCCGGCGGCGGACGGGACGCCCTGTGACGACGGCAACCCCTGCACGAAGACCGACATCTGCCAGGCGGGCGTGTGCGGCGGGACGCCCGTCACCTGCGCGGCGGGCGACGAGTGTCACGACGCGCCGCAGTGCAACCCGATGACGGGGATGTGCGAGGGCAAGCCGCTGCCGGACGGGGTGAGCTGCGACGACAAGAACCCCTGCACGCAGACGGACGCGTGTCAGACCGGCGTGTGCGTGGGGAAGAACCCGATCCCGTGCATGGCGAAGGACGAGTGCCACGTGGCAGGGACCTGCGAGGCGGCGACGGGGCAGTGCGGTGACCCGCCCGCGCCGAACGGGACGGCCTGCTCGGCGGGCTTCTGCGTGGACGGCGTGTGCACGCCGCCCGGCGGGACGGGCGGCGGCGGCGCAGGCGGGAGCGGCGGCGGCACGACGACGACCACCACCACGAGCGGCGCGGGCGGTGAGACCTCCACCACGGGCGGCGATCCCGTGCAGACCGGCGGCTGCGGGTGCGGCGTGGCGAGCAGCACCGAGGGCGGCGCAGGGATCTTCCTCCTCGGCCTCGTCTTCGCGGCGCGGCGCCGCCGTCGCTGATCGCGCGCCGTGGATCTCGGCCTCCGCGATCTCGGCGCCTTCGTCACCGGCGCCTCCGGCGGCATCGGCCTCGCGCTGTGCGGGGCCTTTGCCGCCGAGGGGGCGAAGGTCGCCGCTTGCTCTCGCCGACCTGTCCCGCCGTCGGAGGGCCTCGTCCCGCTCCAGGCCGACGTGCGCGATCCCGCCGCGATGGACGAGGCGATGCGACGCGCCGAGCAGGCCTTCGGCCGGGTCGATCTCTGCGTCGCGAACGCCGGGATCTGGCCGGAGGCCTCGCTCCCCCTCCACGAGCTCCCCGAGGCGCGGATTCGCGAGGTCATGGAGACCAACCTCCTCGGCGCGATCTGGACGGCGCGAGCCTTCCTCGCGTCGCTCGCGCGCACCGGGCCGCGCGGCGACGGGCGCGGCGCGGCGCTGGTCTTCATCGGCTCGACGGCGGGCCGCTTCGGCGAGAAGGGGCACGCCGAGTACGCCGCGTCCAAGGCGGCGCTGCGCGGCCTCGTGCTCACGCTCAAGAACGAGATCGTCGCGCTCGATCCCCGCGGCCGGGTGAACCTCGTCGACCCCGGCTGGACGGTGACCCCGATGGCGGCCGAGGTGCTCGCCCGCGACGGGGCGATGGGCGCCGTCACCCGCACCATGCCGCTCCGCCAGCTCGCGAGCCCCGAGGACGTGGCCCGCGCGGTGCTCGTCCTCGCCTCGCCGGTCACCTCCCGCCACGTGAGCGGCGAGGCGCTGACCGTGGCCGGCGGCATGGAGGGGCGCGTTCTGTGGGACGACCCGAAGATCGTTTGAGGTCCAATCAGATCGACGGGTGGCCGAGCGCGGCGAGGAAGGCATCGCCGTAGCTCTCGATCCGGGCGGGCCCCATCCCGTGGGCGAGGCGCAGCTCCTCCCGCGATCGGGGCTGGAAGATCGCGAGCTCCATCAGCGTCCGCTCGGGCGCGATGACGTACGCAGGCACGCTCTGCTCCCTGGCGATCCTGGCTCGCACGGCGCGCAGATCGTCGTAGACGGCGCGGCTCATCCCCTGCGCGACCGCCTCGTCGATCGTCATCCGCCGATCCGGGGGCGCGGGGCGGCTCGCGCCTTCGCCGCCCTTCGCCGCGGGCCGCGGGCTCCGGCTCGGCCGGGCGCTCCGGGCGCTCCTCGCGCGCGGGGCCCGCGAGCGCGCGGGGGGGAGGCATGCCCGCACCGGCTGCTCGCCCTTCATCACCTTCCAGCCGAGGGGCGTGAGCACCGGGATGGGGAGCTCCGTCGCGCCGAAATCGATCCACCCGTTGGCGAGCAGCACGCGCAGCACCACGAGGTTCTCCTCCGGCGTCTTGGCGGCGAGGACGCCGAAGGTCGAGAGCCGATCGAGGCCGAGGCTCGTGACGCGCTCCGTGATTCGACCGGCGAGCATGGCGGCGATCGCCTGCATCCCCGCCGAGCCCTTGGCGCGCGCCACGCCGGCGAGGGCGCGGATGATCACGCCGCGATCGGCCTCGATCTTGGCCGGATCGCTCGCCTCGCGCTGATCGACCTCGTGGCACACGTCGCAGTGGCCGCAGCCGCCGAGCGACTCGGCCTCGTCGCCGAAGTAGCGGAGGATGAAGTCGTGGCGGCAGGTGGAGGCGTCGACGTAGCGGAGCAGCTCGCGGAACAGCGCCCACGCCCGCGCCGCTTCTTCCGGCCGGGCCGGCGCGCCGCCCTCGCCGAGCTCGATCAGCCGGCGCCGGAGCGTGATGTCGACGCCCGAGTGGAGCAGGAGCCCGCGCGCGGGCTGCCCGTCGCGGCCGGCGCGCCCGACCTCCTGGTAGTAGGCCTCGATCGACGAGGGCGGCTGCGCGTGGACGACGATGCGCACGTCGGGCCGATCGATGCCCATCCCGAAGGCGTTGGTCGCGACCACCACCGGCAGGCGCCGCTCCGCGAAGGCCGCCGAGACGCGCGTGCGCACCTCGGCGTCGAGCCCCGCGTGGTACGCCTCCGCGGGGAACCCGCGCTCGCGCAGCTTCTCGGCCATCGTCTCCGCCCCGCGGCGGGTCGCGGCGTAGACGATGCCTGCGCCGGAAGGCTCGCGCGCCGATCCCAGCGCGTCCGAGAGCGCGCTCGCCGCCTCGGCCGCAGCGTCGCGCGGGCCGCCCACCTCGCGCACGGCGAGGTGGAGGTTCGGCCGGGCGAAGCCGCGGAGGATGACGGTGGTGTCCCGCTCGTCCCAGCCGAGGCAGCGGAGGATCTCCGCGCGCGAGCCGGGCGTGGCGGTGGCCGTGCACGCGAGCACGCGCGGCGGCCGGAGGCGCCGGAGCGCCTCGCCGATCTTCAGGTAATCCGGCCGGAAATCATGGCCCCACTGGACGATGCAGTGGGCCTCGTCGATGGCCACGAGCGAGAGGTCGCTCGCCTCGAGCGTGTCGAGGAAGCCGTCGTACGCGAGGCGCTCCGGCGCGGCGTAGACGACCTTGAGCTCGCCCCGGCGCAGCCCCGCGAGGCGCTTCGCGCTCTCCTCGCGCGGCAGCGTGGAGGCGAGGAAGGTCGCGGGGATGCCGCGCGCGGCGAGCGCCCGCACCTGATCATCCATCAGCGAGATGAGCGGCGAGAGGACGAGCACGGTGCCGCGCAGGGCCACCGCGGGGAGCTGGTAGCAGAGCGATTTGCCCCCGCCCGTGGGCGCGACCAGGAGCACCCGCCCGCGCCCGCCGAGCAGCGCCTGGATGGCCTCGCGCTGGAAGCCGCGCAGCGCAGGGAGGCCGAAATGGCGGAGCAGGAGCGCGTCGAGCCCGTCGGGCGCGCGCGCTTCACCTGGAGAGGCGAGCGCGGCGCGGGCGAAGGGCGAGGGGGCGTGCATGGGCTTGGAGTCGGCGAGGGCGAGCATGGCGGCTCGCGGATGCGCGCAGTGTGCCACCGAAAAATGCGCGGGAAAGAAAGGCTTCTTAGCGCGAAATCGGGTGGCGGCGCCATGGCGGAGGCTCGGCGCCCGCCGGTTTCCTCCGGCCGCGGGCGCCCGTGAGCGGCCCGCTGCGCCGCCTGGTATGCTCCGCCCGTGAGCGCCGAGCCCGTCCTCATCCGTCCCGCGCTGTTGTCCGACGTTGACATCGTGACCGCCTTCAACATCGCGATGGCGTGGGAGACCGAGCAGCTCGCCCTCGATCCGGCGACGGTGCACCGGGGCGTCGCGGCCGCGCTCTCCGACCCGCAGAAGGGGCGCTACCGGGTCGCGACGCGCGGCGACAAGGTGATCGGCCAGCTCATGCTCACCCTCGAGTGGAGCGACTGGCGCTGCGGGTGGTGGTGGTGGATCCAGTCGGTGTACGTGGCGCCGGAGGCCCGGCGGAGCGGCGTCTACCGGGCGCTCTACCGGAGCGTGCTCGACGACGCGGAGAAGGCCGGCGACGTGCGCGGCGTGCGCCTCTACGTCGAGCAGGAGAACCTGCGCGCCCAGGAGACCTACGCCTCGCTCGGGATGAAGCGGGGCCGGTACCTCGTGTTCGAGACGGGGCACGAGTAGCGTGCAGCGCGACGTGAGCCTTGCCCCTGGCTCCATCACGCGCGCCGTGCTTGACTCCGTCCGCCGTGCCCGCCCTCCGCCCCGAAGAGCTCCGCGCCCTGCTCACGAGCCGCCCCGTCATCCTCGCCCCGATGGAGGACGTGAGCGACGCCGTCTTCCGCCGCCTCTGCCGCGGCTTCGGGGCCGACCTCAGCTTCACCGAGTTCGTCAACGTCGAGGGCCTGCTCCGCGGCTGCCGCAAGGCCCGCCGCAAGATGACGCTCGATCCCGACGACGTCCCCACGGCGATCCAGATCTACGGCTCCGATCCCGGCCGCCTCGCCGAGGCTGCGTCCGTCGCGGAGAAGTGCGAGCCCGCCTTCATCGACATCAACTGCGGCTGCTGGGTCCCGAAGATCGCGGGGCGCGGCGCGGGCGCAGGCTGGCTCCGCAACCCGACGGCCATGGTGGCGATGGCGAAGATGGTCGTCGATCAGAGCTCGATCCCGGTGACCGTGAAGACCCGGATCGGCCTCGGCCCCGAGAGCGAGATGCCGATCATCGATCTCGCCCGTCGCCTCGAGGACGCGGGCGTCTCGGCGATCACCTTGCACTGCCGCACGGCGGCGATGGGCCACAGCGGCAACGCCGACTGGTCCTGGGCCGCGCGCGCCCGTGAGGTCGTGTCGATCCCGGTGATCGTCAACGGCGACATCAAGACGGCGGACGACGCCGAGCGCGCCCTGCGCGAGACGGGGTGCGCGGGGGTCATGGTCGGCCGCGCCGCCATCGAGCACCCGTTCATCTTCCGCGAGGCCCGCGCCTTGCTCGATCGCGGCGTGCACCTGCCCGCGCCCACGCCCGAGGAGCGGATCGCCCTCTGCCGCGCCCACCTCCTCGCCAACGTCGAGGCGCGCGGCGAGCACCATGGTGTGCGGGTGACACGAAGGCACCTGAGCGGCTACCTGAGCGGCCTCCGCGGCGCCGCGGCCCTCCGGAGGACGCTCCTCTTCTGCGACAGCCTGGAGGGCTGCCTCGCCATCCTCGACGGTTACGGGCAGAGCCTCGCGGCTTGATCTGCCCGCGCGAATTGCGCGTCCGCCGCGTGTTCCAGGGCTTGCGCCCGTGGCCTCCGAGGGCTACGCCGGGCCGCCAGAAGGCGCACTTTTTATGAAGAAGAACTACGTCCTCGACGCCAACGTGCTCCTGCACGACCCGCACGCCATCTTCAAGTTCGAGGACAACGACCTCATCATCCCCATCTTCGCGATCGAGGAGATCGATCAGTTCAAGCGTGAGGGCTCGGAGCGCGGCCGCAACGCCCGCACCATCGCCCGCCTGCTCGACGATCTCCGCCAGCAGCAGCAGGGCACGCTCTCCAAGGCCGTGTCGCTGGAGAGCGGCGGCTCGCTCCGGATCGCGATCCCCGAGAAGCGCCCGACGGCCCTCGTCGGCCTCGAGTCGAACTCGCAGGACCTCGCGATCCTCCAGACGGCGATCGAGGTGCGCGATCGCGATCAGGACAAGCCCACCGTCTTCGTCACGATGGACACGAACCTCCGCATCCGGGCCGACGCGCTCGGGGTGACGGCGGAGACCTTCGAGAACCAGCGGGTGCAGGACCCGGAGATCGAGCACTCGGTCTTCGACCTGGAGATGCAGGCGAGCGACATCGACTCGTTCTTCCAGTACGGCCACGTCGAGGCGCCCGCCCTCGCCACGCTCTACCCCAACGCCGCGGTGATGCTCCGCGACGCGAGCGCCCCGGGGCACACCGCGCTCGGCCGCTACGACGCGGCCCGCAACGAGATCCTCGCCCTCCGCGTCGGGCGCGAAGGGGTGATGGGCGTGCGCCCGCGCAACCGCGAGCAGGCCTTCGCCTTCGATCTGCTCCTCGACGACTCGGTGCGGCTCATCACGCTGATCGGCAAGGCCGGCACGGGCAAGACGCTGCTCGCCCTCGCCGCCGGCCTCAAGCGCACGACCGAGGACAACGCCTACTCTCGCGCCTGCTCGTGAGCCGGCCGATCGTCGGCCGCGACCTCGGCTTTTGCCCGGCGACGTCGACGAGTGCTTCCGCAACCGGATGCAGCCGATCTTCGACGTCCCCGAGTTCCTCTTCTCGAACGGCGGATCGAAGGGCGGGCAGGGCGGGCACGGCTCGCGCGGCTTCCTGGAGCTGCTCGAGAACGGGACGGTGCAGGTCGAGCCGCTCACCTACATCCGCGGCCGCAGCCTCCCGCACCAGTACCTCATCGTCGACGAGGCGCAGAACCTCACCCCGCACGAGGTCAAGACGATCATCACCCGCTGCGGCGAGGGGACGAAGATCATCCTCACGGGCGATCCGCACCAGATCGACAACCCCTACGTCGACCACGCCTCGAACGGCCTCTCCGTCGTCGCCGACCGCTTCAAGCGCGAGAAGATCGCCGGGCACGTGGTCCTCGCCAAGGGCGAGCGCAGCGAGCTCGCGGAGCTCGCCGCGAATTTGCTCTGAGAGGGTGAGCGGCGTTCGCGCTACCATCGCGCCGTGGTGAAGTCTGCCCGACGAGAGATCGCGCCGCGCCGCGCCCCGGTGCCGCGGTGGGCCTTGCAGGCCGGGCGCGCGCTCGCGGGCGCGTCGATCCAGATCCGCGTCATCGCCGCCAACACCCCGCGCAACCTGCGCGAGGAGCTCGATCGCCTCGGGCGCGGCTTCCCGCTGCGCCGCGCCGAGCCCCGCTTCGAGTACGAGCGTACCCCGCTCGACGCCCGCCTGCGCCGCACGCTCGAAGACCTCGGCGACGCGCTCGACGCCGAGGGCGCGCTCGGGGTCGTCTACGCCGCGCGGGCCCGCGAGCTCGCCGAGGAGGCCGCGCTCTGCGAGCACGCGGGCACCCCGGGCCTCTGGGCGGCGGCGCGCAGGCGCTACGCCCGGCGCGATCGGTTCGACACGGACGCCGACGCCCTCGCCGTCACCTGGCTCGACGAGCCCGAGGCGGCGGCCCCTTCACCCGATGAGCTGCCCTGCGTGCGGAGCGACGACGAGGCCGATCCGCGCTCGCTCCTCTCCCGCCTGCGGCGCGAGATCGGCCGCCGCCGCCTGCCGATCCGCGCCGTGGTGAGCCCCAACATCGCCTCGCTCGCGGCCACGGGCGACGGCTTCGTGCAGGTCGTCGCGGCCCGCATGCTCTCCGTGCGCGACGTCGAGCGCACGGTCCTGCACGAGATCGAGGGGCATGTCCTGCCTCGCCTGGCCTCGGCCCGGCACCGGCTCGGCATCTTCGCGGTCGGCACGGCCCGCGGCTCCGACGATCAAGAGGGGCGCGCCCTGCTCTTCGAGCGCGCCGCGGGCTTCCTCGATCGAGGCCGCCGCCGGGAGATCGCCCTCCGCCACCTGGCCGCGCGCTCGGTGGAGCGCGGGGCCTCTTTCGTCTCCACCGCCGACCTCCTCGTGGAGCGCGGCGCCGCCGTCCCGGACGCGCTGCGCATCGCCGCGCGCGTCCACCGCGGCGGCGGCCTGGGCCGGGAGGCCGTCTACCTGCCCGCGCTGCTCCGCGTCGAGGCCGCGCTCGAACGAGATCGCGGCCTCGACCAGGTGCTCGCCGCGGGCCGCGTCTCCATCGACGCGGCGCCCGTCCTCCGAGAATGGGTCGAGGGATGAGCCGCTCGCCTTGACTCCCAAGGCGAAGGACGTGTAGCGCTACGTTGCCCGGCGTATTCCGTCCGTCGACGGCGACATGGATCAAGTTTTATCCATGTCCGAGCCCGCTTGGCACCCGCGTGGCCCTCGGGGCCTCCGGCCGAGGAGGTTCTTCTCATGCAGCTCGTGCTCGACAACTACATCAACGGCGCCTGGGTCAAGTCCACCGGGACGACCCTCCTCGACGTGACCAACCCGGCGACGGGCGAGGTCCTCGCCAAGGTGCCCCTCTCCACCGCCGGCGATGTCGACGCCGCCGTCAAGGCCGCGCAGGCCGCCTTCCCCGGCTGGAGCGCCACGCCGCCCGTCCAGCGCGCCCGCTTCCTCTTCAAGCTCAAGGCGATCTTCGATCAGCACAAGGAAGAGGTCGCCGCCATCTGCACCGCCGAGCACGGCAAGACCATGGCCGAGTCGCTGAACGACTTCGGCCGCGGCATCGAGAACGTCGAGCATGCCGCCGGCATCCCCACGCTGATGATGGGGCAGAGCCTCTCCGACGTGGCGACCGGCATCGACTCGATGACCATCCGCCAGCCGATGGGCGTCTTCGCCGCCATCGCGCCCTTCAACTTCCCCCCGATGGTGCCGCTCTGGTTTTTGCCGTACGCGATCGCCACCGGCAACACCTTCATCCTCAAGCCCTCGGAGCAGGTGCCCCTCACGCAGCGGCGCATCTTCCAGCTCATCGAGAGCATCGGCCTGCCGCCCGGCGTGCTGAACCTCGTGAACGGCGGCAAGGACGTGGTGAACGCCTTCTGCGCGCACAAGGGCATCGCCGGCGTCTCCTTCGTCGGATCGACCCCGGTCGCGCACCACGTCTACAAGGCGTGCGCGGAGACCGGCAAGCGCGTGCAGGCCCTCGGCGGCGCGAAGAACTTCATGCTCGTGATGCCCGACGCCGAGATGGACAAGTCGGTCGCCAACGTGGCCGAGAGCGCCTACGGGTGCGCGGGCCAGCGCTGCCTCGCGGGCAGCGTGGTCGTCGGCGTGGGCGAGGCCTACGACCGGCTGCGCGAGGGCCTCGTCGCGGCCGCCAAGAGCGTCGTCCTCGGCGACGGCTCGGACCCGAAGGTCACGATGGGCCCGGTGATCTCCGCCGCCCACAAGGCCAAGGTGCTCGGCTACATCGAGAAGGGCCTCGCCGAGGGCGCGAAGCTCCTCGTCGACGGGCGCGGCGCCACGGTGCCCGGCAAGCCCGGCGGCTTCTACGTCGGCCCGACGATCTTCGAGGACGTGAAGCCCGGCATGATCATCACGACCGAGGAGATCTTCGGGCCGGTGCTCTGCCTGATGAAGGCGAAGAACCTCGACGAGGCGATCGAGATCGCGAACCGGAGCGAGCTCGGCAACGCCGCGTCCATCTACACGACGAGCGGCAAGGCCGCGCGCACCTTCCAGCAGCGCATCCAGGCCGGCATGGTGGGCGTCAACATCGGCGTCGCCGCGCCGATGGCCTTCTTCCCCTTCGGCGGCCAGAAGGCGAGCTTCTTCGGCGACACCAAGGCCCACGGCCCGCAGGCCATCGACTTCTACACCGAGCGCAAGGTCGTCATCACCCGGTGGTACTAGCCCGCAGAGGAACAACACATGGCACGAAACGTCATCGGCGGTTTGATCCAGTGCAGTAACCCCCTGAACGACCCGAACGCCACCGTCCCTCAGGTGCGCGAGGCGATGTTCGAGAAGCACCTGCCCCTCATCGAGGAGGCAGGGAAGAAGGGCGTGCAGATCCTCGGCCTGCAGGAGATGTTCAACGGCCCTTACTTCTGCCCTTCGCAGGAGTCGAAGTGGTGCGACATCGCCGAGGAGGTGCCCGGCCCCACGGTCGCGCGCCTCGCCGAGTACGCGAAGAAGTACCAGATGGCGATGGTCATCCCCGTCTACGAGCGCGAGCTCGCGGGCGTCTACTACAACACCGCCGCCGTGATCGACGCCGACGGCACCTACCTCGGCAAGTACCGGAAGAACCACATCCCCCAGACGAACGGCTTCTGGGAGAAGTACTTCTTCAAGCCCGGAAACCTCGGCTACCCGACGTTCCAGACGCGCTACGCGCGCGTCGGCGTGTACATCTGCTACGACCGCCACTTCCCCGAGGGCGCGCGCCTGCTCGGCCTCCACGGCGCGGAGATCGTCTTCAACCCGTCGGCCACCGTGGCGGGCCTCTCGCAGTACCTCTGGAAGCTCGAGCAGCCGGCCCACGCGGTCGCCAACGGCTACTTCGTCGCGGCCTCGAACCGCGTCGGCACCGAGGCGCCGTGGAACATCGGCAAGTTCTACGGATCGAGCTACTTCGTCGACCCGCGCGGGCAGTTCCTCGCCGTCGGCAGCGAGGACAACGACGAGCTCGTCGTGGCCGAGATGAACCTCGACATGATCGAGGAGGTGCGGCGCACCTGGCAGTTCTACCGCGATCGCCGCCCCGAGACCTACGACGACATGGTCAAGCTCCTCCCCTGAGGCGCGCTCACCACGATCATCACCCACCTGACAGGACGACGCGAATGGACGATCTCCGCCCTCTCCGCCTGCCCCAAGGACGTCTCGAAGAGCGCTTCGAGGAGAAGAAGCCGGCCTACTCGCCCGCCGAGGCGATGGCCGAGGCGAACCGCTGCCTCTACTGCGCCGACGCGCCCTGCATCAAGGCGTGCCCCACGGCCATCGACATCCCGACCTTCATCCACAAGATCTCGACGGGCAACGTCAAGGGCGCCGCGCGCACCATCCTGACGCAGAACCTGCTCGGCGAGTCCTGCGGGCAGGTCTGCCCGGTCGAGGTGCTCTGCGCCGGGGCCTGCGTCTACAACGGCTGGGGGCGCGACCCGATCAAGATCGGGCGCCTGCAGCGCTACGCGGTGGAGGAGACGCTCGCCAAGGATCCGGCGCTCTTCAAGAAGAAGCCGTCCACGGGCAAGAAGGTCGCGCTCATCGGCTCCGGCCCCGCGTCGATCGCCGCCGCGGGCTGGCTCGCCCTCGAGGGGCACAAGGCCGTGATCTTCGAGCGCAAGAAGACGCCGGGCGGGCTCAACACGCTCGGCATCGCGCCCTACAAGATGAAGGGCGGCGAGGCGCTCGACGAGATCGCCTGGGTGCTCGGCCTCGGCGACATCGAGCTCCGCCTCGGCGTCGAGGTGGTGAGCGGCGAGGCCGGCCCCGGGCAGGTCTCCGCGAAGGCGCTGCTGGCCGACTACGACGCGGTCTTCCTCGGCCTCGGCCTCGGCGCCGACTCGGCCCTCGGCGTGCCGGGCGAAGACGGCGAGGGCGTGGTGGGCGCGACGGCCTTGATCGAGCGGATCAAGGCCGATCCGTCGCTGACCCTCGACGGGGTGAAGAAGGCGATCGTCGTCGGCGGCGGCAACACGGCGATCGACGTCGTGCACGAGCTCGCCCTGCTCGGCGTCGAGGCGGTGATGGTCTATCGCCGCAGCGAGGCCGAGATGAGCGGCTACGAGCACGAGATGGCCGCGGCCCGCCTCGACGGGGCGCGCCTCGTCGAGAACCGCGCGCCGATCGCGGTGGTGCGCGACGGCGGTCGGGTCAAGGCCCTGCGCGTGGCCCCGGCCAAGGGCGGAAAGCCCGCTGCCGGCGAGCCGGAAGAAGACATCCCGGCCGATCTCATCGTGGTGGCCATCGGGCAGAACCGGGCGACGCAGGTGGCTTTGGCCTTCCCGGGCGTGGAGCTCGACGGCAAGGGCCGCGTGGTGGTCGACAAGGCCACGGGGCGGACGGGCAACCCCAAGGTGTACAGCGGGGGTGACTGCGTGAACGGTGGCAAAGAGGTCGTCAACGCCGTCGCCGAGGCGCGCGTCGCCGTGCAGGCAATGCACGTGACCTTTCAGGGTTAAGGGAGTTTGCGATCATGGCCGATCTGTCCATCGACTTCTGCGGCATCAAGAGCCCGAACCCCTTCTGGCTGGCCTCGGCGCCGCCCACCAACACGGGCGACCAGATCATGCGCGCCTTCGACGCCGGCTGGGGCGGCGCCGTGTGGAAGACGCTCGGCAACCCGATCGTCAACGTGTCGAGCCGCTTCGGCGGCGTCGACTACGGCAACACTCGCCTCGTGGGCCTCAACAACATCGAGCTCATCACCGACCGCCCCCTCGAGGTGAACCTCCGGGAGATCCGCGAGGTGAAGCGGCGCTACCCCAAGCACACCGTCATCGCCTCGCTCATGGTCGAGACGAAGGAAGAGTGGCGGGAGATCATCCAGAAGGCCGAGGACGCCGGGGCCGACGGGTTAGAGCTCAACTTCGGCTGCCCGCACGGCATGTGCGAGCGCGGCATGGGCTCCGCCGTGGGCAACGAGCCCAAGGTGCTCGAGGAGATCGCCCGCTGGGCCGTCTCGTTCGCGAAGACGCCCGTCATCGTCAAGCTCACCCCGAACATCGGCGACATCACCGAGCCCGGTGAAGCGGTGGTGCGCTCCGGGGCGCCCGCCATCTCGCTCATCAACACCATCAAATCGATCATCGGCGTCGATCTCGACTCGATGGTGCCCATCCCCCAGGTGGGCAAAGCGTCCACGAACGGTGGTTATTGCGGCCCCGCCGTCAAGCCCATCGCCCTCCACCTGCTGAGCCAGCTCACCCGCCACCCGCAGATCGGCAAGCTCGCGATCTCCGGCATCGGCGGTATCTCCAACTGGCGCGACGCCGCCGAGTTCATCGCCCTCGGCTCGACGAGCGTGCAGGTGTGCACCGCCGTGATGCACTACGGTTATCGCATCGTCGAAGACATGATCGAGGGCCTGAGCGACTACCTCGACCAGCGAGGGATGAAGTCGGTGAACGAGCTGCGGGGCCTCGCCGTGCCGAACTACAAGGAGTGGGGCGAGCTCGACCTCTCCTACAAGGTCGTCGCCGACATCAACCCCGAAAAGTGCATCGGCTGCCAGCTCTGCTACGTGGCCTGCATGGATGGCGCCCACCAGTGCATCCACCTCCCCGGTCGCACCGAGGAGCAGGCCCGCAAGGCCGGTCACGTGCACATCCCGAGCGTCATCCCCGATCGGGCGGTGACCGCCAAGGCCGGGACGCCCGGCGCCCGCGTGCCCTTCGTCGACGAGGACGAGTGCATCGGCTGTAACCTCTGCGCCCTCGTGTGCCCCGTCGCCGGCTGCATCACCATGGCCCAGCGCGACAGCGGCAAGCCCCCGGAGACCTGGGACGATCGCGTGCAGAAGGGCACCGACTTCGTGCCCGGCGGCCTCGACGCGACCCTCGCCGCCCGGCAGAGCCGCACCTGAGCCTGGAGGCGACCATGGGTGAGTGGATTCGCCTCACAGCCCAGGACGGCCACGGCCTCGACGCCTACCGCGCTCTCCCCGAGAAGGAGAGCGCGGCAGGCGGGATCGTCGTCGTGCAGGAGATCTTCGGGGTCAACAGCCATATCCGCGCCCTGTGCGAGGGCTACGCCCGGGAGGGATACGCGGCCATCGCCCCGGCCATCTTCGACCGGCAAAAGACCCAGGTGGAGCTGCCTTATACGCCCGAGGCGACCGTGGAGGGCAGGGCGCTCCGGGCCGCGATCGGCTGGGATCCACCGCTCCTCGATATCCAGGCCGCCGCCGGCGCGCTCGGGGTGAACGGCAACGTGGCCGTCATCGGCTTCTGCTGGGGCGGCTCCCTCGCCTGGCGCGCCGCCTGCAACCTGCCCGTGCGCTGCGCCGTGGCCTATTACGGCGGGCAGATCATCCAGTTCAACCACGAGTCCCCGAAGGTGCCAGTCCTGCTCCACTTCGGCGAAAAAGACGCGCTCATCCCGGCGGAGGACCGTGAGGCGATCCAGAAGGCCCACCCCGATGTGCCCGTGCACGTGTACGCGGCCGGGCACGGCTTCAACTGCACCGAGCGAGCCGATTTCAACGAAGTCGCCTCGGCGCTCGCCAGGGAGCGCACGCTCGCCTTCCTGCGCGAGCACCTGGGCAGTTGAAGCTGCGCACAGCCGTGCGATGATGTGCGAGATTTTTATTTAACGCAAAGGCGCAAAGGCGCAAAGACGCAAAAAGACGGGGAAGAAGGCTCGTATCCGTTCACGCCCTACTCCGCATGAGCGAACAGAGCCAAAGCGGCTCAGGTGGGCTGTGGCAGAAGCGACGGGGACGGAGCATGGCTGACGCAGCAACGCAAGCCTTCGCGGAGGAAGTCGAGGACATTGGTTCTGCTGCCGCACGTCGCGTGCGCGGTGAGTACGCGTTCGACGAAGCGGCTGCCGTCCGGGCTGTGGGTCCCATACGAGGTCTTCCGCCAGAGCACCGCATGGCGAATGCGCAGCTCTGCGGCGTTGTTCGTCGGCTCTACGCCCTCGCGATGAAACGTCCACAGTGCGTCGGCGCTTGCGCAGCAGCGGCATGTTTTCATGGTCTGCGGATCCGTGCACCATCCCCTCTCAGCGATGGTAGACCGATCCTGAAGGGGCTTCATGTAGCGCCGGAAGGTCGACGGGCGAGCGTTCCGTCGCGAACCCGATGCCACCACGCAAACATCTGGTCTCGCTCGGCCAGCAGGGCCGCAGCGAGTCGCATCAGGACCTCCGCGCTCCTGGATTTTGATGAAGTCGCGCTTGAGATGGGCCCAGCAGAGCTGTCTCGCGAGTCGGGCCAAAGCCATGGCGCCCCATCGATCGGTGATCAAGACACCGCAGGTATCGCCGAGCAGCGCGCGCCGCATCGGTGCTGCGCCGCGCCTGCACGAGGAACACCGTCACGAACGAGGTCACCGCGGTCAGCCACACGCGACCGAGCCTCTCGCCACCGTCTCGTCGGCGTGCTTGACCGGGTGCGCCTGGACGTAGGCGTGCACCTCGGCGTGCGGCGCTTCGGCGCAAGGGCGGCCTGCTCCTGGCAGGCCACGACGCGCACGCTCATCGTCAAGCCGAAGAGGTCGGCCATCAGCATCTCGACGGGTCGCTTGCCAGCGTAGACGCCCATGAGCAACGCCACGACCGCGGTGACGCTCGGCCCGAAGGCCCCAGCAGGCACCCGTCGGCAATCGGCCCTGGTGCGGGCCCCACAGCTGGGCATATCGGCGCATGAAGCTCGTACTGGGTGACGAAGGGCTTCACCTCGGCAACTCGAAGACCTGATGCAGGTGGGCGACGCGTCGCTGCCCATCAGGCCGGCATGACATCGGCGGCAGCGGTCGGGAAAACATGGGACGCGCTTGTCCACTTCGTGGGCCGGCACGAGCGCACGCTGATGCCCTTCGTGACCGGGCTGCCCTCCCGGTTTGCGTCCGCTCGGCCGGCCGGGGGCTTCGGCCGGAAGGAGGGTCGCTCGAAGGCGGCTTCGAGGAATTGCGCACGACACCGAAGCTTTTCCTCCAACGTGGCGATCTTGGCGACCGCGGCCTCGAATTTCGCATCGAGCTCGGCCGTCTCGCCAGCGCTTCGAGCACCGAGATTCGGGCAAGCGCGACCTCGAGCTTTCCCTCCAGCTCGGCAATCCGGTCGTCTCGCCAATCGCGGCCCATGCCTCATTCCCATCACCTTTTTCCCCGACCGAACAGACCCATTCGCATGGATCACATAGCGCACGTAGGATCATGACCATATGCCCCGTGAACGGATACGAAGGCTCTTTCTCTCTCTTCTTGCGCCTTTGCGCCTTTGCGTCTTTGCGTTAAAAATAGACCATTCCCATGGACATGGTCAGACTTTTCATCGCGGTCGATCCGGAGCTCGAAGTGCGACAGCGGATCGAGCGCGCAGCCGCCTCTCTTCACCCGATCTCCCCCCGCTCCAAGTGGATCGATCCCGCGGGCTTTCACCTGACACTGGTGTTCCTGGGCGAGCAGCCGGTCGAGAAACTTCCGCAGATCGAGGCTGCGATGGGGCAGGTTGCCGCCGCAACAGCGCCCTTTTCGCTGCGCTTCGGTCAGGGCGGGGCCTTCGGATCCCCCCGTCATCCGCGGACGATCTGGGTGGGCGTGCACGGCGAGATCGAGAAGCTCAGGGCGCTTCACCACGCGACCGAGCATGCGCTCGTGCCGCTCGGGTTCACGCCGGAGACGCGCGTGTTCACGCCTCACCTTTCGCTCGCGCGCTCCCGTGAATCCAAGGGGGATCCGGCGCTCGCCGCGTGCTTGCCGAAGATCGACGAGGACTTCGGCGAGACGCGGATCACGGGCATGGTGCTTTACCGGAGCGACATGGGGCCCGTGCGGTCGACGTACACGGCGCTCGTGACCGCGCCGTTCGAGGGTGCTCGATAGCTGCGTTACGGCTTGATCTTCGGCGGAGGCAGCGGATCGGGCGGCGGAGGCGGGTTGAACACCGGGCGCGGCGCTCCGCCGTCGGTCTTCGGGGGCTTCTTCACCGGCGGGGGCGGCGGATCCATCGGCGGCATCACCGCGCCTCCGTCAGGCACGACGATCACCGGGGGAGGCGGTGGATCGGGCGGTGGGAGCTGCTCCACTTGCCCTGCGTCGGGCGGGCCGGCGAGCGTGGGAGGCGGCAGCGGATCGGGCGGCGGTGGGTGCGGCACCGGGTCGCAGGCGAGGGGCGCGAGGGCCAGGGTCGCGGCCGTCACGGCTTGCCAGGCGGAGAGCGCGCGGGCCGGCTTCTGCTGGCGCGGCGAGAACGCGGCCTTGACGATCTCCTCGGTCGCGAAGGCCACCTCGTCCTCGAGCGACCGGCTCGCGCGCTCCACGTCGTCGGTCATCCGGGCGGTGAAATCCGCGTGGCGGGCGGTGTCTTCCGATGCGGGGGAGGCCGCGAAATCGAGGATTTTGTCCATTCGTTCGACGCAATCGAGGTTCACCTTGCGCGTCGTCTCGGTCACCAGCTTGCGCAGCGAGGAGGTGAGCGCGCCCGGGTAGAACGTACGGAGCAGGTGCAGGTGGTAGCCGAGGCCGAGCGTCGCGTTCATCAGGCCGTCGCAGCGGAAGTTGCGATCGAGGAAGGCGTCGGCGAACACGCGGAAGGCGCGCTCGGCAGCGGGCTCGCGGATGGAGTAGTCCCAGCCGAAGACATCGCCGCGCAGCCGGCCCTCGCGGGCGAGCTTGTGCATCAGCGGCGTGCCCACGTAGATCTCCGTCCGGCAGAAGTTCATCGGCACGTCGGCGTAGCTGCGCAAAAATCCGAGGCTCTGCCGGAGGGAGCGCAGGGTCGACTCCGGATCGAAGAGGAGCATGTTGAAACACGTGTAGAGATCGTGATCGCGGAGGAACGAGAGCGCCCGGTGGTTCTGGGTGAGATCGACCCCGCGGCCGAGCGTGCGCAGGCCCTCGGTCGAGCCGGCCTCGATGCCGAGGTACACGCGGAGCAGGCCGATCTCCTCGAGCACCGAGAACACCCGCGCGTCCACGTCGTCGGGGCGGGCCTTCACCACGGTCGCGATGTCGTCCACGCCGCGCGCGCGGAGGGCGTCGCGCAGGGCGACGAGGCGCGCGTAGTCGCGATCGTGATCGCGGGTGAAGAAGTCGTCGTCGTGGAAGACGAACATCCGCACGCCGCGCGTCCGGCGCAGCTCGGCCATCTCGTCGGCCACGTTCTCGGGGCTGCGGGCCCGGTACATCGAGCCGCCGGCCTCCTTGAGGTAGGCGTGGATGCAGCAGAAGGTGCAGTGCCCGTAGCAGCCGCGCGTGCCGACCAGGAAGGCCGCGGGGACGCCGAGGTGCGTCTGCGGCTGGCCGATGCGCAGGGGGAAGGGGAGGGCGTCGAGGTCTTCGATCAGCGGGCGGGTCGGGTTCTCGATGATCGCGCCCTGCCTGCGGAAGACGAGGCCGCGCACGGCGTCGAGCGGGCGGCCCGCGGCGAGCGCGGCGCAGAGCTCCGGCAAGGTCTCCTCGCCCTCGTGGCGCACCACGCTGTCGAGCGCGGGGAAGCTCGCGAGCACCTCGCGGAACGCGAAGGTCGGGAAGTGCCCGCCCGCCGTGATGTGCCCGCGGAACCCCTCCGCGCGCAGCGCCTCGGCCAGGGCACCGAACTCGCGCGCCCGGAACTGGAAGGTCATCGACAGGCCCACGACGCCCGGCGGCTTCTCCCTCACCTGGGCGAGCACATGGTCCGCCTGTGCCGCGTTCTCGAAGGGGACGAAGTCGACGGTATGCCCGGCCTCGACCAGCGCAGCCCCGAGGTAACGAAGCGCCAGGTTCTCCTCCAGCTCGGCGCCCACCAGAAGCACGTGCATGACGGTTCTCCTTTGTGCGAAAGCGCTTCGTGCCCGGGTGCAGGACCTGCGCCCGGCCCCGCGGGAGGACCGGGAAAATCGGCCGATTTCGAGCGGGATTCCCCCGGGCCCGCATGGCCCGTGCCATCGCCCTCGCGCCCGGCCGCCCTGTCTCCTACGATCGGACCCGATGCCGACCATGGAGCTCACGGATCTCGTCCGCCGCCTCACCCGCCGCTCGACGCGGGCCCTCGAAAAAGGCCTCGAGCGGTGCATGAAGCGCAAGCACTACGAGATCCAGAGCGAGCATGTCCTGCTCGGCCTGCTCGACGACGAGGGCTCGGATTTCATGCTCCTCGTGCGCCACTACGGGCTCGACATCGCGCGCCTTCGCTTCGTGACCGAGCGCGCGCTCGACGACCTCCGGACCGGCAACCCGGGCAACCCCTCGTTCGCCCCGCGCCTCCGCGTCTGGCTCGAAGAGGCCTCGGTGGAGAGCCTGCAACGCCGCAATTTCCCGAGGATCCGCAGCGCGACCCTCTTCCTCCTCCTCGTGCAGGATCCCGAGAAATACTTCGCCGTCCCCTTCGGCGGGCTGCTCGCGCCGGTGCCCCTGCGCGAGCTGGGGAGCAGCCTGCACCGGATCGCTTCGAGCTCCAACGAAGAGGTCGAGGCCCCGCCGGCCAAGGAGCGCCCGATCGTGCCGGAGGGCTCCGCGCCCGTGCTCCGCCGCGAGCCCGCGCCGGCGCGGCCGCCGATCTCGCCCGCGCGCGTGGATCTCGAGTCGCTCTCCGTCGCGCCCGAGCGACAGCCCGCCGCGCCGCCCATCGCGCCCGCGCCTGAAGCGCCCCCGGCCGCCGCGCCGATCGATCCGGATCGCGCCGCGCTCGAGGCGAGGATCGCGTCCCTCGAAGGCGCGCTCTCCCGCGCCGAGCAGAGGATCGTGACGCTCGCGCAGGCGCAGACGCGCGCCGACGCAGCCATCGCCGATCTCACCCGGATGGTGAGCGAGCTGCTGTCCGCCGCGATCGCGGGACAGGCTGCGCCCGCACCGGACGGCGGCGAACCGGCCCCCTGACCGGCGTCGAAGGCCCGTTCAAATCAGCACGACGCAAGCCCGCGAAGGCGGGCTTCCTTCGTGTAGCCCGGGGCTTTAGCCCCGGGGCTTTGGACGGGCGGCCTAGTTCCCGTCGCCCTCGACGTAGATCTCGGAGCTCATCGAGCTGCTGATCATGATCACGGGGGGCAGCGCGAGGGTGCGGCGGTTGTAGGCCTGGACGACGAACCAGGGCTGGCCGAGCGTCGGCGTGGGGAGGGTGGGCGCCACGCCGAAGCCGATGGGCGCGGCCATCGGGGGCCCGAAGCCGGCCACCACCGCGTAGCCGTAGCGGACGGGCGCGTCGGCCTGCACGTTGAGGAGCTTCCAGCCGATCGCGGGATCGGTGTACCGGGCGTCGCCGTTCTGGATCCAGTTCCACTTCTTGTCGTTGGGGAGCTTGTCGGACTGCGGGTAGTAGTCGTCGAGCGTCGCCGAGGGGCCGAGGTAGACGAGCATCTCCGCCTTGTAGGCCTCCTCGGCCGCGCGGATGCTCTGGATCATCGACTTGCCCTCGCCCATGCCCGCGGCGTTGACGTGCTTGCGGTAGCCGGTGATCGCCATCGCGGCCATCACCCCGATGATGGCCACCACGATCATCAGCTCGGCGAGGGTGAAGCCGCGAGCGCGAAGGCGGGGCCGTCGGTGCAAAGGCATGGCCCCTCGAAGGTAGCACCCGCCCCGCTGCGGCGGAAGTTTCAGGGGTCACCGCGCATGAGCCCCGAGGAGCCCCTTCCGAGGAGCCCCCTTGGCGGAAGCGCACAGGAATCGAACCTGCCCAAGACAGCGGAGCTGCCTCGCACCGATTTTGAAGACCGGGGGTGGCGCCAGCCGACCACGCGCTTCCGCCGGATGGTGTAGCGGGGAGGCGCGCCGGGCACAACCCTCGCCGCAGGTGGGCGCGGTTTGCGGTAAGGTCGGCCCGTGCGGCGCTTCGTCCTCGGCACGGCCGGCCACGTCGATCACGGCAAGACGACCCTGGTGCGCGCGCTCACCGGCGTCGACACCGATCGGCTACCGGAGGAGAAGCGCCGGGGGATCACCATCGAGCTCGGCTTCGCGCCGTGGACGCTCGGCAGCGGCATCGAGGTGAGCCTCATCGACGTCCCGGGGCACCGGAAGCTCGTGCACACCATGATCGCCGGGGCGATCGGGATCGAGCTCGTGCTCCTCGTGGTGGCGGCCGACGAGGGCGTGATGCCCCAGACGCGCGAGCATGTGGCGGCCTGCGAGCTGCTCGGGATCAAGCGCGCGGTGATCGCGGTGACGAAGCTCGATCGCGCGGGGCCCGAGCTCGCGGCGCTCGCCGGAGAAGAGGCGGCCGAGCTCTGCCGCGGCCGCTTCGAGACCGAGGTGGTGCTCTGCTCGGCCCGCACCGGCGAGGGCATCGACGCGGTGCGCGCCGCGGTGGAGCGGGCCCTCCGCGCGCTCCCTCCGCCGCCGCACGGAGGCCGCGCGCGCCTGTCCGTCGACCGGGTCTTCTCGGTGAAGGGCGCGGGCACCGTGGTGACGGGGACGCTGGTAGAAGGGAAGATCGCCCTCGGCGCGCCGCTCTTCGTGGCCGGCGCCGAGGCCGTGCAGGGCACGAGCGCGCGGGGCCTGCACATCCACGACAAGGCCGTGCCGATCGCGGAGGCGCCGACCCGGCTGGCCGTGAACCTCGCGGGCCTGGCCGTTGACGCCGTGCACCGCGGTGACCTGGTGACGGACGATGGACGCGTTCGTGCCACGAGGGTCATCGATGTGTCCCTGCGCGCCGACGCGAAGCTCCGCCGCGGCCAGGGCGTCTCGCTCTACGTCGGGACGGCCCACACGACGGCCCGGGTCTCGCCCATCGCCGAGCCCGAGGCCGCGCCGGCGGTGGAAGAAGCGCCTGCGAAGGCCGCGAAGAAGGCCCCGAGAGACGCGGCGCCCGAGCCCCCGCAGGATCGGCTCTACCGCCTCCGCCTGAGCCAGCCGCTCGTGGTGATCGGCGGCGATCGCTTCGTGCTGCGCGGCTCCGACATCGACGGGCCGAACGGCGCCGTGCTCGGTGGGGGCGTGGTGCTCGACGCCGATCCGCCGAAGAAGCGCCCGCGCGACAAGCGCCGCGCCGCCCTCGCCGCCCTGCTCCGCGGAGAGCCCGCGGCCACGATGCGCGCGCTCGTGGAGGAGCTCGCGCCCCGCCCGCTCGCCTCGGGCGCGCTCGGCGCGCGCTTCGTGGTGGGCGCGGAGGCCCTGCGCAAGGCCGGCGAGAGCCTGAGCCACAAGGGCGAGATCACCGCCATCAAGGGCCATGGCTGGATCGCCCGCGACCGGCTGCTCGATCTGGCTGCCCGCGCCCGCGCCCTGGTGATCGAGCACCACGCCCGCGCCCCGCTCGACCGCGGGCTCGGCACCGAGACCCTCCGGCAGAAGCTCGGCGCGCTGGCCGGCCCCGAGGCGGCCGAGGCCGCGATCCGGCTCGCCGCGGAGAAGACAGGCGATCTCAAGGGAGAGCCGCTCGTGATCGAGGGCGACATCGCGCGCATGCCCGGCGGCGCTGCGCTGGGCGGCGCGGTGGCCGGCGCGCTGGCCGTCGCGATCCGCTGCCTCGCCGAGGCCGGCCTCAAGGGGATGACCGAGCTCGCCATGAAAGAGGCGACCGGCGCGCAGCCCCGGGAAGTGAAGGCCATCCTCGCGAAGATGGTGCGCGAGAAGCAGGCCGTGCACACCGGCGAGCTCTGGTTCTCCCGCGCCTCCTTCGACGCCCTGCGCGACAAGGTGCTGGCCCACCTCGCCGCCTCGCCGAAGATCACCATCGCCGAGATGAAGGAGATGACCGGCCTCGGGCGCAAGCAGATCATCGTCCTGCTCGAGCAGCTCGATCGCGAGGGCGTGACGCGCCGCGAGGGCGACGATCGCGTCCCCGCGCGCTGACCCGGGTGGCCCTCGCCGCGCGCGCAAAGTGGCCCGGCGGCGGGTCGATCTGTGGCACTCTCCGAGGATGCGATTCGGACCTCTGCGCCTCGTCACCGTCGGCCTCGGCCTCTGCCTGGGCGCGCTCTCGCTCCTGCCGGGCAGCGGCTGCAGCTCCGGGACGGAGCCGCGCAAGGGCGGCGCCGGCGAGAGCTGCACCAACACCGACGACTGCGCCGCGCCCCTCGCTTGCATCGACAAGGTGTGCACCGACCCGAACGACAAGCCCGACGGAGGCACGGGCGGATCGGGTGGCTCCGGCGGATCCGGCGGGAGCACGGGGGTCGGCGGGTTCGGCCCGAGCGCCGACGCCGGCCCCTGGAGCGAGTGCGACAACTGCCTCGACACCACCTGCGCCGCCGAGATCGCCGCGTGCGACGACGAGTGCGTGGCCATCGAGGCATGCATCGAGACCGTGTGTTCCCACCTGAGCGCGATCGACGCGCCGGCCGAGGAGGGGCAGTGCCAGGTGAAGTGCCAGGAGGAGCATGCCGGCGCGAAGCAGAAGCACCTCGCCGTCGTGAACTGCGCCGCCTCCGCGCCGTGCATGCCCCCCTGCTCGCCCTACCCGGACGACTACAACACCTGCCGCCTCTTCATGGACAAGGGCGACTGCAAGACGGCGCGCGCCGCATGCCTGAAGAGCGCCGACTGCCAGAAGTACCTCGACTGCGTGTCGAGCTGCACGACCTTCAAGGACTGCATCGCCTGCGACGACACGCCGGAGGGGCAAGCGGGGCGGCAGGTCCTCGAGGGGTACCAGCACTGCCTGGCGAACGAGTGCATCCTGACGAGCTGGCTGCCACCGCCGTGAGATACGGCTGCGCGCCGTCAGAAGGTGCCGTGCGCGCCCACGCCGAGCAGCCCTAGATCGAGCGACACCGCGGGCCCATGCGCGCGCGCAGCGTCCCGCTTCGGCTCACGCGGGAGCGACGGGTCGTCGAGCTCGAAGAGGACGAGCCCCGTCGCGCCGAGCGCGCCGGCCGCGCCCAGGGCGATGAGGGCCCCGCTGCGCAGCCGATCGCGGCTGTCGAGCGCCGCGTTGTACTCGTCGAGGCGCCCCTGGGAGATGTTCTTCTGCGCGGCCTCGCCGGCGATGAGCTTCGCGGTGGTCTCGCGGCTCGTGGCGAGCCCGCCGGTCGCGGCGGACGCGATCAACGCCGCGCCCGCGGCCCCGAAGAAGCCGTAGGCGACGACCCGCTGGCGTGTCTGCTGGAGCTCGATCGTGAGGGCCTGCGTCTGCCCGCGCTCCAGGGTGATGGTCTTGCCGAACGGGTAGCTCCCGGTCCTGGCCACGGTCACGAAGTGCGTGCCCGGCGTCACCTCGATCGCCGCCTTGAGCGGCGCTTCACCCTCCTTGCGCCCGTCGACGCCGATCGTCGCGCCGGGCGGCGCGGTGAGCGAGAGCCTCGTCGGGCGCTCGCGCAGCGCGATCTCGAGCGGGATCACCAGCCCCTCGACGGCCGTGATCTCGCGCTCCTCGTCGAAGTAGCCCTTCGCAGACGCGCGCACCTTGTGCTTGCCCGGCGCGATCGGCTCGACGAGCGGCAGATCGCGGTGCTCCTTGCCGTCGAGCGTGACGACCGCGTCCTTCACCGTCGTCGAGAGGACGATCCTCGCCTCGCGGGGCGCCTGGGGCTCGCCGGGGATGCCCGCCGCGCCCGGTGCGCCCGGTGACCTGCTCGCATCGACGCGGCCGGCGAGCACCTCGAGCTCGGCGAGCGCGTCGACCGCGTCGGCGCGCCGGCCTCCCTCGGGCACCTCTTGCAGGTACTTGCGGAAGTGGCCGAGGGCGAGCGTCAACATCTTCGGATCGAGGGACGCCGTGAACTGGCGCCGCTCGGCCTGGGCGAGCGAGAAGAGCACCGTCGGCCGCGGCGCGAGCGCGTACGCGTCGGTGAAGGCCTCGACCGCCGCCGCGAAGCGACCGGCCGCGTAGGCCTGCACGCCCGCGTCGAAGTAGATCCGCGCCTGATCGACGGAGCCGGGCTCGGCGGCGCCCGCGGCGGCCTGCAACAGCAGCGCGGCCGAGAGCAGGAGGGCGGCCCCGGCGCGGCTCATGGGCGCTCCGGGATCGCGCGGTACACCTGGAGCCCGAGCTCGTTCTGGATGGCCAGGTCGATCAACCCGTCGTCGTCGACGTCCGCGCCGGCGATGCGGATCCCCCCTTCGATCTCGGGCAGCGGCGTCACGGTGATGCTCCTGCCGGGCGTCACGACGGCGCGCGCCGCCTGCTTCGGCCCGATGACGAACAGATCGCAGCCCTGGGCCGAGGGGCGCGCGATGCAGGTCGCGCTGCTGAGACCGCCTTCGATGGTGATCCGCGCGGGGTTGTCCGCCGACAGCGCGCCGGCGATGTTGCCCCAGAGGATGACGAGCTCCCCGGGCTCCTCGTCGGAGCCCGTCGTCACGAGCGCGTCGGGCAGGTGGTCTCCATCGACGTCGACGATCTGGAGCGTCGAGTCGTCGGTGAGGTCTGCCGGGAAGGGCTGCTCCGGCCTCGGCTGGAACGTCGACGTCGCGCCGTCGTAATCGGCGACGAGGAGCGCCGCGGAGCCGGGCGGGCCATGGCTCCCGACCATGATCAGCTCGTCGGCGCCGTCGCCGTCGAGATCGCGGGCCTGCATGAACGCCCCGTAGCGGAAGGTGATGGTGCCTGCCCCGGAGCTCGGGTGGAACGAGGCGGGGAGCGGCGCGCTCGGCTCCGGTCGATCGAAGCCGAGCAGGTCGCGGCTCCAGGCGATGCGCCAGAGCCGCAGCTCGCCCGAGTCGGTGTCCGCGCCGAGCGCCGCCATCTCCCGCCCGGCGCCGCTGAAGGAGCCGGCCGCGAGCGCGATGGGCAGGTGGGGCACGCCGTTCAGGTCGAGGGGCAGGGTCGACCGGACGGCCCGTGCGCCGTCCCCGCGGAACGTGAACACGCCGTCGGTCGCGGTCTCCTCGTTCTCGGAGACGGCGAGCAGATCGCTCACGGCGTCGAGCCCCGCCGGGTGCGGGAGCCGCGCGGCGCGGAGCTGCTCGAAGGAGCCGGTGTGCGCCACCGTCAACAACGTGGACGGCGGCCCCTGGGCGGCGCCGAAGCCGACCGAGAGCGTGTCGTGGTCCGCGAACTTCTGGGCGAAGGCCAGGTCGTTCACGAGGTCGCCGTCGAAGTCGCCGGCGGCGAGGTGCGCGACGGGCGCGTCCGTCGGGAGGGTGAACGGGTTGAGCAGCCCGGCGCCCGCGTTGTTGAGCACATCGAGGTTGAGCGCGCTCGTCGAGCCGGCGACGATGTCGGGCAGACCGTTGGCGTTGAAGTCGGCGATCAACGCCTCGCTCCAGGGGCTGCCCTGGTTGCTCGCCGCGCGCGTGTACCCCGCGGGGCGCGCGAGCAAGACGCCCGTGGGGACGACCAGATCGAGGGCGCCGTCGAGGTCGATGTCCGCGACCGCGAGGGGCGGCTCGATCATGTTCCCCTTCGTGTCGAAGAAGGGAAACGGACCGGCCTCCCCCGCCGCGCCGGCGGGCTTCTGGGCCTCGAAGGCGCCATCGCCGAGCCCCCAGGCGACGTAGGTCTGTCCCCCGGCGCCGATCAGCAGGTCGATGTGCTGATCGAGATCGAGATCGACGGGGATGACGCCGCCGTCGATGCTCGTGGAGGGAGGCACCTTCACGGACGAGGTGGTGCCGCCGACGTTCCACTCCGGGCCGAGCGGGCCGCTCCGGCAGGGAGTGAAGATCACCACCTCGCTCGCATACGGGAGGATGATCTGCTGGCACGGCGCGCCCTCGTCGAGCGAAGCTACGCGGATCTCCCCGGTGAGATCGTCCTCGCCTCCCGGGAGGTACGTGAGGATGGCCCCGGGCTGATCGGCCCCCGCCGGTCGCTCGAGCGTCACGCCCCCTTCGACGCGGCGATCGATGAAGTGCACGAGCTGATCGCGGCTCGCCGAGGTGACGGGCAGCGGGATGACCCGCAGAAAATGCCCCTCGGGCGGGAGGAAGGACGGGAAAGGGGCGAACCTGAGGCCGGAGGGATGAAGGCTGTCGACGAGGGAGATGCCTTCGACGCCCGCGAAGGCGAGATCGAAGGTGCCGTTGCCGTCGACGTCGCCGATCGCCGGGGCGGCGATGGGAAGAGGCAGATCGAGGATCTGCGGGGCCGCGGGCGAGCCCCCCGGGAAGGCCAGGTGCGCGGGGCTCCGGCCCAAGGCGTCGAGCTCGCCGAGGAGCAGGAAGTCGCTCTTGCCGTCGCCGTCGAAGTCGGCGGTGCGGAGGTCGTGCGGGGACGCGAAGGGGATGAGCGCGCCGCTCTTGGCGAAGGTCCCCGTGGGGCGCCGGCAGAGGCCGTCCTGGCCGCACCCGAAGCCCGTCGGGCAGGTCGCGTCGCCGCTCGTGGGACCGCACACGAAGCGACACGCGCGCGCGTCGCCGGCGGGAGCGCAGCGCGAGCCCGCCTCGGTGGCATGCGTGTCGCAGTCCTCGCCTGGATCGATCACGGCGTTGCCGCAGGCGCCCGAGGGGAGGGGAGAGAGATCGGCGCAGCTCGCCGCCACGGCCGCGAGGAGCATGCCGGCGAGCGTCGCGAAACCGAGAGGCCCACGGCGACCGTCGCCCTGCATCAGAAGGTCTCCAGGTCCTTCGGGCTCTTCGGCCGGGCGGGGCTCTTCGCGGGCGACGCGCTGCGCGTCAAGCTCAGCGTGAGGAGGCGATCGGCGGTCGGCACGACCTTCACCTCGGTGGCGACGTACCCCTCGGCCTCGAAGCGCAGCGTGATCCGATCGCTCCCGCGCGGGACCTTCACGTCGCCCGGCGCCTTGCCGAGCACCTGGGCCCCGAGCAGCACCTTGGTCTCGGGCGGCGTGCCGTCGATCGTCAGCACCACGTCCGGAGACAGCGGCGCGCTCGCGGCGGTGATCGCGGCGGTGGCGCTCGGCGCGCTCTTGGGGGCGGTGAGCTCCGTCGCCGGCGCGGTCGCGCTCGGCGCCGACGAGGTCGCGGGCGCCGGCGCCGGCTCGCGGCGAAGCAAGAACAAACCCGCGGCGATCACGACGCCGAGCACCGCCACCCCGATCGGCCACGCTCCGCGGCGCGACGAGGGCTGCGCGGGTTGCGGCACCGTCGAGACATCGAGCGTCGCCTGGTTGTCGTCGCGGCGCGCGGCCCGCCTTCCGGTCGAGGGATCGGACCGAGGGCCGGGGGGCACGCGCTTGTCGCCGCTCTGGGATACCGCGGGGGTGCCCACCGAGCGCGGTCCGTGGTCGGAGCTCGGGGGCACGTCGAGCGTGACCTCGCTCGCGCCGAGCAGGCGCTCCATGCGCTCGACGGCCGCCTCTGCGCTCGGAGGGCCGAACGAGGCGAGCGCCCGGCCGAGGGCCGCCACGTTGGCGTAGCGCTTCCCGGGCGTCTTTTGCAGGCACCGATCGATGATCGCCCCGAGCTCGTCCGGCGCGTCCGGCAAGAGATCGCGGAGCGGCGGCGCGGGGTCGCGGATCACCGCGGCGGCGATCTCGGCGAACGCCGCGTGCCAGAAGGGTGGGCGGTTGGTGAGCAGCTCGAACAGCACGACGCCGAGCGCCCAGATGTCGGCGCGCGTGTCCGCCCGCCCAGCCGAGGTGAGCTGCTCCGGGGACATGTAGGTGGGCGAGCCGAAGACATGGCCCGTCTGCGTCACCGATCCGTCGTCGGCCGGGATCGGCGAGCCGTCTTTGTTGGTGACCTTGGCCACGCCGAAATCGAGGACCTTGAGGGTCGTGGAGCGGTCGGGGTTTCTGGCGAGGAAGAGGTTCGCGGGCTTGAGATCGCGGTGCACGACGCCGGCGGCGTGGGCCGCGGCGACCGCCGAGCAGATCTGGATCATGTAGTCCGCGGCGAGGTGCACCGGGAGCGCGCCGCTCCGGTGCAGCACGCCGGCCAGGTCTTCGCCCTCGAGCAGCTCCATCACGATGTAGGCGGTGCCGTCGTCGAGCGTGCCCACGTCGAAGATGCGCGCGACGTGCTCGCTCTTGATCTTGGCCGCCGCGCGCGCCTCGCGCGCGAAGCGGGCCGCGAAGTCGGCGCTCTCCGCCGCCGATCTGTGCAGGACCTTGATCGCCACCCGCTGATCGAGATCGACGTGGAGCGCCGCGAGCACCACCCCCATGCCCCCGCGGCCGATCTCCCGCTCTACCCTGTATTTCCCGGCGATCACGTCTCCCGGTCGGAACCGCGAGGCCTCCGCGCGCGACATCTTGGGTTCGTCCACCGGGCTGCTCATCCTCCCCTCGTGCGCCGCCGCGATCTCGCGGCGGCGCCGGGTAGTAGGGGGCCTCGACGTCCGCCCTCCTGCCACAGAGGTGCGGGCGTCTTCGGGTCGCGCTCGCCGATGTTCTCCACGCCGAAGAGCATCTCTTCCAGAGCTATCACCCGGTATCCCGTTTCTCAAGAACACAGGCCGGGGCCACGCGCAGGGGTCGATGTCCGGCGATGTGCTCCACGGCGGCCTGGTCGCGCGGGCGGGGGCGCCGCCTCCCCGGGCGGCCTGTGCTATGAGGCCCTGGCTCCTCGGCCCCCGAAGGGATGACGCTCATGGCTGGTAAGAACGACTTCGATCTGCTCGAGACCACGGTGGACACCGGCGTGGAGATCACCCTCGACCCGAAGGCCGAGATCGACGCGGTGATCGACGATCTCGAGGCGCTCCTGAAGAACGGCGAGGTCATCGGCAAGCTCTCCGGCGCGGGGGTCAACGCGAGCCTGGCCCTGCTCGCCGTGGACGCGCTGCGCCGCTACCTCGGCGGAGACAAGGCCGGCGCCGCGGAGGACTTCTCCACCGTGGCCGAAGAGATCCAGGTCCGCCGCGCCGCCGGCTCTCCCTCGGGCGGTGAGGCGTGAGCGGCGCCGTCCCCTGGGCCCCCGCGGCCGCGCTCTCGGGCGCCCGCTACTCCGCAGCGGAGCTCTCGGACGACGGCGCCGAGGTCTACCTGCTCGACCAGCGTGAGCTGCCGAACCGCGAGATCTACACGACCCACCGCACCGCGGCCGAAGTGGCCAAGGGCATCCGCGACATGATCGTGCGAGGTGCGCCCGCCATCGGCATCTCCGCCGCGTACGGGATGGCCGTCGAGGCCCATGTCCTCCGCGACGCGCCGGCCGATCGCTTCCGCGCGGACATGGAGATCGCCGCCGAGCACCTCATCGCCGCCCGCCCCACGGCGGTCAACCTCGCGTGGGCCGCGCGCCGCGCGCTCGAGGCCGCGAAGGCATGCGCCGCCGAGCCTGGAGAGGCGCGCGCCCGCGCGATGGCCGAGCTCGGCCGCACCATCCACCGTGAAGACGTGGCCGCGTGCCGCGCCATGGGCAAGGCCGGCGCAGCCCGCATGCCCGACGAGGGCACCGTGCTCACCCACTGCAACGCCGGCGCCCTCGCCACCGGCGGCTACGGCTCCGCGCTCGGCGTCTTCCGCGCCGCCATCGAGGCCGGCAAGCGCCTGCGCGTCCTGGCCGACGAGACGCGCCCCTACCTGCAGGGCGCGCGCCTGACGGCCTGGGAGCTGCACGAGGACGGCATCCCCGTCGAGGTGATCACCGACAACATGGCCGCCTACTACATGCAAAAAGGCGAGATCCGCGCCGTGGTGGTGGGCGCCGACCGCATCGCGAGGAACGGCGACGTGGCCAACAAGATCGGCACCTACGGCGTGGCCTGCCTCGCCCGCGCCCACGGGATCCCGTTCTACGTGGCCGCCCCCTGGAGCACGGTCGATCTCGACACGAAGAGCGGCGCGGACATCCACATCGAGCAGCGGAGCCGCGACGAGGTGGCAAAGATTGGAGCTCAAACGATCATCCCGGCCGGCGTCGGCGCCCGCCACCCCGGCTTCGACGTGACCCCCGCCGCGCTGGTGACGGCGATCTTCACCGAGCGGGGCGAGATCGCCCCGGGCGAGATCGCGCGCCAGCGCTGAATCAGATCTCCAAAACCTCGGGGATTTGTGAGGGGCGCGCTGCTAGACTCACTCGGCCCCTCCCCGCACGCGGGAGGGGCCGGGGGTGGGGTTTCAGGCAGAGCGATCCGGATCTTCCACGACCTCGCCCGCGGAGACGAATGCTCAGCATGCGGGGAGGGGCTGGGGGTGGGGTCTCGGGCAGGGCGATCCGGGTCTTCCAGAACCTTACCTGCGAAGATCTGGCGAATGCTCAGGCTCCCTTCCGGTCGCGGTTCGGAGCTCAGGTATCAGGGCTTCTTCTGCCCCTTCTTCGAGCGCCCCTTCCCGTCGAGGATCGCCTTCTCCAGCTTGCCGGGCTCGCGCTCCTTCAGGCACTGGGCCTTGTATTCCTCGGCTGCGCTCTCGTCGCGGATCGCCTGGTGCAGCTTCCCCGCGCAGGTGCCGCCGTCGCCTTCCACCCGATCGCGCCAGAGATCGCGCAGCTTCACCGCGCCGGCGAAGTCGGTGCTCGCCTGCTCGCGACACCGCACGATGTAGAGCCGGATGAGATCCGTCGGCGCGCGGCACTGCTCGCCGGCGCACTCTTCGTCCTGGGCGAGCATCGCCTTCACCTCGCCGCAGGCCGTCGTGAGATCGACTGCGCGGGTGGCGACGCGCCAGATGGGAGGATCTTCCGCCGGGGCCGTCGCGGGGTTGGGGGCGGGGGTCTCGGTGCTCTCGGGGGCCTCGCCGCTGTCGTAGATCTGCGCCTCGACGCAGGTGGCCGGGCCTCGCTGCGGCGGCGGGCAGTAGTACACGGACGACGACAGCACGAGCCCGAAGAGGCTGCGGTTCTTGACGTACCAGAGCTCGCCGCTGACCGTGGGGGTCGAGCTCTGCGTGGCGACGACGGCCGCGCAGCCGGTCGAGAGGTAGGCGGCGAGCGCCGTGGTGAGGAGGGCGGAGGTCTTCACTTGGCGCTCTCCTCGGTGACCTCGTAACAGACGGGCCGGGCTCCGGTGGCGTCGCAGTTGTAGACATGCGTGCCGAGGAAGCTGCCGCGCACGACGTAGGCCTTGCCGTTGACGGACTGGGCTGCCGTCGTCCCGATGCACCCGGCCGTGCCGAGCGCGAGCAGGGGGAGGAAGAGGAGGAGCTTCGTTCTCGAAGGAGGGCGCATGGGTGAAGGCATGGGAGCACACCTCGGCCTCGGTGCGAAAGAGCAGCAAGGAGCTTCGAGCGGCGGGCCAAGAGCTGCGCGAGCCGGTCCTGCTCTTCGTCGACGGGCTCATCCTTCTGACAGCGCGGCTCAGGGCCTGTCAGGATGGGTCGCGTCTCTTCGATGCGCGTGGTCATCGCCTGCACGAAGGCCGCAATCTCTTGCGATCGGTCCGGATCAGGTCGAAACCGTCCTTCGACCTCCTGGATCCATCGTGAGAGGACGAAAAATCGCCGTGCAAGCGCTTGAACGAGCTCTTCGAACGCTGGAAAATGCCTTGCAGGGCCTTGCACGAGAGGTGAAACCTCTTGAATCGCGCCTCCAACCCCGTTGGATCGGGCTGCCAAAGCCTGGAAGGTGCCTTGTGAGCGCCAAAGACATGCATGCCAACGCTCGCCGTCGCCTTTCCAGGACGAGCAAGGGTCTTTCTCCTCGTTGAACGACGGATGCGAAGGCTCACACGAGGACAGGAGCGCTTTCCACGAACGTTCGAGCCTTTGGAAGCATCGTTCGAGCCTTTGGAAACGTCTTTCGAGGGCTTGACGGAGCCGTCTACAAGCGCTTGAGCTCACCTTGCAAAGGGGAGAAAGCCGGTCGTGAGCTTTCGCGAGACGGGTGCCGAAGCTGGGAGGCCTCGTCCGAGCGCTCGACCCGTACCTTCAAGGTCTTGAACGACGCGAGCGAGCGTTCGCTCCACGATTTCACGCTGTTGAAGGACGCGAGCGAGCTCTCTCTCCGCGATTTCAAGGTGTTGAACGGCGTGAGCCAGCCTTCTCCCGGCAGTTTCAAGCGTTTGCACGGCGCGAGCAGGGCTTCTCCCCGTGATTTCAAGGTGTTGAACGGCGTGAGCCAGCCTTCTCTCGGCGATTCCAGGCGTTCGAAGGGTGAGAGCAAGGCTTATCTCGTCGATTCCAGGCGTTCGAAGGGCACGAGCGAGCCTTCTCCCCGCGATTTCAAGTGCTTGAACGGCACGTGCAATCGCTTGAACGAGGCCTTCAAGCCCTGGAACCTCAGCGATTCCCTCATTGCAGGCGCCTTCTGTCCGTTCCCGTTCCGTTCCCTCTCCCGCTCCCGTTCCCGCTCCCCTCGCCCGCTCCCGATCCGGGGGGCATCGGGAGGGGGCATCGGGAGCGGGAGCGGGAGGGGGGCGGAGCGGGAGAGGGGAGCGGGAGGGGGGCGGAGCGAAAGGTCGTCCCCGGCTCGCGCGAGCCGGTGTAGCCTTCGCGGCCCATGGCTTCCACGCGTGACATCCTCCACCACCTGACCCGGGACGAGCTCGTGGCGGTGGTCGACCGGTTCTCCCTCTCGCCGCCCGATCGGCGGGCGAAGGAGGGGCTCGTCGAGACCATCGCCGCTTCGCCCGCGGCGTCCCTCGGCGAGGTGCTCGCGCCGTTCCCGCGCGATCGGCTGAAGGAGCTGTGCCGGGCGCTCGGGCTCGACGATTCCGGGAAGGAGAAGGCCGGGATCATCGCGCGGCTCGCGGGGGCGCTCGCGGGGGAAGGCGGGGCGGGCAAGGCGGCGCCGGTGCGGGCAGCGACCGGGAAGGGGGCGGGGAGCGCGGGCGCCGAGGTGGGGGAGGTCGCGGCCGGAGGGAAGCTGACGGTGGATGCGCTGGAGCGCTATCTGTGGTCGGCGGCGGACATCCTCCGGGGGTCGATCGATTCGTCGGATTACAAGAATTATATCTTCGGGCTTTTGTTCTTGAAGCGGCTGTCCGACCGGTTCGACGAGGAGTGCGAGGCGCTGGTCGCCGAGGGCGATGACCCGGAGGACCGGGACAATCATCCGTTCTTCGTGCCGAAGCGGGCCCGCTGGCCGGAGATCCAGAAGACGGCGACGAACGTGGGAGAGGCGCTGAACAAGGCATGCTCGGCGCTGGAAGGGGCGAACGGGTCGCTCGAAGGGGTCTTGGCCGGGATCGACTTCAACGATGAGCGGAAGCTCGGCGACACGAAGAACCGGGACGTGGTGCTGGGGAAGCTGGTGCAGCACTTCGCGCGGGTGTCGCTGCGGAATGGGAACCTGTCCGAGCCGGATATGCTGGGCAGGGCCTACGAGTACCTGATCGAAAAATTCGCCGACGACGCGGGGAAGAAGGGGGGCGAGTTCTACACGCCGAAGAAGGTGGTGGAGCTGATCGTGGAGCTGTTGGCCCCGGGGGAGGGGATGCGGGTGTGCGATCCGACGTGCGGGTCGGGCGGGATGTTGATCGAGGCGGCGCATTACTTGAGCCGCCACAAGAAGAACCCGCGGAATCTTTCGCTGTTCGGGCAGGAGAAGAACCTGGGGACCTGGGCGATCTGCAAGATGAACATGCTCTTGCACGGCTTGCCGGATGCGCGGATCGAGAAGGGGGACACGATCCGCGATCCGAAGCTGCGGGACGGTGGAGAGCTGATGCTGTTCGACCGGGTGATCGCCAATCCTCCGTTTTCGCTCGATGAGTGGGGGAGGGAGGTGGCGGAGAATGATGGATATGGGCGGTTCAGGTTTGGTGTGCCACCGAAGACGAAGGGAGATCTGGCGTTCGTGCAGCATATGGTGGCGACGACCAGTAAGACGGGGATGGTGGGGGTGGTGATGCCCCACGGGGTGCTCTTCCGCGGCGCTGCGGAGGGGGAGATCCGGAAGGGGATGCTGGCGGATGATATGGTGGAGGCCGTGATCGGGCTGCCGACGAACTTATTCTATGGGACGGGGATCCCGGCGGCGATCCTTATTTTGAATAAGAATAAGAAGGCGGATCGTCGGCGAAAGGTTCTGTTTATCGAGGCTTCGCGGGAGTTTCGGGAAGGGTCGGCCCAGAATTATCTGCGCGAGGAGGATGTGAAGAAGATTGGGGCGACGTTCCGGGCTTATAAGGATGTCGAGAAGTATGCTCGGGTGGTCGGGCTGGAGGAGATCGAGAAGAATGACTGGAATCTCAACATAAGCCGGTATGTCGAAACGGCCGATGCGGCGGAGAAGGTTGATGTGGCGCACGCGCTCGCGAAGCTGCGGGAGCTGGAGGGGAAGCGGGGCGAGGCCGAGATTCGGATGAACGCTTATCTCAAGGAGCTGGGGTATGATGCGTGAGGGGTGGCGCATTGGTACGTTGGCGTCGCTCGTCGAAGCAATTGTCGAGCATGTGCAACCGGACCCCGACGATGAACGTCCGTATGTGGCGCTTGAGCACATCGCCCAAGGAGAGCCTCGTCTCTTGGGGTGGGATCGAGCCGCCGTCGCGACGAGCGCAAAGGCGGTCTTTCGGCGGGGAGATGTGCTGTTCGGGAAGTTGCGCCCAAATCTAAAGAAGGCAGTGATGGCGCCTTTTGATGGGGTCTGCTCGACGGATATTCTTGTGCTCCGGGCAAAGACAGGTACTGAGCCTGCGTTTGTTCTCCAACCTTGCGCATTGGCCTCCATTTCGAACACGCGGTGAGTACAGCGTCTGGTACGAAGATGCCACGAACATCGTGGTCGCTTCTTGCTCCGTTCGATCTGGAAGTTCCACCCCTTCCAGAACAGCGTAAGATCGCCGCCATCCTCTCCTCGGTGGACGACGCCATCGAGGCCACACAGGCGGTCATCGATCAGCTCGGGGTCGTGAAGAAGGCGATGATGGCCGAACTCCTTACACGCGCGGCTTCCGGGAGGCACACGCGGTTCAAACAGACCGACATCGGGGAGGTGCCGGAGAAGGATGTCGTTCCGCTCGGTGAGTATGACCACGGCGACTGCTGAATCCAGCGGATCGGCACGGTTGGGCACATCCTGATGCCCTCGGCGGGGGCTCCTTTATCCGGATTACAAACCTCAAGCGAGGATCGCAATCTTTCAACTACTTCGCAGGAGAGCTGAAGTCGCCTGATTCCGGAAGTCGCTCGAACGCGGAGAGCTGGTTCGCCTGGGCGGGCATCTCGATTGGTGCGTGATATTGGTCGTATTGTGGACCGGTGCCCAAGGTGTGGGTGAACTGGCGACATTTATCGAATAAGCCCAGGCTTTCGATTGTGGAAAAGAGATGTGCGATCCATGGTTGCAGTTGTGCTCCGGGTGATGCTGGGCAGCCGAAGATCGTCGCTTGAACGAAGCGGGCAAAGGCGGGGCTTTCAAGGAATACTGGTGCATCTAAGTTCGAGTTGACCGGCTGGCCCGTCGCGCTGCCACCTATCGAGGAGCAGCAGCGTATTGTGGGCATCTTGCGATCGATAGCTGTACGCATCGAGCGAGAGTCGGCCGTGCTCGAAGCGCAGCGCAGCACGAAAGATGCGCTCCTCTCCTCCCTCCTCACCGGCGAAATACGCGTCACCCCCGACAAGGACGCCCCATGACCCCGCCCGGCCAGCACTGGAACGAAGCCACCCTCTCCGAGGGCCCCGCCGTCACCCACCTCCGCCGCCTCGGCTACACCTACCTCTCCCCCGACCAAGCCGACACCGAACGCGACTCCCCCAAGGACGTCATCCTCACCCCCCGCCTCACCGCCGCCCTCCAGCGCCTCAACCCCTGGCTCTCCCCCGACAACGTACAAAAAGCCACCCGCGCCATCACCCACACCCCGGCCGCTTCTCTCATCGAAGCCAGCCAGAAACTCCACACCACCCTCACCTACGGCATCTCCCTCGAACAAGACCGCGGCGACGGCAAAAAAGGCCAAGACCTCCGATTCATCGACTTCGACACGCCCAGCAACAACGAATTCATCGTCACCCAGCAATACCGCGTCCAGGGCGCCAAGAAAAACATCCGCCCCGACCTCGTCCTCTTCGTCAACGGCATCCCCCTCGTCATCATCGAGTGCAAAAGCCCCACCCTCGGCCAAGCCTGGAAAGCCGAAGCCATCGACCAGCTCAGCCGCTACCAGGAGCTCGAAACCCGGTATCGTGACCTCGGCGCCCCCAAGCTCTTCGAAACCGCCCAGGTCCTCATCGTCACCTGCGGCCATGCCGCCGCGTATGGAACCACCACCACTCCTCACCGCCACTACGCCGAGTGGAAAACCCTCTGGCCCTCCACCGAAGCGGCCTTCGAAAAAGCCCAAGGCCACCCCCCTTCGGCCCAGGAAACCCTCTTCGAAGGCATCCTCCGCCCCCAGAACCTCCTCGACCTCATCCAGAGCTTCGTCGTCTTCGAGCAAGACCAGGCCACCGGCAAGCTCATCCGCAAGCTCTGCCGCTACCAGCAGTTTGCCGCCGTCAACAAGGCTATCGCGCGCGCCCGCAAGGCCAAAAATCCCACCGAGCGCGGAGGCGTCGTCTGGCACACCCAGGGCAGCGGCAAGAGCCTCACCATGCTCTGGCTCGCCCTCAAGCTCCGCCGCGACCCTGCCCACGAAAACCCCACCCTCGTCCTCGTCACCGACCGCAAAGACCTCGACGAACAGATCACCCGCACCTTTCACGCCTGCCGCTTCCCCAACCCCGAGCGCGCCGAGACCGTCCGCGGCCTCCGCCACCTCCTCCAGGGCACCAGCGGCAAAACCATCCTCACCACCGTCCAAAAGTTCCAGGAGCTCCGCGCCGAAACCGGCACCTCCACCAGCCGCCGCAAAACCCGCGACGAGCACCCCCTTCTCTCCGACGCATCCAACCTCTTCGTCCTCGCCGACGAAGCCCACCGCACCCAGTATGGCGGCCTCGCCGCCAACCTCCGCAAGGCCTTGCCCAACGCCTGCTTCTTCGGCTTCACCGGCACCCCCATCGACAAGAAAGACCGCAGCACCCTCTCCACCTTCGGCAGCTACATCGACACGTACACCATCGAGCAGGCTGTCGCCGACGGCGCCACCGTCCCGATCTTTTATGAAGGCCGCCTCCCGGAGCTCCGCCTCCTCGGCCATTCCCTCGACGCCATGTTCGACCGCGTCTTCGCCGACCGCACGCCCGAAGAGCGCGCCGCCATCCGCAAGAAATATGGCACCGAGGCCGCCATCGCCGGCGCCCCCCGCCGCATCGAGACCATCGCCCTCGACATCATCGATCATTATACCAAAGCCATCCGCCCGAACGCCTTCAAGGCCCAGATCGTCACCTGTTCGCGCGAGATCGCCTGCCAGTACAAGGAAGCGCTGGACAAGCTCAACGCCCCGCAGTCGGCCGTCATCATCTCCGGCACCAACAAGGACGATACCCCCCTCGTTCGCCATCATACGAGCGAAGAAGAGCGCAAAGACCTGCTCAAGCGCTTCCTCAAGAAAGACGACCCGCTCCAGATCCTCGTCGTCTGCGACATGCTCTTGACCGGCTTCGACGCCCCGATCGAGCAAGTCATGTACCTCGACGCGCCCCTCAAGGAGCACACGCTCCTCCAGGCCATTGCCCGCGTCAACCGCACCGCCGACGGCAAGACCTACGGCCTCGTCGTCGATTACTGGGGCGTCTCCGAGGCCTTGCAAGAGGCCCTCGCCATCTTCTCCCCCTCGGACATCCAGGGCGCCATGCAGCCCAAGGGCGACGAGCTCCCGCGCTTGCAAACACGGCATGCCGCGGCCATGCGCGTCTTCGTGCGCGTGAAGAACAAGGACGACCTCGACGCCTGTGTCGCCGTCCTCGAGCCCGAGGACGTGCGCGCCGAGTTCGACGAGGCCTTCAAGCGCTTCGCCAAGAGCCTCGACATGCTCCTGCCCGACCCGCGCGCGCTCCCCTACAAAAGCGACGCCCGCTGGCTCGGGAAGATTCGCGCCGCCGCCGCCGCCAAGTACCGCGACGACAAGCTCGACATCTCCGACTGCGGCGCCAAAGTCCGCCAGCTCATCGAAGAAGCCGTTGCGGCCGAGGGCATCCAGATCCTCGTCGAGCGCGTCTCCCTCTTTACCCCCGAGTTCGACGAAAAGCTCAAAGCCCTCGGGAGCGACGAGGCCCGCGCCTCCGAGATGGAGCACGCGATCAAGGACGAGATCCACGTCCGCCTCGACGAGGACCCGGCCTTCTACACCTCGCTCCGCGAGCGCTTGGAGCAGCTCATCGCCGATCGCAAGGCGAAGCGCATCGACGCCGCCGAACAGCTCAAGCTCTTCAACCCGATCAAACACGATCTCGGCGGTCACGCCCGCGCCGCCGACAAGCTCGGCCTCTCGGAGACAGGGTTCGTCATCTACGGCCTCATCGCCCCACCGAAGCCCCTCGCCGTCGGTGAGGCAAAGCCGCCGTCTTACGGGGCGATCGACGAGCCCAAGCGCGAGCTCGCCGCGCTCCTCGAAGAGCAGCTCGCCCCGCACGCGGCCATCGTCGACTGGGTACACAAGGACGACGTGCAACGGGAGATGCGGCGCCTCATCAAGCGACAGCTCCGCGCAGCCGGCTTCGCCGCCGAGGCGATCGAAGGCCTGGCCGAGCGCCTCGTGAACCTGATGAAGATCCGGAGCAAGCGCTGATGGCCGCGCTGGAGCGCGCCGAGGTCACCTGGGGCACGACGTCGATCCCCTTCGCCATCCGGAGGAGCGCGCGCCGGACGACCGTATCCCTGTCCATCGACGGATCCGCGCTGGTGGTGACCGCACCCCCCGAAGTACCCGCCGCGCGCCTCGGCGACGTGGTGCGCGCCAAGGCCCGATGGGTCGTGCCACGCTTGAAACGAGCCACCCCGGAAGCCGCGCCCCGCGACTTCGAGACCGGCGAGACCGTCCTCTATCGAGGCCGCCAGCTCCGCCTCCAGGTGCTCGAAACCCCTGCAAAACAAGCCCCACGCCTCCACGCCGGCTGGGTCCTCGTGCCCATCCCCCCCGGCCTCGCCGCCGCCGCGCGACGCGACGAGATCCGCCGCCGCCTCGCCTCATGGCTCCGCGAGCACGCGCGCCGCGTGCTGCCCATGATGCTCGCAGAGCTCTGCGCGCGCCTGCGGCTCACCGTGCCTCCCCTCGCCGTGCGCCACCAGCACAAGCGCTGGGGAAGCTGCGACACGAAAGGCATGGTGCGCATCAACTGGCGTATCATCCAGGCCGCCCCCTCCCTCATCGACTACGTGCTCACCCACGAGCTCGTCCACCTCACCCACCGCACCCACGGCCCATCCTTCTGGTCGAGACTCGGCGAGCTCATGCCCGACTACGAACCCCGCCGCCTCCGCCTGCGCGAGGTAGGCCCACTCCTCCTCTGGTAGTCATACAGCCAGACGATCCAGCGATCGCCCACGTCACCAGGAACAGCACCGCGACCGGAAGGGAGCGGACCGCGCAGCCACCGGTTTTCGCAATCGCCCTCGTCACCAGAAACGGCACCCCGCCGGCAATCGACGAACCGCCTGCTCTCTGCCTGTGACGTGGTTGCCTGCTTGCAGGTAAAGCCTGCTCGGTCCGCTCCTTACCAGTCGCGGTGCTGTTCCTGGTGGCCGCCTCGAAGGCTGAGACGTCTGGTTGCGCTTCCTGAGGGCGCTGGGGCGATGAAGAGGCTTGCTAATGGCATGTGCACGGGGGTTCCGCTCACTGCGGGTCGCAGGGCCCCTTGCAGAAGGACTGCACCTTCCCGGTCCGGAAGAACACGTCTTCTTGGTCGATGGCCTCCGTCATCCCGCGGATCTTGTTGTGGGGGTCGTTCTCGTCGCTCACGCCGGGCGGGATGTTGGTCTTCGGGGCCTCGGGCAGGCCGAAGCTCCACTCCTGGATGCCTGAGCCGGTGAAGGGGCCGTCCGCGTCGGGGACGCCCCAGATCGGGCGGTTCGTGGGCTTGAGGTTCTTGGCGCCCACGGCGCGCGCGATCATGTGGGCCCCGAGGGGCGTCACCTGGTAGTCGCCGATCGCGTCGGCGATGAGCACCTCGTGAACTGGGGTGTTGGGCAGAGGGTCTTTGGCGAGATAAGGCACGTAACCGTCGGGCTCGCTGCGGTCCCAGAGCATCTGGAGCGCGCCGATCAAGAGCTGGATGTTGCGCCCCGTGTGGTAGGTGCCTTTGAGCAGGATGAAATAGAAGCCGAAATCGGCGCTGCGGTTGAGGAGCAGGCTGTAGGGCAAGCCCGGCTCGCCGAGCAGGCCGCGCGTCACGTCGGTGCTGATGGACATGTACGTCGTCCCGAAGATCCCGCCCTGGCTGTCGCCCCGGTAATAACGGTGCTCCGGATCGATGGCGCTCTTGCCGTCGAATTGCACGTTCGGATCTTGCACGAAGCGCCCGCGCATCATCCGCATGGCGAGCAGGCTGTTCAGGAGGCCCTGATGCTGCCGGTCGATCTCGTCCTTGAAGAGCCCGGCGTCGCCGAGGATCGAGTTGGTCACGGCGTCGAAGTCCTGGTGGGCCATGCCGATCAGGTCGACGCCGAAGGTCACGTAGTTCTTCGTGTCGCCGATCTGGGCGAGGTAGTCGTCCTGTCCCTCGGTCTTGTAGCCGAGCAGGCCGTGCCCGTTCTGGAGCAGCGCGCCGGGCGTCCCCTTGGTCGCGGCGTTGGGGATGTGGATCAGCACCTCGAACTCGGCGGTGCCGTTCTGCGTCGGCATCCCCTTGTCGTCGAGGACGAGCTTGCCGCCCGGCTCGGGCTTGTCGAGGTAGAGGGGCACCTTCATCTTCGCCAGGATCCGCCGGCGAATGTAGGGGTTCGGGTTCTCCTCGACCGAGACGATGGTGTACTCGGGGCCGAGGTCGCCCACCTTGGCGAGCGCGTCGTCGCGCATGTGGATCAGCCGCGCCGTGTTGTTCTCGCGGCTCGCCGTGGTGTAGTCCCAGGCGAGCTGGAGATCGCCCCGCGGCACGCCCGCCTTCTCCAGGCGGGAGAAGATGTCCTCGTAGAGATCGCGCCGCCGGCCGACCGAGACATCGCACGAGGCGGTGCTCTTGTCGCGCAGGGCCTGGAACACGGGCGTGGGCGTGATCGCCTTGCCGTTCGCGTCGACGATGTGGCGGAAGGCGACGAGGTAGCGCGTGCTGTCCTTGAGGCGCACGACGGGGCGGATCATCAGCGTCCGGTCGACGTCGTCCTCGTCGCTCAAGGCCATGTCGATCTCGGAGAAATGCGGGATGTGCTCGCCGGTCTCGGCGTCGATGAGCACCGTCGGTGAATCCGCGGCGAGCGAGGCGTCGATCGTGTCCTGCGTGGGGAGGCCGGTGATGGTGGCGCCGGGCAGGTGCGTGAGGATCGGCTGGCCGGGGGAGAAGCCGTCGCTGTCGATCCACAGCGCGGGGTCCATGTTCTTACCGTTGCCCTGGACAGGCAGCGTGGTCGGCCCGAAGACGACGTGCTTGCCGGTGGGCTTGGTCGGATCGTCCTGGAGGTAGACGTTGGACGGAAAGGGGAAGCCGCACTGGGTCGGGACGAGCGGATCGCAGTCGGCGCCGAGCAGCGGGAGGCCTTCTTTCACCGTGTCGGCGGGGCAGCTTACCGGCGCGGGATCTCCCGTCGAGGAGCATGCGGAGAGGCCGAGGGCGAGCGAGGCGCAGGCGAGGAAGGAGCCGAGGCGAAGGATGGGGATCGTCATGGAAGGCGGCACGTTAGCAAAGGTCATGGCGGTGGGGATGGCGCGCGCTCGGAGGGGACGTCGAAAAAAGAATGGGACGGATGGCGGCTCGCCGTGTCTCCGGGGTGTGGCTCGCGAGCGCCGGCGAGCTGCCCTCGTCACCACGGCGCGTTCGAGGCTGACCATGAAAAAGATCTTCGCTCTGCTCCTCCTCGGCTGCTCCGCCGCGATGGCGATCCCCGCGAGCGCGTCGAGCCCCACCGCCGCGCCGCAGGATTCGGCGCCGCAGCCCGTCCCGCTCGACAACCACTGCTGCGCGGCGTGCACCGACGCGGGCGGCACCTGCCAGCCCGGGCCGGGCATCGAGTGCCTCTGCCGCCACCTCATCCAGTAAGGGAGACCTTTGGGTCCGCTCCCTGACCTGAGCATTCGTCTCCGCGGACAAGGTCGTGGAAGATCCGGATCGCTCTGCCTGAAACCCCCCACCCCCGGCCCCTCCCCGCGTGCGGGGAGGGGCCGGGGTGGGTCTAGCAGCGCGCCTCCACAAATTCCCGAGGTTTTGGAGATCTGATGAATGGTCAGGCTCCCTGACAGTCGCGGCTCCAATGCCCTTGTTTTCTCGGCTGAACAACCAGAGCGGTGCTTTAGCGATGCTCGGCGGCGAGGATGCGGAGCACGCTCACCTCCAGCGTGCTCTGCACGAGCCGGAGGATGCTCCCGAGCTCCGCGGGCGACACGCCGAGCTTCGCGTGGAGGCCCTCGCGCGTCCGCTCGGCGACGGCGTCGCGCGCCGATTTGAGCCAGCGGGCCGCGGTGGATCGGCCGACGCCGTAGTGGGCGCCGAGCGCGTCCACGCTCATCCTGTGCTCCAGGTGGAGCCGGAGGATGGCGCGCTCGCGCGCGGGGAGCGCGCCGAGCGCGTCGCGGACGGCCTGCTCGATCTCGGGCTTGTACTTGCTCATCAGGTAGCCGAGCTCGGGATCGACCGAGAGGCCGAGCGCCGCGTCGTCGTCGCCGGGCGTGTCGTGCGAAGCCTCGTCCTTGCGACGGCGAAGGTTGAGCGCGACGCGGAGGGCGACCGTGCGGAGGAAGCTCTTGAGCGGCGCGTGGCCGGCGTACTCGCCGATCTTCGGCGGCGACCCGGCCGCGCCCACCAGGAGCTTCTCCCAGACGGCCTGCCCCGCGTCCTCGACGAACGAGCTCGATCCTCCCGCGCGCGCCGCGGCCCGGGCGATGTCCTTCGCGTGCGCCTGCTCGAGGGCCCGCGCCGCGCCCGCCACGGACAGCGCCGCGGCCGTGGCCAGGAACATGTCGGCGGCGAAATCGAGATCGGGCAGGGGCGAGCCCGGCCTCGCGAGCGACGCGAGGTGGCGGGCGAACGCGCGCGCGTCGACATGGAGCGCGGGCCAGGCCGCCTGACCTGCGGTGTAGAGCGCGGAGAGCCTGGGCCCTGCGTCGTCGCCGGCCTCGATGTCCGGCGGGAGTGCCGTCCTGAACATGTCGAGCAGGTCGGGGGCGGCGATCATGAGCCGCAGTTTGCGCCGAGGGGTCGTGGGGTTCAATCCTCTGCGCGGAGCGCCTTCGCGAGGCTCCGCGGCGCCTTCGAGCGGCGCCAAGGGTGACGATAGAATGCGCACCATGAGACCCTCGGAGCAGGGCTGCCCTTCGGACAACGAGATCGCCGCGCGCGTCGGTCGCCGCGCGGGCGAGGGTCTCGATGAGCTCGATCGGCACCTCGCGGAGTGCGCGTCGTGCAGGAGCGTCGTCGCGAGGCTCGCGTCGCTCGCGCAGGAGAGCACGGTCGACGGCGGCGCGCTCTCGACGGGAGACCGCGACGGCGAGACGTCGAGCAACGCGCCGATCACGGCCGGATCGAAGGTCGGTCGCTACGTGGTGCGAAGCGTGCTCGGCGCGGGCGCGATGGGCACCGTGTACGTGGCACACGATCCCGAGCTCGATCGGCGGGTGGCGCTGAAGGTGCTCCGGCCCGAGCTCGGCGCGGGTCCGAGCGCGTCGGCGTTCCGTGCGCGCCTCGGGCGCGAGGCGCGCGCGATGGCCAGGTTGAGCCGCCCCGAGGTGGTCGCGGTCTACGACTCCGGCGCGTGGGACGGCCGGCTCTACATCGCGATGGAGCTCGTCTCCGGCAAGACGCTCCGGGCGTGGCTCGCCGAGGAGAAGAGACCCTGGCGCGAGGTGCTCGAGCGCTTCCTCCAGGCCGGGCGAGGCCTCGCGGCGGCGCACGAGGCGGGCATCGTCCACCGCGATTTCAAGCCGGACAACGTGCTCGTCGGCGACGATGGACGCGCGCGCGTGACGGACTTCGGCCTGGCCCGCGCGGCGAGCGAGGGCGAGGCGGCGCCCGCGAGCAGCTCGGCTCCGCGGAGCTCCGGGAGCCCGCTCGCCACGGCGCGCGGGACGTTGATCGGGACGCCGGCCTACATGGCCCCGGAGCAGCTCCGCGGCGAGCCCGCCGACGCGCGGTCCGATGTCTTCAGCTACTGCCTGTCGCTCTACGAGGCCCTCTACGGGGAGCGACCTTTTCACGGCGACAGCATGGATGCCCTGCTCGCGTCGATCTCGGGCGCGCCCCCGCGCCCGCCGCGCAGCGCGGTGCCTTCGTGGCTCGCGCGCGCGGTGCTCCGGGGGCTCCGCGCGGCCCCGGAGGCGCGCCCGGCCTCGATGGACGAGCTGCTCCGCGCGCTCGAGCGCGGCGCCCGGAGGAGGGGGCTCACCGTCTTCACGGCGGCGGCGCTCGGGGCGCTCGCCATCGCGGCCGTGATCGCCGCGCGGGTGACGGCGCCGAAGCCCGTGCCCTGCCCGAGCGCCGAGCCCGAGCTCGCCGGCGTCTGGGACGACGATCGTCGCGCGCAGGTGCGCGAGGCCTTCGAGCGGGCGAGCCTGCCTTTCTCGGCCCAGGCCTTCGCGAGCACCCGCGCGTCGCTGGACGCCTATGCGCGCGACTGGGCGGCGATGCGCGCGAGCTCGTGCGAGGCCACGCGCGTGCGCGGCGAGCAGTCCGAGGAGCTGCTCGATCTGCGCGCGCAGTGCCTCGCGCAGCGGCGCCGCGAGCTCTCCGCGGTCGCCGAGCTGCTCGTGAAGGCCGACAAGGGGACGGTCACCAACGCGGCCGGCGCGCTCGCCGCGCTCGGCCCGCTCTCCGCCTGCGCGGACGCGACCGCCCTGCGCGCGGTGGTCCGCTTGCCCGCCGATCCCGCGGCGAAGAGGCGAATCGAGGACGCTCAGGCCGCGGTGGCGCGCGCCCACGCGATGGAGGGCGCCGGCAAGATGAAAGAAGCGCGCGACGCCGCGGTCGCCGTGGTCGCGATCGCTCGCGCGGAGCAGCACCCCCCGCTGCTCGCCGAGGCGCTGTTCGTGCAGGGCAATACGCAGCTCGATGTCGGCGACAGCCGCGCGGGGATCGCGTCGCTCGAAGAGGCGGTGGCCACGGCGGAGGCGGCGCACGACGACGGGCTGCGGGCGCGCTCTCTCTGCCAGATGGCCTTCAACTTCGGGACGGAGCAGCGCCGCTTCGACGAGGCGCACCGCTTGCTGCACCTCTGCGGCGGGGCGGTGGCGCGCGCGGGCGGCGGCGACGGGCTGCGGGCATTTCACCTGCGGCGCGAGGGGTCGGTGCTCGCGTCCGAGGGCAAGCTCGGCGAGGCCGTGGAGGCGCTGCGGCGCGCCCTGGATCTTCAGCGAAGAGCGGGCGGCGAGGCGAGCGTGCCCACGGCCGAGACGCTCTCCTCGCTTGGCCACGCGCTCATGCTCGCGAGCCGTCACGAGGAGGCCATCGCCGTGTTCCGGGACGCGATCGCCATCCAGGAGAAGCTCTACGGCCCCGACTACGCGATGAGCGCGACCCCGCTGCTCCACATCGGCTACACGCTGCGCCTCCTCGGCCGCAACGAGGAGGCGATCGCGCCCCTCTCCCGCGCGCTCGCCATCCGCCGCGCAGCCTACCCGCCCGGGAGCCCGGTCGTGCTCGAGGCCGTCCTCCACCTCGGCGAGGTGCTGATGAAGCTCCACCGGTACGAGGACGCGGCCGCGCTGATGGAGCCGGAGATGGCGCGCTACCCGGACCATTTCGACCCTCAGGACGACCTCCGGCCGGGGCTCGAGGCGGACCTCGGCGACGCGCTCGTCCACACCGGCCAGCGCGCGCGGGGGCTCGATCTCATGAAGACCGCGATCGCCCACCAGCGCGCCCGCGGTGAAGAGACGCTCTTCGTCGTCGGTCAGATGGAGGTCGGGCTCGCCACCGCCGAGTGGGACGACCCGAGGCTCCACGCCGGCGCCCGCGCCCTCGCGGAGGACGCCCGCGCGCTGCTGAAGAAGGCGCCCGAGGGGGAGGCGATCGAGGAGAAGGCCGCGGTCGAGGCGCTGCTCGCGAGGCCTTGATGCTCAGCACCCGATCACATGGACCTGCTTGTCGCGCGCCTCGATGGTGCGCGTGGTGAGCCGCTCCTCCCAGGAGAGGCTCGCGCGCAGGTCGAACATCACGAGCCACCCTTCGCCGAGCCCGAGGTGGTCGAGGTAGTCGGCCATCTGATCGAGGGCTCGCTCTTCGGTCTGGGT
>JAXLYT010000006.1:0-226532 GCA_046351295.1 Byssovorax sp.
CGCCCGCACCGCCGCGTTGATCCCCACCACCTCGCCCTTCACGTTGAGGAGGGGCCCGCCGGAGTTGCCGGGGTTGATGCTGGCGTCGGTCTGGAGAAAATTGAAATACCCGCTCGGATCCAGGCCCTTCACGTCGTCCCGGGTCCGCCCCTTGGCCGAGAGGATGCCGGCCGACACCGTGTGCGACAGGCCGAAGGGGTTGCCGATCGCCACCACCCAGTCGCCGACCTCGAGCACGTCCGAGTCGCCCAGGGGCAGCGCGGGCAGGCCCCGGTGGTCGATTTTCAGCACCGCGATGTCCGTGTGCTTGTCGCGGCCGACCACGGTGGCGGGGTACTCGCTCCCGTCGAAGAAGCTCACCTCGACCTGGGTCGCGTCCTCGATCACGTGGTTGTTGGTGAGCAGGAAGCCGTCCGCGTCGTACACGAAGGCCGTCCCCAGCCCCTCGGCCACCACCCGCCGCCGGCCGCTCTGCGACTGGCGCTCCATGCGGGATTTCACGGTGGCGACGGCCGGATCGGCCCGTCTTGCGAGGGGCGAGAAGGAGATCGGCATCCCCTCCCCGTTGACGATGGCCGGCGCAGGGACTGTGGGCGCGATCGGCGGGGTCGCCCCCGTCATCACCGGGAGGGCGCCCGGGGGGAGCCCGACGGTCGGTCCTCCGGTGGACGAGGTCGATCCACCCGGACTCTTCCCGCAACCTGCGAGGGCCAGGAGAGTACCGAGCGCCAGGGAGGCGGCCTTCGAGCGCCTCACGACCCCTTCGTGACCTCCACGTACCGCATGCGCAGATCGTAGAGCGCCTGGTCGAGCAGCCGCTCCTCGGGCCCCGTCAGGTTGCCCCGCGTCTTCTCTTGCAAGAGACCGAGCAGATCGATGTCCTGGCGGGCGAGGACGAGGTCCCGATCCGGACGGCCGTCGGGCCCCGGCGCGTCGCCGAGGTGCACGTATGCCGTCCCGATCAGCGACAGGATGAAGGTCGAAAAGTCGAGGGTCGGGAGGTCCTGCGGCGATCCGCCGCCCTCGCCGGCTTTCACGGCTCCCCTTCGCTTCCCGCGCCGCCGGATCGACCGCTGAGGGCCGGCTGATCGAAGGGCAGCGACTCCGCGCTCGCCTCGAGGTCGGGCAGCTCGGCCAGGTAGCGCTCCACCGCCTTGGGATCGAGCGCCCCGCTCGCGAGGTGGCGCGCCCGCACCCGGAGGTCGAGCCTCTGCTCCGACGCCTTGCCCTTGTCTGCGACAGTCTTCATCTCGAACTCGCCCTTTCTCGTCGATCCGAGCCGGAAACAATCACCCGGCTCGCAGAACCAGCTCAGTGCTTCTTGGAGAGCTGCACCAGCGGCGGCGCCCCGTGATCATGATCGTGGTCGTGATCGTGATCGTGGCCGTGCTCGCCGTCGTGATCATGCCCGCAGCAGCCGTCGTCGGCCTCGTCCGCGCGCTCCTCCAGGTCGGCCTCGGCCTCGGCGATCTCTTCGTCGGTCGCCGCGCGCACGCTCGCCACCTCGACCTCGAAGCGCACCTTCTGCCCGGCGAGCGGGTGGTTCGTGTCGACGATGAACGAGTCGTCGCGCACCTCGATCACGCGCATCGCGATCGGCTCGCCGTCGGGGCCCTGGGCCATGAACTCGTCGCCCGTGACCACCTCGCCCGCGTCGGGGAAATCGGTCTTGTCGACCTGGAGCACCCCGTCGTCGTCGCGCTCGCCGAAGGCCTCGTCGGGCTCGATCGTGAAGGTCTTCTTGTCGCCCGCCTTGAGCCCCTCGAGCCGCTTCTCCAGGCCCGGGACGATCTGCGCGTAGCCGTGCACGTAGGAGAGCGGCTCCTCGGCGGTCGCCCGGTCCACCGCCTCTCCCTGCTCGTCGAACAGCGTGTAGGAGAGGGTCACGAAGGTGTCGTCGGCGATGGTGAGACTTTCCATGAGCGGACGGGGGCTTTGCCACGGACCTAGGGCGCTTTCAAGCGAACACGCACGGCGCCTCCCTCCGCAGCGCCCATGGCCGAGCCCTTCGCGACGCCCGCCGTGACGCCCTCGACGACGCCCCGTGCTATGACCCCCTCCCCATGGCAGATCCAGGCGCTTCGATGAACGCGACCACCCGCGGCGTGCCCGCTCCGAGCCCCAGCAAGGGCCGGGGCCTCGAGGGCGAGCTATCCAGGGTCGACAGCGGCCGCTGGCTACGCCGCCTGGGCATCGTCGCCGTGATCGCCGCCGTCGGGGGCGCCGGGTGGTTCTACAAGACCAAGACCCAGCCCCCTCCCCCGCCGCGCTACATCCTCGGCCAGCTCACCAAGGGCGATGTCTTCGAGACCGTCCAGTCCACCGGCCAGGTTCAGCCCCTCACCCAGGTGCAGGTCGGCGCCCAGGTCTCCGGCCGCATCACCAAGGTGATGGTCGATTTCAACAGCCAGGTGAAGGCCGGCGACGTGCTCGCCGAGATCGATCCCACCCTGTTCGGCGCGCAGATCGAGGGCAACCGCGCCCAGCTCGCCGCCGCCACCGCCACCGTCACCAAGGCCGACGCCACCGTCGCCACGAGCAAGATCCGCCTCGACCGGCTCAAGGCCCTGGTGGCCGACGGCATCGGCTCCCGGGCCGACCTCGACGCCGCCCAGGGCGCCTACGACGTGGCCGTGGCCGACGCCGCCGCCGCCCGCGCCCAGGTCTCGCAGATCCAGGCGCAGCTCCGCTCCTCGCGCACCAACCTCGAGTACACCCGCATCTTCTCGCCGATCGAGGGCGTGGTCATCAACCGCGCGATCGACCCGGGCCAGACCGTGGCGGCGAGCTTCCAGGCCCCGGTGCTCTTCGTGATCGCCCAGGATCTCCGCAAGATGAAGGTCCTCGCCGACATCGACGAGGCCGACGTGGGCAAGCTCAAGGAGGGCATCTCGGCCGAGGTCACGGTCGACGCCTTCCCCGGCGAGAAGTTCAAGGGCACGGTCAGCCAGCTCCGTTACAGCCCCACCACCACCTCGGGCGTCGTCACCTACGCCGCGGTGATCGAGGTCGACAACCCCGACGTCAAGCTCCGCCCGGGGATGACGGCGACCGTCTCCATTCGCTCCGCCGCGGTGAAGGATCACACCCGCATCCCCAACGCGGCCCTCCGCTTCAAGCCCACGCCCCCCGTCGACAAGGAGGGCAAGAAGATCCCGCAAGACCCGCTGCCCCCGCTCGGCCCGCACAAGGGGCGCGTCTACGTGCTCACCGACGAGACCCCGGGCGCAGAGAAAGCCGAGCCGCGCGAGGTCGACATCGGCATCACCGACGGGATCAACACCGAGCTCATCAGCGATCTCACCGGCCAGAAGATCGTCGTCGACGAGACCGACGACCCCAGCAAGAAGGACCGCAAGGTCTTCTGAGGAGCGCCCGTGGCGGACGCGCTGATCGAGCTGCTCGGGATTCGCAAGGACTACGTGACCGAGGCGGTCACCGTCCACGCGCTGCGCCAGATCGACCTCACCATCGACAAGGGCGAGATGGTGGCGATCGTCGGCCAGAGCGGCTCGGGCAAGAGCACGATGATGAACATCATCGGCTGCCTCGATCGCCCCACGGCCGGCATCTACCGCCTCGACGGCCTCGACGTGACGGCCCGCAGCAACGACGCGCGCGCCATCGTCCGGAACCGCTTGATCGGCTTCGTCTTCCAGGGCTTCAACCTCCTGCCCCGCACCACCGCCCTCGAGAACGTCGAGCTCCCCCTCGTCTATCGCGGCATCTCCGCGAGCGAGCGAAAGAAGCGCGCGAAAGAGGCCCTCACCGCCGTCGGCCTCGGCGAGCGCATGCACCACACGCCGAACCAGCTCTCCGGTGGTCAGCAGCAGCGCGTCGCCATCGCCCGCGCGCTCGTCACCTCGCCGCCGCTTTTGCTCGCCGACGAGCCCACCGGCAACCTCGACACCCGCACGAGCTACGAGGTCCTCGCGCTGCTCCAGCAGCTCAACCGCGACAAGGGCATCACCATCGTCCTCGTCACGCACGAGCACGACATCGCCGCGTGCGCGAGCCGCGTCATCAACATGCGCGACGGCCGCGTGCGCACCGACATCCGCCAGGCGAGCCCGACCTCGGCGCAGGCCGCCCTCGACGAGCTGCCCCCGGTGGAAGATGACGCGCCCGAGAGCCAGGCCGAGCCCGCGGGGCCCTCGCCGTGAAGGCCATCTTCGCCGCGATCCGCCTGGCCCTCCGCGCCATCGCCCGCTCCAAGCTGCGGGCCTCGCTCACCGTGCTCGGCATCCTGATCGGCGTGGCCGCGGTGGTGATCGTCGTCGCCCTCGGCACCGGCACGCGCGACCTCATCACCGGCAAGTTCGCCTCGCTCGGCTCGAACATCCTCTTCATCTTCCCCCAGTCGACGCAGGCCTCCGGCGCCAGGCAAGGCGGCATGGGCCGGATGACCGAGGCCGATGGCGAGGCCATCGCCAAGGAGGCGCAGAGCGTCGCCGCCGTCGTGCCGTGGAGCGTCGCCGGCGGCCAGGTGATCTTCGGCGATCGCAACTGGCCGACGCAGATCATGGGCACCACGCGCGGCTACTGGGTCGTGCGCAACTACACCTTCGCGAGCGGCGGGAGCTGGACCGACACCGACGAGCAGCTCAAGACCAAGGTCTGCGTCCTCGGCGACGCGGTGAAGGTCGCCCTCTTCGGCACGCAAGACCCGATCGGCCAGTACGTGCGCGTCGGCAAGCACCCCTACCGCGTCGTCGGCGTGCTCGCGCGCAAGGGCAACTCCCCCTTCGGCGAGGATCAGGACGACCGCCTGCTCATGCCCGTCGGCAGCTTCCGCGCCCGCGTCCAGCCCCTCCCGCCCGGCCGGGTGATGATCCTCATGGCCTCGGCCACGAGCGAGCAGACGACCGATCGCGCCGTGGAGCAGGTGACGCAGATCCTCCGGCAGCGGCACCGCATCCGCCCGGAGAGCGAGCCCGACTTCGTGGTGCGCAGCCCGCTCGAAATCCGGCGGACGCTGGAGCGCGTCTTCGACACCCTGACCGTGCTCCTCTCGGCGATCGCCGGCGTCTCGCTGCTCGTCGGCGGGGTGGGCGTGATGAACATCATGCTGGTGAGCGTGACCGAGCGGACGCGTGAGATCGGCATCCGCATGGCCATCGGCGCGACGGCCGACGACATCCTCGTGCAGTTCCTCGTCGAGGCCGTGGTGCTCTGCCTGCTCGGCGGCTTCGTCGGCATCATCGTCGGCGTGGCCGCGATCCGCGGGCTCGGCGTGGCCCTCGAACTGACGATGTCCCTCCCCGTCCCCGCCGTCATCGCCGCCGTCGGCACGAGCGCCGCCATCGGCATCCTCTTCGGCTTTTTGCCCGCCCGAAGAGCCGCCAACCTCGACCCGATCACCGCGCTGCGGAACGAGTGATCATGTTCTCCCGCGTCCTCTCCTCGATCCTGATCGCCCTGCGGATGGTGGCCCGCAACAAGCTCCGGGCCGCGCTGACCGTCATCGGCATCACCATCGGGATCGCCGCCGTCGTGACGATGATCGCCCTCGGCAAGGGCGCGCGCAGCTCGGTGACCGCCACGGTGCAGAGCCTGGGCTCGAACGCGCTGATGGTCTTCCCCAACTCGTCGCGCACCTCGGGCGCCAAGAACAACCTCATCGGCTCCCGCCTCTCCGAGCTCGACTGCGAGACGCTCACCAACCAGGGCTCCAGCATCCGCGCCACCGCGCCCTTCCTGCGCGCCTCGGCCCAGGTCATCTACGAGGGGCAGAACACCAAGACGAGCGTCATCGGGAGCCGCGTCTCCTACTTCGACGTGCGAAACCTGAAGGTCACGAAGGGCGAAGCGTGGACCGCCACCAGCGAGGCCACCAACGAGAAGGTCGCGCTGATCGGCGAGACCACCCGCAAGGACCTCTTCGGCACGCTCGACCCCATCGGCCGGATGATCCGGATCGGCCGCTACCCCTACCGCGTGATCGGCCTGCTCGAAGAGAAGGGCAACTCCCCCTTCGGCGAAGATCAAGACCAGATCGTGCTGATGCCGATCACGACGATGCGCAGCCACGTCGTCTCCGGGCGCCCCAACGAGGTGCAGGGGATCATGATCAGCGCGACCAGCGCCGAGACCACCGAACGCGCAAAGAAGCAGGCGACCGAGATCCTGCGCCAGGCGCACCGCATCGCCGAGGGCGAGCAGAACGACTTCGACATCCGCTCCCAGGCCGAGCTGCAATCCTTCCAGGACTCGATCTTCGGCGCCCTCTCGGCCCTGCTCGTGGCCATCGCCGCCGTGTCACTCGTCGTGGGCGGCATCGGTGTGATGAACATCATGCTGGTGAGCGTGACCGAGCGAACGAAGGAGATCGGCATCCGGATGGCCATCGGCGCCCAGGAGGCCGACATCCTCGTGCAGTTCCTGATGGAAGCCATCGTGCTCGCCGTGGGCGGAGGCCTGGTCGGCACCCTGCTCGGCTACGCCTTGATCTTCGGCCTCTCCGCCGCCCTACACTGGTCGATGAGCGTGGATCCGGGCTCCTTGATGCTGGCCCTCGGGGTGAGCTCGGCGATCGGGATCGTGTTCGGCTTCTTCCCCGCGAGGCGCGCCGCGCGGATGGACCCGGTGCAGGCGCTCGGGCGGGAGTAGCGTCCTCGCTCGTCGCGCACCGTCGCACGCCGTTGCCCACCGTCGCCCACCGTTGCCTGTCGTTTCACGGTGGCGAGCACCGTGTCACTCCTTCGGCCCCTCGTTGTACCCGCGCGGCCGGTACTTCGGATCCACGCCCTTGTTCTTCTCGTAGTTCTGCAGCGTATCGATCGCCAGGTACGCGATCCACGACCCCTCGTGCGCCGCGGCGAGCGCGCGCAGCTCCTTCTCGTGGGGCAAGAGGTCCTTCTCGTCGTACATGCACTGGAGCCCGAGCGCGATCAGGGAGAGCTCGTTCGGCCCGATGTCGAAGCCCTTGTCGTAATAGGGCCAGGCCTCGCCCGCGCGGTGCAGGCGGCAGAGCGTGTCGCCCGTGTAGACATGCGCCATCGGCCACTTGGGGGCGAGCGAGAGCGCGATCTTGCTCTCGGTGAGGCGCGTCTCCAAATCGCCGCGCGCGCCCTTCATCACCGAGTAGTTCAGGTGGGCCTTGGCGCTGTTCGGCACCGCGTCCTTGGTCGCGTCCCAGAAGGTGAGATCGTCGCGGTAGTGCGTCGCGTGCCGGTAGGCCGCGCCGCACTGGAAGAGCAGGAAGGCCGCGCACAGGGCCGGCACGAGGCGGGGCATCCTCTCGCGCAGGAGCGCGTGCAAGCCCGCGAAGAAGACGGCCAGCACGAGCGCGCTGCCGATGGCGGGGAAGTACCAGAAGCGCTCGGCGCGCACCGTCGGCAGCACGGCCGGGATGTTCGAGTGCGGGAAGTAGCTCACCACCACCCAGGTCGCGCCGATGCCGGCGAGGATGAGCCCCGCGCGCAGGATCGGCACGGGCTCGACCTCGGGCTCGGGGCGGCGCAGCTTGCGCATCCCCTCGACGTACAGGCCGAGGCCGAGCGCCCCCACCGGTGCGGCGGCGAAGCCGAGCGGCAGCTTGCGCGCCACGTGGAGGATGTCCCAGCGGATGTAGAAATCGGCGGTGATCGCGATCATCGCGACCAATAGCAGCGTCAGCCCCACGAGCCGGAACTGGAGGCTCTCCTCCTGCGCCCGCGCCTCGAGATCGGCGGAGAGCGGCCCGAGATCTTGCGCGGGCTCGCGGAAGGGCCCCGCGTCGTGCGCATGCTCGCGGCCCCTGCGCGCGCGCCGCTCGGCGATCATCGCCGCGATCCACAGGCCCACCGAGGCGAGCGGCGGCGCGATCATCATCAGCCCGCCGAGCACGCTCTCCGGAAACACGAGCGTCGCGGGCACCGGCTCCTGCGGGAACGAGTAGTCCCCGCTCAACGTCTTGGGGAAGACGATCTGCGTCAGCCCTCGCCAGTACACGCGCAGCGCGCCCGCGATCCGGTGCGGCGTGTCGGCCTCGGCGAGCGGGTTGTTGAGCGGATCCTTCGGCAGCGGAGCCTGGTGGAACCAGACGAGGAAATCGTAGGCCGCGCGCTTCGCCCACGACGCGTCCTCGGGCGGAGGCGTGGTGAGCTCCTGCGGCAAGGGCGAGAGGAACCAGCGCTTGCGGAGCTCGACGTAGAGGTAGAAGGCACCCGCGGCGGCCACCGCGGCGAGCAGCGTGCGCGCGACGCGGGCCGGGCGCTCCGGGTGCGTGAGCGGCGACGCGAGCAGCGCGGCGAAGGGCACGAGCGGCACGCAGACGAGGGCGCTCTCCTTGCAGAAGAGGCCGAAGACCACGGCGGTGAAGACGCCGAACGGCATGGCCCACGCGGGCAGCGACAGCGCGGCGAGCGCGAGCAGCGCGCCCATTCCCCCGAGGACGTCGGCGATCCCGACGATGCCGCTCACCGCCTCGGTGAGCACCGCGCAGGCCACGAACAGCGCGGCGGTGAGGTAGGCGAGGCCGCGCCGCTTCGTCCACGCGAACGTGATCATCCCGAGGATGGCGCCGTTCACCGCGTGGAAGAGGACGTTGTAGATGTGGTGGAAGAAGGGCTGCTTCGAGATGTTCCAGAGGATGCGCCAGAGGAAATCCGGGATCGGGCGGTACGAGCCGACGCTGCGATCGGCGGGCAACCCCCAGAAATCGCGGTGGATCGCGTCGATGAACTTGAGGCCCCCCGTGGCGTTCACGTAGGGGTTGGCGAGCAGCGCCTCCTGCTCGTCGAAGATGTAGTTGGTGCCGGGCCAGCGGCTGAAGAGCACGAGCGAGAGGACGAGCAGGGGCGCGAGGATCGCCCAGAAGGTCGGGTCGCGGCCGAGCACGTAGTCGACCGCGAAGGCCCGCGCGCGCTCCCAGATCGGGAGGCGCACGGGGAGCGGCGGCGCGGGCGGCTCGACGGGAGGAGGAGCCGCCGCGATCTCGGGCGAAGCGATCTCGGGCGAGGCGATCTCCGGCGCCGCGATCTCGGGGATCGCCGCGTCGCCTGCGATGAGCAGGTCAGGCTCCGGCGGGGGCGTCTCGCGCGGGTCGGACATCGCAGGGTAGGCTCAGGGCTCGGGGATCGACCAGATATCGCCCCAGAGCGGCATCCCCCCGTCGATGCCGAAGAGCGAGCCGGTGATGAAGTCGTTCTGATCGCTGGCGAGGAAGATGATCAGGCGCGCCACTTCTTCGGGTGTGCCGAGGCGCTTGAGGGGCGTGGCCTTGCGGGCCATCTCGAGCAGCGCGTCGCCGTACTGCGCCGTGCCGCTCGACTTGATGTTGTTGCCGGGCGCCACCGCGTTGACCTTGATGCCGTGCTGCGCCCACTCGATCGCCAGGGATTTGGTGAGGTTCTCGACGCCGGCCCGCGCCGCGCCGGTGTGGCTCATCCCCGGGAAGCCGCGCCCGACCATGGCGGTGACGTTGACGATCCGGCCGCGCTTTTTCGGGATCATCGCGCGCGTCGCGACCTCGCGGGTCATGAAGAAGGTGCCGTTCAGGTTGTTGCGGATCACCGCCTCCCACCCCTTGGTGGAGAGCAGCTCGGCGGGGCTCGGGAACTGACCGCCCGCGTTGTTCACGAGCACGTCGATCTGCCCGAAACGATCGAGCACCTGGGTCACGAAGGCCGCGACCTGCTCGGGCTCGCGGATGTCACAGGCGCCTCCGAACACTGTCCCGGAGGGTAGGTCGTCCGCCTGGAGCGACGCGCACGCGGCCTCGATCTTCTCGATTTTCCTTCCACATATCGCGACCTTGGCGCCGAGCGCGGCGAGCTCGCGCGCCGTGGCGAGGCCGATCCCGCTGCCGCCGCCGGTGACGAGGACGACCTGCCCGTCGAAGAGACCGGGGGCAAAGATGGACCGGAGAGACCTTTCCGCGCTCACGGAGGAGGCGTTTACAACGGGCCGCTCCCGAGCGCCACTGTGCCCCGAAGGGCTCGCGCTCCGCACGGGATCCGTGCGAAGGTTCGGCCGTGCCCTGGGTCCGCGCTGTCCTCCGCAACCAAAAAGTATTTGCCCGCGCCAACGCCGACGGCTCCCTCGCCGTGAACAACGGGAAGGTCGAGGTCCGGTACAAAGTGAACGATGGCAAGCGTTACGAAGCCCGCGCCGCCAACCTCGTCGTCACCGATCCCACGCTGCTTCCCGACGACACCTGCGGCCCCGCCGACGCGGTCCCCAAGGCCGACGCGAAGGGCGGGCCCAAGTCGAACGGCAAGAGCGGCAACGGGAGGAGCGGGATGAGCAGCAAGGAGGACGCGATCAAGAACGGCCTCTCGGAGATCCCCGAGGGCACCATCACCGTCTACGCCGACGGCGCATGCTCCGGCAACCCGGGGCCGGCCGGCCTCGGCGTGGTGATCCTCGACGGCAGCCGGCGGATCGAGATCAGCGAGTACCTCGGCAAGGGGACGAACAACATCGCCGAGCTCACCGCGATCCAGCGCGCCCTCGCGGAGATCGACGGGGCGCGCCCGGCGGTGATCCGCACCGACAGCCAGTACTCGATCGGCGTGCTCCAGAAGGGCTGGAAGGCGAAGGCCAACGTCGAGCTCGTGGCCGAGCTGAAGGCCAAGCTCAAGCAGCGCCGGCAGACGCGCCTCGAGTACGTGCCCGGCCACTCCAACGTGCTGCTCAACGAGCGGGCCGACGCCCTGGCCCGGCAGGCCGTCACGACGAGCCGGTCGGAGCGCAAGGTGTACGCCTCGAAGCTCCCGCCGGCCGCCACGAGCCATGGAGACGGGAAAGCTCCCGCGGAGGGCGGGGAAGCCGCCGCGCCCGCGCCGAGCGCGCCCCCCGACCCCTGACAGCACGTCCCCCCGGCGGGCGCCCTTCGTTGTAGATTCGCGCGCATGACCGAATCGACAGCCCCCGCCCGCCCGCGGCCGCTCGTCCTCGCCATCCTCGACGGCTTCGGCGAGCGCGAGGCCGGCGACGCCAACGCCGTGCGCATGGCCAGCGCGCCCAACCTCGCCGCCCTCGCGACGCACCCGCACACGCTCATCGGCACGAGCGGTCCCGACGTCGGCCTGCCCCCCGGACAGATGGGCAACAGCGAGGTCGGTCACCTCAACTTCGGCGCCGGGCGCATCGCCCAGATGGACATCACCAAGATCGACGTGGCCATCGCCGAGAAGAAGCTCGCGAGCAATACGGTGCTCGCCGACCGCGTCTTCCACTACGCCATGCACCAGAAGTGCAGGATCCACCTCTTCGGCCTCGTCTCCGACGGCGGCGTCCACTCCTCGCTCGAGCACCTCTTCGCCCTCATCGACGCCGCGCATTTCCACGACCTTCCCGTGGTGGTCCACGCCTTCCTCGACGGCCGCGACACGCCGCCGAAGAGCGCCGCGGGCTACCTCGAGCAGCTCAGCGCCCACCTCGAAGGCAAGGGCGTGATCGGCACCCTCTCCGGCCGCTACTGGGCGATGGATCGCGACAAGCGCTGGGACCGCGTGATGAAGGCCTATACAGCGATCGTCCGCGGCGAGGCCCCGCGCGCCGAGACCGTCTTCGAGGCCCTCGCCGCGTCGTACGACAAGGGCATCACCGACGAGTTCGTCGAGCCCGTCCGCATCGGCGAGTACGAGGGGATCAAGGGCGATTTCATGGCCGAGTTCGGCACCTCGAAGCTCTCGTGGGAGTGGTACGGCGAGGAGGTCGGCTTCGCCTTCAACTTCCGGCCCGACCGGATGCGCGAGCTGTCGGCGATGCTCATCCGCCACCCGAGCCTGCCCCCCGAGGTGCTCGAGATGCTCACCGATCGCGGCAAGCCCGTCCACGCGTTCCAGGACGGGTGGTACTCGACGATGACCGAGTACGACAGCAAGCTCGGCCTCAAGGTGGCCTTCCCCAAGGACGAGGTGAGCGAGTCCTTCGGCGAGGTGATAAGCCGCGCCGGGCTGCGCCAGCTCCGCTGCGCCGAGACCGAGAAATACGCGCACGTGACCTACTTCTTCAGCGGCGGTCGAGAGGCCCCCTTCGAGGGCGAGGACCGCAAGCTCGTGCAGTCGCCGAAGGACGTGGCGACCTACGATCTCAAGCCCGAGATGAGTGCGGCCGGCGTGACCGACGAGGTGGCGGCGGCCATCGAGGGCGGCCAGTACGACTTCATCCTCGTCAACTTCGCCAACCCCGACATGGTCGGCCACACCGGCAACCTCGACGCGGCGATCCACGGCGTCGAGGCCGTGGATCGAGGCCTCGGGAAGATCCGCGCCGCCCTCGCCAAGACCGATGGCGCGCTGCTCGTGACCTCCGATCACGGCAACTGCGAGCAGATGAAGGACGAGCAAGGCAACCCCCACACCGCCCACACGACCAACCCCGTGCCGCTCTACCTGGAGCGCTTCGGCGCTGGAAAAGAAGCCGAATCCGGCATCACCCTCCGGAGCGGCGGGCGCATCTGCGACGTGGCCCCGACCATGCTCGAGCTGCTCGGCCTGCCGCAGCCCGCGGCGATGACGGGCACATCGCTCCTCCAGAAGCGCTGACCACGGGACCCGGCCCCATGCGCAAGGACCTCGCGCCCCGGACGATCGGCCCCTACGCGATCACCGAGACGGTCGAGGTCCAGGCCTTCCACGTCACGTACCGCGGCGCGCGCGACGACATCGGTCGCAAGGCGTTGATCCGCACGCTCCGCCCCACCGTGGCGGAGACCTCGCCCTACGCGGCCGCGCTGCGCCGAGAGGCCGCGATCCTCGGTCGCCTCGATCACGAGGCGATCCAGCGCCTGTACGATTTCGAAGGCGGGCCCGCCGGCCTCTACCTGGTGCTGGAGGACGCGGCCGGCCCGACGCTCCGCGCGCTCATGAAGGCAGGCCGCGTCGAGCCCGAGGGCGCCGCGGCGATCGTCCTCACCCTCGCCCGCGCCGTCGCGCATGCCCACGCGCGCGGCGTCTCGCACGGCGCGGTGCGCCCCGAGGCCGTGACCTTTCCCCGGAGCGGCGGGCTCAAGCTGGGCGATTTCTCCGAGGCCGAGGCGCCCGCCCTCGGCCTCCCCGAGCGCTCCGAGACCCCGGAGACCGCCGAGCAAGCGTCGCGCGTGGAGCACAAGGCGCCCGAGCAGCTCACCGGCGAGCCCGCCAGCCCCGCGGGCGACGTGTGGTCGCTCGCCGTGATCTTCCACGAGCTCGTGACCGGCGCGGGCGCCTTCGGATCCCCCGATCCGCAAACCCCCGATCGCAGGACAATAGCGCAGAAGATCCGCGCCGCCGAGATCGCCCCCCTGCCCGAGAGCGTGCCTCGCGCGTTCGCGCGGATCATCCAGCGCGGCCTGAGCAAGCTCGCCGAGGACCGCTTCCCCGACGCCGGCGCGATGGCCGACGCCCTCGAAGCCGCCCTCACCGCGGAGAGCGCGCTGCCCGCCCCTGTGCTGATCGGCAAGGCCCTCGCCCGCGCCAGATTGGGCGAAGAGCCGGCCCCGTCCGGCGGCCCGCAGCGCCCCGGCAAGCGCGCCTCCACCGGCGGCCCCGACGTGCGCGGCGCGCTGCCCGCGCTCGGCCTCCTCTCCGCGCTCATCCTGGGCGGCGCGATCGCGATCGAGGCGCTGCGCGACGCCGGCCCGACCACCGAGGGCGCCGCGCCCGGAGGCTCGACCGACAGCCCCGCCGGCCCGCGCGATCGAGGCCTGCTGCGCGTGGTGGCCCGCCCGTGGGCCGAGGTCTTCATCGACGGAGAGCTCGTCGACACGACGCCCGTGGGCCGCCCGATCCCGGTGATGCCCGGGAAGCACTACGTGACCTTCCGCCACCCGAAGGCCCCCGACGAGCAGCGGTCGATCAAGATCCTTGGAGGTCAAACGGTCTTCCTGGACGTGACGATGCGGATCGACCGCGGGCCCGCCGACGCGGGGAGCGACGCGGGGAAGGCGAGCGATTCGCCGTGAGGTGCAAAGAGGCGCGCCCCTTCGCCGCGGCCGCCCATCCTTGCGCCCTCCGGCCGAGCATGGCTTGATGTCCCCATGCTGAAGGTCGTTCCGCTGCGCTACGGGACCATGTTCAAGAAGGCGTTCAGCGATCGCGAGGTGTTCTCGCGCTTCACGAGCGACGTGCTCGGCTTGCCCATCCACGTGGAGACGGTGCACCAGGAGTACCGCTACCCCGAGCCCGTCGGCCGGGTGAACGTGACCTACGATCTCTTCGCCGAGGACGTGGCGCACCGCTTGATCGTGGAGGTGCAGCACATCCGCGAGCCGGACTTCTTCGACCGGTTCTTGCACTACCACGCGGTGAGCATCGTCGAGCAGGCGACGAGCCCCGGCAACTACCGGGCAGGGCGGACGGTCTACACCGTGGTGGTGCTAACGACGCCGCCGCGCAGCGAACGGCTGCGCTTCTCGATGGCCGTGAGCGATCTCGACCCGGTGAACGAGCACGGCGCCCGGCTCGGCGTGTACCGGCACCGGTTGATCTTCCTGAGCCCGAAGTACATCAACGAGCAAACCCCCCCCGCCGTTCGGGCATGGCTGGAGCTGATCGCGGACTCGCTCGACGGGGAGGTCGACGAGGCCCGCTTCGGCGATCCGCTGATGCAGCGCGTGCTCGACAAGATCCGGGACAGCGCCATCTCTCCCGAAGAGCTCTCGCGGGTGAAGGACGAGGCGGGCTGGGAAGAGGCGCTCCGCGAGGGGACGCTGGAGGGCGAGCAGAAGGGGATGCTGCAAGGGAAGCGAGAAGCGCTGCTGCTCGTGGCCCGTGCGGTTGGGCTTTCGCTGGACGAAGAGGCGAGGGCCGCTGTCGAGGCGTGCGAGGACGTGGCGACGCTCGACCGGTGGATCGCCCGGGTGCCGAGGGCAAAGAACGTGGTGGAGGTACTAAGGGCCTGAGGCGATCTTGCGCGTGAAACATGCTCCATACCAAGCAATGGCAGCAATTCGCAACAAACCACCCAATGAGGGAGCACATGCCTGCAAATAAGATCGCCATCATTTCCGCAAAAGAAGACGACCGCTGGCTCAAGCGCTTGCTCTCACACCTCAATCCTATCGCCAACTCATACAATTTAGAGATATGGCACACCCAAATGCTGATTGCGGGCAATCTGATCGACCAAGACATTCAACAAAATGTCAACGACGCATGCCTAGCAATACTTCTTGTTTCTGGTCATTTTTTTACAGACAACATCATAGCTCGATGGACGCCATATTTTCTCAAGCGCTGCAACGACAATGGACTTAGACTGTATCCGATCATTCTATCTCCATGCACGACTCCCGACTGGATAAGAGCGCGCGCAACACGACCGGCATACGGCAATCCACTATCAAAATATAATCAGAACAAAATCAACGAAACACTGGCCGATGCAGCCCGCGAATTAGTCCAAATAGCTTCCGAAAAATCCCACATTCAAAAAGAAGTAGAGAAATCCAGGGCCGAGCAGCGGCGTACCGCCAAGCGCACCGAGGCTCAACTCGTGGAACATTCGGCCACGCTCAGATCTCTCCAAAAAGGCCTTGCGCGACTTCGCATAAAGTCGAAGCGAGATCGCGCCGAAATATCTATCAATGTGGACGATCTTGGCGTTGACGTGTACAATTGCGGTTCTGGCAGCGAGCGCCGCCATGTTCTCGAGACACGCATCGCCCTCAAGAACAATGGCGACCAGAGCGCTTGCATCGTCGCAGCATACGCATTCGCGCGCACGCTTGTGGATCGCAACGCGCTTACCGACGGCGCCGCACGCGTGTACAAAAATGACCTCTACGAATTGCCGAGATGCGATGAACTATCTGAACCCAGGAACTTGGCTCGCATCGAAAATTCTATTGTACAGCTCGCGCCGGGCGAAGTAGAGCACTTTATCAGATGGGATTCTTTCGGTAGCAAGTTCGTCGAAGACTATCCCGTTATCGTAATCGGCGTCGAAATATTTGGCGCACCGTACGACCTACTGGGCTTTGGAAACTTTCCGAAACCATTCGAAGGGCGGCTTCGCAAAGATTGGCTGAGCTACATGAACGGCGAAAGCAGGCAGGACAAGCGTCGCCACGAGACAATCGTTTTTTCTAGAGCAAGAGAAGCTTCGACCAGTCATAATGTCGGAGTGGGTGACCGCATTATACTTGACCCCGACACGACGCAGCCAGACTTTGGCGCCTGTACCCAATTCCGCGACATACTGAAGGGCATGTTTCAGTGGAGTCGCCAAAAGACCGTGCCCCTGATCCGTCATATGACAAATGCAACTCCTGACGCTCCACGAACTGCGTAGACGATAGGTATCCGTTCACGCCCTACTCCGCGTGAGCGAGCAGAGCCAACGCGGCTGAGGTGCGCTGTGGCAGAAGCGACGGAGACGGAGCATGGCTGAGTGCAGCAACGCAAGCCTCGCGGAGGAATTCGAGGACATTGCGGTTTTGTTGCCGCAACGTCGCATGAGCGGTGAGTACGCGTTCGACGAAGCGGCTGCCGTCCGGGCTGTGGGTCCCATACGAGGTCTTCCGCCAAAGCACCGCATGGCGAATGCGCAGCTCTGCGGCGTTGTTCGTCGGCTCGACGCCCTCGCGATAGACAAACGTCCACAGTGCGTCGGCGTGCTTGCGCAGCAGACGGCATGTTTTCATGGTCTTGGCGGACCCGTGCGCCATCCCCTCCCCCAGCAGATGGTAGACCCGATCCTGAAGGGGCTTCATGTAACGCCGGAAGGTCGACCGGGCGAGCGTTCCGTCGCGGACCCGATGCCACCACGCGAACATCTGGTCCCGCTCGGCGAGCAGGGCCGCCGCGAGGGTCGCGTCGTGCCCGCCGCGCTCCTGGATCTTGATGAAGTCGCGCTTGAGATGGGCCCAGCAGAGCTGTCTCGCGAGGTCGGGCCAAAAGCCATAGGCGCCCCACCGATCGGTGATCAAGACGCCGCAGGCATCGCCGAGCAGCGCGCGCGCCGCATCGGTGCTGCGCCGCGCCTGCACGAGAAACACCGTCACGAACGAGGTCACCGCGGTCCACAGCCACGCACGCGACCGAGCCTCTCGCCACCCCGTCTCGTCGGCGTGCTTGACCGGGTGCGCCTGGACGTAGGCGTGCACCTCGGCGTGCGGCGTTTCGAGCGCAAGGGCCGCCTGCTCCTGGCAGGCCACGACGCTGCCGACGCTCATCGTCAGGCCGAAGAGGTCGGCCATCAGCATCTCGACCGGCCGCTTGCCGAGCCGGTAGACGCCCATGAGCAGCGCCACGACCGCGGTGACGCTCGGCCCGAAGGCCCCGGCAGGCACCCCGTCCGGCAGATCGGCCGCGGTGCGGGTACCGCAGAACGGACACACCAGCGCATGAAGCTCGTACTGGGTGACGAAGGGCTTGACCTCGCGCTTGAAGACCTGGTGCAGACGGGGCGACGCGTCGCAGCCCGTCAGACCGGCATGACATCGACGGCAGCGGTCGGGAAAACACGGGACGCGCTTGTCCACTTCGTTGGCCGGCACGAGCGCACGCTGATGCCCTTCGTGACCGGGCTGCCCTCCCGGCTTGCGTCCGCTTGGCTTCCGGGCCGGCGGCTTCGGCGCGGAAGGAGGGTCGCTCGAAGGCGGCTTCGAGGAATTGCGCGACGACACGCGAAGCCTCTCCTCCAACTTGGCGATCTTGGCGACCGCAGCCTCGAATTTCGCATCGAGCTCGGCCGTCTTCGCGAGCGCCGCTTCGAGCGCCGAGATTCGGGCAAGCGCGACCTCGAGCTTTCCTCCAGCTCGGCAATCCGGTCGTCTCGCCAATCGCGGCCCATGTCTCATTCCCATCACCTTTTTCCCCGACCGAACAGGCCCATTCGCATAGGATCACATAGCGTCACGTAGGATCATGACCATATGCCCCGTGAACGGATACGACGATAGTTCCATCACATACGCTTGCACCTTCGGAACTTGTCCGGCTTTGCCATTTTTTCGGCATACCGATTCTGGACCAATGACCGTTTGATTTTCGTTCTCTCCCCAACAACTATGCCGAGATATCGAACGGCTTCTCTATCTCACGTCGCGCGCGATGTGTCGTATCTACCCATGCCCCTACCCATGCCCTAAAGAGCGCGCAGCAGCGCGATACCGCACCTCGCTCCACCCTTGCGGCGTAAGACCTCGCCCTGCCCCGTCCAGACGAGGGTGAAAATCTGGGTATACCGCGCGCGCGAGCACCGGACGCTGATCCGCGGGATCTCGCTTCACGCACCCTGGCCTACGGTGATGCCGCAGCGTTGCTTGGTGCGAGCTCGGGCCAGTCCCGTCGCTTTCGTCAGCCCCGCTTCGCGATCTCGTGCGGCAGCGGGATCTGTTCGCCCGCAAAGGCCGCCTCGACGGCGGTCCGGAGATACGCGGCTGGATCGATCCCCACGAGCTTCGCGCTCTCGGTTAAAGCGAGTAAAACAGCGCCGCCACCTGCGTCCGCGCACCGAGCGCTGACCCGTAGTGGTTCTTCCGCCCGACGAGACGGGACCGCGTAGCGCCCGCTCGGCGGGATTGTTGTCCAGCGGTAACGCCGGGTGGTCGACGGCGAATCAACCGACCCATCGACGGTCATAGGTGATCGCCAGGTGCAGCGAACGCCGTGCCTGGCACGGACCGCACCTCGACGACCCAGCGCTGGATCTCCCCGAGGACCTTGCGCGACTGCGCAGGCGGCGCCGTTCGTTTTCATCCTCGCCGGCGCGCTTCTCGATCTCGGCCAGCTTGCCGATGAGATCGAGGATCTGCGCGCACTGGTGGGGAAGGCCGTCGAGCACGCACGAAGCTGCGCCGCGCATGCACCCAGCACTGCACGAGCCGAATTTCGGGTACGCCTTGCCAAGGCCTCAGACGCTGAAGCCGTCGCACATGACGTAGCCCCAGTTCGCGAGCAGATCTTCAGCCGAGTCTGCATCACGGCCGTCGTAGATCTCGTAGTAGACGCCGAGGTCGGACACGAGCGTCCAGATGTGCCACCATTGACGCGGCGCCCTTGCCCTTGACGCCGAGCAGCGGCCAGCGGGACTCGTCCACGAAGAGCAGCGGGCGGGCACGCTGTTCGTCGGCGAGCTGCCGGTACGCGGGCAAGAGCAGCCGATTCAGAGCCCAGAGCTGATCGAAGAGTGTCTGCGAGTCGACCCGAGTCCGAGCCGTGCCATCGCGGCCACTCCGCCTCTCGAGCGGCAAGTATGAGGTACTTGTCGACGGCGACCGTGATCGCGAAAGCTCACCGAGTAGCGGCCGCCCTCGATCAGCTTGCGCGGCGCCGGCGCTGTCCGATGCAGCTCCCGCAACGGCAGCGGTACTTCTTGCGCTTGTGACGCTTGATGACGTACCGCCGCTCGACGACTTCGACCTCGTCGCTCTCCTCGACTTGCCCTCCCACTCTTCGAGGTCGCCGCCGCACACGTCGCACGTCTTATCCGCGTCGTCGAGATCGTGACGACCTCGACTTGAGCTTGCCGAAGCGCGGACCGTGCCCCTTCGCAGTGCGGCTTGGCCTGCTCGCCCTCCAGCCCCTGGCCGGCCGGGCGCTTCACCGGCGTTGAAGATCTGCTCGCGCCGCTTTTCGATCTCGCGCTCCAGCGCAGCGATCTCCAGGCGGAGTTGCGCGGCGGCCTCGCCCTTGGCCTCGGCCACCTGCTTGTACAGCGCGCCGAGTCGGGCCACGAGCCGCTCACGCTCGCGGAGCAGCGACATCGCCATGATGCGCAGCCGCTCGAGGCTCTTCTCGCGGGCGATGCGGTCAGCGTCGGTTCATCGCCCGAGACGCCGCACGCGCTGTCGACGGCTCAGGCGCAGGTGTGTTTTTTAGCGGAAGACGATCCGCTCGATCCGCGCGCCAGGGTGCGCTGAGGGGCACGCGCCCGACGATCTCGCTGCCCTCCAAGAAGAGCGCTGTTCGCTCATCGTCCACCGAGCGAGCCCGCGCCGGCTCGTTGCCAGGTGCGACGAAGCGTCCTTGGGAGAGGCGCTCTCCTCGCGAGGACCACGCTGGCAGTTCCAGCAGGGAGCATCCCGCCGCAGCGGCGACGCCCCACGAAGACGAACAGCTCTCCAGCACGTCCAGGTCGGCGCCCTTCAGGCACGACGGCCGCGATGCTCGTCGACCAGGTCACCAGTTGCGGGTGACCGGATCAGCACCGCGCGAAGGCCGATCATGCGAGCCTCCTGGTCGGCCTTCGACGTCACCGCGCACCAGTTGCTCCTTGATGCGCAGACTGCACAATGCAGATCACAGGCCTCAGGCTGGGCAGATGGTGACAGAGTCTCAGGATTCTGTGGGCAAAGATTGTTGAGATCAGATCACACACACAAGGCCACTCTTGGGGGTGAGCTGCAGGCGGATATTGGCTGGAGCTCACAGGGACACCTGGCTGAGGGCTCAGAAGCCCGCTGTCAGTGGAGTGAGCACCTGCCAGGTGAGCGTGGGGCAGGGCGCTGGGCTCACCCCAGCAGTGACAACCAGTGCCAAGGGATCCCTGACGATGGTTGATTTGCTAGAGAGTGTCCTCTTGGGCAGCAGGCAGAGAGAACAGCAGGCTGGTGCCTGGGGTCAGAGCGGGGAGGAAGCCAAGAGTCCACCAGGGTCCCCACGTCCAGCACCAGACCATCTCTGAAAAGTGCCAGACCAGGACCCTGGCCTGTCTGACACACGGCCTGGTAGCCAGGCAGAGTGCCTGTAGACCTCTTGCCCACAGACTGGAGGGCTGGCACCCCACGGAGGCCAGAACAGGGAGCCCACATCAGCCTGCTTGCTGGCCAGCGTGAGGGTGGCTGCCTCCGCTGCTGATTGACTGGGGCCCATCCCCCATCTCCACATGCACCTGACTGCGCCGAGCAGACGGGGGCCCCCGGCCCGGCTCCCGGGGCAAGGCATCCCATCATCACACTGGGGATTGCCCCGGCGGCACAGCGCCTGCGCAGCCACGCGGTGGCCTCCCCGCGAGAGGCCGCGGCGGACCGACCAGGCCCGCAGAAACCGCGAGCCTCCTGCGCGACAGGAGGGTGCGTAGGGCACTCCCGCCGAAGACCACGAGACCGAGCTTCCCGCCGAGCCCCAGGCGATGCGGAGCGCTTCGAGGAGCGAGCGGCCTGCTTCGAGGCGAGCAGGCTGTCGATCTCGTCGGCCAAGAACACCACCCGACCTTCTCCGAGCGCATGAACGGCGCGCACCAGCGACTCCACCGGCAGCGAAGGGTCGAGGGGCTGCCCGAGGCGCACCGCGAGCTGCGAAAGAAAATCGAGCGAGTCGGCGGAGACCTTCCGGATGACGTGAACGGCGAGCGACGGCTCGCCAGCGAGCGCCCGCTGCACCTGGAGCGCGAGCGACGTCTTGCCCATCCCCCGACCACCCATCACCGCGGCGAGGGACTGGCGCCCGGTGCGCATCGACTCGACCAGGGCCGAGATCCTCGGCACGGCCGTAGAACGAAAGCCGGCGCCGGGGAAATCGGTCCGGTACGGGTTCGTGAACGGACGATTCACCGGGCGGGCTCGATCATCGCGCGTCAGCCTCGCCTGCTCGTCGCTGCCGAGCGCCCTCCGTTCCGAGCGGGTATGTTCCAGGCTATATCATGCGCACGCAACGAACGGACCTGGGGCGGTTCGGGCGGCGGAGCACCCGCTACCCGTACCTCGCCATGCAGAAATCCGTCTCCGCGCGTTGATCTCGGCTGCTCGCCGGGCGAGAGCGACCCTGGCAGTAGAGCGACAGCACCACACCGCCGCTCGGATCGATGGCGAGGTCGCTCCCGAACCAACCATCGGCGCCTTGACCGACCACCACGTGCCACTGATAGGTACCGTCGCGGCCGAGCGACGAGGAACAGATCGTCCCGGGCTCGCTCGAGCGCGGCGCGCCGACCGCGCAGGGCCGCGCGGCCCCAGGTTGCCGGCCAGGAACACGCTCCCGTCGGGGCCGGCGGCCACGCTGATCCCGAGCGGCGCCCGCGACCCGGCGTAGCTCGCGCTCCACATGGGGTGGCCCGACGGGTCGAGCCGCGCCACGAAGACATCGCCGTCGCTCCGGCTCCGGAGGGGCTCGCCGTCGAAGTGGATCGTGCCCTCGAAGTAGCCGGCAAGGGTCACGTATCCCTGCGGGTCCACGCAGCAGCTCACCCCGCGCTGCTCGTGGCTGCCCCCGTAGGATCGCAGCCACGTGCAGTTCCCGTCGATGTCGAGCTTGGCCAGGAAGAAGTCTCCTCGCCGGTGCTGCTTGCGATGCTGCCCGCCGAAATCGATCGTCCCATCGTAGCGGCCGGTCACGAGCAGACCGGCGCCGGCCTTGATCACGCTCCACCCTCGGTACTGCCCTGCGTGCAGGTACTCCCACCCCTTGAGGGGCTGGCCGTGGCGATCGTAGCGCCGGATCACCAGCGTGAAATCGTCGCCCTCGGACTCGGCGACCAGGCTCGAGACGACGATGTTCCCCTGCGCGTCGACGAGCAGCCCGTGCTCTCGCTGGCCCCGCTGGCCGATGAGGCGCGTCCCTTCCCAGAGGGGGCGGCCGGTCGTCCGATCGACCTTGGTGAGGAGCACCGCGGGCTGCTCCGGTGTCCGGCTCGACAGCGGCGCCTCGCCGGCCACCTGGATGGCCTCGGAGAAGTAGGCGGCCACCACCACATGGCCGTCGCTGTCGAGGGCGATGCTCTGCCCGTACTGCTGCGCGGCGCCGGCCAGGCACACCACGGGGGCCACCTGCTGATCGGGCCCGATGCGCACCATCCACAGCTTCCAGGGCCAGGAGGTGTCGTTCTCCAGCCGCACACCGCCGAAGATCGCCGTGTCGCGCAGCCAGCCGAGCAGCACGAAGCCGCCCTCACGATCGACCGCGCAGCTCCACCCGTAGAGCCCCGCGCCGAGCCGCGCGCTCCATCGCCGCTTCGCCGGCTCCTGCCCGGCGACGGGCGAGAGCCGCACTACCTGCTTCCTGGCCTCGTGCGACCGAGCGCGATCGACCCCGACATGGGCCGCCACCCGCTCGATCGCCCGCCGCTTGAGCCCCGCCACGGCGTGCTCCGTCTTGCCGAGCCGCGACGCGATCTCCCGGTTGATGAAGCCCTCGGCGAAAGACAGCCGCAGCACGTCCCGCTCGACTGGGCTCAGGGTCTCGCAGCGGAGCACCTCCCCCACGAGCACCTGCTCCTCCTGGGTCGCCGGGCTCGATCGTCGATCGAGGGCGAGCGTTCCATCGTCGAGGATCTCCCACCGGTAGATGCCCGACTTGAGCTGGTTGCGAGGGCGGCGCAGGCCCGCCTCCAGATCGTTCTCCATCGACCCGGGCGTCCCCTCCGGCCGCTCGTGCGCCTGGCGGTGCATCTCCGCGAGCGCCTCCTGCACCAGATCGGGGACCAGGTTGAGCGGCAAGCGCCGGCGCCGGAGCTCGGCCGCGACGACGCGCTCGACCTCCCGGACGAGCTCGTCCATCCCTCTGCCTGGCTTGAACGAATCCATGGTCCTCCCTCGACCGTTCGGTTCCGAGGAGCGAGCTCCTCTCTGTACTAGAAAGCGAAGGGCCCGAATCCGTCGCAGAAATTCCCGGCGATGTCGTTTTTCACGGCGCAGCGCGCCGCCGCGCACCTCGTGAACGGGCGCGCAGGGACGCCCGGCTCGCCAACCCCGCTCAGCGCCCCGGCGCCGCCTCGCCGGGCAAAGGCTCGCGCCCGATCTCCGGCGAAAGCTCGCTGTGCAGCTTCACCTTCGCGAGCGACGCCTGCGCCATCGTCGCGAGGCGCTCCCCCACCGCCTGCTCGGCCCCCGGCCCCTCTGCCGCGGTGGTGAACGCGTACGCGAAGCAGCGGTGCGCCTTGCCTCCGAAGGCCAGCACGAACCCGTGGATCTGGCTCTCTTTGGCCTTCGCGCCGCGCCCGCCCGGGAGCGGCGTCACCACCCCCACCTCCACCCGCGTGTCGAAATCGGCCGGCACATCGAGCGCATGCTGCTCGACGATCTCCGCGCCCTCCCGATCCGGCAGCTTCCGCCGGAGCCTCGCCTCTTCCTCGCAGCGGGCGCGCGTCGCCGCGCCGTCGACGCGGAAGGTGCGCACGGAGAGCGTCGAGCCCGTCGCCGCATGCGTCGCGACGAGCCAGCTCCCCGTGTGGTCGTCGATGCTCCAGCTCTTCCCGTCGGGCAACGGCAAGGTCAACCCGAGGCGGGTCGACACGAAATCGCCTGATTTTCCCGCGCCGAACGCGGGCTGTGCCACGATGGCATGCGCTGTTGACGATGGGCCGGGCGGCGGGGTCACGGGCCCCTCGCCGGCGCCGGAGCACCCGGCGGCGAGGACCGCGAGGGCCGCCGTGATCAGACCTCGGTGAGCCATTCGGGGTGCGATCGGTCGCTGCCCTTCACCACGTCGAAGTAGCGCTGCTGGAGACGCTTCGTGATCGGGCCGATGCCGCCCTTGCCGATCGATCGCCCGTCGACGTTGCAGATCGGCGTCACCTCGGCGGCGGTGCCGGTGAAGAAGGCCTCGTCCGCGAGGTAGAGCTGATCGCGCGTCAGCATCTCCTCCGAGACGACGATCCCCTCCTCGCGCGCGAGCGTCATGACCGTGTCGCGCGTCACCCCTTCGAGGATCGACGCGGAGAGCGGCGGCGTGATGAGCTTGCCCTTCTTGATGATGAACAGGTTCTCGCCGGAGCCCTCGCTCACGTAGCCGTTCACGTCCATCAAGATCGCCTCCTCGTAGCCGGCGAGCTTGGCCTCGCGCTTGGCGAGGATCGAGTTCGTGTACTGGCCCATCATCTTCGCCTTGGCGAGGCCCACCTTGATGTGGTGCCGCGCCCACGACGAGACCTTGGCGCTCACGCCCTTGTCGACCGCGCCGTGGCCGAGGTACGCGCCCCACTTCCACGCGGTGATCATCGTGTGGATGGGGTTGTCGGGCACGTAGATCCCCATCGCGCCCTCGGCCACGTACACCATCGGCCGGAGGTAGGCCTCGCTCATCTGGTTGACCCGGAGCAGCTCCACGCAGGCCGCAGAGAGCTGCTCCTCGGTGAAGCGCGGCTCGATCATGATCAACTTGCACGAGTCGGCCAGCCGGGCGAGGTGCTCGCGCAGGCGGAAGATCGTGGTCGTCCCGTCGCTGCGCTTGTAGGCGCGGATGCCCTCGAAGGCGCCGAGCCCGTAGTGGAGCGTGTGCGTGAGCACGTGCACCCGGGCCTCGTCCCAGTCGATCAGCGCCCCCTCCATCCAGATCTTCTTGACCTTGTCGACCATCGCGGGACCCTCTCTCCTCGGTTGGGGCTCTGGGGCGAGTGTCCTTCCGCGTTACCCCGTCCCGGTCACCGCGCCAAGAGCACGAGCAACGCCCCCTCGCCGCCCTCCTCCTCGGGGGCGGTCGCGAACGCGAGCACGTGACGCGCCGCGCGCCCCTGGCTCAACCAGGCCCCGATCTCGCCTCGCAGGACGCCCTGCTGCCGGGGAGAGTGCTTGCCCTTGCCGTGGATGATCGCCACCACCTTGTCCCCCTCGGCGCTCCGCTTGCGCACGAAGTCCTCCACCTTCCTGCGCGCCTCCTCCACGCCGTGCCCGTGCAGATCGAGACGCCCGTCGACCGCGAACTGCCCGCGGCGCAGGCGGCGCAGCTCGCGCGGATCCGTGTCCACGCGGCGCGCGTCGAGGCGATCCCCGTCGTCGATCGTCTCGAACCGGATCCCCTCGGTCACGAGCGCGCGCATCCGCTCGCGCGCGCCCGCGTCGAGATCGACCGTCGCCGACGGCGCCGCCCCTTTCTCGATGCGGCTCGCGCTCGCCGGGATCCGCGCCTTGCCCTTGTCCTCGATCGGCCGGACACCGGCCATGAAGCGCGCGAACGTCTCGGGATCATCCGCGCCCGCGACGCGCACCGGCTCGGCGTGAACCGCCCCCTTAGCGCCGCCCGGCTTGCCCGCGCCCGCCGGTTTCGCCGGCCCAGGCTTCGCCGCAGGGGCCTTCGTCGCAGACGGCTTCGCCGGTGAAGGCTTCGCAGGCTTCGCGTCCTTCGCGTCGACGTCCTTGGCCTTCTTCCCCGCGCCCTTGGCGAGCTTCTGGAAAGGCCGAAAGAAAGGCTCAGCCGGCGCCGTCCCCTCGGCGCCCTTGCCCTTCTTGCTCCCCTTTTCGCCCTTCTTCCGGCTCGCTTGCTTGCTCATCGTCGAGAAGCTCCCTCGTCAAGCTCCGGAGGGCAAACCGTACCGACTGGATGCCCGTGAGCTGACCATCCTCGAACTGCCAGTCCGGATCGTCGAGATCCGGGAAATCATGCGGGTTGCGGATGTCCTCCGCGGTGACATGCGGCAAGAGCCGCCGGGCGAGGGCGATGACCTTGCTCTTCTGGTGCTCCTCCATCGTGTCGAGGAGCGCGAAGATCTTCTGCGCGAGCGCGCGGGCGTCGGGATCGGCCGGCATGCGCCGCGATCAGAAGGCGGCCTTGAAGAGCGGCACCCGGAGCTCGCTCCCCTGGGTCACCCCGTACTTCCACATCTCTTCGTGCTGGTAGAGGGGGCGCACCTCGACCGCGGGCACGCCGAGGGCGACCTTGCCCTGGTAGAAATCGAAGAGGGAGATCGGGATGTGCGGCAGCTCCGGCCGGAGCGCGACCTTGGGAAGGCTCGGCCCGCGGCGCTGGGCCCGCGGCTTCGGCCCGTCCTTCGCGGGCTCGTTGTTGACCGGCTCGTTCTGCCGATCGGTCTCCGGCGGCTTGTAGGCAGTGGCGTTGAGGGAGAGCACGAGGGCCGGGATCACCAGGGCGAGGCCGCCGGCGAGCATGTAGAGCGAGGGCTCGCCCGTCGCGGGTGCCGTGGAGGTGGCCTTGTCGACGAAGTAGCCGCCCACGCCGCCGCCGACCATGCCGAGGCCGCCGAACGCGAGGTAGGGCCAGCCCTTCTCGACGCCGACCGCGCCCAGGGTGATGCACACCACCTCGCCCCCGAGCAGCGCACCCCCGGCGGTGCCCTTGCCCATGGGGTTGACCCCCACGGCCGTCTGGGCCCGGGCCTCGCCCGGCATCCCGAGCAGCGCGGCGGAGCAAGCGGCCGCGGCCGCGGTGAACATCAGCGTTTTTTCGATCCGGCCCAAGGACATGCGCGTTTCCCGAGGTGCGTGCGAGAGGACGAAGCCCGGGGCCGAAGCCCCACGATCACGAGGTGCGCGAGCCTAGCACGGGATTCATGCGCCCGTGCTCCACGTCGCACGCTAGGCTCCCCCCATGCAGCCCCAGCGGCGCCCCGGGCCGAAAAACCCCGTCGCTTTCCTGCTCCCCCGGGCGCAGATCCTCGGCCTGCCCGCGGCCCGGCTGAGCCTGCTCCTCGGTACCGGCCTCGCAGGCGTGGCCCTCGTGGCCGGCGCGTTGCGCATCCTGCCCCTCCTGGTGGCCCCCGGCGTGCCGCTCGCGCTCGGCCCGATCCTCTTCCGGGGCGCCCTCGGCATGGCCCTGGAGACGGCCCTCTTCGTGGCCCCCGCGCTCGGCTGGTCCCTCACCGCCGCCCGCCTCGTCGATCGCGGCGAGGCGCGTGCCCTGATGGCCCTCGGCGTGAGCCCCGCGCGCCTGCTCGTCGGGAGCAGCCCGCTGCTCGGCTCGCTCGGCCTCGCCGCGGGCCTCGCCGCCGCCCTGTGGGGTCGCGAGGCCGCCGCGCCGGGACGCGCGATCGGCGCCCTGCTCGACGAGGCGCGCGCCGCATGCGCCGCAGCTCCACCTCCCGCCGCGGTGCCCGTGCCGCTCACCGGGATCTCGTGGATCTGCCTGCCCGGCGAGCCTCCACGCGCCGTGGGCGTGATGCCGATCGCCGGCATCGAGGGCACCGAGAGCCCGGCGTTCGCCGCCGGATCGATCGCGCTCTCCGACGATCTCCGTGCCTTCTCGGCCCGCGAGCTCGTCCTGCTCGTGCCCGCTCGAAGCCACAGCGAAGCACACGCGGGGCAGGGCATGGGTACCATCGTCAACGATGGCAACATCGGCGAAGTGCGCCTCTCTGCGACCGAGGCGACGATCCACGGCGTCCCACCGCTCGGCCGCGCCTCGAACCTCCGCCCGCTCCCCCGCGCGCTCCTGCTCGCCGCGAGCTCGGCGCTGCTCGCGCTCGTCGCCGGCGGGGCCGTGCTGATCTGGAGCATCCGGGGGCGCGCGCTCGCCCTCGCCCTCGGGCTCGCCGGCCCGGCTTGCGCGCTGATGGCCTTCTCCACCCTGGAGCGCGAGGCCCATGGCGCAACGGGCTACGCGCTCGTGCCGCTCGCCGGGCTCGCGGGGATCGGCGTGGTGCTCGCGGGGATGGCGGCGCGCGCGGCGATCGGGAGGCGCCGGGCGCGCGTGGACCTGTGAGACGATGGGCCCGATGAGCAAGCCGAAGAAGACCGCCGCGAAGAAGACTGTCGCGAAGAAGACCGCCGCGACGAAGGGGCCGTTGCTCCGCGGGGTGGCCCTGGTGGACGCGGTGATGGAGGCGCGGCGCGCCAAGGGCGAGAAGCTCAAGGGGACGAAGGCAGCCGAGGTGGCGAAGAAGACGCTCGGCGAGCACCCGCTCTCCCCTGCCCTCGCCCGCTGGATGGAGGCTGACAGCGAGATGTTCACGCTGGGCGAGCCCGAGCCGCTGATGGAGATGCTGGCGCGCGAGGTCGACGTGTTCGCCGAGGCCTTCGAGCCGCTCTCGAAATTCCTCACCGGGCCCTGCGTGCTGTTCGAAGGGTGGGGCTGCGACTCGCGCCGGTTCCTCTACCTGGGTGCGACGGACGAGCACGGGGAATACCCGGTGTTCACGATCGACACCGACGATACGCCGTTCGCGTGCATCAATGGGCCGGTGGATGTGTGGCTCGCGCAACATGCCGGCTTCCTGGAGGACGAGGAGGTTTATGGGCAGGTGCCGCGGGCGTACGAGCCGGCGCGGAAGGCGATCGCCAAACGGTGCTTCGATGGATATGTGAGCTACCTGGATGGGATGTTGAGCAAGAAGCTCGATCCGTACGAGGGGTGAGCGGGCCGTGAGCCTTCCCCTCGAACGCCCGCCAACGCGGGTCATCGAGGCTCGTCTCGCTCGGACGCGCGATCCGCTCAGGCGAGCGCGTTGATGTCGCGCGTCTCGAGCACGCGCTTCGGCGCGCCTTGCCTTGCCACGATCAGCATCGCCTTGCCGAGACGCTCCGTGGTCGTCGCGAGGCCGGGGAGCGCGCGGAAGAGCGGCGAGAGTGGGCTCAGCACCGCGTAGACGGCGCGGTAGAGCTTCGTCCGGGAGGTCACGCCGTGGAGCGGCTGGATGAGGCCGGGGCGCAGCATGTAGGAGCTCTTGAAGGGCAGCGCGAGCAGCGCGTTCTCGGTCTCGCCCTTCACGCGCGCCCACATCGAGCTGCCCTTCTCGGTGCTGTCGGTGCCGGCGCCCGAGATGTAGAGGAAGGTCATCCCCGGGCTCGTCTTCAGGAGCGTCCGGGCGACGGAGAGCGTCAGGTCGAAGGTCACGCGCCGGTAGTCGGCCTCGCTCATGCCGGCCGAGGACACGCCGAGGCAGAAGAGGCAGGCGTCGTAGCCTGCGAGATCGCCTTCGATCGCCGAGAGATCGAAGAGATCGGCGTGGACGATCTCGCGCAGCTTGTCGTGCTTCTCTCCGGTCGCGCTCCGGCCGATCGAGAGCACCTCGGTCACGTCGCCGTCGAGGAGGCACTCGCGCAGCACGCCCTGGCCGATCATGCCCGTGGCGCCGAAGAGGATGACCTTCATTCACGGGCAGAGAGCATGGCCCCGGGGCAGGGTCAATCCGGCGACGGTGGCGCCCGCTCTGGGGCCACGCCTATACTGGGCGGCGCGGCACTCGATGGTGGATCCGAAGGACATCGGCACGAGCAACACGGTCTCCGTGGGAGGCCCGTCGAGCGGCGAGGCGGGATCGGCGCCGCCGGCGAGGCTCGCCGATCGCTACGAGCTCCTCGGCCTGCTGGGCATGGGCGGCATGGGCGCCGTCTACCGCGCGCGCGACACGAAGCTCGACGAGGTCGTCGCGCTCAAGATGCTCCGCGCCGAGTTCAACGACAACGCGCCGATGCTCGCCCGCTTCCACACGGAGGTGCGGCTCGCGCGGCGGGTGACGCACCCGAACGTGGCGCGCACCTTCGACCTCGGCGAGCACGGCCGCTCCAAGTTCATCACGATGGAGCTCGTCGACGGCCCCTCGCTGGCCGCGATCCTCGCCGGGCGCGGCGCGCTCCCGCCGGCCGAGGCGGTCGAGATCGCATGCGCCATCTGCGCGGGGATGTCGGCGGCCCACGCGGCCGGCGTCGTCCACCGCGACCTCAAGCCGGACAACGTGCTGATCGCGAAGGACGGGCGGGTGGTCGTCACGGATTTCGGCATCGCCGGCCAGCACCTCGGCCTCGAGGGCGGCCGCTCGCACGAGGGGATCGTCGGGACGCCCGCGTACATGGCGCCCGAGCAGATCGAGGCCGGCGCGCCGATCGATCTGCGCGCCGACATCTACGCGCTCGGCGCCGTGCTCTTCGAGATGCTCGCGGGCGAGCGCGCGTGGCCGGGCGACTCGCTGATGCAGGTGCTCTCGGCGCGCCTGCGCGGCCCGGTGCCCGATCCGCGCCGCCGGCGCGCGGGCTTGCCCGAGGCGCTCGCGGGGGTGGTGATGCGCTGCATGGCCACGCGGCCGGACGATCGCTTCGCGAGCGGGACCGAGGTCGCGGCGGAGCTCCGGGGCGCGCTCGCCTCGGCGCCCACCGTGGAGATGCCGACGCCGGCCCCGGGCGCGATGCGCGAGCCGCGTCTGCCCGCGCCGACGGACCGGACGCTCGCGGTCATCCCGCTGCGAAACCTGGGCCCGCCCGAGGACGCCTACCTCGCCGAAGGCGTCACCGACGATCTGATCGACACCCTCTCGATGACGCCGCGCCTCCGCGTCCGGCCGCGCAGCGTCGTGGCCCGCCTGCGATCCCCGGGCGCGTCGGCGGACGAAATCGGTCGCGAGCTCGGCGTCCAGGTGATCGTCGACGGCTCGCTCCAGCGGGTCGGCCCCCTCGTGCGCTTCAGCGCGCGGCTCATCAGCGCGACCGACGGCTTCCAGATCTGGGCCCGCCGGTTCCAGGCGCCGATGAGCGATCTCCTCGGGCTCTGCGACGACGCGGCCCGGGCGATCGCGACGGCCCTGACGACCGAGCTGCCGGGCGCCGAGCGGCACGCGCACGCGGACTCCGAGGCGACCGACCTCTACCTGCGCGCGAAGCACGAGCTCCGCCAGCGCTGGCACTCGTCGGCGACGCATGCGGTCGAGCTGTTCGAGGCGGCGCTCGCGCGCGCGCCGTTCGAGCCGCGGATCCTCGCAGGGAGCGCGATCGCGCTCACGCGCCTCCTGTTCATGGGCGAGGGGGAGCGCGAGGCCGTCGTCGCCCGCGCCCGCGAGGTGGCCGAGCGCGCCGTCGTCGCCGCGCCCGAGCTCGGCGACACCTGGGCGGCGCTCGCGAGCTTCCGCCTGAACGTCGACGATCCGCTGGGCGCCGCGCGCGCCCTGCGCGAAGGGTCGACGCGCGCGCCGAACGCCGCGCTGCTCCAGGACGCGCTCGGGCGGCTCCTCCTCGAGGTGGGCGCGACCGAGGAGGCGATCGTCCGCCTGAACGTGGCGCTGGAGCTCGATCGCACGCTGGTCGCCGGGCGCACCGAGCTCGCGCGGGGGCTCGCGCTGCTCGGCGAGTGGGACAGGAGCGACGCCCTGCTCGCCGATCCGATCCTCGACGTGTCGCCGATCCCGCGCGACGCGATCCGCGCCCGGATCGCGCTCTGGCACCGCGTCCCCGCGCAACTCGCGTCCATCCCTCCGGACTCGTACATCCGCGTGTACCACGAGGCCCTCGCCGAGGGCCGCCTGCGCGACGATCAGCGCGCGTTCCTCAGGCAGCGCGCACAGGCGACAAAGGGCCGGATGAGGCCCTTGTTCCTCCAGCGCAACACCGAGCTCTACGCCTTCGACGGCGACATCGCCGCGGCGCTCGACTCGGCCGAGGCCGCCGTCGAGGCTGAGCTCATCGATCTGCTCTGGATCGATCGCTGCCCCACGCTCGAGCCCCTGCGCGCGGAGCCGCGGTGGGCCGCGCTCCGCGCCGTCGTCGAGGCGCGCGCCGCGCAGATCATCCAGGTGCTGCGCGGCGCGCCGCCGGCTGAGCGACACCGCGCATCTGGCCGAGATCTCGGCCTCCACCGTCACTCCCCCACGCTGCTGCGCGTCTCCGCGCTCGTGATCGACGTGAGGTACGCCTGCCCGAGCGCCGGGTCGCCGACGAGCGCGAGCGCGCGCCGCAGCCGGGGCTCGGCGAAGCGCCCGAGCGCGTCGAAGTGCGCGCGCGCCTGGGCCTCGGTCGCCGGGTCGGCGAGGAGCTTCGCCGTCGCCACGTCCACCTGCTCGAGCTCGGGGGTGATCACCTCGACGCGGATCATCATCACGCGGACCGTCTCCTCCGGCGGAGGCGTGATCGTCAGCGGGATCGCCGCGTCCGTCCACACCTGGGGCATCAGGTAGAGCACCCGCACCCCGGGCGTGCCGAACCACTGGCGCTTCCACGTGTTCACCATCGCCTGCGCCTCATCGTGATAGAGCCCGGTCGCGTCGAGCGCGCCCGTGACCTCGGTCGCGAGCGCGTCGGCGTACGCCGCGATGGGCGAGGCGCCGTCGAGCGAGGGAATCGCCGGCTCGAAATCTTCGCCCGGCGCGACGCCGTCGTTCCGAACGGTGAACGCGCCCTTGCCCCCACCGACGTTGATCACGAAGAGCCGCCCCATGGCGAGCTTGCTCGGGTTGCTGACCGCGATCTTCCCGCCGGGAACCGAGCCCACCTGGAGCGGGAATTCGAGGTTGCCGAGCCCGCGATAGAAGAGAAACTTCTCGGATTGATCGCCGTCGAGCACGCCGCTCAGGTGCACGGGGTTGGCGTCGACCTCCCGCGCATACGACCATGTGTACGTGTCGAGCGACGCGACGGGGAGCGCCGGTGCTGCGTCCCTCGCGAGCACCTGGACCTGACCCCAGTCGAGGCGCCCGAGGGCGACATGGGAATACTGCTCCTTGCAACCGGGATACGAGAACTCCACCGTGGGATCGAGCACCGGATCGACCGCATGCTCACCCTCCGGCCCGCTCCAGTGCATGAGGAGCGGCGGGCTGAAGGCGCGGACCGCGGGATACCACTGCGTGAGCACGCCCCTCGGAAAGTCGACCGCCACATCGACGAGGCGCGGCACCTCCGAGTAGAAGTAGGTGACAGGCGTCTCCATCTTCGAGCTGACGATCTCGGGATATCCCATCGCCGGGCCGGCCTTCATGCGGTCGTAGACGAAGCCGGGGAGGTCTTCCTCCTCGTGGTGCAAGCCGCGCTGGAGCGAGCCGTCGGAGCCCACGACGATGGTGTTGGTGCCCCACTCGTGGACGATGAAGCCGTGTCCGGGATAGTGGAGCCCCTTGGAGGCGACCGACCCGGAGGCGGGCGGCGGCGGCGTGGATTCGCCCGTTCCGCCGCCGTCGACGGTGGAGCCGCAGCCCAGCAAGGTGGTGACCGCGAGGGTCGAGACGAGCGCCGAGAGTTTTTGATGAGTGACCATTCCGTGCCTCCGGGCCTGTCACTAAGCACGAGGCGGGCCACCTGCGTACGCCCTGAATTTGCAGTAAATTGGTGCTTTCGCTGATCTGGAAACGGCAACTCGAGGTAGCAGGTGCATCCGATCACTTCTTGGTTACCGGTAACTCAGCCGCCCTCCGCCCACTCCTGTTCCCGCTCCCGCCACCCTCTCCCGATCCGGAAGCGACCCTTCACGGGCGCTCCGGGACGGGCCACGGGAGGAGGTCTGCCGCGAGCCGCGCCGCGGTCTCGTGCGCGTGGGGCGGCGCTGACGCCTTGATTGGTTTTGTCGCCACGAGAGCGTCGAGCTCGGCGCGCTCCTTGGCGCTCGGCTTCGTGGCCAGGAACAGCGCGCGGTCGGCGAGGAGGCGCGGGCGATCGTCGATCGCGTGCGCGAGGATCACCGCGTTGTGCGCGCCGCGGCGCCGATCGCCCACGTCGAGGCGGGCGCTCCGGCCCATGTCCTCGTACGTGGCGGCGGCGCTCCCGTACTCGAACGACATCACCTGCGTGATGGCGAGCTCGTCCCATGCCTGCACGAGGAACTTGAGTGACTCCCGGTACCGCTGTGGATCGGGGGGCGACGGAGGCGTCGCGCGCGGGTCGCCTCGTTCGAGCCGATCGAGGCGCGCCTCGGTGCAGTACGCGCCGATGAACAGCGTGTAGAGCTCCGTCGCGGCCCCGAGATCGCCGCTCATCCTGTACGCATACGCGCCGTTGAACGCGGCCTCCGGCGCTTCGTCGCTCGACGGGGCCCGCCGGAGCGTGGCGCCGTACAGCGCGCCGGCCTCGCGCCACTTCGCGCGCTGGGCCGGTCCCTCCGGCATCGCCTGAGCCGCCATGAAGACGCGGTAGGCTTCGACGTAGTAGCCGTGCGAGGTCGGGCGCGGATCGGGCGGGCTGCACCCGCCGATCTCGCAAGGCCTTCGCATCTCCTCCTCGGCGAGGCGGCGCACCTCGGGGATGTCGCGCTCCAGGTTGGCGATCATGATGAGCCGCGACCACGCCTTGTACCCGAGCTCGTTCTTCCCGCACGCGTCGACGTAGAGGGGACCGAAGAGGCGCTTTGCCTCGGCGAAATGACCGTAAACGAAGTAGAAATCGCCGATCTGATACCGGTAGAGATCCCGGTTCTGGGCCACGTCCAGCGCGGTCGGGATGCGCGCGAGGTACTCCTCGCGGGCGGTGATCGCGGCCAGCACCTCGGGCGGGAGCGGCTCGACCACGACCTTCGGATCTTCGTCTCCTCCGGTGGTCTTCACCTGCTCGCGCCGCTCGATCCCCTCGGCGCCGTGGGTCCGCTCGAAGTGCGCGTGGCGCGCCATCAACACCTGCTGTGCGAGGTCCACGACCATGAAGGCCGCGGGCTGCCGGTAGGTGTCGTCGCCGGCCGCGTCGCGCACGGCCACCGCCGCGTTGCGGGCCGCGGCGAGCGCCTCGGGCGAGGGAGATCGATCGAGCGCGACCTCGATCACCACCTGCCGGTGCAACGCGTCGGCGAGCCAGTAGCGGCTCTCGGCGGCGTCCTTCGCGCCCTCGTCCTGGGCGAGGTAGCCGGCCCAGCCCTGGGCAGCGAGCGCGTACCGGGCGAGCGCGCGCTCGAGCAGCGGATCGCGCTTCTTCTTCTCGTCGGTGGCGATGGCCTGCTCCAGGAGCGCCGACGCGCCGTTGGTGTGATCGGCGGCGATGTGCCGGAGCGTGCGCAGGAGGAGCATCTCGGCGGCCTCGATCTCGCCGGGCTCCGGGCGCTCTCCAGGCCACGAGGACGCGCCGATCATCTTCTCGATCGCGCCGCGCGCGGCGAGGGCGCGGGCCTGGCTCGCCGCGCGCGCGGCGCTGCCCTCGGGTGCCTTCGCCGCGAGCGCGTCGTGGAGATCGGCGAGGTGGCTCTGGAGGAAGGGCGCGTCCCTGTCGAAGGGCCACCTGCGGACGGTGCGCTCGGTGAGCGCGATCGCCTCGTCGATCCGGCCCTGCGCCTCGAGCTCGCGCGCGAGCGCCGCGTGGATGGCCCGGGTGAAGCGGCGATCCTGCGGGATCAATGCGGAATCCTGGACCAGGTCGAGGGCGCGTGGGCCCTTCTTCTTCGTGGTTTCGAGCTGGAGCAGCGCGGCGCCGAGGTCGTGCTCGGCCTCCTCGGCGAGCCACGTGAACCGCGCGCCGGTGCGCCTCTCCTCCTCGTCGAGGTGGAGGAAGAGCTCGACGAGGCGGCGAACGCCGAGATCGGGCGGCCCCCGGCGACCATCGATCGACGCGAGCCGGTAGAGCGCCACGGCCCGCTCCTGGGCCTCCTCGAAGGCGAGCGAGCGGATCTCCCCGTCACGCGCGTCGCTTCGCGCCCGCCCCGCGGCGGCGAGCTCGCCCTGGATGCGCGCGGACGCGGCGCGGTAGAAATAGGCGACGGCCGCGCTGCGGACCTCGCGGCGCTCGGCCCCGGCTGCGGCGAAGGCGAGGCGCTCGTGTTCGAGCGAGGCGCGCGCCGGCTCGATCGCCGGGCCGGTGGGCTCCGCGTGCGCCGCAGGCGAGGCGGCGGCGATCAACGCGAGGCCGATCGCGGCGAAGACGCGAGGGGCCGAGTTCGGGAGCGTGCGCGCCCGCATGAGGAGATCATGGCACGGCCACGGGCGGGCGAAAGGCCCGAGCACAGGGCACCTCGTTCCTCGGCCCCCCGGAGAGCGCAGACTGGGGCCATGCCTCGCCTTGCTCGCGGCCTGACGCCGATCCTCCTCGTCCTCGCGCCCCTGGCCTGCTCCGCGAGCCCGCCGCCGCCCGTCCTCCAGGACAACCCCCCCGCCGAGACGCTGCCGGATGGGATATCGTGTTTGGCTCGGGGAAGGTACGTTTGACCGTATACGGTCGTCGTCAGCCTGGGTGAATCGCCGAGCTCAAAGGGTGACGAAAAAACGTCGCGAGCAGACCGAGGCTAGGGAGGGCGACCGAGGAATCCTCGGCGATTTTGAGGGAGCTCGACCGACGAATCGGGCTGCGTAGCAGGTTTTTTCGTCACTCCTTCAGCCCTGGTCTCCGTCCAGGACCCCATCGAGGTCCCGATCGATGCCGATCCGCCGGCCCGAGCCCAGCGGGACGCAGGTGAACGTCACCTCGGCGCCGCCGGGCTTCACGGCCTGCGCTCGGAGGTCGGAGGACGACACCGCCGGTGCGCCCGCCCGATCCTGCAGGTACCCCGCCGGGCTGAACAGATATCCACGCTCCTTGTTCCCCTGGCGCGCCTTGGCCACGAGCTCGCATTGCCCGACGAGCGCTGCATGCTCCAGGAGATCGATACGCGGGTTGGTCACAGCCGCGAGGCCCGCGGTGAGCGTCGTTTGCTGGCCAACGATGGGCGCCAGGTTCGACGGGAACCCGAGCATGAACTGCTCGAGGTCGCGGCGCATGGCGTCCCCCTCCGGGGAGATGGGGATACCGGTGGGCGAGAACCCCGGGATCTCGGCGAAGAAGATCGCCGACACGAAGCGGAAGTCGGTGTCCACGGAGCCGTCGTGGAAGAAGCCGAATCCGCGCACCTGATCGCCCTTGAACCCGTTGTCGCCCGAGAGCACCGCCTGGGGGACATCGGGGTTTCCGAACATACCCACCTTCTGGTACTGATTCCTGAGCTGAGCGTTCTTGATGATCATCGGCTCGAAGACGAAGGTGCTGTTCCCGTCGGAGCCGAAGAGGCCAGGGTAACGGACGCCGTATTCGGCGTTGAAGTCGGGGTCGAGCACGTGGCACGAGCTGCATGCGCGGGACGGCGAGAGCGCGAGCGCGCCGGTGTCGGGCTGGTTGAACACCGCCCGGCCGCGGGCCTGCGCCGGCGTGTCGCTGTCATCGAGGTTGCGGATCGGGTTCGGCGGATAGGTCACCTGGAGGATGAAGTCGGTGAACGCGCTCATGTCCGCGTCCGAGAGCGGCGCGTCGCGGCCGACGAGGCCGACGAAGGCGGGGTTGAATTTCATGAACGCCGCATGCTCGTCGTACGCGCCGGAGTCGGGCTGCGCGGTGGGTGCGTCGTTGCCGCCCGTGCGATCACCGCGCCAGTGCATCGGACCGTGGTTGGCCATCCCGCGGAGGCTCTGGGTGGTCATCGGTCCCTTCATCGGGTGGTGATCGGGGGTGAGCCCGCCGGTGAACGCCACCAGGGTCGGATCGTCGTCGAAGGGCCCAGGGTTGTGGAGGACATCACCGTCGGGGTTGCCGAGGTCCCAGGCCAGCGAGTCGAAGTCACCGAAGATATGGCAGCTCGCGCATGCCGAGTCGCCGTGGCTGCTCGTCAGACTGGCGTCGTAGAGGAAGCGCCGGCCGTGGACGATCGATTCGGGCTCGGGGTTGTAGAGCGCGACATGGCCGACCTCGTGCTTGCTCTGGGTGTCGACCACCGAGATCGAATTGTCGAACCGGGTCATCACGTAGAGGCGGCCGCGCGCCTCGTCGAGGACGAGCCCCGTGGGGCCGCCGCCGCTGACCGCGATCTGATCGGCCACGCTGGGGACGAAGGTGTCGGACTCGAGCTCGGCCGTGCGGTAGATACCCACCTTGCTGGAGCCGAGCGCCGCGACGTAGAGCGTCGCGCCGTCACCGCTGATGGCCATGCCGTTGGGGAAGGCCAGGCTGCGCGCGTTCTCGTCGTTGGGCACCGCGCCGCAGCACTGGGAATAGTCGATGTGCTTGTTGAGGTGCCGCGGAGCCACGCTGTGCGCGCCCGGGTCGATGACCGTCACCCGGCTCTCGGCGAGGTGCCCTTGCACGCCCCGGTGCCCGGCGAACGTCCCCGGCCCCTCGAAGCGGACCTCGTTCTTCGAGTCGAGGTTCGCGGCGTAGACCTTGCCGCTCACGGGGTTGACCACGAGGTTGAACAGCACCGTGCCCACGTGGGTAAAGAACTCGGTCTCGTGCGGCGGGTTGGCCGCGGCGTCGATGGCGAAGACGTCCTTGTCGGGGAGGGAGAACTTCACGAGGTCGTCCCAGGCGACGCCGCGCTCGTCGACCCAGTGCGCGCCGTCGAACTTGACCACGAGGCCGGTCGGCGGCGCCGGCACGCCCTGGTGATTCTCGTGCGGCGGCGGCGCCCCCGGCGCTCCGGGCGCGTGGACCAGGAGGCCGTTGACCGTGGTGGTCTGGTTGCCCGTGTGGAAGCCGGCGGCGTAGACCCGTGAGCCGTCGGGGGTGACGGCGAGCGCGCGCGGCGTGTCGGTGAAGAGCGTTACCACGTTGAGCGGCGTGCCGCCCAGGCTGGATCCGAGGTTGTCGGCGTCGAACACCCACACATCGGCGCGCCCCACGCCGGGGGTGGTGAGCTGGGGATCGAACCCGATGTTCTGTCCGCGGTGAGCGGTGGTGATGAACGCCCGGCCGCGACCGGGGCCGGCGAAGACGATGTCGCGCGGCTCGTCGCCGACGAGGAGCGTGCGGACCACGCGCGCCTGAGGGCTGTTCCCGGGCCCCAGGTCGACGATGGAGATGCTGTCGGAGAGGTGATTGACGACCCACGCCTGGTGGCCGTGGAGCGCCACGCTCACCGGCTCGAGGCCTACGGTGACCGATCCGGCGTGCACAGGGCCGGTGGGCAGCACGCGGAAGATCTCCAGGCGGTTGTCGGGCGTGTTGACCGCGTAGAGCCAGGCGCCGTCGTCGGAGAGGGCGAGCGGCCTCACCTGGCCGCTCTCGAACGCGGTGAAGGCGCGCTCGCGATCAGCCAGGGTGATCGGCTGCGAGGCCGCGCCCACCGCGCCCGCAGAGAGCGGCGGAGCGTCCTTGCAGCCGGAAAATAGGGCGAGGAGGAGAACCGAGCAGAGTGTTCGCTTCATGAGGCGAACGTGCGCCTGTCGACGCGCGGCCGCGATGCGCCGTTCGTACTATCCCGAGAGTCGTGTTAGTGTGGTCGCGCGCGATTACGCTGCTGTTCGAGTGACTGTCAGCCCTTGAACGATCGAGGTTATGATGGCGACGGAACACGTGAGCTGTGCTGGGTGCAAGCGGACCGAGGAGCTGGCGGCGCTGGCGCTCTCGGCTCCATCGCAGCGCGATTATCGTGCCGAGGCCTTGCGCCGGCTCATCGGCTGGGTGGGGGCCGACGCCGGGCTGATCCACCAGCATTTCCCGACGACCGCGCCGCTCGAGACAGGCATCTACGAGCAGATGGACATGGATTATGTAGAGCGCTGCGTCGCCAACTGGGACGAGCAGTACTGTCATGACATGGCCCCGGTGGTGCTCGCGAGCCGGAGCTGCGGCGGCGCGTCGATCGACGCGCGCAGCCTGGCCGACCGGGGGCGCCTCTCGTTCTACAACGACATCATCGTGCCCACCGGGGTGCGAGAGGGCATGTTCTGCCACATCGAGCTCGGCGGCGCGTCGATGGCGCTTTGCTTCATGAACCGCTCCAGCAAGCCGCGCTTCGACGACATCGCGCTCACCGTCGTCCGCGGTCTCTTGCCGCTGTTCTCGCTCGGCGACGGCCTGCTCGGCAAGCGCGCGCCCGCGTTCGACGACGAGGTGCGCATCGCGGAGCTGTCGCGGCGCGAGCGCGAGGTCGCCGAGCTCATGACCCGCGGCTACACGAACCGGGAGATCGCGCTCGCGCTCGGATCGAGCGTCCACACCGTCCGCAACCAGGTGGCGAGCCTCTTCCGCAAGGCCGGGGCGTCGACCCGCGCCGAGCTCGTGGGCATCATCCTCGGCTCGTCCAGTCGATCGCCGCGGTGAAGGCGCGCTGCTCGCGCAGGCGATCCTTCACCGCGCCGTTCACCGCGCCGATCGGCCCTGCGCGAGATCGCGGGCGAGGCGGGGCAGCGACCTCCAGCCGAGCCGGTGCTCGACGATGGGCACCGGGTTCAGCCCGGGCCGGCCGCCCACGTTCATCGTGTAGTGCCCGCGCATCGAGGCCACGATCGTCCGCTCCCTCCCCGGGGGGAGCGGGGGAGCCGGGAAGCGCACGTCAACCCTGTCTCCCGGTGTCAACACCAGGCGACGGCCGTCCCCCTCGGTGAGCAGCGCGGTCACGTCCTCGCCCGAGCTGCGCGTCGCCACGCGCGGGGAGAGCTCCACCGGCGCGACCTGCTCGTCGCTCACGGGCGCGAGCTCCACCTGATCGATCTCCCAGAAGAGCGGCGTCGCGCCGAGGCGGATCGAGACCTGATCGCCGCCGGCAGGCAGCTCGATCGGGAGCGCCTGGCTGCGCAGCACGGCCGGGCCCACGGGCTGGATCGAAGGCGCGCTCGACCACGCCTCGCCGTCCCTCACCTCCACGGTGAGCGGCAAGCCGAGGCGGGCCACCTCCTCGTCGAGGTAGGCCTGGAAGCAGGGGCAAGGCTCCGGCTGGGCCTCCTCCATCACCGGGCCGAGGCCCTGGCCCATGGCCGAGAGGTAGCGGCTCAATGCCTCGTCGGCGAAGGGCGTGTTGTGCCCGCGCACGATGAGCAGCGCGCGGCGCGTCTTCGGCCGCGGGAAGTCGAGCGTGAAGGTCTCGCGCGGCTCGCCGCGGGCGGGCATCTCGCCCTGGACCATCCGGCCGTCGGCGGCGGAGAGCAGCGCGCGCATGTCGGCGCCGCGGCTGTCCACGGCCCGGAGCGGCGCGACGGCGTCGCGCACGACGACGAGATCGCCCTTCTGGGTCGGCAGCACTTCGGCGCCCGCCGCATGATCCACCACGCGCAGCGAGAAGCGGTCGACGTGATCGATCTCGTCGAGGTCGTCCTGGATGCGGAGCTTGTACTCGCCGTCCACCGCCGCGAGCGACTCCATCCGATCGAGGTCGTCGCGCTCGGCGCCGATGAAGAGCGCGCCGGAGACCATGTCGCCGTCGATGCGGTAGCCCTCACCGTCGTTCGCGTAGACATGCGGGCACGAGAAGCGGGGCGGGTTGACGACGAACCAGATGGTGATGACGACCCACACGATGGCGCCGAGGGAGGCGAGCGCGCCGACGACGATGCCCGCGGTCGAGAGGCCGTGCTTCTGCGGGCGATCGGGCGGATCCGGGCGCGAGCGATCGACGATGCCGAGGATGATGCCGAGGACGCCGGCGAAGCCGAAGAAGGGGATCAGGCCGAAGAGGAAGGCGATGAGCGAGATGACGAAGGCCGCGATGGCGAGGGAGGAGTGGCGGGCGGGGGATTTGCCGGTCCAGTCTTGGCCGGGCGGTCCGGGAGGGAGAGGCTGGCTCATGGGCGCATGTCCGTGGTGGTGAGGAGGGGGAGGCGGCGGACAGGTCGGGCGGCCTCGCGGCTCCGGTCCTGGTAGGCGTCGAGGCGGGCGGGGCGGAGCGCGTGCGCGGCGAGCAGCGCGCTCACCTTGTCGAGCTCGGCGTCGAGGTTCGCGCCGCACCACGAGGGGCAGCTCGCCTCCTTGCGGCGGTACTCCGCGAAGAACGGGTGCGCGAGGACGGCTGCGAGCTCGGGGCCGCGATCGCGATCGATCCGGCACTCCGCGGGGGCGAAGGGCACCCGCACGCAGGGCGAGACCTGGCCCGTGATGCCGTCGATGTAGACCGACTCGCCGGCCCGCGAATGGCAGCCGGTGTGCTGCTCCACGTCGTCGAGGTCGAGCAGCGGGATCGGCGCCTCTTGCTGGATCTCGTCGAAGGCGCGGCGGTACGCGGCGAGGGTCACGTCGTCCATCGCGAGGTCGGAGACGCCGCCGGAGGCGAGGGGGAAGTAGCGCGAGAAGACGCCGACGACGCACCCGGCCTCGGCCTGGGCGCGGAGGAAATCGATCGAGGTGAGGGCGGCGTGGCTCTTCTGCGAGACCATGCACGTGAAGCCGAACACGACGTGGTGCCTGCGGAGACGCGCGAGCACATCGTGGACGGCGCGGTACGATCCCTCCCCGCGGCGGGCGTCGTGGAGCGGCTCGGGGCCGTCGACCGCCACGAGCAGGACGAGGTTGCCGAGCTCGCCGAGGCGCTCGGCCATGGCCTCGTCGATGTGCATGCCGTGGGTGGCGAGCGTGAAGAGCACGTGCGGGCGGGCGGCGATGACGGCGATGAGCTCGCGGGCCCAGGCGGGCGAGAGGAAGGGCTCGCCCTTGCCGATCAGGTGGATCACGAAGGCCCCGCAGCGCACGGCCTCGTCGATGAGGAAGGCCATGTCCTCCCGGCGCGGCGCCTTGCCGCCGCGATCCTCGGCGGTGTAGCAGCCCTCGCAGGCGAGATCGCAGCCGGGCGAGAGGGCGAGCTGCGCTTCGACGAGGAGGCGGGGCGGGACGCCGGGCGTGCCCAGGCGGCGGCCGAGGAGCTCGTGGCGCATCGAGCCGAGCGCGCCGATCCGCAGCCAGGCGTCGAGGTGCGCCGCGGCCCGGGCGGGCTCGCGCTCGCGGAGGAAGCGGCGCATGCGCTGGAAGGTGCCGGCGCGCTCGAAGCGGGCGAGGTGGCGCGCAAGAAACTTGAAGTGCGGGCTGTCGGCGCGGCAGCAGGCGGCCTCCATGCGAATGAAGCCGAGGACCGCGCGCTGGAGGAGCGCGCCCGGCGCGAGGGCGCGGAAGAAGAGCAAAAACCTTGCGATCCAGAGGGAGAGCCGCCGGGCCCAGGGCGCGGAGGCGAGGCGCAGCGCCCACGCAGCGAGGCGCGTCTCCCAGGCCGGCGTGGCCGCGATGCTCATGCGCGAAGGCTAGGAGAGGGCCCGAGAGCCAGGCAATTTTCCGGCGTTTTCGCAGAACGCCCCCGCCTCGCACGTTGCCCCGTCGTCCGGAGGGTGGTACTCGTGGATCACAGCGGTACGGCGGGCTCTCACGCCCGGGCGAGCCGCTCTTGCCGGAGCGAATCCATGGGCCGATTGGGTTTTAGCGAGATTCTCGTCATCCTGGTGATCGCGCTGCTCCTCTTCGGAGCGGGCCGCATCGCCGACATCGGCAAGGGCCTCGGCGAGGGCATCAAGAACTTCAAGAAGGGCATCCGGGACGACGACGAGCCGCAGAAGCAGCTCCCGCCCAAGGAGGCCGCGCCCGAGGCCAAGAAGGAAGCCGCGCCCGAGAAGTCCGAAGAGAAGACGGCGTAGCCGCGAGGGCGCGTCGGGCAGAGCTGCGGGGGGCGAGGCGCTCGAAAAAAGCAGGAGGCGGTGGGGTCGCGTAGGTCGACGGGACGCGAGGCGCGTCTATACTCGGACGTCTATGCGGATCCTCGAGCGGTTGGGCAAGGTCTTGGTCGTCTTCGGCGCGTTCGCCCTCGCAGCGTATTTCGCCCTCCAGTTCGGCCCCGGCGGCCTCTGGCGCGGCTTCGAGCCGGCCCTCGCGGTGACGGGCGCCGTCCAGAAGGCCCCGTACGATCTGACCCGCCTCGAGGCGGTCAACGAGACCCTCAAGATGATCCGCGACAAGTACGTGGATCCCGACCGGGTCAAGCCGAAGGACATGCTCCTCTCCGCGCTCAACTACGTGCAGCGCGACGTGGCCCAGGTCATCGTCCTCAACGACGACCCGAACGAGGTCACGGTCCGCGTCGAGACGAGCGAGAAGAAGTTCCGGATCGACAACGTGCAGGGCCCCTGGGACGTGTCGGCCCGCCTGCGCGAGGTCTTCTCCTTCCTCCAGAAGAACCTGCGCGGCACCGAGGTCGATCTGCGCGAGGTCGAGTACGCCGCGTGCAACGGCATGCTCCACACGCTCGATCCGCACAGCGTGTTCCTCTCGCCCGACGCCTACAAGGAGATGAACCTCTCCACCTCGGGCGCCTTCGGCGGCCTGGGGATCGTGATCTCGATCCGCGATCAGATGCTCACGATCATGAACCCGATGCCCGACACCCCCGCGGGCCGGGCCGGGCTCAAGCGCTTCGATCGCATCGTACGGATCAACAACGAGTCGACGCTGAACATGCCGCTCGACGACGCTGTGCGACGGCTGCGCGGCGAGCCCGGGACGCCGGTGACCGTGTGGGTGATCCGCGAGGGCGACGGCGGCTGGCAGGCCCCCAAGGCCTTCAACCTCACGCGCGAGGTCATCAAGGTCCGCTCCGTCGAGTTCCGCCAGCTCGATCAGGGGATCGCGTACGTGCGGCTCAAGCAGTTCCAGGCGACGAGCTCGGCCGAGCTCGAGCTCGCGCTGCAGACGGCGGCGCAGAAGGAGCCGATCCGCGGCGTGGTGCTCGACCTGCGCGGCAACCCGGGCGGCCTGCTCGACCAGGCGGCGCGCATCGCCGACAAGTTCCTCGTCGACGGCACCATCGTCTCGACGGTGGGCGCCTCCGAGGGGCGCGAAGAAAAGCGGGCCAAGGCGCCCGGCACCGAGCCGCCCTACCCGCTCATCGTGCTCGTGAGCGGCAACTCGGCGAGCGCGAGCGAGATCGTCGCGGGCGCGCTCAAGAACAACGACCGCGCGCTCATCGTCGGGCAGCAGACCTTCGGCAAGGGCTCCGTGCAGCTCGTCTTTCCGGACATCACGCCGGAGAAGGCCGCGCTCAAGCTGACCATCGCGCAGTACCTCACCCCGGGCGATGTCTCGATCCAGGGCGTGGGCGTGACGCCGGACATCGAGCTCGACCCGATGACCGTCGACGAGCTGGAGATGGACCTCACGGTCCAGAAGGACGGCCTCCGCGAGCGCGATCTCTCGGCGCACCTCTCCAACTCGCGCGCCGCGCCCGCGGGCAAGCCGGGCGAGGTGGTGCGCTACCAGCTCACGAGCGCCGAGCGCGAGGCGATGCGCGATCGCGGAGGCGACATCGACGAGGAGTTCCAGATGGACTTCCCGATCCGCTTCGCCCGCGACCTCGCCCTCCGCGTGCCGAGCGCGCAGAAGCGCCTCGACCAGCTCCGCGCCGCGCACGACTTCATCGAGCAGACGCGGCACGACGAGCTCCAGAAGGTCTCGGGCGAGCTCGGCAAGCTCAACATCGACTGGTCGGAGCCGCCCTCCGATCCGGCCCAGCTCGGCGCCGCGAAGGACCTGGAGATCAAGATCGAGACCGATCGGCCGAACAACGAGGTCACCGCCGGCGAGCCGATGGAACTCAAGGTCACCGTCAAGAACAACGGCAAGAACCCCGTCTACCGCCTGCGCGGGATGACCGACAGCGACAACCCCTACTTCGACGCCAAGGAGCTCATCTTCGGCAAGATCGCGGCCGGTCAGAGCAAGACGGCCAAGACGCAGCTCGGCTGGTGCGACGTCGAGGGGCGCAAGGCGGGCAGCCTCGTCGTCGACGGCGGGACGTGGACGTGGAACAGCAAGCGCCGCGACAAGAACGCCAAGCGCGTCTGCAAGATCCCGATGGACGCGCTCGCCCGCGCCGACGGCCTGCGCGTGAAGCTCGAGACCGCGGGGAGCGGCGAGCCGGCCCCGGTCGAGATCCGCACCGTCCTGCGCGCCCTCGATCGCCCGCAGTTCCAGTACAGCTACCAGATCGCCGACGACCGCAGCGGCAACGGCGACGGCAAGCTCCAGAAGGGCGAGCAGGTCACGATGTACCTGACCGTGAAGAACGTCGGCAAGGGCCGCTCGTTCGAGACCCAGGCCAACATCGCGAACCTCTCCGGCGAGGGGCTCTTCCTCCACGCCGGCCGCTTCGTCATCTCCAACATGATGCCCGGCGACGTGCAGAAGGTGGCCTTCACCTTCGACGTGCTGCCCTCGCTCGCCGACGCCGAGGCCAAGTTCTCCCTGCTCGTGAGCGACTTCGACCTGCGCGAGCATGCGAGCGAGAAGATCAAGCTGCCGATCGAGCCCGCGCTCCAGCTCACCAAGCAGAGCGGCGCGGTCAAGGCCGGGCCGCAGGGCGCCCTGCTCTTCTCCTCGCCGAGCGCCGACGCGCGCGGCTTCGGCAAGCTCCTGCCCGGCGCGGCCGTCAACCTGCTCGCCAAGGTGGGCGACTTCGACAAGGTGGACCTCGGCGGCGGGCGCTTCGCCTTCGTGGCCGCCAAGGACGTCGCGTCCGGCAGCGCGCCGACCGGCTCGATCAGCTTCGAGGAGATCTACCTCCACGAGCCGCCGGTGCTCGAGGTGAGCGCCGCCGCGATGGCCACCAAGGACGACAAGGTGAAGGTCACCGGCGTGGCGACCGACGCCGATCGCCTGCTCGACACCTACATCTTCGTCGGCTCGCGCAAGCTCTTCTACAAGTCGAACCGCGACGGCGCCGACCCGAAGAAGATGAGCTTCGACTTCGACGCGCCGCTCCGCCCCGGGGTGAACCTGATCACGGTCATCTCGCGCGAGACGCCCGACACCACCACGCGCCGCACGCTCGTGGTGCGCAAGGACGCGGCCGACGGGAGCATCCTCAAGACGCCGAAGACCGACGATCCCGTGAGCGACGCCGACGCGGGCGACGACTGATCGGGCGATCCTGTGACCGAGGCGAAGGCCCAGGAGCCCTCTGCTCCCGGGCCCACCCTCGATTTCGAGCGACCTCCTCACCAATCTGGTACGGTAAAAGACCGTGGGTCTCCTGGCCTGGCTCGGTTTGCAGCGCGGGGACGAGTACCCGAACCTCGATCGCTTGATGAAAGAGGTGCGGCGCGCCCTGCCCGACGACGAGGCGGTGGTGATCCGCTACATCGCGATCGTCGTCGTGCTGCTCGGCAAGGTGGCCTGGGCCGACGGGCGCTTCTCCGAGAAGGAAGAGTCGAACCTGCGGGCCCTGCTCGCCCACGTCGATCGGATCACGCCGAGCGGCGTCGACGCGGTGTGCGCGATGCTCCGGGGGACGCCGCCCCGGATGAGCGAGGCCGAGACGGAGCTGTGCTTCCGGGAGCTCAAGGCCCTGTGCGACGGGCGCGAGCGGATGGAGGTGCTGCGCCTCCTGATCCACCTCGCGGTCGCCGACGGGGCCGTCTCCGACTCCGAGCGCAACGAGCTCAAGAGCATCGCCGACGAGCTCGGCGTGACCGAGGCGGAGCTGCTCTCGGTGGAGCAAGAGATCGTGGCAAGCGCCGACAAGCCCGCGGGGTGAGATCTCTCCCCGCGATCACCCCCCGGAGCGCGATCGCCCTCAGGCGGCTTCGGCGGGAGGAGGCGGCAGCGGCGCAGAGGGGGGCGAGCCTCCGAGCCGGACGCGGCGCTGCTTCATCGCGGAGAGGGCGACCGAGATCACGTAGATGAAGGCGCCGAGCACTGCGACGAGCACGCCCACGTCGAAGACGTAGTGCGCGTCGCGCGCGCCGCCCGTGCCCATCATGAGCATCCCGAGCAGGGCGATGCCGGCGCCGATCACCGGGTCGGGCCCCTGCTCGACCGCGGGAGCCGGCGCGCCGCCCGCGCCGATCGAATCACCGTTCGAGCTGACGTTCGGCTCGCCGGCCTGCTCATCCACGGTGTTCGACCCCTGATCTTCGGTTGAATGCGCCACGGACCTAGAATAGCAAACTCACCCGGGCGCCGAAAGGGAGGCGCGTGAAAGGCCGGTGGATCCTGTGTCGAGCGCAGCCAGCAACGGAGATCCGGGAGCCGAGCCCAGGGCCGAAGGCCGGGGCTTCGAAGGCCGCGCGGTGGTCTTCTTCGAGAGCCGGCGCGCCGCGGAGATGGGGTCCTTGATCGAGCGACATGGTGGCGTCCCCGTGAGCGCCCCCGCGCTGCGCGAGGTGGTCCTCGACCAGAACGAAGACGCGCTCGCGTTCGCCCGATCGCTCGCGGCCTCCGCCTTCGACGTCGTGGTGCTGATGACCGGCGTGGGCACCCGGGCCTTGATCGAGGAGATCGCGCCCGTCCTCGATCGCGCGGCATTTGCGGCTGCGCTCGGGGCAGTCCAGGTCATCGCCCGCGGCCCCAAGCCCGCTTCCGTGCTCCGCGAGCTCGGCCTGCGCTCCTTCACCCAGGTGCCGGCGCCCAACACCTGGCGAGAGGTGCTCGCGGCGCTGCAATCGCTCGGGCCGCTCGCCGCGAAGCGCGTGGCCGTGCAGGAGCACGGCGCCCCGAGCACCGAGCTCTACGCGGCCCTGCGCGAGGCGGGCGCCGCGCTCACCACCGTGCCTGTCTACCGCTGGGCCCTGCCGGAGGACACGACCCCGCTCCGCGCCGGCCTGCGCGCGCTCGCGGAGGAGAAGGCCAAGGTCGCGCTCTTCACCAGCCGGTCGCAGGTCGAGCATGCCTTCGCGGTGGCCGCCGAAGAGGGCATCGAAGCGCCGCTCCGCGACGCGCTCCGCCGGGGCGTGGTGGGCTCGATCGGCCCCGTGTGCAGCGAGGCCCTGCGCGCGGAGGGCGTCGAGCCCGACATGGAGCCCTCGGTCGCGAGGATGGGGCAGCTCGTCAAGGAGTGCGCGGCTTCGACCGCGCGCATGCTGGAAGCGAAGCGGAGCTAAGCGAAGGATGGCGGCTCCACGGTGGAGCGCGCCCGAGCTTGTATCGGCGGCGATCAGCGCGCGGCGTCGGCGACCGCGCGCCCCTTCTGCACGTCCTGGTGGCCGACCTCGATCACCTCGGCGCGGTAGAGCGTCTTGCCCGCGTTCGTGGTGATCTCGCCGCCGAGATCGCCCCACGCGAAGCCGTCGCTCTCCAGGGTGCGCAGCGTCGCGTGCTTCTTGCCGACGCGCACCTCGTAGCTCGTCTTGCGCACGGGCAGCGGCGTACCGCCGAGATCGAGCGTCGAATCTTCCTTCTTGAGCAGCGAGAGGTTCTCGTCGGCGGCGAGCACCGTCTTGCTCATCATCGCCTCGTAGGTCTCGATCGAGGCCGGCGTCGCGGCGCTGCCCTTCCGGCGCATCACCTTCACCACCTCGTTCTTCGCGCCGCGGCTCTCGTCCACGATCACGCGCAGCTCTTCCTTGCTCCCGTCGTCATCCATCGACAGATCGATCGTGAGCATGGCGCCGTCGCGGGCGATCACGCGCTCGGTGAGGGTGAGCGGCGCCTTCCGGTAGCTGCCCGTGAAGCGGTAGACGATGAAGTCCCCGGGCTTGCGGGCGCTCGTGTCCGCGGCGCGCTCGGGCGCGATCTCCGGGGCGTCCTTGTCGTCCTTGGCGTCGGCGTCCTTGTCGCCCTTCGCGATCGCGCTGTCTTTCCCGTCGTTGACAACGTCCTTCTTCGTCATCGCGTCGTCGTTCGACAGCGTCTCGTCCTTCGCCGGAGCGTCCTTCGCGGCCTCCTTGGCCGCAGCGGGCGCGGCGGGCTTCGCGGCGAGCGTCGCGGGGGCGCAGCCGGCGGTGAGGATCGCGATCAGGGCGGCGAGGGAGAAGGTCGAGCGCGTCATGGGCACCTGCCGTATCCGAGGTCGCGTGGTCGGGCCCAATTTCCGGTGGGCGATGGATCCGGGTGCTGGATCTTTTTTTATCCATCACGGCCCCCTTGCTCCGCCTCTCGCTCCTGATTCCTCGGCGTGATCGCGCCTCCCCGCGTTGGCCCGGTGATTGCTCATGCCTCCTCTGCCGTGCAGAAGCCCCTCCATGCTCCGACCCGATTCGGCCTCTGGCTGGTGAGCGCCGGCGCGCTCGCGCTCGTCCTGGGGCAAGCCGCGGGCGCTTGCACCGAGCCGCCGAGCAGCATCATCCCCGGCCTCGGCGGCGGCGGATCGGGCGGCGAGAGCGGATCGGGTGGATCGGGCGGCGAGACGGGCAACCAGGGCAAGCAGCTCTTCGAGGCGCTCGAGGGCGAGCTCTACGACGCGTGCGGGAGCTGCCACGACGCGAACGGCGTCGCCGACACGCCCTTCCTCGCCGGGCCCGATCGCTACCAGTCGATCCTGAGCTGGCCCGGGATCGTGGTGAAGGACCCGACCGAGAGCAAGCTCGTCACCTACCCGATCTCGTCGAACCAGCAGCACTCGTACAAGAAGATCGACTCGGCCGCGCTGAAGAGCACGCTCCTCCCCAAGGTGAAGAGCTGGCTCGCCGAGGAGGCGAAGCTCATCGTCACCACCGACGCGCCGGACGCGGGCAAGCACATCGACCCGATCACGCCGATCATCGGCTTCAACGCGGTCTACCTCGACGCGCTCGGCGGTGACTACACGGGCATGGCGCTGACCTTCAACGCGCAGGAGATCGGCGACAAGGCGCTCGAGCTCGACGACCTCGAGGTCCACCCCACGGCGAAGCTCGGCGTGCACCTCGTCCACCCGCTCTTCGTCGTCTACCCCAAGGGCAAGAAGGCCGATCCCGATCCGGTCGACAGCTTCTCCAACGTCGATCAGTACTTCGACGCGGGGCAGGCGGGCACCCTCGGGCCGGGCACGCTGGTGCTCACCAACTGGGCCCCCGGCGCCAAGCTCTCCGTCGCGTTCCAGGCGATCGAGCCCTTCTCGTCGCAGATGGACGACGGCGGCGTCGAGGGCGGGACGAACGGCGGCTGCGTCGACGTGGGCTCGTTCAAGCAGAACGCCGCGCCGCTCCTCAAGCAGAACTGCTTCACGTGCCACGGCGGCGGCAACCCGGGCGCCAAGGGCGCGGTCGACATGTCGAGCCTCGACAGCGACGCGGCCGCGGCATGCGCCCAGGTGAAGAACCGCGTGAGCCCCGCCGACCCGGCGAAGAGCCAGCTCTTCATCACCACCGACCCGGGCGGCAACGCGGCGCACCCGTACAAATTCGGCGGCGACGGCGGGAAATTCAACGCTTTCAAGGATCAGGTCTCGACGTGGATCACGGCGGAGAAGCCATGAACGACAAGAACAATCGTCCGGTGTGGCATCGATCGATCCGGCTCGCGCTCGTCGCGGCGGCGCTCCCCCTCGCGGCGGCGTGCAACCAGACGCAGCCGAGCGAGCTCTCCTCGACGAGCGGCGAGGGCGGCAGCGGCGGCGGCGCGGCGACGACCGACGACGCCCCCACGCTCACCCCCAAGGACGTGGCCTACCTCGGGACGCGCACGCGCGACTACAGCGAGGCGCTGCGCACCGCCTCGCTCAAGCTCGTCCGCGCGCTGCCGACGCTCGCGCAGATCAAGCACGTGGGCAACGCCAAGGGCGACGGCCTCAAGCGCAAGGCGTACGAAGAGGAGCTCGACGCGATGTTCGCCGATCCCCGCTTCCAGGAGCGGATGATCAAGTGGTGGAAGGACGTGATGCGGATGGGCGGCGGCGCGCAGAACGGTGCGCCGAGCCGCGACACTGCGCCCACCTTCGCCGCGCGGGTGATGGTCGACGAGCAGCCCTTCTCCGACCTCTTCACGCAGAGCACCAACACCTGCCCGACGTACGACAACGACGCGCGCGCCTTCGTCGACGGCAACTGCGACAACGGCACCCCCGTCCACGCCGGCGTGCTCTCGAACCCGGGCGTGATGCACCAGTTCTACGGGAGCATGGCCTTCCGCCGGGTGCGCTGGGTGCAGGAGATCTTCGTCTGCACGAAGTTCCCGGCCGAGTACGGCGAGGCCCCCGTGCACAAGGGATCGGGCGACTACACCTCGCCCTGGCCCTTCGGCTCGATCGCCACCGCGCCCATCGATTTCCAGGACACGAAGAGCGTCATCTGCGCCAACTGCCACACGACCATCAACCACATCGCCCCGCTCTTCGGGAATTTCGACGAGAACGGCGCCTACAAGAACACGATCCAGGTCAAGACGCCCGTGGCCCCCGACGCGATCCCCACCGAGCTCGGCCACTGGCTCATGCCCGGCGAGACGACGCACTGGCGCCACGAAGCGCCCGCGGCCGATCTGCCCGCCCTCGGCGCCGCCATCGCCGCCGACCCCGACGTGGCCGAGTGCGCGGTCGCCCGGATGTGGAACTTCGCGATGTCGAAGGAGGACATCGTGAGCGACCTCGCGACGGTGCCGCTCGCGGTGCTCCAGCCCTTCATCGCCGAGTTCGCGGGCAACGGGCAGAACCTCAAGAAGGTGCTGCGATCGATGCTCACGAGCGACGACTTCCTCCAGTACTGAGCCAGCGACGCGACCCAGGAGAACGGCCATGAAGAAGAGCACCCCGTCCCCCCTCCGCGCCGCGCTGGCGGCGACCGCCGCGCTCGGCCTCGCCCTGCAGCTCGGCTGCGTAGGCGCCGCCCCGAGCGAGCTTCGGCCCGACGGCAAGACCAAGAAGTTCACCGAGGATCCGACGACCGATCCGGCGCAGAAGCCGGGCGCCACCGTCGGCGGCGAGCTCAACACGTTCAACCACATGGCCGACCTCGGCGCGAACGGCGGCCGCGACCCGTTCGACATCCTCGCGCAGCGCCAGGAAGAGGGCCCGCCCGAGGTCCGGACGCGCCTCCACTCGTGCCAGAAGATCCAGATCACCGCCCTGCGCAACATCCTCACGTCGCTGGGCGTCGACCTCGACAAGAAGAGCAACCCGCCCTCGGCCGGGCAGCTCCTCAAGGGCGGCACCGGCGCGCTCGGCGCGGCCAACTACGACGCGCGCGTGGGCGAGACCATCGTCTGGAGCGCGGCGGGCGCGGCCAAGCTCTTCGACATCTTCGTGCAGGCCGCCCCGGAGATCATCGCGAACATCTCCCAGGTGCCGCAGTGCCAGGTCGACGGCGTGGGCCCGGAGATGTTCGACGCCGACAACAAGTGCAACGCCGACGCCCTGAGCTGCATCACCGGCCGGCCCGTCACCGAGGAGTACGTCGACATCTGCTCCAACCTCGTGACGAGCTCCTCCGACATCGAGACTGGCAAGAAGATTGCAGTCGCCACCGTCCTGAGCGCGGCGCACAGCTGCGAGTGAACGGAGATCCACCATGGCCCTGGACCTGCTCAAGAACCTCGAAGGCTCCTCGCGACGCAACTTCCTCCGCTTCACGGCGGCCGCCGGCGCGGTGCTCGCGCTCGATCGCAGCAAGGTGCTCGACGTCATCGCCGACACGGGCGGCACCGCGATGGCCGACGAGGCCTCGTGCTCGGCGAACTGCCGCTCCGTGCACATCGTCGCCGGCGACGGCGGCTTCGCGTGGTTCCAGCTCCTCTGGCCGCACGTGGAGATCGCCACCTCGGGCAACGACAATTTCGCCTTCCACGCGAAGGGGCAGCAGGTGAAGGCCGACACCGACAAGGCCTTCTATTACGCGCCCGAGTCGCCCTTCCAGAAGCTCGACAAGGGCAAGCAGATCAGCGCCTTCATGGCCGGCACGAACCAGACGCACACGCCCACGCCGGGCTCGGCCGCCACGCTCGGCGCCGGGCAGAGCATGCTCGCCACGGTGGCCGCGATCCAGCGCGCCACGCCCTCGCTCCTGCCCGTGATCGGCATCGATCCGGTCGACTTCGGCAACGCGCCCGGCGCGCCCGACATCGCCAAGGTGGGCAACGCCGACGGCCTCGTGCAGCTCTTCAACAGCGCCGCGTCGCAGGCGATCCTCGCCGCGCCCAAGGACGCCGCGCTCTTCGAGGCCTACTACAAGGCCTTCCTCGGCATGAACAAGGCGGCCTCGCGCCCCACGTGGTCGCGCCAGCTCCGCACCGGCAAGGCCTCGGCGAACTTCCTCGGCAAGAACCTCGCGGCCCAGCTCGCGCCGAACGACGACGACCTCGCGCGCTACGGGATCAACGACGGCACGCCCACCAAGCTCAGCGAGATCGGCCGGGCCCTCATCACCGCGGCCAAGGCCTTCCGGCTCGGGCTCACGCAGAGCCTCATCCTGCCGGCGATGCGCGACGATCCGCACGGCGCCTTCCAGGACATGAACGCCCTCAGGAAGACCGTGGGCTCGCTCGGCAAGTTCCTCGACGAGTTCATGGGTGACCTCGGTGACCAGCAGGATCCGGTGTGTACCAGCCGATCCCTCGCGGACAACGTCGTCATCACCGTCCACGGCGACACCCCGAAGGATCCGCGCAACATGAACGGCTGGCCGGACGGGACGCCCGGCAACGCCAACTGGCTCTACGTGATGGGCAACGGGCACCTCAAGACGGGCTGGTTCGGCGGCGTCAAGGCCGACGGCAACGTGAGCGGCTTCGACCCCTCGTCGGGCAACGAGGTGCCCGGCAAGCCCGCGAGCGACACGAGCGCCGCCGCCGGCGCGGCCGTGGCCTTCGCCGTGGCCAAGCGCGACATGAAGCGGGTGCGCGACTTCTACACCGGCCCCTCGATCGACGGCATCGTCAACACCACCCCGCTCTGATCGACGGCCCTCGGCGCCGCGAGGACGAGGCGCGCCGGCCGCTTTTGCGGTAGACCGGAGACATGATCAAGACCTCGCTCCCGGCCGACGCCATCGCCCGGGTCATGGCGCCGCTCGCCGGCGCGCTCGGGGATCATGCGGCGAGCCGGCCCGGCGCGCCGGCCGGGCGGCAGCCGGTCCACACCTTCTACGGCGGAGCGCACCTCTTCCGCGCCGATCTGGTCCCGAAGATCGGCAAGGCCGCGCTCCACGCCTTCGAGGAGAACGCGCCCGATCCGATCGCGTTCGCGTCGACCTTCGGCCTGCCCGGCGCCTCGACCCTCACCCGGCCGAAGAGCCCGCTCGCCGCCTTCAACGTCGCCTTCGACGACGAGCTGCCCCTCGATCCGCACCTGAACCGCCCCGCGTGGCTCGCCCACACCGTCTACGCGCGCGTGCTCGAGAAGCTGCGCCACGAGCCGGTGGAAGACCTGCGGATCGATTTCGAGGACGGCTACGGGGTGCGCACCGACGCGGAGGAGGACTACCACGCCGCGACGGCCGCGCGCGAGCTCGCCCAGGGCAAGGCCTCGCACCTGCTCCCGGCGCTGCTCGGTATCCGCATCAAGCCGCTCGACGGGCAGCACCGCGCGCGGGCCGTGCGCACGCTCGACGTCTTCTTCACCACCCTGCTCGAAGAGGCGAAGACGCCGCCACCGCCCGGCTTCGTCGTGACCTTGCCGAAGATCACGGTGCCCGAGCAGGTGACCGCGCTCGCCGAGCTGCTCTCCGCGATCGAAGGGGCCCACGGCCTCACCCGCGGCTCCATCGGGGTCGAGCTGATGATCGAGACGCCGGAGTCGCTCTTCGGCCCGCGGGGCGAGCTCGCGATGGTCGATCTCGTCGACCGCGCCGGGGGGCGCGCCGTCGCCGCCCACCTCGGCGCCTACGATCTCACCGCGGCATGCGAGATCACCGCCGCCCACCAGCGCCTCACCCACCCGCTCTGCGATCTCGCGCGGCACCTGATGCAGCTCGCGCTCGCCCAGCGCGGCCTCCGCCTCGCGGACGGCGCGACGAGCACCCTGCCCTTGCCGCTGCACAAGCCGCAGGCCCAGCCGCTCAACGCGCACCAGATCAGCGAGAACCGCGAGGCCATCCACCGCGCGTGGAAGCTCCACTACGACAACATCCAGCACGCCCTCGGCCAGGGCTTCTACCAGGGCTGGGACCTGCACCCGGCCCAGCTCCCGGTGCGCTACGCGGCGACCTACGCGTTCTTCCTGGAGAACCTCGCCCCGGCCGCCGAGCGCCTCAAGAACTTCGTCGAGCGCGCCGCGCAGGCGACGCGCGTGGGGCAGATCTTCGACGACGCGGCCACGGGCCAGGGGCTGCTCAACTTCTTCCTGCGCGCGCTGAGCTCCGGCGCGCTCTTCGAGGACGAGGTCCTCGGGGCAACTGGTTTGAGCACCAACGAATTGCGCGGCCGGTCGTTCGTGAAGATCGTGGAGAGCCGGCGGGGCTGATCAGAACCCGCCGCCGGCTCCCCGCGGGCCTTTCACATGCAGCTGTTCTTGGCGCCCGGCGTGGGCAAGGTCTGCACCTTGAACGACTGATTGAGCGCCTCGCTCGTCTCGTCGTGCCCGGTCAGCCCGTTGCCCCCGCTCGTCTTCTCGCCGGGCTCGGGGCTCGCCCCGCAGCGCTCGATGCTCTGCCCCGCCGTCGGCGCGGGGGCCGAGCTCTGGCTCGCGCGCGCGGTGTCGCTCGCGTAGCCGGCGACGCCCGTCTTGTCGACGCGCGTGGCGTCCTCGAACATCACGCCCCACGTCACGTAGTCCACGTCCTCGATCGTGGGCGAGCTACCGTCCCAGGAGAAGAGCACGATCATCTCCCGATCGTTGCTGATCAGCGCGCCCTTCTTGTCGCCGATGCCGCCGTTCGCCGGGGCCACCATCGCCTTGGCGGTGCCGCTCGCGCAGGTGAGCGGCGCCGCGGCGAGGATGAAGTCGGGGCACTTGCCGTAGAGCATCTCGAAGGTCGGATCCGTGGCGATCACGATCGATGCCCCGGGCGCGAGCGTGGTGCCGGCGGGGAACTGGGCGAGGAAGTCGGTGCCCGGGTTGCTCGTCACCGGGTTCCACGCCTGGCCCGCGGCGATGCCGTAGTAGGCCGAGTTGTCGGAGAGGTAGTACTTGCCGAGATCGATCGTGTCGGCCGTGGGGTTCGTGATCTCCACGAACTCGCCGCCCGCCGGGGCCACGCCGATCTCCGAGATCAAGAGGTGATCGCCCGGCGTGCCCGCGCCGCCGCCCGTGCCCGAGCCTCCCGTACCGGAACCGCCGGTGCCCGTCGTCGTCGAGCCTCCGGTGCCTGCGGTGGTGGTCGATCCGCCGGTGCCCGCGCCGCCGGTGCCCGACGTGGTGGTGGAGCCGCCGCCGGATCCGGCGGTGGTGCTCGTCGACGTGGACGAGCTGCCTCCGGCGGAGCAGGCGGTGGCGGCGATGAAGAGAGAACCAAGGAGAAGCTGTAGGGCACGGTGGGTGCGCATGGAGACCTCGCTGTTTGCCGCTTATATCACGAGCGCGCCGCCGGCCATCACGGGCGCGCCGGTGAACGTCGTCCAGCGGCGCGGCTCTCCCGTCGCCTCGCGGGCCGTGATCGGCATATGATGACCGCTCCATGGAGCTGAACCCCGGAGCGCTGGTGGCTGGACGCTACCGCGTGGATCGCAAGGTGGGCTCCGGGGGCATGGGCGAGGTGTGGGCCGGCGAGCATGTGGTGATCGGCCTGCCCGTGGCGCTGAAGACGCTGCTCCCGGCGGCGGCATGCGACCGGCAGATCGTGGCCCGCTTCAAGCGCGAAGCGCACCTGCTCGGGCGCATCCGCAGCGACCACGTGGCCAAGGTCATCGATTTCTTGAGCGACGATCGCGCGGGCCTCGTGCTCGTGATGGAGCTCGTCGAGGGCGAGTCGCTCGGCGCCACGCTGGAGAGCCGCAAGCTCTCGGTCGAAGAGGCGATCGACCTCGGCGTCGACCTCGCGCGCGCCCTCTGCGATCTGCACCGCGCCCAGGTCGTCCACCGCGATCTCAAGCCCGACAACGTGATCCTCGAGCCGCAGGGCGACGGGCGTCTCCGCGCCGTCATCGTCGACTTCGGTCTCGGCCGCGTGGTCGCCTCGGCGCAGGACGAAGAGCTGACCGGCATCACCCACGCCGACATGGCCGTGGGCACGATCGCGTACATGGCGCCCGAGCAGCTCCTCAGCTCGCGCGACGTGACCAGCGTGTCGGACATCTACGCGCTCGGGGCGATCCTCCACCGGGCCGCCTCGGGCCAGCCGCTCTTCGGCGGTCTCGAAGACGTCGACTACGCGAAAAAGAAGCTCTTCACCGATCCGCCGCCGATGGCGCTCACCCGCTTCGATCGCGCGGCCGCCGGCCTGCAAGCCGTGGTCGGCCGCGCCGTGGCGCGCCGCCCGCCCGATCGCTTCCAGAGCGCGCGGGAGATGCTCGACGCGCTCACCGAGCTGCGCGCCGTCGCCCAGGCCACGGCGCTCGATCTCGACGCGTCGACCGAGGTGGCCACCCCCGTCTCCGTGCGCATCGATCTGCGCGGCATGCCGGCGCTCTCCGCGCAGGGCGCGCAGCCCGCGGAGGCGCCCGCCGCGCGCGGCCTCGAGGACGAGGCCACCGTGCTCGACGCCTTCCAGCACATGCGCGCCTCGCTCCCCTCGATCGATCTCACAGAGCCCGCGCCGAGCGCGCCGGCCGCGACGAACGGAGCCGCTGCGCCGAGCGCGCCGGTCCCCCCGGTCGCGCCGATGTTCGGGCCGCCGCCCGCTTCGACACCCGAGCCGCCGTCGCTCCGCACCCCCGCGATCGACGGCCCGACCTTGCCGCGCATGCTCGCCCTCTACGCCATCGCCGCCGCCCTGATCGGCGGCCTGCTCCTGGGCACGCTCGCGGGCTACGGCCTCGCTCGATAGATCGCGCTCACTGCGTCGCCACGACCGGCGCCGGGATGATCCGGGTCTTCGCCCGCTTCGCTCCCTCGGGCCCGCCCATCTCGTCGGCGAAGGCCACGAGCGCGCTCGTTTGATCTCCAACTTTCTTCGCCAGCTTCTTCGCCGCCTCGGCCGCGGCCTCGGCCTGGAGCTCCTGGTGGCTGCGCGCCGCGCCGATCATCAGCTCCGAGCTCTTCACCTTCATCGGCTGCACCACCGAGAAGAGCACCGTGCCCGTGCGCACGTCGAGCAGGTCGGCCTGGGCGAGGCCCCGGCTCTCCACGGTCACGCCGGGCGCGACGAACATGCCGATGATCGTCGGGTAGAGCGCCGCCCAGCCGTTCATGTGCGTCCCGTCCTCGAAGCGCTCCGAGTAGAGCAGCAGGTAGCGGAGGCGGTAGCGCGCGGCGATCAGGCGCAGCCCCTCGATGCCGCCGGTGTTGGGCAGGTCGGTCGAGATGTCGCTGACGTGGGAGAAGAAGGGGTGGCCGACCAGGGCCGAGGACAGCTCCTTGGCGGCGGTGGCGCGGATGGTGATCGACGCGCCGTCCCGCGGATCGAAGGGCTGCGCGAGCGGCACGACGCCGACGCGCGCGGGGAGCTGGAGATCGATGGGGGTGGAGAGCACGTGCTGGAGATCGTTTTCGCTCATCGATCCCGCGCTGTCCTTCGAGAAGAGCGATCGATCGAGGACCGCGGGGGCCTGCGCGCCGGCGACCTGCATGGGCGCCATGGGCTCGGCCTTGAAGTTTGCGCCGCAGCCGGTGAGGCCGACGAGGCCAGCGACGAGGGGAAGGGTGAAGCTCAGTCGAGAAAGGTGGGTCTTCATGGGTGCTCTCCGCCGATTTCGGACAGAGAACGACCCTCGCCCAGCGGGCTTACACGCGATCAACCGCCGGGGCAGGTCACGGTCACGTGACCCGCATCGTCCGTCGCGCAGAATTCGCCACAGGGCTCCATGGTGACGCACGAGCAGCCGGTCTGGCCTCCACAGGCGGGGAAATTGATGCATGCCCAGCCATCGGGCTCTCCACCGACATCGGACACGGAGCGCTGGCAGTAGCTCTGCGTCCCGTCGCAGATGTTCACGGGCCCGCAGGAGAAGAATGTCGACGTGACCTTGCACGCGTCGTTCGGCCCGTTGTCCTGCCCGGCGAGCGCCGCGTCGCATGCGTACGAGTAGACCTTGCCGTTGCACCCGCACACCGGCACAGCCGGACCGCTGTCGTCGCAGAAGGGCGGGCGCGCCTTGCACACCCCGGCCGCGCCCTCGCCGCATGCGTCGTCGGGGTAGTCGCAGTACTCGTCCGCCGCGCATGCCACCGCGCCGCACGCGCTCGGCCCACCGCCGCCCGCCCCGGTGCTCCCGCCGCCGCCGACTCCATTCGACCCGTCGACGATGACCTTCCCCCCGCATGCCGCCGACAGGAGCAGCGCCGAGAACGAGAGCGAGCGCGCGAGACCGAGAGAGCCAAGGAGCTTCATGGAGCCCACTCTGCCCGATCGTCCGGGGGGGCGCACCACTTCCCGCATCAGGCGGGCGGCACGAACACCTTCGACCGGTAGTGCGCGAGCTCCTCGATCGACTCGCGGATGTCGTCGAGGGCCCGGTGGATCTCCTTCTTCTTCGGCGCCATGTAGCGCGGCGGATACCACCTTCGCACGAGCTCCTTGATCGTCGACACGTCGATCATCCGGTAGTGCAAGTGCGCGACGACCTTCGGCATGTAGCGCTCCAGGAAGGCGCGGTCCTTCCACACCGAGTTGCCGCAGAGGGGCGAGACGCCGGCCGGGCAGTGCTGCTGCACGAAGGCGAGCGTCTGTGCCTCGGCCTCGGCGAGCGTGGTCGTCGAGGCGCGGATCCGCGCGGTGAGCCCCGATTTCTCGTGCAGCTCCTTCACGAAATCGTTCATCCCCGCGAGCACCTCGTCGCTCTGGTGGATCACCAGCGCGGGCCCCTCGGCGATGAGCTTCAGATCGCTGTCGGTGATCAACGTCGCGATCTCGACGATCGTACAAGTCTCGGGGTCGAGCCCCGTCATCTCCAGGTCGACCCACACCAGCGGCGGCAAGGCATCCATGTGCCGCCAGCATACCCCAACCCTCCGTTGCCGTTGCCGTTGCCATCGCCGATCTCCGGGAGGTGACGGGTCAGAGGTGCGGGAACGGGAGCGGGAGCGGGAGTGGGAGCGGGAGCGGGAACGGGAGCGGGAGCGGGAACGGGAGTGGGAGCGGGAGTGGGATGGGGAGGGTTCTACCGCCCCCCTCCGCATGCTAGAGACCACGCATCTGGAGGCCATGATGCGCGACGTTTTCATCCTCGATGCCGTTCGTACCCCCCGCGGCCGCGGCAAGGCGGGCAAGGGCGCCCTCTCCGGCGTCCACCCGCAGGAGCTGCTCGCCCAGGCGCTCAACCGCCTCGCCCAGAAATCCGGCCTCAACCGGGCCGACGTGGACGACGTCGTGGTCGGCTGTGTCACGCAGGCGAACGAGCAGGGCGCATGCATCGCGCGCAACGCGGTGCTCGCCGCCGACTGGCCGGAGACGGTCACGGGCGTGACCTTGAACCGCTTCTGCGGCTCGGGCGCCCAGGCCGTGAACTTCGGCGCGATGGGGGTGATGAGCGGGCAGCAGGAGGTCGTGGTCGCGGGCGGCGTGGAGAGCATGTCGCGCGTGCCCATGGGCTCGGACGGGGCGATGCTCGACGGCAACAACCTCGCCCTCCGCAAGAAGGTCGCGATGGTGCCGCAGGGCATCTCGGCCGATCTCATCGCCACGCGCGAGGGTTTTTCGCGCGCGGACGTCGACGCCTTCGCCCTCGCGAGCCAGCACAAGGCCGAGCGCGCCATCAAGGAGGGGCGCTTCGCCAAGAGCCTGTTCACCGTGGTCGACGGCGAGGGCAAGCCGCTCCTCGATCGTGACGAGCACCCGCGCGCCGGCGCCACCATCGACGCGCTCGCCAAGCTCGAGCCCGCCTTCTCGATGATGGGCATGACGCCGATGGGACCGAACGGCGAGACGATGGACCAGCTCGCCCTCAAGCGTTACCCGGATGTCGCGGCGATCAACCACGTGCACACCGCGGGCAACTCGAGCGGCATCGTCGACGGCGCCGCGGTCGTGCTGCTCGCCTCGGGCGACTACGTGAAGGCCCACGGCCTCAAGCCGCGCGGTCGCGTCCGCGCCACGGCCACCTGGGGCGCCGAGCCCGTGATCATGCTGACGGCGCCCGCGCCCGCCTCGGAGAAGGCCCTCAAGCTCGCCGGGATGAAGGTGGGCGACATCGATCTCTGGGAGATCAACGAGGCCTTCGCGACCGTGCCGATGCAGACGGCGCGCAAGCTCGGGATCGATCCCGCGCGCATCAACGTCAACGGCGGCGCCATCGCGCTCGGCCACCCGCTGGGCGCGACGGGCGCCTGCCTCATCGGCACCGCGCTCGACGAGCTGGAGCGCACCGACAAGTCGACGGCCCTCATCACCCTCTGCATCGGCGGAGGCATGGGCATCGCCACGATCATCGAGCGCGTTTGAGCCACGATCACGACCACGATCACGGCCACGATCACGACCACGATCACCACGATCACGAGGCCGAGCGCGGCGATCCGCCCGCGCAGCGGCCCGACCACGAGCCCCACGACCACGGTCACGATCACGACCTGCGCCACACGCCGATGCGCCGGCTGGTCGCGGCCTTCGTGCTCACCGCGGCCTTCATGGGGGTCGAGGCCGCGGTGGGCTTCTGGTCGAGGAGCCTCGCGCTGCTCGCCGACGCCGGGCACATGCTGGCCGACGCGGCGGCCCTCGCCCTGGCGATCATCGCCCAGCGCATCGCCTCGCAGCAGCGGACGCGCGCGCAGACCTACGGCTACCGCCGGGCCGAAGTGCTCGCGGCCTTCGCCAACGGGATCGCGCTCGGCCTGACGGCGATCTGGATCTTCATCGAGGCGGCCGATCGCTGGCAGTCACCGCCGGCCATCCGCGCCGGCGCGATGACCGTCACCGCCACCGTGGGCCTGCTCGTCAACCTGGGCGCGGCCGCCCTGCTCGGGATGGGGACGCACGGACACAACGTCAACACCCGCGGCGCCCTGGCCCATGTGCTCACCGACGCCCTCGGCTCGGTGGCCGCGATCCTCGCCGGCGCGCTGGTGCTCGGCCTCGGCTGGAACCGCGCCGACCCGGCCCTCTCCGCGGCGATCGGCGTGCTCGTGCTCTGGGGCGGCTACCGCCTGGTGCGCGACACGACGCGCGTCCTGATGGAGGGGAGCCCGACCGCGATCAACCTCGACCACGTGCAGGCGACGCTGCGCAGCGTGCCCGGCGTGGCCGACTTCCACGACCTGCACCTCTGGTCGATCTCCGACGGCTTCGACGTGCTCACCGTGCACGTGGTGCTCGCCCGCGGCTACCACGGGACGGACGTCGCCGCCGCGGTGTGCCGCAAGCTCTCCGACGTGCACAAGATCGATCACTGCACGGTGCAGCCCGAGGCGCCGAGGGAGCCGCAGCTCATCACCCTCGGGCGCCGGCCGCCCCCCGCCTGACAGAGCGCTCAGTACGTCACGACCGCGCGGATGCTCTCGCCCGCGTGCATGAGGTCGAACGCCTCGTTGATGCGATCGAGCGGCAGGGTGTGGGTGATCATCGGGTCGATCTGGATCTTCCCGTCCATGTACCAGTCGACGATCTTCGGTACGTCGGTGCGCCCGCGCGCGCCGCCGAAGGCCGTGCCCTTCCACACGCGGCCCGTGACGAGCTGGAAGGGGCGCGTCGCGATCTCCTTCCCCGCCTCGGCCACGCCGATGATGATGCTCTCGCCCCAGCCGCGGTGGCACGCCTCGAGCGCCTGGCGCATCACGAGCGTGTTGCCCGTGCAGTCGAAGGTGTAGTCCGCGCCGCCACCCGTCAGCGCGACGAGGTGCGCGACCAGATCGCCCGCGATCTCCTTCGGGTTGACGAAGTGGGTCATCCCGAACCTCTTGCCCCACGCCTCGCGGCGCGGGTTGATGTCGACGCCGACGATCATGCCCGCGCCCACGAGCGCGAGCCCCTGGATCACGTTGAGGCCGATGCCGCCGAGGCCGAAGACGACGCAGTTGGCCCCCGCCTCGACCTTCGCCGTGTTCACCACCGCGCCGACCCCCGTGGTGACGCCGCAGCCGATGTAACAGGCCTTGTCGAAGGGCGCGTCGTTGCGAATCTTGGCGACCGCGATCTCGGGGAGCACGGTGAAATTCGAGAAGGTCGAGCAGCCCATGTAGTGCGCGATCGGCTTGCCCTGGTACGAGAAGCGCGACGTGCCGTCCGGCATGAGGCCCTTGCCCTGCGTGGCGCGGATGGCCGTGCAGAGGTTGGTCTTGCGGGAGAGGCAGCTCTTGCACTGCCGGCACTCCGGCGTGTAGAGCGGGATCACGTGATCGCCGGGGGCAACGCTCGTGACCCCCGCGCCCACCTCGCGCACGACGCCGGCGCCCTCGTGGCCGAGGATCGACGGAAAGATGCCCTCGCTGTCGAAGCCGTCGAGCGTGTACGAGTCGGTGTGGCACACGCCGGTGGCCATGATCTCGACGAGCACCTCGCCCGCCTTGGGGCCTTCGAGGTCGACCTCGACGATCTCGAGCTTCTGCTTGGGGGCGAACGCGACGGCGGCTCGGGTCTTCATGGGCGGTGCTTATACCGCCTCGCGATCGCGCCGGGGAGAGGGGTCGCGCGCCGGTGAGCGTAGTATCCTCGCCCCGGCGCACCCATGCACCGATCCACCGATCCACCGCCGCGCCGCTTTCATTTCCTGCTCCGCCTCACCGAACGGGGCAAGGAGCCGCACGCCGAGAAGCAGAAGCAGCGCGACGACATCGCCGCGAGCCTCTGCGCCGCAGCGCCGGAGGTCCACCTCTCGTTCGACGTGGGGCGGATCTACGTCGAGGCCGATCGCGACCTCTCGATCGAGCTCGCTCGCCTCCACGGGATCAGCTCGTTCTCTCCGTGCGTCCCCTGCGATCTCGACGACCTCGACGCCGAGGTCCTGCGCATCGCGGGCGAGCGGCTCGCTGGAGGGGGCTCGTTCAGCGTCAAGGTGAAGCGCTCCGGCGCGCATGATTTCTCCTCGAACGAGAAGGCCGCCGCGCTCGGTCAGACCATCCTCGAAGGTGTCGCCGGCACCCGGGTGGATCTCGGCGCGAGCAAGGAGCCGCGCTCGCCGGACGAGGTGCACCTCGACCTCTCGATCGAGATCCGCGAGCGGCGCTGCTTCGTCTGCACCGCGGTGATCCCCGGGATCGACGCGCACGGCTCGACCGAGGAAGAGGTCGAGCAAGAGCCGGCGGGCGAGCCCCGCTTCCTGGTCGACGCGATGCTCGGCACGCTCGCGAGCCGCCTGCGCGCCTTCGGCTACGACACCGCCTGGCGGCGCGACACGGCCGACAGCCTGATCCTGCGCGAGGCGAGGAACGAGCACCGCATCGTGCTCACGCAGGACCGGGAGCTCGCCGAGATCGGCGGCCGATCTGCGTACTTCGTGCGCGCCCGCGCGGTGGACGATCAATTCGCCGAGGTGATGGACCACTTCGGGCTCGTCCCCACGGCCTCGCGGCTCTTCACCCGTTGCTCGGTGTGCAACGACGTGCTCTCCCCGGTGGAGAAGGCGAGCGTCGAGGCGCGCGTGCCGCCCAGGGCCCTCGCGCGCTACGACGCGTTCTGGCTCTGCCGGGCCTGCGACAAGGTGTACTGGAAGGGGTCGCACTACGACGAGATCGTGGCGATCTTCGAGGCGTTCGTCAGATCCCGCACCCCACGTTCTTCTGCTGCAACGTGACGGAGCGCGCGTCGCCCACGGCCTCGGCCTCGGCGAGCAGCCAGCGGAACATCGCGTTGCCGATCGGGCGCTGGTTGCGGTCGTTGAAGAGCCACACCGCGAGGCTGCACGCGTCGGGGTGCACCTTGTAGAACGCGAGGCGACGGAAGTCGTCGCCGGCGAGCTTCGTCCCGCGCTCCACGAGCGCCGTCAGCGCGATCCACTCGCGCCACTCGTCGATGGCGGGCAGCGCGCGCTTGTCGTCGCAGCGGCGGCGGATGGAGTCGGAGGCCACCTCGACCTCGGAGAGCAGCCGATCGCGCACCTTCGCGCGCACCCGATCGGTCACCTTGCCGCGCTCGCCGAGCGCGCTCAAGGGCATGCCCGCGGAGAGCACCACGGCGGCGATGTCTTCTTCCACCGAGGCGCGCAGCCTGCCGAGGGCCGCGCTCGCGCCGCTCGCGCCGATGGAGAGCGCGCGCTCGGCGAGGCGGCGCTCGGTCGACGAGTCGCCGAGCGCCGCGTCCCACGCGTGGCCGAGCGTGCGCACCTCGTCGGCGGTGACGGGCCGAGCGCCCGCGGCGAGCAGCGCGGCGTGGAGCAGGAGCGCGGTGCTCAGCGGATCGGAGGCGTCGGTCTCGACCACGCGCGGCTTCGGCTCGACATCGCCCGGTGAGATGAACGCGCCGTCGAGCGCGGCGAGGGCGCGGCGGACGATGGGCAAGGTGGCCCGCCGGTTGGGCGCGAGGGCCCAGCGAAGCCAGAGGCCGAGGTGGCCGGGCGCCATCGGCTCGAGCAAGCGGCACTGCGCCACGCCGGAGAGCAGCCACGCTTGCCGGCCGCCTTGCCCCACGCCGAGGCCGAGCTCCGCGGCCCGCAGCCACTCGCCGCGCGCCGCCGCGTCGGCCGCGAGCCACGCGTTGGCCAGGCGATCGACCACCGGCGGGCGCACGCGCTCGTCGAGGCGGTGCACGCTCTCGATCAGGCGGCGCGCGCCGTCGAGATCGCCGCGGGCCGCGAGGAGCAGGCCGGCCGCGAAGACGCCCGCGCCGCGCAGCGGCTCGAGCTTGGCGAGCTCGGCGTCGAGGAAGGCCGCTGCTTCTTCGTCGAGGTCCCTCCGCCGGCCGAGGGCCCACGCGCCGCCGACGAGCGCGCTGCCCGCCGGATCGCGCTTGAGCCCTTCGTCGGTCGTGACGCGCAGCCACCCGTGGGAGAGCCGCGGCAGGCCGAGGGGCACGAACAGACGAGAGGCGAGCACCCACGGGAAGCGCAGGATGAAGGCCAGGCTGAAGACGATCAGCGACCCGATCATCGCTCGGCCTGAAAGCCGAGGGCGGCGAAGGCCTCGGGCCAGGGCGCGTCGGCGCGCGGTCTCTCCTCGTCGTCGTGCGCGGTTGCGCCCCCGTCCACCTCGGGCTCCTCGCCGGGTGCGGTCACACGAGCCGGATCGAGCCGGGCCCACAGCTCGTGGCCGAGGCGCGCCGAGGGATCGCGCAGCTCGGCCATGGCCCGCCGCACGCTGTCCGCGGTGCGCGGGAAGACGCCGAGGGGTGTCCTGTACGTGGCGGCGCTCTTTAGTTGGAGCTCCAACATACTCAGCAGCTTCGCGCCTTGCCGCTCCACCTCGGCCCTCGTCGCCTCGGGGCGAAGGCCGAGCACGTAGAAGGGGTTGTCCCGGATCTTCTGTGCCGTCTCCTCGCTCACGATCGCATCCTTCCCGCTGCCGCTCGCGCGCTCAGCGCACGCCGGACTCGTGCCCGAGGCGCCGCTGCTGCACCGTCACCGGCAGGAGCTTCCAGAGATCTTGCACGATGGTGCGGAGGGCCGTCATGTCCCCGCGCTCGATGGCCTTGCGCCCGTCGCGTACGAGGGCCTGGGCGCGCGGCAGATCGGTCGCCTGCTCGGCCTCGGACGCGGCGTCGTCGAACATCCACTCCCAGGCCTTGGGGTGCCGCTGGTAGCAGGCGCTCGACAGGTTGCGCACCACCCGGAGCTGGCGCTGGAGCTCCTCGGCCTGACGGTTGTGGCGCGCCAGATCGACGGCCTGCGTCGCCTCCTCGAAGAGCTGCTGCTCGGTGGGCGTGCCGAACTGGCCGATCCACACCGAGGCCGAGGCGAGCGACTGCCGGGCCCGGTCTTCCAGCTCGGGCCAGCGCGCGTCGGCCTCGCACTCCTCGAGCATCCCGTCGAGCTCGACCAGGGTGCGGCGGGCCTTCTGCCCCGCGTCGGCGTCGCCGCCCCGCGCAGCCTGCACGTCGCGATCGACCTCCACCAGCGCGCAGTCGACGTAGGTCAGCTTGCCCACGGCGCGCGCCGCGTCCCTCCGCATCGCGTCCTTGCGCAGGGTCACCATGCGCGCCTTCATCGCAGCGATGGTGGCGACGAGCGCGTCGGGCGACGCGTCGGGCACGAGCAGGTGACCTACCTGCTCGAAGACCTGACCGAGCGAGGGCACGAGGGCGCGCGACGAGAGGTGGCCGCCTCGGTCGAGCTCCAGCGTCACCTCGACCTTGGAGCCGGCGGGCAAGCTCTGCTTCACCGCCGCGCCCCCGATCTCCAGTGTACCGACCAGCCGGCAGAGGTGCGCCTGCTCGAGCTCACCCTGCACGATGGGGATCTTGAGCAGGCACCCGCTCGACCCCCGCGCCACGCTCTCCACCGTGTGGTGCACGAACGTCCGCTTGGCCGGGAGCGGCGCGCCGCGCTCGAAGTAGACCCGCACCGTGTCGTCGGCGAGCGCCACGCCCACCGTCCGCGAGAGGGGCGGGTCGGAGATGGTGAGGCCCTGCACGATGGTGAACGACGAGGGCGAGAGCGGGATCTTCGCGCCGCCCGCGCCCGTGGCCTCGACGACGAAGACGTTGGGGCGCCGCGGGAGCAGGTCGACCGTGAGCACGAAGGCGCCCTCGCCGTCGACGGCGATCTCCGGGCTTTGCCACTGCCCATCGTTGCGGCTCAAACGAATTTTCACCTCCTCGTCCCGGCGGTCGAGATCGACCAGCCGCCCGACCACGTGGGGCGTGAGATCCGAGGACATCGCCGGGTACTGGAGCCACACCTTGCGGCCCTTTTCCTCGGCCTTCTCGGGGGCGCGCGCGTCGAGCCCGGCCGTCGCCGCGTAGATGGCCGCGCCCTGCGCCACGAGCGTCATCGGGTCGAGCCCCTCGGCGAAGGACGCGCCCAGGGCCTCGCGCACGCGGGCGCGCAGGGCGGGCATCACCGTGGGGCCGCCCACCAGCACCACCTTGCCGAGCTGCGAAGGCGAGAGCCCGTGGGCGGCGAGCAGTCGCTTGCAGACCTCGATCGAGCGATCGATGAGCGGCAAGGTGAGCGCCTCCAGCGTGGCCCGCTCGATGGTCAGGTCGATGTCGATCGGCACGCCCTGCGCTTCGAAGGCCGACGGCAAGACGAGCGACGCCTCGGCCGCGCGGGTGAGCTCGATCTTCACTTCTTCGACGGCGAGCTTGAGCTTGCGGATCGCGGCGGCCTGCTTCGGATCCGAGCGGCTGATCGACACGCCCGAGGCCCGGCCCACCTCGCCGAGCACCCACTCGGTGAGCGCCCAGTCGAAGTCGCGCCCGCCGAGGAAGTTGTCGCCGTCGTGGCCCACCACGCGGAGCAGGCCGTCGCGCGTCTCGAGGAGCGAGACATCGAAGGTGCCTCCGCCGAGATCGTAGACGAGCCAGCTCCCGCTCGCCTCGTCGGCCGACCACCCCGCGGCGAGGGCCGAGGCCACGGGCTCCTGGATCAGCTCGACCTTCTCGAAGCCGGCGAGGCGCGCGGCCTCCGAGGTGGCGGCGCTCTGCGGGAGCTCGAAGAGCGCGGGCACCGAGATCACCGCCCGCGCAGGCACGAACCCGAGGTGTTCCTTCACGTCCGCGCGCAGCGACTTGAGCACCTCGGCCGCGAGCTCTTCCGGCTTCTTCGAGGCCCTGGACGCGGCGAAATCGATCGCTTGCGCCGTCCCCATCAGGCGCTTGAACTCGCCGCGGGTGTTCTGCGGGTCGCTCTCCAGGAAGCGCCGCGCCTTCGCGCCCACCGTGACGGCCCCGCGCGCGTCGACGCGCACGACCGACGGGGTGAGCGTCGCGCCCTGGGTGTTGCGGACGAGGGTGACCTGCTGTCCGTCGAAGACCGCGGCGGTCGAGTTGGTGGTGCCGAGGTCGATGCCTACGTAGAGGGGGCGCGGGGGCTCTGCCATCGGACGGAAAGGTTACACAGCGGCGAGCGGGGCGCAGCAAGGAGCGCCCCTGCCGCGACAGACACGGTCAACCGGCGAACATCTGCGTCACCCAGACCATCCCGTCGGGGGCGCGGACCACGGCCACCCCGCAGCGGGTGAACTGGTTGAGCAGCAGGTTGCCCCGGTGGGAGGGGCTCGCCCACAGGGCGCGGTGGGCGTTCTCGAGCGTGGCCGCGTTGGCCACGTTCTCGCCGGCCACATGGGCCTTGATCCCCGCGGCCTTGAGGCGCACGGCCGGGTCGCCGCCGCCCACGTCGTGGCCCACCATGTGGGCCTTGAGCATCTCCTCCGAGTGCACGCGGGCCAGCTTGTCGAGCTCCGGATCGCGGGCCAGCGGGGCGAGCTGCTCGGTCGCGCGCGCGGCGTTCATCATCCGCAGCATCGCGTCGTCGTCGTCGCGCCCGCCCTTCGCGGCGGCCTCGCCGGGGGCGGCCTCGGCGATGAAGGCCGAGGGCGGCGGCGCCCCCGCGAACACCATCGCCTCGAGCACTGGACGCGGGCCCGTGGAGACGGTGGCGAGCACCTGGATGAGCCACGGGCCCGGCTGATCCACCGCGAAGCTCGACCGCACCTTGCCCCCGGAGAGCGAGGCCAGCACCGTGCGCGGCGGCCCGTGCGGGCCGAGCAGCACCACCTTGGCCGCGGTCGCGGGCACGAGCATCGTCCCTTCGAGGGTCACCCACTGGCCGACCCGGGCCGTGGTGGGCAGCGAGGTCAGATCGGCGAGGGCGTCGACGGCAACGGTGGTGACCACTGTGCCACCGTCTTTGCCGGTGGTGCGCGCCGCGCCACAACGTCGCACACCGAGCGTGTTCCACCCCGTCACCCAGGCCTTGACCCTCCGCAGCACGTCGTCGTCGTCGAGCGCGGGGCCCGACACCGACCATGCCCGCGGCCAGACCTGCGGCCCGCCCGCGGCGCGCAGGTAGAAGGCCAGCTCGTCGGCGCCGTGGAGCGATCCGCCGTCGATCTGCCGGCGGGCCGCGCGCGCCGCGACCTCGTTGAGAGCCGCGTCCGGCGTGCCGCAGAGCGCGAAGAGCGGCGCGAGCTTCGGATCGGCGGACGCGGGGCGCGGCGAGAGGGTGGCCGGCTGCCAGCGCACCGGCGGGTCTGCGGCGATCGCCTGCGGCGCGGCGCCGAGGAGGGCCGCCGAGAGCAGGGCGAGCGCCGCGGCCGGCAGGAGAGGCCGCCCCACACGCCGCATCAGGTGCCTCCGCGCGAGGGCGATCGCCGGGTCATGGGAGAGAGGCCTGCGTTGTACACGCCCTCGGGGGCGCTCTTCTGGCCGAGCACATGACGTTCGACGTAACGCACGACCGCTCGATGCATGTCGGGCGGCGCGGACCGCGCCCGCTCCGGCCGGTAGGGGCCGAGGATCTCGAAGAGCACGTAGCCGGCGAGGCCGTCTTCCTGGGCGAGCGCGATCAGCGCCTCGAGCCGCTCGTCCCGCTCGCGGGCGTGGCCCATCCGCCGGTCGACCATGTACGCGCCGAGGGCGGCCTCCACGCACACCACCTCTTCCACCACGCTCAGGTAGTACGGCGTGCCCTTGGGCTCCTCGAAGATCTGGGCCCGCACCTCGGGCTCGTAGCGCATCACGCCCCGGCAACCCGCGTACATCAGGCCCGGGTTCTGGCCGGGCCCGGCCGCGTGGATCGCCCCGACCGAGTCGACATCGAGGAGCACCGAGAAGGGCGCGATCCGTTTGCCACCGCCGCCGAGCTTCACCGCCAGGGCCTGGGCGCGGATCGAGCTCGGCTGGTAGGCCAGGGCCTCGGCCAGGGGTCGGGCCGCGAGCCCGTCGTGCCGGCGCTCGGCGATCTCGGCGAGCGTCAGGTACGCCGAAGCGAACGTCGGATCGAGCGCGATCGCGCGCTGGCAAGCCTGCTCCGCGGCCTCGTCGTCGCCGGCCATAACGAGCGCGTCGGCCACCGCCACGTGCAGCGCCGGGACCTTCGGGCTCTTCGCGACCGCGGCGTTGAAGGCCTCCACCGCGCCCTTCCAGTCCCCCTTCCCTGCCCGGGTCGTGCCCTCCACGTACGAAGCCTTGGCGGCCTCGTCGAGCGGCGCCGGGCCGAGCTCGGCCACGCCGCCCTCGCCGCGCTTGGCGAGCACGAAGCCATCGGCCTCGGGATCGGCCGGCGGCCCGTACTGCACGAGCGGGTTGGCGAGGTCGGCCGAGGCCGCGGAGATCGCATAGAAGCGCGGCGAATCGTCGAGCACCGCGGCCACCATCCGGGTCAGCTTGAGCGCCTCCTCCGGGTCGCGCATCGCCCGGTTCGTCCCGTAGGCGAAGCGCGCGAGGTCCGGGAGGATCCGCACGGCCGGCGCGCTCACCGGGTGATCGACGGGGGCGAGGATCGCGAGCTGGGCCGGCGTGTACGGCGGGATCCAGGACCCGGGCGCCTCGACCGCGGGAGGCGCCGCCGGGGGCTGCTCCGGGCTCTCCGGTTCGAGGGCGGGGTTGTACGCGCAACCGGCCGCCGAGAGGACCACACACGCGAGCCCGACCGCGATCGAACGCCGCTTCATGCGAAAGAAGTAGCAGCTTTGTGGGGGGAGGGCGAAGGCCCCGGGTCCGTCCTCCCGGGAGCCCCCGGCAGGCCCGGCCGCGACCCGAGGCGCCGGCTCCTTGCTCGTATGCGGAAGCCGAGCCGGAAATCCCGCCCGTCGTGCTACCGTGCCCCGGCTCGGGCATGACCGACTTCACCAGAGCCGCCAAAGTCGGGTTGATGACGTTCGGCCTCGCCGGGGCCGCGTTCTTCGGCTACCGCTTCGTCTCGCGCGAGACGGGCACGTCCGCCGGCTACCGCGTGCACGCCTACCTGCCCGACGTGACGGGCATCGCCCCCCGCTCCCGGGTCACCGTCTCCGGCATCCAGGTCGGCGTCATCGACAAGCTCTCCCTGGAGAAGGGCATGGCGCGCATCGACATCAAGATGCGCCCCGAATTCCCGCTGTTCGAGGACGCGGCCATCGCCAAGCGCGCGAGCAGCCTGATCGGCGAGTCGATCATCGTCCTCTCCCCCGGCACCGAGGGCAAACCGCAGATCCCGAACGAGGGCGAGATCACCCACTACCTCGACGAGCCGACGCTCCAGTCCCTCCAGGGGCAGATCGCCGACATCCTGAAGGACGTGAAGGCCGTCACGGTGTCGATCCGCAACACCGTCGGCACCGACAAGGGGCAGGAGCAGATCGCCGCGATCCTCAAGAACCTGGCCGAGGTGACGGAGGAGCTGAACCAGACCGTCAAGGAGAACCGCGCGCAGGTCAAGTCGGTCATCAACAACGTCAACGGCATCACCGGCGACTCGCGGCCGCAGATCGCGGAGATCCTCCAGAACATCAAGCAGGTCACGGAGGACGTGAAGAAGATGACCGCCTCGGTCGACGGGGCGGCGGGCCCCGGCAAGACGGGCGAGATCAAGAGCACGATGGAGCGGGTGAACCGCGCGAGCGCGAGCCTCGAGTCGGCGCTCGCGCATGCCGACTCGGTCGCCGCCCGCATCGACAAGGGCGAGGGGACGATCGGACGGCTGACCAAGGACGAGGCGCTCATCAACGAGGTCGAGGGCGTCGTGGAAGACGTGGGCGATCTCGTCGGCGGGATCGGGCGCATCACCCCCGTGGTCGGCCTGCGCACCGACTACAACTTCCTCGCCAACACGGTGAAGAGCTACGTGGAGCTGCGCCTCCAGCCCTCGGAGGACAAGTACTACGTCGTCGAGCTGGTGAACGATCCGCGCGGCAAGACGAGCTTCGAGCAGGTCGACGTCGACACGACGAACCCGAACCTCCCCCCGCACTACCGGACGATCACCACCACGACGACCAACTCGTTCCGCTTCTCGTTCCAGATCGCCAAGCGCTTCGCGATGTTCACCGGCCGCTTCGGCATCAAGGAGAGCACCGGCGGCATCGGGCTCGACCTGCACCTGCTCGACGATCGCTTCGAGCTCCGGCAAGACCTCTTCGGCTTCGGCGAGGAGCTGTCGCCCCGCTGGCGCGTCGCCCTCGGCTACGAGTTCATCCGCAAGCTCTGGCTGCTCGGCGGCGTCGACGACATCCTGAACGGCGACCGCCGCGACTACTTCGTCGGCCTCCAGCTCCGCTTCACCGACAACGACCTGAAGAGCATCCTGCCCTTCGCGCCCGTGCCTCGGTAGGGCGGGCAGCCGGAGGGCGCGGGGGCGGCCTCCGGCGGGGCGAGCGCGGGCGCGGCCTCCGGCGGGGCGCGCGCGGGCGCGCGCGAACAAGGCCCGATCGATTTTTGTGAGATCCAGGGCGCGGCGCCCCAACCCCCACACAGGACCACAGAGCGAGGGTCGATCACCGGTGCCCCGGGTGGCCGCGCCATGTCCGGGCCAGAGCAAAGGGTGATTCATGAAACGCGTCTTCGGTGCAGGGGTCGTGTGTGGGCTGGCGATCGGGATCGCCGCTCTGATGAGCCACAGTGGCCATGATCCAGGCAGGAGCCGAGCCCCACGCCCCCCGGTCGAGGGGTCTCCCAGCACGGGTATGCAGAAGGCGACTGCCCCGGCCGAGGCCGCCGCGCCGGCTGCGCGCGCACCGGTGACGTTCACCAGCTTCGACATGGGGGCCTTCGACAATGGGCTCGCGTCGATGACGGTGCAAGCGGACGCCGCGGGCGCCGCGAGCGTGGCCTTCACGGCGACGAGGGGAACCATCGACTCGGTGCACGTGCTGGCCGGGTCGCCGATGGCGGTGGGGCAGGTGCAGTTCCTGGTGCAGGTGACGCGGGATTGAGCGCGTGAGCGCCGATGTCTGGGGTCGAGGAGGTCGAACGATGAAGCAGCTCGTCATGATCGGGTTGAGCGTTGGGCTGGGGCTCGTGAGCGTGGAGGGGTGGGCGGTGACGCCCGCCGAGGGCGCCGCGGCGAGCACCAATTCGACCTCTTGGTGCGTCAACATCAAGTCACCTCCCTGCACCTGCGACTGTCCGTGCAACTGCACGTGTGATGAAGGCGCGGCGGCGAAGAGCGGCGACGGCGGCGGGACCGAGGGGGCGATGAACAGCGCGAGCGGCTCCAAGCTCCTGACCGTGAGCATGAGCTGGATCGGGGATGGCATCGACTACGCGTCGAAGCTCGATCCCGCCTCGTGCCCGTCATGCGCGGGCGCGCTGCCGTCCGTCGGCGCGCTGCCCTCGCTCGAGATCCGCCGCTTCCACGACTACCGCCACCTGACCTACCCGAGCAGCTTCGGCCCCGGTGTCTTCTCCGGCTACGACCTCTCCCTCTGGTTCTCCATCACCGACGCCCAGACCGGCGCCGGCTCGGCGATCCTCTACGATCCCAGGGATCTGGCGGTGCGCCCGCTCCACGACGACGCGAGCACCGGCGTTTACAAGGACAAGAACTTCAGCAGCGTCGAAGGCCTGCGCCTCTATGACGCCGCCTCCCACCCCGTGGTCGACCAGGCCGCGGCGACGACCGCCGTCCTCTCGTCGCGCGACGGCCGGACCTACACCTTCGAGATGATCCTGACGAACGGCGGCGCGCGCTATGCGCGCCTCCTGCGAGAGACGGATCGCAACGGCAACGCGATCGTCCTCGCCTATCAATTCCCGGCCAACGCGAGCGACGCCGCCCTGGGCTTCGACCGCGACAACCTCTGGAAGCTCGGCTCGATCACCGACGCGCACGGAAAGCAGGCGCTCTTCACCTATCGACCGCAGAAGCGAAATGGCCGCTGGGTGGTCTCGCGGATCGACCTGCCGAACGGGGCGAGCATGCAATACCTCTATGACGGCCCGAACGGAGGTTGGGGCTCGCTCACCGGGCTCACCGGCGTGCTCCACCCGGATGGGACGATGACGACCCTCTCGGTGACGCCCGACAACGCGACCCAGACCCAGGTGCTCCACTACTTCGACGCGGGCGCCAAGGACACGCACCGCAGGAAGGACGTGTACCTGACGAACTCGACCTGGGTGGACCCGGTGACCCACGCGGTGTCGAGCCAGTCGTCCAACCTGGTCCGGATGCTCGTCAACGGGGCCGGCGAGGTGAGCTATCTCATCAAGAGCACCTTCGATCCGGCCACCGCCAAGGCGGATTACTACGTCTACGAGGGAGGCCACGCCTTCTTCCGCTACCGCACGCAGAGCTGGGGCATCCCGGTCGAGACCGACCAGGCGCGGGGCTGGGACATCGCCCAGGATCCGGCGAGCTACGTGTACGAAAAGCGCGCCTCCTACGCGATGGGGAGCTTCCAGCACGTGCTGGGCAAGACGGACTTCCTCGGCAGGAAGACGAGCTACGACCGCGACACCGTGACCGGGGCGCTGAAGAAGACCACCTTCCCCGACGGGACGGCCTCGACCTCGACCTACAACGTCTTCCGCCAGCCGCTCGTGGAGGTGGACCGGCTGGGGAGGAAAACGCAGTACGTGTACGACGCGCACGGCAACCTGCTCTCGAAGACGAAGGCGCTGGGGACGCCGGATCAGGGCGTGATCACCTGGACGTACAACGCGGCCGGACAGCCGCTCACGGAGACGGACGCCAACGGGAACGTGACCGCGTACGCCTACACGCCGGACGGCTATCTCCTGAGCAAGACGGAGCCGCCGGACATGCCGGGCGGGCCGCAGGCGGTGACGAGCTATGTCTACGACGCGGCGGGGAGGCTCGCGAGCGTGACCGACCCGCGAGGGCGGGTGACGGCCTATGCCTACGATGGACGGAACCGGGTGACCGGGATCACCTTCAACGATGGATCCGTGGAGAGCCATGTCTACGGAGCAGGGCCGGACGCCAACCTGCTGGTGCAGAAGATCGATCGGCTGGGGGTGGTGGAGCGCCACGCCTACGACGGAGCCGGCCGAGAGATCCAGCAGATCCAGGCCTTCGGGAGGCCCGAGGCGGTCTCGAAGACCTGCTCGTACCTGGCAGGGACGACGTTGCAGAAGGAGTGCAACGAGCGGGGTGAGAGGACCGTGTATTCCTACGACGATTACAACCGTCTGGTGGGGACGACGGTGCAGCCGAAGGTCGGGACGCTCCTCACCGATGCGAGCGTGTACGATCAGGCGCGGCGGGTGGATCACCGGATCGATCGCTATGGCCGGAAGACCTTCTACGTCTACGATGTCAACGATCGGGTGGTGCGCACCGTGAGCGAGATGGTGCCCGGCGCCGTGCCCGGGCCCGCGGCGGGGCTCCCTCGCGTGCTCACGGCCAACGCGCCTTACCTGATCGAGGACGTGGTCTACGACGCCGAGGGGCAGACGCTGAGCCGGATCGACGGGCGCGGGATCGCGCACACCAGCGCCTACGACGCGCGCGGGCGGGTGATCCGCACGATCACGGCCGCGGGGACGCCCGAGCAGGGGAAGACGGAGTACGATTACGACGCTCAGGGAAACCAGGTGCGGGTGCGCCACCCCCGGCATTTCACCGAGGCCGGCGGCTTCATCACCGAGTCTACCTACGGCGGGAGAAACCTGCTCTCGACCATGACCTGGGCCAAGGGGCGGCCCGAGGAAGCGACGGAGAGCTACGGTTACGATCTCGACGGGAAGCGGAGCCTGCGGATCGACGGGCGGGGGTTTTCCTGGAATACGCTCTGGAGTTTTTGCTGCGGGAATCATCAGGCGGAGATCGAGCCGGCCGCCGACGTGGATGGCGACGCGCTGACGCCCCCGACCCGAGCGATCACGGTGGAGAACCGGGACAGCCTGGGGCATGTGACGCACACCTGGGTGGCCGGCGACGCGAGTCTGTTCCCGGACGAGGCCTCGCTGGCCAACCCGCCGAGCACGCTGCGGGAGGTGACGACCCGCTATGACGGGCTGTACCGGCCGGTGGCGCGAACGGTATGGATGGTGGAGCTCGGGGCGGTGGACGAGAACGATCCGCCGATCGCCGGGGATCCCGGATATCCCGCGGCCATGGGGCTGACGACCCGGTGGGTGTACGATGACGACCTGACCGACGGGGTGGGGCTCGATGCGGCGTACGCGGGGGCGCTCGCGGGGCTCGGGCTCGGGGCGGGGAGCGATGGGATGGCCGTGGAGACCATCAATCCCGCCGGAGAGGCGAGCGTCACGGTGTACGATGGGATGGAGCGGGTGATCCGAACCATCGACGGGGTGGGGAACACCACGGGGCGAGGATACGATGCGCTGGTGTCGGGGACGCCCGGGGCGCCTGGAGATCTGGTGGAGACGAGCGCGATCGACGGGCTCGGGCATGTGACGCGGACGCGGGCAGACGCGGCCGGGCGAGCGCTCGCGAGCGTGGACGCCGAGGGGCAGCTCACGCGGGTCGGGTATGATGCGAATGGGAACCTGGTCTCTTCGCGGGACCCAAATGGCGTGGGGCAAGATTGCGTGCTCGACGCGCGGAACCGGTCGATCCAGTGCGTGGACACACAGGGGGACTCGACGGGGAAAGGGTTTGACGCGGAGAGCCATCAGGTGGCCGCCATCGACGGCTTCGGGCACGTGACCGCCTACGTGTACGACGGGCGGGGGCGCAAGATCGGGCAGATCGATCGGCTCGGGGGCGTGACGCAGCTCGGGTATGACGAGAACGGCAACCTGGAGCTTCTGGTGGACGCCGAAGGGGGCGCGTCGAGCTATCTCTACGATGGTCGTGGCAAGATGATCGGGGAGACGTTCCCGGACAACGGGAGCCGATTCTATGCCTACGACGCCGCGGCGAGGCTGATCTCCAGGTTGGACCAGGCGGGGGACCTGACCGGCTATGTCTACGATCGCGCCGACAGGCTGGTGCAGCGAACCTATCCGGACGGGCTGAACGATGGCTTTGCCTATGATCCGGCGAGCCGGATGGTCCAAGCTGTCTCGACACGGTACAGCAACACCGTGGGGCGGGCCTACGATGCGGCCGGACGGCAGGTGGCGGAGAGCCTGAGCATCGGCGGGCAGATCTATACCGTGGTGTATGGCTATGACGCGGCGAACCGGCAGGTGAGCTTGACCTATCCGGACGGGTCGGTGATGGGGCGCGCGTTCACGGCGCGGGACCAGATCGCGAACATCGACTACGCCGGGGCGCCCGTGGCAGCATTTTCGTATGATCCAGGAATGCGGCGGATCGGGACGGACTACGGCAACGGGCTGCACGAGAGCCGCACCTATCGGCCTGACAATCGTGTCGCCTCGATCGGTGTGCCGGGGGTCACCGGGTTCTCGTACACGTATGACGCTGACAAGAATCCACTCACGCAGGGCAACAGCGTCAACCCGGGCGACGCCCAGAGCTATGCGTACGACGTGGACGACCGGCTGGTCGGCTTCGGTCGATCGAACGGGGATGTCCAGAGCTGGAACCTCAGCCTGGTGGGCGACTGGGGGCAGCTCACCAGCAACGGGGTGGCCGAGGTCCGGACGCACAACGCGGCGCACGAGCTGCTCTCCCGGAACGGGGGTGCGCTGTCGTATGACCCCAAGGGGAATCTGGTGCAGGATGAGCAAGGGCGCACGTTCGCGTGGGACTACGAGAACCTGATGCAGGGGGCCGTCGTGGGCGCCGACAGCGTGCAGTACGCTTACGATGCGCTGCGCAGGCGCGTGCGCGAGCAGGTGGGGGGGCAGAGTACGGTGGTTGTATATGACGGGTGGAGGGCAGCAGCGGAGTACGAGGACGGACTGGGGGCGGGGAGCCCGTCGAGGGCGTTTGTGTTTGGCAACTATGTCGATGAAGTCTTGACCATGGTCGTCGGGGAGCAACGGTATTACTACCACACGAACCGACTCCATAGCGTGTACGCAATCACGGACAAATCCGGTGCGATCACAGAGTCATACCGGTACGATCCTTACGGAAAGACGAATGTGTTCGTCGGGGCCGGCGCAGACGGCATATGGTTTACCGCCGACGACACCTTGACAGAAAACTCGACGAACAACCCGTACACGCACACGGGACAAAGAGCCGACTCCCGCACCGATCTCATGTACTACAAGAACCGGTATTATAGCGCAAGCTCGGGTCGGTTTTTGAGCAGATGGGCAGACGCGAGCAGAGATCCGGCTCTTTACCAGTACCAATTTGCAATGCCGACGGCACTGGTTGATCCGTACGGGGATCCCACATTAACATCGAGCGAGGAAGCCGAGCTCGCCATCCTGGAGTGCCTAGACAAGAGGGGGTTGCTCGACGGGAAGGACAAAAATCGGCTGCGTGAATTGCGTCAGAAAAAGAACCCCATTGTGATCAAGCCACCGCCATGGCAGGACAAAGATCCGCCGCCGAAGGAGCCCGCCGGAGAGGTGGTGGATCCACCGCCGAAGGAACCCGCCGGAGAGGTGGTGGATCCGCCACCGAAGGAGCCCGCCGGAGAGGTGGTGGATCCGCCGCCGAAGGAGCCCGCCGGAGAGGTGGTGGATCCGCCACTACCAGAAGGCGGAGGAGGTCGGCCCCGACCGGGTGATCCGATGCCAATCGTTCGCCCTCGACCGGATTACCCGGGCGACAACATGCCGATCATCAATCCACCCCCGCCAGGCCAGCGGCCCAATCCTCACCCCACGTTCGCCTTCTGAGCGGCATCGATTTCATCTGCGCGGTCCAGGTGATGCCGGCGGATCCTCGGATCTCCGGATCGTCGACCGCCGACGCCCCAGAAGCCGGAGCGCGCCGTCGGTGACTGTCCGGCAACGGTTCGGGGCCGCAAGCGCTCGTGCTCCCCAAGATCTTCTCCGCCTCGCCGATTGAGTCTTCGATCGCATCGATGGACAGCGTCGACCCCGGGAGGCACATGAGCCGCCGGCTCATGCCGGACGTCACCGCCCCGCGGGACGTCGGGGAGCTCGAGGTCGCTGTCGAGCGCGGAGCCCCCAGGCGCGGCGCTGTGCTAGAACGCGCGCCGATGCGTCGCGTGCTCCCCTGGACGGCCCTGCTCGGCCTCATGATCGCCGCGGGCGGCCTCGCCGCCTGCCAAGGCTGCCACAACGCCGGCCCCGGCCCCGAAGGCCCCGTGGTCGCCGAGGCCTCGAACAAGCCCACCGTGCGCCTCTACCTGCTCAGCACCGTCGCCGGGGCGATGGAGCCCTGCGGGTGCAGCAAGAACCAGCTCGGCGGCATCGATCACCTCGCGGCGTACATCGCGTCGCAGAGCGCCGAGGCGCCGAACAAGCTCGTCCTCGGCGCCGGACCGATGCTCTTCATGGAGCCCTCGCTCAAGCCGGACACCTCGGTGCAAGACCAATGGAAGGCCGAGGCGATCGCGGGCGCGGCGAAGGAGCTCGGGCTCGCCGCGTGGGCGCCCGGCGCGAACGACTGGGCGGGCGGGGCCGATCTCCTCAAGACCTCGGCAGAGAGCGCGGGCGCGGCGCTGCTCGGCGGCAACGTGCAGGGCGCGCCGCCGCTCGCGCCCACGCTGCTGCGCGAGGTGGGCGGGGTGAAGGTGGGCCTCATCGGCGTGTCCGATCCGCGCGATCGCATGGGTCGCTATCCGGACGGGCTCAAGGCGATGCCGGCGATCGACGCGGTGAAGGCCGGCGTCGAGTCGCTCAAGAAGCAGGGCGCGACGATCCTGATCGGGCTCGCGGCGCTCCCCCGCGGCGAGGCGCTCCGGCTCGCCGATCTGGTGCCCGATCTGCACGTGCTCGTGGTGGGCAAGCCGATCGAGATGGGCGACGCCAACGACGCGCAGAAGGCGCCCACGCTGGCCGGGAGCACGCTCGTCGTGGAGACGGCGAACCACCTGCAGACCATCGGCGTGGTCGACCTCTTCGTGCGCCCGGGCAAGGGCCCGCTCGTCTTCGCAGACGCGGGCGGCGTGGCGAAGGCCGGCGAGCTCGTGAGCCTCTCGGCCCGGATCCACGACCTCGAGACGCGCATCGACTCGTGGGAGCGCGACCACACGGCCAAGCCCGAGGACGTGGCGGCCCGCAAGGCCGACCTCGCGAGGATGCGCGACGAGAAGAAGAAGCTCGAAGGCGAGCAGTCCGCCGTGTCCGGGAGCTTCTTCCGCTACACGTCCGTCGAGGTGCGCGACACCCTCGGCAAGGACAAGGCCGTGACCGACCGGATGCTCGGCTATTACAAGCGGGTCAACGAGCACAACAAGACGGCCTTCGCCGATCGCAAGCCCGAGCCGCCCGCGAAGGGCCAGGCCGGCTACATCGGCGTCGACGCGTGCACCGACTGCCACGACGACGCGCGCAAGTTCTGGGACAAGACGGCGCACGCCGGGGCCTACGCCACGCTGCAAAAAGATTTCAAAGAGTTCAACCTCGACTGCGTGAACTGCCACGTGACCGGCTACGGGCGCGCCGGCGGCTCGACCGTGACCTTCAACGAGAAGCTGCAGAACGTGCAGTGCGAGGAGTGCCACGGCCCCGGCTCGCTGCACGCGAAGTCGCCGAAGGACAAGAGCCTCATCATCGGCAAGCCGGCGCCGGAGGGCTGCGTGTCGAACTGCCACCACCCGCCGCACGTGGAGAGCTTCGACGCGACGGCGAAGATGAAGCTCATCACCGGCAAGGGGCACGGGGAGAAGTAATTTTCCCGGCGTCGCGAGGGCCCGCTAGCCTTGCGGGCTGCTCATGGACAACCTCCACGCTGCCCCCCTCGACGATGGCCGGAGACCTCCGCACCCGTTCGTCTACACGCTCTTGATCGTGCCCTTCGGGGCCACGAGCGGCTTCGTCAGCGTGGCGCTGGGCTTCATCGGCAACCGGGTCGGGCTCTCGGTGCCCCAGGTCGCGACGCTGGTGGCGACGAGCCTCTTCCCCAACATGTGGAAGTTCTTCTGGGCGCCGATCGCCGATCGCACCCTCACCCGCAAGCGCTGGTACCTGCTCTCGGCCATCGCCTGCGCCCTCGGCATGGCGGCCATGGCCACGATCCCCCTCGGCCCGAAGACGCTGCTCCTCATGAACGGGGTCATCTTCGTGACGAGCCTCGCGGCGACCTTCCTCGGCTTCGCGGTGGAGGCGCTCGTCGCGCACATCACGCCGGCGGATGACCTCGGCCGGGTGAGCGGATGGTTCCAGGCCGGCAACCTCGGCGGCTCCGGCATCGGCGGCGGGCTCGGCCTCTGGCTGCTCAACACCCTCAAGGCCCCCTGGCAAGCGGGCTTGATCCTGGCCGTGACCATGAGCCTCTGCGCGCTGCCCCTGCGCTTCGTGCCCGACGTGCCCGCGGTAGGAGCCAAGGGCAGCCTGGGCAAGGCCATCAAGGATGTCGCCATCGACATGTGGCAGGTGCTCAAATCCCCGGAGGGCATCCTCTGCGGCGTCCTCTGCTTCGTGCCCATCGGGACGGGCGCGGCCGGCGGCATCTTGACCCAGGCCGAGGTGGCGGCGAGCTGGCACGCGGGCGCGCACGAGGTCGAGGTGGTGCAAGGCTTCCTGACAGGCAGCGTGTCGATGGTGGGCTGTCTGGCCGGTGGATATGCATGCACGCACCTCTTCGGGGCGCGCAAGGCCTATGCGGTGTTCGGCGCGATGATGGCCGCGGTGACGGCGGCCATGGCCTATTCACCGTTCACGGTGACCTCGTACATCGGGTTCAACCTGGCCTATGCCTTCACCACCGGCCTCTGCTACGCGGCCTTCTCGAGCTTCGTGCTGGAGGCGATCGGCAAGGGCCACGCGGCGACCAAATACAACGGCTTCGCTTCCCTCTCCAACACCCCCATCTGGTACATGGGCCTGCTCCTCGCCCAGGCGCAAACCCACTTCGGCTCCAAGGGCATGTTGCTCACCGAGTCGGGCATGGGCGTGGTGGGGATCCTGGTGTTCATGGCCGTGGCGGCGATCGTGGGCGCCGTGATCCGCAATCGTGCCAAGGAGGCACCGGCGGCTGCATAGCGGGTTCCCCCGGGAAACCCCTCGGTGATGTGAACGGTTGAATTTCAAAAAATCCGGGGGATGAGCCTTTGGCGGCTCAAGGCGCTGTTGCCTTGAGCGGCTCGGCCGCCAGACCGACCAACCTGGCAGGACGGCCGCCGACCGTGACCTCCACGCCGGCCTCCGCGTGCTTGTACTTCACGTAGCCGAGGCCGACCCGCTGCCCGGAAGGCCCTTCCGCCTGGCTCGTCAACACACCGAGCGCCGTCCCGTCCGCGAGGGTGAGCTCCGCGCCTGCGGGCACAGGCTCGCTTCCCTCGATCGCGACGCGCATCAAGCGCTTCCTCGCGTGGCCGCGCTTCTCCAGCATGAACACGGCCTCCTGGCCGAGGTAGCAGCCCTTGGTGAAGCTCACCGAGAGGCGCTCCAGGGAAGCCTCTTGCGGCAAAGACTGGTCGTCGAAATCGACCCCGAAGCGGGGCACGCCCCAGTCGATCCGGAGCCGCTCCATCCCCTCTTCGGTCGCGAGCGCGCCGCGCTCTCCCGCGTGATCGAGCAGCGCCTTCAGGAAGGGCTCGGCCTCTCCCTCCGGGGCGAGGATGGCGGCGGTGTCCCGGCGGCCGGTGAAATCGACCATGGCCGCGTCGGCGCCCTTGCCGCGGGCGAACGCCACGAGCTCGGCCGCGAGTGGGCCGTGGACGGCGATCCACCCTCGCCCTGGGGCGGGCGCGACCTCTGCGTCCTCCATGATCAGGTGACGGTCGAAGTGCTCACGGATCGCCTCCAGCTTGTCGGCGGCGAGGGCGAGGGCTACCCGGTCGCTGGAGAGGACGAGCCAGAGCTCGGCCAGGATCTTCCCCGTCTTGCCCACGGTGAGGGCGTAGATGCCGTCGCCGGCCTTGGACGTGGCGAGATTGTTGGTGATCAAACCATTGAGCCAGGTCTGCCGGTCCTTGCCGGTCACGAGGAGGGCGCCGAGGTCGGGCCGGGGGTGGAGGAGCGCCCCTTCCTGGGCGGCGCGGCGCTGCGGGTCGATCGTGCTCATGCGGCGCATCCTGGCCGAGCCGCCGGGGCCCGTCGAGGGGTCACGCGCCCGGGATCACTTGGAGGGAATCGGAAATTGCGGCCCGCCGCAGCCGCTGCTGCCGCCGCCCGTGTCCTCCACCCACTGCTCCTCGGCGGTGAAGGTGATGTCGCCCGTGAACACCGGGCTCGACGGGATATGCGCCGTGGCCGTCACCCGGGCGAGGCAGTCGGACCCGTGGCAGTCGAAATCCTCGATCGTGATGTCGAGCGTCCCCTTCGGGAAATCGGCGGTGCTGTCGGGCCCGTCCTGCGTCAGCTCGGCGTCGAGCGCCGCGAGGTCGAGCCCCGTGTGCTTGCCCTTGGAGAGGCCGTTCACCGAGAACGAGATGACGTTGTCGCGATCGTCGCGGTGGATGCTCACGCTGCCGCTCAGCCCGAACTCCGTGTCGGTCTGGCGCTCGAAGACGGCGTCGCCGTCCATTTTCACGGCCGGGGCTGCGGGCTTGCCGCACTTGTTCGGTCCGGCCGCGCCGCACACCTCGGGGAAGGTGCACGAGCCGCAGGAGATCGTGTTGTCGCAGCCGTCGTTGACCGAGCCGCAGTCGTGATCGCCGCAGTCGGTGATCGGCGTGCAGGCGCCGGGCGAGCACTGGTTCGGCGTCGATCCACCGCAGGTTGGCCCTTCGGGGCAGCCGGTGTTGGTGACCCCGACGCCCCCGCACTCGATGAAGTCGCCGCACCCATCCGAGATGAAGCCGCAGCTCGCCTTGGACGCGGCGCACGAGGTCCGCACGCAGGCGACCGAGGGGAAGGTGCCATCGAAGGACGCCTTGCCGGCGCCCTGACCCTGAATCTGCCCGCCGCCGCACCCGAGCCCGACGAAGATGCCCGCCGCGAGGGCCGCAGGAAAGACCCGCTCCCAAGACCACATGAAAGGGACGGTATCACCCGCGGTCGCGCGCGGGCAGCCCGGCGCACGAAGCCGTCAGACGACGGCGCGGACGACGTGGACGGCCATGCCGATCATGGTGGCCACGCCGACGGCGAACATGAGCGTCCGGAAGGGCTGGCGGCCCCAGAGGTAGAAGATGGCGTGGAGCACGCGGGCGCCGAGGAAGGTGTAGAAATAGGCTTGCGCGCCGAGATCGCTCGGCCGGGTGAGGGCGTAGGCGAGCGCGATCACGAAGAAGGGGACGGCGTTCTCCAGGAGGTTCTGGTGGGCGCGCTTGACCCGGAGCACGTCGGGGTGGTCGTTCTCGGCCTGCTCACCCTTGTTGAGCTTGGCGTCCTCGGGGTTCACCCACTGCTTGCGCATGACCCGCACCGTGCCCGTCCAGAGGGCGAGGAGGATCAGCTCGAGGGCGATCAGGCTGGAGACGAGGGCATAGAGCTTGAGGGCGGAGTTGTCGGCGAAGAGGTTCATCCGGGAGGTCTCCTTGGGGACGACATACGGGGGAGAGCGCGAGGCGCGAGAGGCCACGGGGGAAAGGCGCCCTCCCTGGGTCGAATGGTGCGCAGAGAGATCGACAGCGGGCGATCTTTTTGATCACTTGTCCCGGGCGGCCGCCCTCACCTCGGCGAGGCGCCGGCCGAGGTAGCGCCGCTCGGCCTCGTTGCCCACGAGGTCGAGGGCCGCCTGGTAGGCCCGGGCGGCCTCCTCCGCGCGGCCGGCCCGGCGGAGCAGATCGGCGCGGGCGGCGGGGAGCAGGTGGTAGTCGCGCATCGCGCCGCGCCGCTCGAGGTCGTCGAGGAGGGCGAGGCCGCGGAGGGGGCCCTCGACCATCGAGACCGCGACCGCGTGGTTCAGCGCGACCACCGGCGAGGGCGCGACCCGGAGCAAGGCCTCGTAGAGCCCCGCGATCTGCGCCCAGTCGGTGTCCTCGGCCCGCTCGGCCCGGGCGTGGAGGGCGGCGATCGCGGCCTGGATCGGGTACGGTCCGGTGGCGCCGCGGCGGAGCGCGCCGTCGAGGCGGGCGATCCCCTCCTCGATCGCCGCGCGATCCCAGCGGCGCCGGTCCTGCTCGTCGAGCACGACCAGGTCGCCCTGCGCGTCGAGGCGGGCGTCGCGACGCGCGTCGTGGAGGAGCAAGAGCGCGAGCAGCGCCGAGAGCTCGGGCCGATCCGGGAGCAGGCCTTCGAGCAGGCGGGCGATACGGATGGCCTCGCCGCAGAGATCGCGGCGGATCAAGGCGTCGCCCGCGGTCGCGGCGTAGCCCTCGGTGAAGACGAGGTAGACCACGGCCATCACCGCTTCGAGCCGCTCGGGCAGCTCCTCCACGGGGGGCACGCGGTAGGGGATCTTCGCGAGCGCGATCTTCTGCTTCGCGCGCACGAGGCGCTGCGCCATCGTCGGCGCGGGGACGAGGAACGCGCGCGCGATCTCCTCGGTGGAGAGGCCGCAGAGGGTGCGGAGCGTGAGGGCGACCTGCGCGTCGGGACCGAGCGCGGGGTTACAGCAGGTGAAGATCAGGCGGAGCTGATCGTCCACGAAGCCCGGCTCTTCCTCGTCGGCCGGAGAGGCCGCGGGCTCCTCGGTCCCGAGCTCGCGCTGAGCGATCTCGTCGAAGTGCGCCTGCCGGCGGATCCGGTCGATCGCCTTGTTCCGCGCGGCCCGGAGGATCCAGCCCCGCGGGCTCTCCGGCATGCCCTCGCTCGGCCACTGTACGAGCGCGGCGGAGAAGGCCTCGTGCAAGGCCTCCTCCGCCAGGTCGAAGTTGCCGCCGAAGATGCGGATGAGGCGCGCGAGGATCCGCCCGCTGTCCTCGCGGTAGATCGCGGCGATCCGGGCCGAGCTCGGGGCATCCATCGAAGCGGAGAGAGCGTATCCCGCCGCCCCCTCCGGCGAGAAGCGATCTACATCTGCATGATCGGGCGGACCTCGATCGATCCGCTCTTCGCGCCGGGGATGCGCGCGGCGATGCCCCGGGCCTCGTCGAGGTCCTTCGCCTCGATGAGGTAGTAGCCGCCGAGCTGCTCCCGCGTCTCCGCGAAGGGCCCGTCGGTGACGAGCTGCTTGCCATCGCGCACGCGGACGGTGGTGGCGGTCGAGACCGACTGGAGCGCGTCGCCGGCGCGGAAATGACCGCTCTCCCGGATCGACTTGGTGAAGGCGAAATACTCGCCGAACATCTGCTTCTTCTCCTCGGGGGAGCGGGCGTTCTGTTCGGCTTCGTTGGTGTAGATCAGGAGCAGGTATTGCATCGCGGGTCTCCTCGGGGCCGCTGAGCGGCGCTGTTCACCCCTGGGTCGAACGGCGCGACGCTGGATCGACAGGCGCCACAATTTTTTCGAGGAGCGCCTGGATGGGACCCGCTCCCTCCCGGTCGCGGTTCGGAATCGAGGGGCGTCGATCAGGGGTCGAGCTCGGCGACGAGCGCGGCCATCTCGGGCGAGGCGCAGAGGGCCGGGGGGATGAGGGCGGCGTCGACCTTGCCGCCGAGCTTGCGCAGGCCGGCGGCGTCGGCCTCGGTGACATGCGCGACGAGGGTCATGCCCCGCGGCACGGGGCCGATCAGGGCGAGCAGCTCGTCGACCGTCGCGGCGCGCACGAGCAGGGCCTTGGCGCCGGCGTCGACGGCGCCCTTCACGCCCGCCGCGTCGGTGGCGAAGGCGAGCGGGAGCATCCGGGTCATCCGCGCGGTCTTGGCGCGCTTGTCCCACTCGTCGAGGCCGAGCGAAGCGTCGATGCACACGCCGTCGGCCCCGAAATAGCGGGCGCGCAGGAAATCTTCGCGCTCGCTCACCGGCGTCAGGCTGAGCACCGGCACCGTCTTGGTCGCGCGCGCGGCGAGCGTCATCGCGGGGCCGGGCTCGACGAGGGCGAAGGCCGACACGTTCAGCTCGGAGAGGCGCGCGGCCTCGTCGCCGGGGCGATCTTCGCCGAGCACCGCGACCACGGCCGTGCTCCTTCGCCGCGTGGAGAGGACCTGGAGCAGATCTCGCGTGGAGGGGACGATGGAACCAACGTCGATCGACGACATGAGCCGAGCAGGTAGACGACCCGGGCGCTCGGGTCAACGAGCGTCCGCCGCGGGCAGATACCGCTCGGCCCCGCGATCAGCCGTCGCCGAGCGAGGCGGTGGCCGCGGGATCGTTCGGATCGATCTTCAGCCACACCGCGGTCTGCTCGCCCTCGTAGCAGAGCGCGCCCTCGTGGAAGAAATCGAAGCGATAGCGCACGAGGTGCCGCACCTGCCCGATGCGCGCGCGGACGACCGAGCACACCGCGTCGATCGGCGTGCCGGGGACGACGAGCTTGCGGAAGACGACCTTGTGGATGTGCGTGCCGTAGCCGATCCAGCCCTCGTGGTGGCGCAGGCCGAGCATGTAGTACGCGTGGACGAAGCCGAGCATCCCCGTCGCGTGGACCATCAGCCCGCCGGCCACGTGGCGCGGGTGCAGCCGCGGGTGGGCGCGCTGCGAGCGCGTCAGGGGCAGCTCGTCGTGGGTGTGCATCCGGCAGCGGATCAGGTTTTTTTCCCGATCGAGCTCCAGCATCTCGTCGAAGAGGAGCACCTCCGGATCGTAGGGAAGATCGGCCATGAAGGCCGCGTCGTCGCGGAACAGGAAGGGGATCGCCGGGTGGGTGGACATAAGCAATTTGCGGTGTGTCGTCGCGACGAGGCCGCTCGTAACAGAGCGAGATCGCGTGGGCAACCTCGGAGCCGTGCGAACGGAAGGTGGCGCCGCGCCCCTTTTCCGGATCTGCGCGAGGTCACGGGGTGTAGAAACTTCACATGACCGCGCCGAGCCCCGCCCACGCCGCCCGGATCGCCTTCATCGACGACGTTCGCCGAGGCCTCGGCGGCTCGCCCAAGCGCCTGCCCTCGCGCTACTTCTACGACGAGCTCGGCTCGCAGCTCTTCGAGGCCATCTGCCAGCTCCCCTGGTACCCGATCACCCGCGCCGAAGATCGGCTGCTCGGCGCGCACGCGGCCGACATGATCGCGCCCTTCCCGGCGCTCGCCGAGATCTGCGAGCTCGGCTGCGGCAGCGGCGACAAGATCGGCCGGCTGATGGCCGCGCTCGATGCGCGGGGCGAGGCGCCCACCGTGCACCTGATCGACGTCTCCCCGCGGGCCCACGAGCTCGCGCAGAGCTCGCTCTCGCGCTTCCCGCGCGCGCGGGTGCAGAGCCACCTCGGCACCTACGAGGAGGGCCTCGCCGCCCTCCCGAAATCTCCCTCCGGGCAGCGCCTCGCGCTCTTCCTCGGCTCGAACATCGGCAACTTCGATCCGCCCGCCGCCCGCGCGCTGCTCGCCGCGATCCGCCGCGCCCTCCGCCCCGGCGACGGCCTGCTCCTCGGCGCCGACGGCGTGCGCGCCGAGGCCGATCTGGTGCTCGCCTACGACGATCCGCTCGGCGTGACCGCCGCGTTCAACAAGAACCTCCTCCAGCGCCTGAACGCCGAGCTCGGCGCCGATTTCGACCTCGCCTCCTTCGCCCACGAGGCCCGCTGGAACGCCCCCGCCTCGCGGATGGAGATGCACCTCGTGAGCCGCCGCGCGCAGCGGGTGACCATCCCCGCCGCCGAGATGACCGCACGCTTCCACGAGGGCGAGTCGATCTGGACCGAGAGCTCCTGCAAGTACACCGAGACGATGATCACCGACCTCGGCCTCACCGCCGGCCTCACCGTCGAGGCCCGCTGGGTCGACGAGCGCACCCACTTCTCGACGACGCTCTTCCGCGTCCGCTGAAGCCCAGCGCTGGCCGCATCACCGCGGCAAAAACCTCAGGGCGACGTGCCCGGCGCGCAGCCCTTGGTCGCGAGGTCGACCATCACCCAGAGCGCGCCGGCCGGGCGGGGCGGGGGGAGCCTGCCGAGGTAGAACCGTTCGGGGACGCGCACGCGGAAGCGCGCGCCGGCGTCGCGGTGGGCGCTCGCATGCTCGCCGTCGAGGCTGTAGCCCTCGTTCTGGTTGCCCCAGGGCTCGCCGGTGATGCACTGCCGCGCGATCGCGATCGCCTGATCGGCCTCGGGCCCCGTGTCGCCGGCCGCGTCGTTCGGAGGCATGGGGGGCCCGTCGTGCGCCGCGCACCCGGCGAGGAGGAGCGCGGCCAAGGTCATCGGGGCGAGCGTCTTCATGGTCGTCCTTTCGAGCAGCGTGAGCCGGTGTGATCGTTCGTGATCGGTCGTGACCGTTCGTGACCGCTCGTGGACGTTCATGAACGATGGTGACGGGGCGCCGAGGGGCCTCATGATAGGATGCCGCATGGCTTCTCAATATCGGCTGGTCTTCCTCGCGGCGCTCGCCCTGGGCGCGTCCCTCTCCGGCTGCGGCGGCAAGGTGATCGCCGACGGCAGCAACGGCGCAGGTGGATCGGGCGGCGGATCCACCTCCTCGTCGTCGAGCTCGAGCAGCAGCGGCTCGACGGACTGCGGCGGGCTCGCCGAGGTCGCATGCCTCGGCGCCTTCCCCGCGTGCGTCCCGGTCTACGACGACACCTGCTGCTCGAGCTGCGATCCGGTGGGCGGCTGCGCCGACTGCGTGAACTACCGATTCCACCACTGCGCCGAGTTCGCGGAGGCCTGCGGCCCCTCGTCGGCCCCGTGCGGCCAGGTGCCGAGCTGGGCTTGCCAGGGCGGCAAGGCCGACTGTGCCATTCCCCCGGAGGGAAGCCAGACGCCCTGCGCGACCAGGCCCGGGTGCATCCCGGCCTACTGCTCGACCGACGTCGTCTGCAAGACGGACCCGATCTGCAAGCCGATCCACAAGGACATCTGCACGTCGAGCTGCGACGCCATCCCCCCGCCCTGCCCCGCGGGCACGAGCGCCGAGAATGACGGGTTCTGCTTCACCGGCCTCTGCATCCCGATCGACTACTGCGCGATCCCGCTCTGAGCCACTTCACCGCGGAGGAGCCGGCGTCGCCGCGGGAGCCGCTGTCGGCGTCACCGTGGGTGTGGCCGTCGGTGTCGCGGCCGGCGTCACCGTCGGCGCGGCGGTGGGCGCCGGCGTGACGTAGCGGGGGCGCTCGATCCAGGAGAAATCCTTGCCGATCTGCGCGAGCACCTTCTGCAGCTCGACGGCGTTAGAGACGCCCATCGTCTCGGCAATCACCGCGATCCTGGCCGCGGCGTCGAGGGTCAGCTCGGCGGGCACCGGCAGCTCGAATTCCCTGGCGCGCTCGTAGTTGAGCTTGACGGTGATGTAGGGATCGGTCGCGCCGGGGGCGCGGGACTCGATGTAGAGCAGCTCCGGCTCGTCCTCGTCCGGGGCGGGGCGCATCTTCACGTAGCCGCTGTAGCGATTGTGCGTCGAGACGAAGCCCGTCGGCAGGTAATGGCTCACCGCGTCCTTGATCGGCCGGAAATCGGGCGAGAAGTAGATCATCTTCGGGTCGCCCGTCGCCGTGCCTGCCTCGAACATGTAGAACGAGGGCCCCTTGTCGGTGCGCTTCTTGTAGCCGAGGTAGATGGCGATGGCCCCGAAGCGCGTGCCGAGCCCGCGCGCCGGCGTGATGAGATCGACGCGCTCGGGCCGGTAGCCGAGGTAGTCCGGGCCACCGTATTTCGAGGTCAAGAGATCGATCGAGCCGAGCAGGTGGTCCTTGCTCAGGTACACGTCGCCGACCGCGGTGGAGATCACGGGGTTATCGCCTTCGAGCGTCTCGGGGAGGCGGACGCGAACCATCGGCACCGGCAGCGAGAACTCGGACTCCATCGGCTTCGCCTCGGGCGGCATGGACCGGACCCGGTGGTGATCGGCGTGGCCGAGGTAGAGCGGGTGCTCCTTCTCCTTCACACGCTTCGAGATCGGCGCGAGCTCGTGGTCCTTCGCGTCCTTGATTCCGGCCTTGCCGAAGTGCGCCTGATCCGCGACGAGCACGGCGATGACGCTCCCCACCACCGTGTCGGTGATCTTGGCGTCGGGGAAGGAGCGCTGGAGGGTGGTGCGGATCTCCTCGAACTTCGCGGGCGTCACCGCGTCCTTCATGCTCGACTGCGCCGTCTCGCTGCTCGTGGACGCGGGCGCGGCCCCGGCGTCCTCCGGCGGCAGCGGGCAGCGATCCGGCGTCTTCTGCCAGACGAGCGGCGCCTCGCACTCGCCGTGCCCGACGGCGACGCAGCGGCCTCCGCCGTTGTCCCGGGCTTCCCCGCACCAGGCGCACGCGCCGCGCGAGGCGCACTGGCCGCAGTTGATCTCCTTGGGGCAGTCGGTCACGGCTTCGTAGGGGCCGGTGGTGCAGCCGAAGGCGGCGATGCAGAGCACGACGGAGAGCGAGGCGATGCGGATCATCGGTGTCCTTCCTGGCAGGGGAAACAAGGTCCGACAGCGAACAAGCAGCCCGAGGGTAAGGCAAACGCGCGGGCGCGTGGTGGCCCAAGACAGGCACTCGGTGGCCGAAATCGAGGCAGCTCCCCGGCGGCTCGCTCCACCGCTTCACCGTCGATTGCAGAACGAGGTCGTGGTCTCATCGACCCATGCGTATCGCCCTGCTCCCGGCCCTCTCCGTGCTCTCGCTCGCCCTGTTCGCCTGCGGCGGAGGCTCGTCTCCCTCGGGCGCGGGCGGGGCCACGAGCGGGACAGGAGGCACGCCGTCGACCACGAGCGGGAGCGGGAGCAGCACAGGAGCGGGCGCGGGCGGGAGCAGCACAGGAGCGGGCGCGGGCGGGAGCATGCCGGGCCATTGCCCGATCTTCCCCGCGGACAACGCCTGGAACACCGACATCTCCGCCGCCCCCGTCGACGATCTCTCCGACGTCTACGTCGCCACGATCGGCGGCGACGCGCCGCTGCACCCGGATTTCGGCGACACCTTCGGCATCCCGTTCGTGAACGTGGACGGCTCGCTCGCGAAGTCGCCGGTGACCTTCGACGACTCGCCGGAGGAGAGCGATCCCGGGCCGTATCCCATCCCGCAAGATCCGCCGATCGAGCAGGACGGCGACGCCCACCTGCTCATGATCCACACGGGCGAGTGCAAGCTCTACGAGCTGTACGCGACGCACCACGAGAGCGACGGGTGGCACGCCGGATCGGGGGCGATCTGGGATCTCTCGTCGAACCAGGGGCGGCCCGCGGGCTGGACGAGCGCCGACGCCGCGGGGCTGCCGATCTTCCCCGGCCTCGCCCGCTGGGAGGAGGCCAACGCGGGGGCGATCAAGCATGCGCTGCGCTTCACCGTGCCCGAGACGCAGCGCGCCTACGTGGCCCCGGCGAGCCACTTCGCCTCCGACATCACCGACGCGAGCTACCCGCCGATGGGGCTGCGCATGCGGCTGAAGAAGAGCTTCGATCAGAGCGGTTATCCCCCGATCACCCAGCCGATCCTCACCGCGCTCAAGACCTACGGGATGATCCTCGCCGACAACGGGAGCCCGTGGTTCATCAGCGGGGCGCCCAGCGCACAATGGGTGAACGAGGAGCTCGACGCGCTCAAGCAGCTCAAGGGGAGCGATTTCGAGGCGATCAAGACAGGGCCGCTCGTGACGAAATGACGGCGGGAGACCAAGGACGGGGAGCCATGAAACAGAGAAGACATCCGGTGAGTTTCCATGGGGTGAGCGCGCGTCGCGTGATGGGCGTGCTCCTTTCCTTCGCGGTGCCGGCGCTCGCCTCGCAGGGCTGCGGCGGCACGGTCGAGAGCGGCTCGACGACCGGCGGCACGGGCGGCCAGTGCTCGACCTCGCCGCTCGTTGGCACGCTCACCCAGAGCTCGATCGACAAGATCGATCTGCTCCTCGCGATCGACAACTCCCGCTCGATGGCCGACAAGCAGCTCATCCTCGCCCTCACCGTGCCCGACCTGGTGAGCGCCCTGGTGAACCCGAGGTGCCTCGATTCGATGGGCGTGCCGTCGCAGAGCCAGCCGGGCGGCCCCCTCGAACCATGCCCGCCCGGCACCCGGCGCGCGTTCACGCCGATCCTCGACCTCCACATCGGCGTCGTCGACTCGAGCCTCGGCGGCCATGGCTCCGACGCGTGCAGCACCACGCAGTCGCAGGCATGCGGCCCGGCGGGCGACCCCTCGAACGACGACGCCGGTCACCTGCTCTCCCGCGTGGACGCCTGCGGTGGGCAGATCGTGCCGACCTACAAGAACGCGGGCTTCCTGGCCTGGGATCCGGCCCAGAAGAAGGCTCCTCCAGGCGAGAAGAACCTCGGGTCGATCAAGATCGGCGATATCCAGAGCGACGACATCCACCAGCAGGTCGTCACCGACACGCCCGGCATCGTCGCCACCCTCAAGGACATGGTGGTGGGCGTCGGCCAGGTCGGCTGCGGCTACGAGTCCCAGCTCGAGGGCTGGTATCGCTTCCTCATCGACCCCGAGCCGTACAAGACCATCAGCGTGCAAGGGGGCAAGGCCGTCCCCTCCGGGGTCGACGACGTGCTGCTCGAGCAGCGCGCCGATTTCCTCCGGCCGAGCTCGCTCGTCGCGATCGTCATGCTCTCGGACGAGAACGACTGCTCCGTCAAGGAGTACGGGCAGTTCTTCTACGCCGTGCAGCAGCGCGATCCGAGCGACCCGAAGAAGAGCTTCCGCCTCCCGCGGGCCCGCATGGAGTGCGCGGCGAACCCCGCCGACCCTTGCTGCAAGTCGTGCGCGCAGAGCGCCGGCGATTGCCCGGCGGACCCGACATGCGCCCAGAGCCCGAACCTGACCGACGTCGAGGACGACATCAACCTCCGCTGCTTCGATCAGAAGCGCAGGTTCGGGATCGATTTCCTCTACCCGATCGACCGCTACACCACCGGCCTCACCAGCCCGACGGTGCCGAACCGGCAGGGCGATCTGGTGCAGAATCCGCTCTTCTCCGACCTCGATCCGGGCGACGGCGACAGCAACGTCCGTGACCCGAGCCTGGTCTTCCTCACCGGCATCGTGGGCGTGCCCTGGCAAGACATCGCCCGACAAGACGACAACGGCCTCCCGAACCTCCTCTCCGGCAAAGACCTCGCTGGCCAGGCCGTCGGCGGATTCAAGAGCGCGACCGAGCTCGCCCTCAAGGACAAGAACGGCGTCTCGACCTGGGACCGGATCCTCGGCGATCCGGCCAATTACGTGCCACCGAAAGATCCGCACATGATCGAGTCCGTGGTGCCGCGCGCCGGGTTGCCTCCGCCCGGCTCGCCCTCCGACGCCGACCCGATCAACGGCCACGAGTACTCGATACCGAAGAACGACGACCTCCAGTACGCCTGCGTCTTCGATCTGCCGGCCCCGCACGATTGCAGCAACAACCAGGTCGCCTGCGACTGCGCCGATCCGAACAACGACAGCCCGCTCTGCGATCCCAACCAGAAGACGATCCAGAAGCGCGCCAAGGGCTACCCCGGCCTGCGCGAGCTCGCCGTGCTCAGAGGCCTCGGCGGGCAGGGCATCGTCGCCTCCGTCTGCCCGGCGCAGACGAGCGATCCCCAGAAGGCCGACTACGGCTACCGGCCGGTCATCGGCTCCATCCTCGATCGGCTACGCGTGGCGATCTCCGGCCAGTGTCTGCCTCATCAGCTCACCCCCGACCCGAGCGGCGAGGTCGCATGCGTCCTCGTCGAGGCCCGCAACAGCGGCGGGAGCTGCTCCTGCGATCCCGCAGCGGCCCGGAGGGACGTGCCCGCGGAGCACGCGGGGATCGTCGACGTCGCCAAGAGCTCTCCGCTCGCCAAGAACGCAGGCTGGGACTGCTTCTGCGAGATCCCCCAGTGCGGCGACCCCGCGAGCAGCAGCCCGGAGGAGCTCGCCGCATGCCAGGGCGACGCCTCCGACGTGCCGGTCATCCAGGGTGGTCCGGACAACGGAAAGAACGCCAGCGGCTGGTGCTACGTCGATCCGAGCGCGGTGCCCACCAGCAATCCGCAGATCGTCCAGGCCTGCCCGGAGATGGAGAAGCGGATCGTGCGCTTCGTCGGCAATGGCAGCCCCGGCAACAACGCGACGGTGTTCGTGTCCTGCGCGATCAGCGACTGCAAGTGAGCGGGCGCGCGGACAGACCGGGCGCGCTCCCGTCGAGCCGAGGATCGCCACCGCAGCAAACGCGGGTCGCGCCCCCTGGAGGGCGCGGCCCCACCGTGCTCGCCCCGCCCGCGAGCGCCGCGGCGCGTGAACATCGCCGCTTGGTGCCGCGCACCACCACCGCTACGCTGCGTGAATGAACCGCCGAACGCCGCACCGGCGCGCTGCCCCTCGCGGGGCGCACCTCGTCGCGCCGGCGCTCCTCGCCCTCGGTGCGATCTCCCCGCCGGCCGCCGCAGAGGACCCGCCTGCCGGCGACAAGCCCGAGGTCGTCCTCCGCTCGACCGATCCCCGCGCCATCCTGGAGCGACGTCCGGCCGAGCTCGACAAGCGCGGGGACCTCGCCGGCAACGACGGCTGGGTGCCGGTGTGCATCGCGCCCTGCGGATCGAGGCTCGGGCGGATCGAACGGCTGCGCGTCGCGGGCAGCGGCGTGGACCCGTCGGATCCGTTCGTGCTCCCGCCGGGACCGGGCCCCTTCACCGTGCAGGTCAGCACGGGCTCGGCGTCGATGCAGACCGCGGGCCTCACGCTGGTCATCGCGGGCGGCGGGCTGCTCGGGCTGGGAGGCTTCTCCCTGATCGGGCTCGAGCTCACCGGCGCCGCGAAGAACGTCGCGCCCGACTCGTTCGCCGCGCGCTTCGAGATCGCCAGCATCACCACGCTGATCCTGAGCGCGGTGGTCCTCGGGGTCGCCGCGCCCTTCCGCTTCTCCGAGCGCACCACGGTGCAGATCAGCCCGACCAAGACGGCGAGGCGAGGCGCGCCGGCGGCGGTGATCGGGCCCGGGTGGGTGGCGTTCTGAGCGGCGCGCGCCGCGCCGCGTGCGGGGTGCCCGCGGCGCCGGCGTGAGCGGGAACGGGCCGAGATCGAACGTGCTACCGTCGATTCGATGATCGCCGCCGATGCAAACATGGGTCGGGACAGCCTGGAGAGCCCGGCGCACTTCGATGTCCCGCTGATCTCCGTGGCCGACGATCTCCGGTCGTTCGCCGGCATCCTCACGAACTACGCGGAGACGAGCCTGACGATGCATGTGCGCCACGGGTTCGCCTTCCGGCAGCGGCTGCCGACGCCGACGCTCTGCGTGGCCCATCCGCGACACCATCACCGGATGATGCGCACCAACGTGCTGAACTACCTGAAATCGGTGGACTACGATTTTCTCCGGCCGATCCTGGGCAACGGCATCTTCGTGAGCGAGGGCGATTTCTGGGCGCGGCAGCGGCGACTGCTCTCCCCCGAGTTCCGCCCGAGCGCGGTCAACCGCTTCCTCCCCGTGCTGATCGAGGCGGTGGAGGGCATCCTCGACGCGTGGGCGAAGAGCGGCCGCGGGGCCGAGCGCGACGTGTCCGACGACATGATGCGCCTCACGGTGTGGGGCGTCGGGGGCGCGCTCTTCCACAGCGATTTCCGCGCCGAGGCCGAGCGGATCGGCCACGCGCTCGAGATCTGTCTGGCGCAGGGGACGCTGATGATGATGTCGATGGGCCTGCTCAAGCCCTGGATGCCCACGCCCGGCAACCGGCGGGCGAGGCGCGCCGAGCGCGACCTCAACACCATCGTGCGGGGCCTCATCGAGCGGCACCGGCAGGGCGGCGGTGAGGGCGACATGCTCTCGCGGCTGCTGCACATGAAGGACGAGGAGACCGGCGGATCGATGACGGGCGATCAGCTCCTCGACGAGATCAAATCGCTCATCCTGGCCGGCCACGAGACGACGAGCCTGACGCTCTCGTGGGCGTTCTACCTGCTCTCGCAGCACCCCGACATCGAGGCGCGCCTCGTGGACGAGGTGGGCTCGGTGCTCGGCGGCCGCGCGCCGGCGGTCGACGACCTCCCGAAGCTCGATCTCACCCGCCGCGTGTTCCAGGAGACGATGCGCCTCTACCCGCCCGTGCCCACGGTGCTGCGCGCCGCGAAGGAAGCCGACTCCTTCGACGGGATCGACGTGCGGGCCGGCGAGCGGATCGCGCTCAACGTGTACGCGACGCACCGCCACCCGGATCTCTGGGAGCGGCCGGACGCGTTCGATCCCGATCGCTTCGCCCCACCCCGCGCCGACAAAATCGCACCCTACAGCTACCTGCCCTTCCTGCTCGGCCGGCGCGCATGCCTCGGCGAGCACTTCGCGATGCTGGAGGGCGTCGTGGCCCTCGCCATGCTGATCGATCGCTATCGCCTCGAGCGGGTCGACCCTCGCCCGATCGGGACGCGACCGATCTCCACCCTGCGCCTCGAGCGGCCGCTCGTGATGCGCGTCCACCCGCGGCGGCCCGCCTCCTGAGCACGGACCACCGCGCGCCGCGCGCCCGCGGCCGTGCTCTACTGCGCGCGATGGCTCCCTCGTCCCCCCGCGCCCGGCCCGGGCCACCGCGCGCTCTCTCCTTCGCGGTCCGCCTGCTCGTCGCCCTGCTCGGCCTGCTCTCGTTGACGGGCTGCAACGTCGTCGCCCTCCGGCAGGCGAGCCTCGAGCGCACCTTCCGCGAGGCCGGGCTCCAGCCGGGCGAGCGGCGCTTCGGGCCCGACACGATCTCGTACTGGGCCGGCGGCAAGGGCACGCCGATCGTGCTCCTCCACGGCTTCGGCGCCTCGGCGATCTGGCAGTGGCCCGACCAGGTGCGGAACCTCGCCCGCGATCATCGCGTCATCGTCCCCGATCTGCTCTGGTTCGGCGACTCGCGCTCCGATCTCCCGGACTACGGGATCGACCATCAGGTGCGCGCGGTCGAGGCCCTGCTCGACGCGCTGGGCGCGGGGCGCGCCGATGTCGTGGGCATCTCCTACGGCGGGCTCGTCGCCCACGAGCTCGCCGCCGATCGCCCCGCCGCGGTGATCCACCTGGCGATCGTCGACTCGCCCGGGCGCGTCTACACGCGCGCCGACTACGCGGCGCTCTGCCGGCAGCTCGGCGTGGAGCACCTCGGCGACGTCCTCGTCCCGGCCGATCCGAGCGGCGTCGAGCGGCTCCTCGCGCTCGCCTACGACGACCCGCCGTGGACCCCCGATTTCGCGCTCCAGCAGTCGTTCGAGGCGTTCTACACCACCCGGCGCGCCGAGCGCGTGGCGCTGCTCGACGCGCTCCTCGCGCAGATGGACGAGCTCGTGGCGCGCCCGACGAGGATCACGAGCAAGGTCGAGGTGATCTGGGGGCGCGACGACCCCGTCTTCCCGCTGCCCATCGGCGAGCGGCTGGCCGCCTCGTTCCACACCGAGGTCGAGGTGATCGATCACGCCCGCCACGCCCCCAACCTCGAGCACCCGCAGCTCTTCAACCGGATGCTCCGCCGCTTCCTCGGCCGGTAGGCAGCGCCCCATGTCCTCCCGCCGCTTCGTGCTGATCGGGACGCGGGCCCTCGCCTCGGGCGCGTTCCACCTGCTCGACCTGCCCTCGTCGAGCGGCCGGCTCGACGTGCTCCTCCGCTGTCTCCGCTGTGCCCTGTTGTTCTCTCATGGACTACGGCGGGACACGACGGTATACCTCGTGCTCCTCGGGGGACCGCGCGCGCCGCGCACCCTGCGCGTCCGCGGCGATGGGGTGCGCTTCCTCCGGCCGGACGAGCGCAGCCTCGCGATCACCGTGCAGCGCGCCCTGCTCACCGAGGCCGAAGGCCCGGGCTTCGTCGAGGTGCGCCCAGGCCTCGCCGTCGCCGAGGGCGGCCTCGACGCGCTCGCCGGCGAGCTCGGGGATGCGCCGCTCTACCTGCTCGACGAGGCCGGCCCCGACCTGCGCGATCAGCCGATCGACGGGCCGGAGCCGGTGTTCTTCCTGGGCGATCACCTCGGCCTCGACGAGGCGAGCCGCGCGTGGCTCGCCGCGCGGGGAGCGCGCTCGATCGCGATCGGCCCCGTCAGCCTTCATACCGAGGACGCGCTCGCGGTGCTCGTGAACGAGCTCGATCGGCGCGGCGCGCGGCCCGGCTGACGCGCGCCGATCTCGGGCGATCACTTGCAGGCGGAGATCCGGAAGCTCGACTCGCCGCCGTCGACCCCGGTGGCGCTCCACGCCCCGCCGGAGAAGCTCGCGCCCGCGGTGCGGCTGTAGACCCGGCAGTACGTCTCGCCGGTGATCTTCACCATCACGACGACCCCGCGGCTCCGCGAGACGGGCACGTTCCACGCGTCCTTCTCGACCGCCCAGCCGTCCCAGGCCGCGACCTTGATCACCTGCCCGGGGGACATCATCCCGCCCTTCTGGTGCTGCTTGGTCACCGCGGCGCTCGTCCCGCCGTCCACCTGCGTGGCCTGCTTGTCCCAGCGCGAGGTCTTGGCGGCCTCCGCGAGCGCGGCCGGATAGCCGGCGGCGGCGGCCTTGATGTCGCCGTACCAGGCCACATCCGTGGTGAGCCCGAAGGCCTGCGCGCCCTTGTCGTAGTCGCCCTTGAAGCGGCCGAGGTAGTCGTCGACGTGCAGGAAGCGCTCGTGATCGGCCGCCTCGATCGGATCGCCGTTCTTCACCACGGCGAGCACGTTCGCGACCCGGCCCGCCTCGCGCTTGGCGCCGCCGCGAGCCTCTAGCTCCACGAACTTCTTGCCGAGCTCCTTCCACTTCGCGGCGCGCTTGCACCCCTCGGCGGCGGGGATCTCCCGCACGTAGGAGGGCGGGATGACGGTGAGCTTGTCGAAGTGCTTCTCTTTGCAGTCCTTGTCGAGCGCCTCGACCGCGGCCAGGCTCTTCGCCATGTTCCCGAAGATCTGGTTCTTGTCGTAGATCTTCACCGCGTCCGGCTTCTTCTCCAGATCGGCGAGCAGATCCATCCCGTCCTTCACCGACGAGAGCTTCCAGACGTAGTCACGATACGCATGCTCGTTCGCGAGGTCGGACGCGCCCTTGGCCGCGGCCGCCGATTCGCCCTTCTTCACGCGCGCGTCGGCGTCGGCCGCGATCTTCTCCCAGGCCGAGACATCCCACTTCGGGTCGGCGGCCTTGATGCGCTTGAGACCGCCCTGCACGCTCTGGAGCGCGGTCTTGAGGCTGTCGAGCTTGCCCGCGTCGGTGCCGACATCGGTCGTGTCCGCCATCTTCTTCTGGAGGTAGCTCACCGCGCCCTGGGTCAAGGCGATGTCGTCGGAGGCCGGGCTCTTCGAGGGATCGGGGGCGGCGGCGAGGGCGGCGCCGGGCGCGACGGCCGCGAGGGCGAGGGGGGAGGCGACGGTCAGACAGAGGGCGAGGAGAGCTCGGGCGTTCATGGTGCTCCGGGGGACGGAAGAGGTTTCGGGCCAGCGCCGCTTGGGCGTCTGACTCCTGATCACGGGCCGGAGACCGAAGTCGCACGCCGCCGTCGACTTTTTTCGAGGGGGTCTCCCCTCGCCCCCGCTAGCCCCTCGAGCCGATCACCGAGCCCAGGATTCGCCGGAAGCTGACCTCGACCCGGCTCTCCACGAGGCGCACGAGGCTGTCGACCTCCGGATCGCTCAGGCCGCGGCGCTCGCGGAGCAGCCGGCGCGTCTCCCGATCGAGCTTGTCGCGCACGGCGCCGAGCCAGCGGGCCGCGGTGGCGCGGTGGACCTGGTAGGTCGCCCCGATGGCGTCGATCGACAGCCCGTGGAGGAGGTGCATCCGGAGGACGTTGCGCTCCTGCGCGGTGAGGGACCGGAGCGCGTCTTCCAGGGCCGATTTGAAGGCGGCGCGGTGCTCTTGCTTGAGGGTGACGAGCTCGGGATCGTCGTCGGGGCAGAGCTCGCGGACGAGGCGATCGTCGCCCATGTCGAGGCGGTGATCCTTGCGGCGGAGGTTCATGGCCGTGCGCACCGCGGCGACGCGGAGGATGCCCGGCAGGTCGCCGTGCGAGGCCGACTCGACGATCTTCGGCGTCTCGCCCGGCTCCGCCACGAGGAGCTTTTCTCGCAGGATCTGGAGCACCTCGGCGATCTCGTCGGCGGAGAGGCCCATGCGGCCGAGGGCGGCGCGGGCGCCGGGGAAGGCGCGCGCCTCGAGCGCCCGCAGGGCCTTGCCGTCCCCGCGGGCGCAGGCGAGCGCGAGCCAGACCTCGGTCGCGACGGAGGGCGAGATCGGGCGCGCCTCCGGCCCTGCGCCGAGCGCCGCGAGCTCCGCGAGGAACGCGTCTTCCGGCACGTCGAGGTCGGGCCACGCGGCGCGGGCGATCGCGACGACGTCCTCCGTCGCGGGGGGCGGCACGGCGGCTTGATCCCGGCTCGACATGCGGCGCCGACTGTACCATCCATGCGCGCGTGGAATGTCCCTCCGACGCGGATCTGCTGGCCTTCGTGGATGGAACGTCGAGCGCCGAGGCGCGGCGCGACACCGAGCGGCACCTCGATGGATGCCCCGCCTGCCTCTCGGTCGTCGCCGCGCTGGCGCGGACCTCGTCGAGCGGCGATCCCGCGGCGCAGGGTGAGCCCGGGCGCGCGACCGTCGAGGGTCCGCTGCTCGCGGATGGCGCGCCGCGGTACGTGCCTGGCGCGGAGATCGCCCGCGGAGGGATGGGCCGGATCCTCGCGGCGGAGGATCGGCTCCTCGGTCGGCGCGTCGCGCTCAAGACGTTGCGGCGCGACAGCGAGGGCCTCGCGCGGCGCTTCCGCAGGGAGCAGCGGATCACCGCGCGGCTCCAGCACCCGGCGATCGTGCCCATCTACGACGCGGGCACCTTCGCGGGCGGGGAGCCCTTCTTCGCGATGCGCCTCGTGAAGGGCGAGAGCCTCGACCGGACGGCCGCGCAGGCCGCGACGCTCGAAGCGCGGCTGCGCCTGCTCCCGGCGGTGATCGGCGTCGTCGACGCGGTCGCGTACGCGCACGGTGAGGGCGTGGTCCACCGCGATCTCAAGCCGCAAAACGTGCTGGTCGGGCCCTTCGGCGAGGTGGTGGTGGTCGACTGGGGGCTCGCCCGGGAGACCGGCGCGGAGGCCGAAACGGCGGAGAAGGCGATCACGGACACCGCGGCGGTCGAGGCCGGCGAGCCCGAAGCGACGCGCGCTGGAGATGTCGTGGGCACGCTGGCCTACATGGCCCCGGAGCAGGCGCGCGGGCGGTCCGCGGACGAGCGCTCCGACGTGTACGGGCTCGGCGCGATCCTCTACCACGTGCTCGCGGGCGCTCCCCCGCATGCCGAGCGCACCGCGTCCTCGGCGGGCGAGGGCGCGCTCGACAGGCCGGCTCCGCTCGCCGAACGGATCGCGGATCTGCCGGCGGATCTCGCGACGATCGTCGAGCGCGCGATGGCCGAAGACCCCGCGGCGCGCTACCCGTCGGCCCGCGAGCTGGCCGAGGATCTCAAGCGCTGGCAGGCCGGCCGGCTGGTCGCCGCGCACCGCTACTCCACGGCCGAGCGGCTCCGGCGCTTCGTGCGCCGCTACCGCGCGCCGCTCCTCGTCGCCGCGACCTCGCTGATCCTGCTCGTGACGCTGGGCGGCCTCGCGCTGCGGCGGATCGTCGACGAGCGGGCGAGCGCGCTCGACGCACGTGCCCGGGCCGAGGAGGCGCGCGGTCGCGCCGAGGCGCAGCGCGGCGCGGCCGAGCAGCTCGTGGGCTTCATCCTCGGCGATCTGCGGGCGCGCCTCGAACGGGTGGGCCGGCTCGACGCGCTCGAAGGGGTCGCGCGCGCGGTGATCGCGTACCACGACGGATCGCCGCCTTCCGAGGACGCCGCGACCTCGCTCCGGCGCGCCGAGGTGGCCGGGCTCGCCGGCGACGTCGCGTTCGCGAGCGGCGATCTGGTGGCCGCCGAGGACAGCTACCAGCGCGATCGCCGCGCCGCCGAGGAGGCCGGATCGATCGAGGGCGCCGCCGAGGCGCGCTGCACGGCACAGATCCGCCTCGGCGACGTGCGCAAGCGCCGCGGCGAGCTCGGCGAGGCGACCGCGCTCTACGAGGCATGCGCGTCGCTCGCGCGGAGCGGCGCCGGCCCGCGCTCCCGACAGCTCGACCTGAAGAGCCGCATCGCGCTCGCCGAGGTGGCGCGCATCCGCGGAGATTTGCCCGGCGCGCGGAGGCTCCTCGAAGACGGGCGTCCGATCGCCGCGGCGCTCGTGGCCGCGCAGGGTGGGCCCGGATCGGAGGCCGCCGAGCTCGAGCTCCAGCTCCTCGGTGACCTGTGGAAGACGCTCAACCTGTCGAGCGAGGTGCCCGCCGAGCGCGCGGTGGCCGCCGACGCGCTCGCCCTCGCCCACCTGCGCGTCGACGCGCGCCCCGACGACATGGCCGCGCGCTACGACCTGGCCGTGGCCGAGAACGCGATGGGCGCCGCGGAGGAGCACGGCGGCGATCGCAAGGCCGCTGAGGAGTCGTACCGGCGGGCGCTCGCCGCCCACCAGCTCCTCGCGAGCCGCGATCCGTCGAACACCGAGTGGCAGCGATCCATCGGCGTGGTGGCCGATCGCCTCGGGAGCCTGATGATGGCGCGCGGCGACGCGAAGGCCGCGCTGCCGTGGCTCGAAGAGAGCGACGCGGCCTCGACGCGGCTGCTCGCGATCGCGCCCGGAAACCTGGAGTGGCAGCGCGACGCCGGCGTGTCGGCGACCGCCCTCGGTGACGTGCTGGCGGAGCTCGATCGCGTCGGCGAGGCGCGCGCCGCGCTCACGAAGGCCGTGGAGATCCTCGAGCGCATCGCCGACAAGGCGCCCGACGCAGGTCGATCCGAGCACGATCTCGGGGTCGCCCTCGGCCACCTCGGGCAGCTAGAGCTGAACGCGGGGCGAAGCGAGGCGGGGCAGGCCGCGATGGAGCGGAGCGCGGCCATCCTTCGCCGCCACCTCGCCGCCGTCGACACGCCGCAGACGCGGATGGAGCTCGGCGGCGCGCTGCTGATCATGGCCGAGACCGAGCGCGGGCCAGCGGCGCGCGCCCACGTGGACGAGGCGCTGCGCGTGCTCGCCCCGGCGCGCAAGCTCGCCCCCTCCCACCCGGAGCTGCAGGCGATCATCGAGAACGCGGACAAGCTCGACCGGGCCACGCCGCGGTAACGTTCGGGCTCCTGGTACCGATAAGCACTGTTGCGTTTCTCATCGACCACGCACGTCATGTCCCCCGGACGTCGGCGAGCGCGGCGCCGCTTTCTCGAAGATGGTCGAGACGAAGGCAGTCTCGAAGCCGAGCTTCTCGTAGAGCGACTGGGCGTACGCGCCGGCCAGCGCTTGCAGTGTGACCGTGTCGGCGCCCTGCGCGCGCCCGTCTCGGATCGCATGCGCCAGCAAGGCGGTGCTCGTCCCGCGGTTGCGCTCGGCGGGCAGGGCCCCGACGCCGTAGATGCCGAGCGTTCTTTGCTCGAGCACGGTGAGGAGGACGCTCGCGGGCACGCCCTCGCGCGATGCCACGTAAAACCGCAGCTCGTCGCGGTGGAGGTTCGACCCGTTGCGCGCCCGGAGCCGGGCATACCACGTCTCGTACGAGTCACCCGGCGCGAGGTAGGCGCGCGTCTGGATCTCGGTGAAGACATCCATCGCCTCGTTCGAGAGGACGCGCGCGATCGCGAGATCGGGCGGCGCCGCGAGGTCTCCGCCGCCGGTGAGCCTCATGTACGCGAGCGATCCTCGCAACACGAACCCCCGCGCGAGGAGGTCTGTCTCGCCGAGGCGCGACCAGGGGAGGAGCCGCGCGACGCGAAATCGCTCGGGTACTGCGTCGAGGCCGGGCGCATCTTCGAGGATCACGCAGACGTGCTCCGGCGAGGTGCTGTCGACGAGGATCATGCCGTCCTTGCGCTCGACGGTGTCGCGGTAGCGAGCGAGAAACGCGAGGTAGTTGGCGAAGAGGCGCTCGAAGAGCGGGGCGACACGGGAAGGGGGCATCCTGCGAGGGAGCATAGGCCGCCCCGGAGCCAGGTCATGCGCGACGCGCTCCTCCCCCAACGACAGCGCTCGTTCACGGCCTCGCGCAGAAGCGCGACCCGCAGGCGTCACCCTCGACGCACACATAGCCGGGGCCCATCACCGCGCACTGGGCGTCGCTCTCACAAGGCAGCGTGCACGTTCCCTCCTCCGGCGCACCGCAGATCGGGATCGACCCGCCGCCCGCGTAGAGCGGCACCGGGATCGACGCCTCGACGGGCGCGCTGCCCAGGCACTGGAGGCCCATCCCGCAGTCGTCGTCGGCGAGGCACGGCTCGCCCGGGCCGGGCGCGCACCCACCGAGGAGCAGCGACATGAAGCCAAGGGCGAACCAGCGCAACGAGCTCATCCCAGCGCTGGTTTGCAGACGACGTGCCGTCCTGATCTCCGGGAAAACACTGCCTCCGTCGGGCATTTCGACGCCCAAGTGAGAAGCGCTGGACGCGCCGGTGCGTAACGAGAGCGCGAAGAGCGCAGCGAAACGCGCGCGGCGCAGGGCTCCGTGGCCTTCGAATCGTGCGATGCTCCGCCCATGAACGCCTCCGCCGCCTTCCACCTCGCAGAGACCCCCGTTCACCTCGGCCTCGGCGCCACCGTCGTCCGCGAGCCCGCCTATGTGCCCGAGATGGAGTGGTACATGCGCTACGGCGAGCGCCACGCCTCCGACGGTGTCGAGGGCCGCCTCGTCTCCATGCACAGCTTCGATCAGCCCTGGTCGAGCTGGGAGATGCACCCGAAGGGCGCCGAGCTCGTCGTCTGCACGGAGGGCGCGATCACGCTGTACCAGGAGATCAACGGCCTCGTGCGGCGCGTGCAGCTCGCCAAGGGCGAGGCGGTGATCAACCCGCCCGGCGTCTGGCACACGGCCGATTGCGATGGCCCCTGCACGGCGCTCTTCATCACCGCCGGCGAGGGGACCGAGACGCGGCAGCGCTGAGCGGCGCGCGGGAGCGAGGTGCGACTTGACGGGCGGCGACCGGGATCAGGCTTGCGGCGCCTCGACGGCGCCTGCCCCGATGAGGCCTCCGTACACGCGGTCGACGTCGAGCGAGCAGCCGAGGGACGGGAGCAGGGCCTGCTGGCCGGGGCCGTAGATCCGGAGCACCCAGCTCCCGTCAGGCTGGCGGGTGAAGACCTCCAGCTGAGGCTCGTTCTGGGACACCAGCACGTACTCGCCGAGCGACGGAATGGCGCGGTACTGCGCGAACTTGTCCCCGCGATCGTAGGCCTCGGAGGAGTCCGAGAGCACCTCGACCACCACACAGGGGTTGAGCAGCGTGTCCCGCTGTTCGTCGAGGAAGATGGGCCTGGCGCAGACCACCGAGCCGTCGGGATACACGTACCGGCTCGCGGTCGGGATCTTCACCCGCATGTCGGAGGTGAGCACATGGCAGCCGCGGGGGGCGAGCAGGTTTCGCAGCTCACCGATCACGTTGGCCGCGAGGGCGCTGTGCTCGAAGGTGCCGCCCGACATCGCGAAGATCTCGCCGTCGGCGTACTCGTGACGGATCGGCGAGGTGCGCTCGAACGAAAGATAGTCTTGCTCGGTGAGGCGAACCTGCTCCGCGGCCTGTCCCATGGGCAGAGCATTCCTGATCCCGCCGCGCCTGTCCACGAGGTTGGTCCCCGCGCTCACGACACCTCGTCCGCCTCTTCCTCCTCCACCACCGGGATACACCCGATCACCACCAGGCTCGATCCTGCGACCGGGAAGCGCTCCGAGCCCGCGGGCAGGAGCCGCGGCTGCGCGCGGTCTTCCATCACCCCGATCGCCACCTCGCCTCGACGCCGCGCGGAGGCCGAGAGATCGGCGAACGAGACCTCGTCGCGCGAGCCGGCGTAGATCGACATCGCGCGCAGCTCCACGCTCGGGTTCACGGCGTCGAAGACGTCGAGGTACACGCGGCTCCCGCGCATCCCGATCGCGTGGATCTCGCGGGCGAGGAGCATCCCCACGAGCTCGCGGGAGAGGATGAAATCGTCGCGGTGCTCGCCGCGCGAGGGCAGCTTGGTCTCCGGGCTGCGCACCTCCACCACCACGTGCTCGTTGCTCTTCCGCGCGGCGCGCACCCGCCGGATGTGGAGCAGCGAGATGAGCTGATCGGCGTCGGCCTCGGCCACGAAGTCGGGGCGCACGTCGGGGGCGAGGACGAGCACCGTGTCGCGCGGCGTCGCGAGGGCCTGCTCGATCACCGTCGCGTCGAGCGGATCGCCCTCCTTGAGCTCCACGGTGGTGCGGTGCAGCGTCGCCTGCGCGAGCGCCTCGCGGGCGTGGTCGAGCTCGTCCTCGGGCGCGACCACGGTCGCCTCCACGGGGCCGCGCGCGTCGAGGAAGGAGAGGATCGCGCCGAGGCCCGGGCGCACGCGGAGCACGAGGAGGTGGAGCGGCGGGAGCGGCTTCGGGCGCAGGGTGGGCTGGGAGGAGCGGCCCCGCAGATCGTCGCGGGGCACGAGGCTCGGGGGGCGGGCTCGATCGCTGAAGACGAGGAGCTGATCGGTCGGCTCGATCCGCTCGTCGCCCGGCGGCGAGAGCAGCACCTTGCCGGCGCGGGAGAGGCCCACGAGGACGCCGCCGTCGAGCGACGCGTGGGCCTCGTCGAAGGGGAGGCCGGTGAAGCCCTTCGCGGGGTAGGCGTAGATCGAGAGCGCGTCGAGGGAGAGGATCTGCCGCGCCACGGCGAAGGCCCCGGGCCTGCGCACCGACTGGGCGAGGATGCCCGCGTTCACGCCGTAGGCCTCGACCACCACGAAGCCCGTGCCCACGCCGGCCTCCTCGCAGAGGTGCACCATCTCCCGCCCGCTCCCGCTCGCCACCTCGACGATCACCTGCGGGCGCGGCTTGTGGTCGCCGATCACCCGCTGCAAGGCGAGCAGCGAACGGAGGGCCGCGCGGTCGTGGCAGTGGCCGATCTCGGTGTCGGGGAGGATCACCACCGCGCGGGCCCGGCGCGCGGCGGCCTTGCGCACGGCCACGACGGTCGCGGGATCGCCGCGCCGGACGATCACCCGCAGGCGGTGCTTCCGCCCGGCGAGCTGCTCGCGCACGCTCTCCTCGATCGCCTCGCGATCGTGGTCGGACACGACCACCAGGGTCATCCGCGCGCCGGTGCGCCCGAGCTCGCGCACGATCACGCCGGCATGCGGGTTCCAGCCGAGGAAGAGCAGGTGCCGCCGCTCGAACACGGGCAGCGAGCCGCGGCGGATGCCCGAGAGCCGCTCGGCGAAGCTCGACGCGAAGGCGCCGGTGAGCACCGTCACCGCGACGAGGCCGATCATCGTCACGCCGAGGCCGAAGAACTGCCGCAGGAAGCCCGAGTGCGCGTCGCCCGCCACGGTGCCGCCGTCGAGCATCCGCGTGATCGCCCACCACAGGCCGTCGATCGGGCCGTCGATGCGGTTGCCGTCGCCGGCCGGGCTGGAGGCGTCGATGGCGAAGATGATCCAGCCGAAGAAGAACGCGAGCACGGTGGCGGCGACCAGCACCGAGAGGAGCTGGAGGGCCGGGTGCATCGCCAGGAAGCGATCGATCCGGTAGCCGACGCGGTTGGTGAAGGTCTGGTCGGGCGAGCGCCGCGGGATCCTCTGCACGCGCGGAGCGTCCCCGCGGCCGGGGCGGCCGTCAACCGGGGCGGAGACGAAGCGAGGTGACGCTGCGGGGAAGGTCCGCGCGAACTCACCCCAACCGCCCTCAAGGCCACGCGGCTGACACCCGCGCCCCTCAGGTCATATCCCGACCGCGGTCGGATCCCGGCTTCGTTGATCGGTCACTTCACATCGCTTGCCTAATGAGCGACCGCTCGGTCGCCGCGAATGACCCAAGCATAGCCGAACGACAATATCGACAACAGCATTCCATATCCATAGTTACTATCGACGAATCCGCCCATCAATCACGATTGTTCCACACATAACACCGCGCGTTTCGAATGAATTACAAATCAGTAGTCCTTCGTCCAATGCACCGCCCACGTTATTAACAACGTCGCCCCGGACAGCACCATCTTCTTGAGCATCACCCCCCCATCCCGGCGGAGGATGCGCGCCGGCGATCGCTGCACAGATGATCGGAAAATCAACAATGACAATATCCGAATCGTTCGTCGTCTCACTCATCATCCCAGGCGCACAAGGCCGCTCCCCCATTCCCCGACCCCCAATCCGCCCAGCGATCCATCGACGATCAGACACACCCTCCTCCCACACAGGAGTCTCCACCGGCAACAAACGCGAATCCGACAACATTTCCCCAAAACCAAGCTCTTCGAGAAGATCATCAGCGGACATCCGCTGAAGTTGATTCCAGTAGCCAGGATCACGATCTGCTCGCTCCACAAATCCAATCAACCTACTTCTATCCACAAACGCAGAATCATTATCCATAAATCAACCTTTCACCCCGCCTACTGAACAACGCAAGTATAGTCAATTCCACCATAGGCATTTTTGGAGCAGCTCTCAATACTACTACATTCGCCAGCGAGCGCCTCCGCACAGTCACAATCGTCAGTACACTTAGACTCGCACACATAGCCCAAGCTAGAACCCGAGCCATCCACACGATGACGGCAAGACTGTATCGAACGGTCGCAGTAATCAAGGGTTCCGCACGGGAAATAGCTACCAACAACCTGGCAACGCGAATTGATTGCAACATCAGCACGAAACACCATCGCATCACATGACGTTTGATAAATTTGCCCATCACAGCCACAAACAGCCGAAGGGATAGGCCCATCATCACATGCGTCAGGGATATGAATACAAACACCGGAAATGTTCCCTGTGCCACAAAGAGCATCATCGTAGTGGCAGATCATACCACTTGAGCATGCCGTTTGCACGTCGCATACATCAGTAGTCGACCCGCATGAAGCTGAAATCATCACAGCACAACAACACAGACTAAGCCCAACAATGCGGACCCATTTTCTGCGCCGCATCCCGCCATCAATCCGCCGACGGTCAACATTCTTTCCCATACATCCTCTTTTCGTATCCGTTCACGCCCTACTCCGCATGAGCGAACAGAGCCAAAGCGGCTCAGGTGGGCTGTGGCAGAAGCGACGGGGACGGAGCATGGCTGAGCGCAGCAACGCAAGCCTCGCGGAGGAAGTCGAGGACATTGCGGTTCTGCTGCCGCAACGTCGCGTGCGCGGTGAGTACGCGTTCGACGAAGCGGCTGCCGTCCGGGCTGTGGGTCCCATACGAGGTCTTCCGCCAGAGCACCGCATGGCGAATGCGCAGCTCTGCGGCGTTGTTCGTCGGCTCTACGCCCTCGCGATAGACAAACGTCCACAGTGCGTCGGCGTGCTTGCGCAGCAGACGGCATGTTTTCATGGTCTTGGCGGATCCGTGCACCATCCCCTCTCCCAGCAGATGGTAGACCCGATCCTGAAGGGGCTTCATGTAGCGCCGGAAGGTCGACCGGGCGAGCGTTCCGTCGCGAACCCGATGCCACCACGCAAACATCTGGTCTCGCTCGGCCAGCAGGGCCGCAGCGAGGGTCGCGTCGGGACCTCCGCGCTCCTGGATTTTGATGAAGTCGCGCTTGAGATGGGCCCAGCAGAGCTGTCTCGCGAGGTCGGGCCAAAAGCCATAGGCGCCCCATCGATCGGTGATCAAGACACCGCAGGTATCGCCGAGCAGCGCGCGCGCCGCATCGGTGCTGCGCCGCGCCTGCACGAGGAACACCGTCACGAACGAGGTCACCGCGGTCCACAGCCACGCACGCGACCGAGCCTCTCGCCACCCCGTCTCGTCGGCGTGCTTGACCGGGTGCGCCTGGACGTAGGCGTGCACCTCGGCGTGCGGCGCTTCGAGCGCAAGGGCGGCCTGCTCCTGGCAGGCCACGACGCTGCCCACGCTCATCGTCAAGCCGAAGAGGTCGGCCATCAGCATCTCGACGGGTCGCTTGCCAAGCCGGTAGACGCCCATGAGCAACGCCACGACCGCGGTGACGCTCGGCCCGAAGGCCCCAGCAGGCACCCCGTCCGGCAGCTCGGCCCTGGTGCGGGCCCCACAGCATGGGCATATCAGCGCATGAAGCTCGTACTGGGTGACGAAGGGCTTCACCCTCGGCAACTCGAAGACCTGATGCAGGTGGGGCGACGCGTCGCTGCCCATCAGGCCGGCATGACATCGGCGGCAGCGGTCGGGAAAACATGGGACGCGCTTGTCCACTTCGTGGGCCGGCACGAGCGCACGCTGATGCCCTTCGTGACCGGGCTGCCCTCCCGGTTTGCGTCCGCTCGGCTTCCTGGCCGGGGGCTTCGGCACGGAAGGAGGGTCGCTCGAAGGCGGCTTCGAGGAATTGCGCGACGACACGCGAAGCTTTTCCTCCAACGTGGCGATCTTGGCGACCGCGGCCTCGAATTTCGCATCGAGCTCGGCCGTCTTCGCCAGCGCCGCTTCGAGCACCGAGATTCGGGCAAGCGCGACCTCGAGCTTTCCCTCCAGCTCGGCAATCCGGTCGTCTCGCCAATCGCGGCCCATGCCTCATTCCCATCACCTTTTTCCCCGACCGAACAGACCCATTCGCATAGGATCACATAGCGTCACGTAGGATCATGACCATATGCCCCGTGAACGGATACATTTCTTGAATTTCTTGACAATTATCGTCTTCCCCTACCTTACCGAACACGGCAAACAGGCCCCTCTTAGGTCAATTCATATTCATCGATCTTTGTCAACCAAATTTTCGTCGCGAGCCCCACGGAAAAGAACCGCCCGGGGGACGCCGTCCGTTCCTCTTATTCGCGCAATCTATCTGTTTAAGACATATGATCAGCAGTAGCTGCCGACCAGGATCAGCGCGTCGCTCGTATCGAGCACCTTCTCGAGCAGCTCGTCGTCGAGCAGCTTGCCGGGCACCGTGTCCTCCGACGCGGTCGTCGCGAGCAGCTCGCCCTCGACGCGGAAGCGGCCGTCGCTCTTCAGCACCTGCCCGAGGTGGAGCGAGGCCTCGGCCCAGCCGGCCGGGACGAGGAAGAGCCCCTCGGCCTCGCCGCCGTCGTCGTCCTCGTCGTCATCGTCGTCGTCCTCGTCCTCGTCGCCCTCGCCGAAGGAGAGATCGTGCTTCTCTTCGAGGTCGGCGAAGAGCGCCGCGGGGACGCGATCGACGCTGTCCACGTCGAGGTCCTTCTTGTCGGCCACGACGGGCGGGCCGCCGTCCTTCGCGTGGGCCAGCACGAGCCCGACGTAGAAGCACTCGGTGGCCTCGTCGTCGGGACCCTTGTCCCAGGTCATCCCGGGGTTGATGAGCGCGAGGGGCAGCCCGGTCTTCTTCTCCCAGGCCGCGACGGTGGCGGCGACCTCGGCCACCTCGTTCGCCGTGAGCGCCCGCTCGTAGCGCCGCCCGGCGAGGAGCACCCCGTACTGCCCGCGATCCTGACCGAAAGCGGGGAGCGAGGTCTTCTTCGCCGGCTTCTCGGCCTTCGCAGGCGGCGCCGCCTTCGCGGCCTTCGCGGGCGCCGCCTTCGGGGCCTTTTCGCCCTTCTTCGGCGCCTTCGCGACCGCCTTCTTCGGCGCCGTCTTCGGGGCCTTCTTGGCGGGCTTCGCGGCCGCCTTTGCGACCTTCTTCGCCGGCTTCGCGACCTTCTTCGCGGGCTTCGCGGCCTTCTTGGCAGGCTTCGCGGCCTTCTTGGCAGGCTTCGCGACCTTCTTCGCGGCCTTCTTCGCCGGCTTCGCGACCTTCTTCGCCGCCTTCTTCGCGGGCTTGGGAGCGGCGGCCTTCTTCGCCGGCCGCGGGGCCTTCGCGGCCTTTTTCGCAGGCTTTTCGGCTTTCTTGCCGGCCTTCGCCGTCTTCTTCGGGGCTCCCTTGCTCTTCCTGGCGGCCATGGTCGTCGCTCCTCGCGGCGGCAGGGGGCTCCTGTCCGCGTCGGGCCGCAAGCTATCGCGCGTCGTTTCTTCGTTCAACGACGACAACGCGTCCGGCGGCGCTCGGCTATCCTCGACCGATGCGACAAGCCCGGGTCGGCCTCTACGCCCAGGCGGCGCTCGGCGCCTACGGATACGCGGAAAAGCCGTGGTTTCTGCCCAACCGGCAGGACGCCTTCCTCGCCGCGCTCGCGGCCCGCGGCCTCGACCGGCGATTCGTCCGGCGCGACGCGCCCCCGGCCACGAGCGAGGAGATCCTCCTCTTCCACACGCCGGCCCACCTCGAACGGGTCCGCCGCCTCTGCGACAGGAACCAGGGCGCCCTCGATCACGGGCCGACCCTGGCCCGCCGCTCGGTCGAGCGGGCCGCCACCCACGTGGTCGGCGCGGTGCTCGACGCCGCCCGCTGCCTGCTCACCGGACAGCTCACGGCCGCCTTCGTCCCCATCGCCGGCTTCCACCACGCCCACGCGGCCGAGGCGCGGAGCTACTGCCTCTACAACGACTGCGCGATCGTGCTGCGCTTCCTGCTCCAGCACGGGGTCGCGCCGATCGCCTACGCCGACGTGGACGTGCACCACGGCGACGGGGTGTACGCGGCGTTCGCGGCCGATCCGCGCGTCGTGATCGCCGACCTCCACGAGGACGCGCGCACCCTCTTCCCGCACGCGCCCGAGGCCCCCGGGCCCGGCCCCTTCCCCGGGGATCGCACCTCGACCGGCGAAGGTCCGGGCCTCGGCACCAAGCTCAACCTCCCCCTCCCCGCCGGGTCGAACGACGAGGTCTTCCTCCGGGCGTGGGACGAGGCCGAGGCCTTCCTCGATCGGTACAGGCCCGCTTTCGTGGTCTTCGAGGCCGGGGCGGACGGGCTCGCCGGCGATCCTCTGGCCCACCTCGACCTCTCCCCCGCCGCTCTTGGCACGGTGACAACACGCATCGCGGCCCTGGCCCAGCGCCACGCGGGCGGGAAGCTGCTCGTGCTCGGCGGCGGGGGCTACGACCCGAAAAACATGGCCGAGGGGTGGTGCGCGGTTGCGGAAAGTCTGCTCGGGGCGTTTGCTGCGTAGCGGGCGCGATTGACAGCGGCGCGCCCCGCGTGTCATGCGCTGCCGCTGCCGGGTATCCCATGCGCAAGCTGCTCGCTCTGTTCGCCCTCTCCTTCGGCTTCGCCGGGGCCTGCTCGGCCGCGGCGCCCGATCCCGTCCACCCCGAGCCGCTCGGGTCGACTCCCCCTCCCCAGCCGCCTCCGCCCCCCGCGCCGGCCGCGTCGCTCGTGCCGGACGGCGGTCCGATCGCCGAGGCCGATGGAGGTCCCGGCGACGCGGGCGCCGGCGCCGTGGCCTCGGCCGACGACGCCGGTGCGCCCGCCGGCCCCACCGCGTGCCCGGAGGGGATGAAGCTCGTCGAGGGCGACTACTGCTCCGAGGTCGAGCACCACTGCAAGAAGAGCTGGTTCGACAAGTCGAACAAGAAGACGGTGTGCGAGGAGTTCGAGCCCACCGCGAAGTGCGTGGGGACGAAGAAGCACAAGCGCTACTGCATCGACACCTACGAGTGGCCCAACAAGAAGGGCGAGCGGCCGGAGGTGATGAACCGCTTCCACCAGGCCGAGATCAAGTGCGCCGCCGTCGGCAAGCGGATGTGCAGCGAGTCCGAGTGGACGTTCGCGTGCGAGGGGCCCGAGATGAAGCCCTTCCCTTACGGGTACGTGCGCGACGCGACCAAGTGCAACGGCGACCACATGTGGGACTCGCCCAACATGAAGAAGGTCGAGAAGCGCGACCCGGACGAGCTCGCCCGGCTCTGGAAGGGCGTGCGCAGCGGCTCGCAGCCGCAGTGCATCAGCGACTTCGGCGTGGCCGATCTGCCCGCGAACGCCGACGAGGTGGTGTTCAGCGAGCAGACGCCGAGCAGGCACGCCAAGTTCGACAGCGTGCACACCGGGGGCCCCTGGTACAGGGGCGTGCGCAACCAGTGCCGCCCGAAGATCTACACGCACGACGAGGATTTCTATTACTACTTCCTGAGCTTCCGCTGCTGCGCCGAGCCCGACGGAAAGCCCACCGATCCGCGCACGGAGCGGCAGATCAAGGACGGCTGGACGATCCAGAAGGTCGAGAAGCGCGCGCAGTTCACCATCAAAGAGATGCAGGACAAGCTCGAGCTCAAGAAGACGGGCAAGTGCGAGTGCGCCCCGAGCGACATCCTCTGCAAGACGATGTGCGGGACGCTGCTCGGCCCCGGCGCGCAGGACACGGTGCGCTAAGCTCCGGGGCATGAAGACCCTCTTTCTTGCCCTCTCCCGCGCCCTGCTCCTCCTCACCCCGATGCTCGCCGCCTGCGACGGCGTGAGCTTCGCCTGCACCGAGATCGGCTGCGCCGATCAGCTCTCGGTGAACCTCGGCCCCATCGGCAACAAGTTTGCGAGCAAGCTGCCGATCACCATCTCGACCTGCATCGACAGCAAGGGCTGCGAGGGCTTCGTCGTCGAGGTCTCGGGCGGCGCGCTCACCTGCCGGCCCGACGGCGGAGAGACGCTGGGCTCCTGCTCGATCGACGACAAGGGGAACGTGACGGTGAGCCCGGGGATCGCCGCCGGCGGCGCGCTCGACACGGGCGATCACCAGGTGTCGGTCACGCTCGAGGACAAGGACGGGATGCAAGTGGGGACGGCGAGCGGGACGGCGACCCTCACAGAGTCGCGGCCGAACGGCCAGGGCTGTGAGCCCGTGTGCGTCCAGGGGTCGGTGACGCTCGCGCCCTGAGGCGCTACGGCACCTTCACCGGGAAGCCCGCCGGATCGAACTTCAGGAGCCCCTTCACCTCGCCGGGGCCGCCCATGTAGCTGACGAGGTTGTCGTCCGTCGCGGGGAACGTCTCGCGGTGCCAGTGGGAGAAGTCCGATTTGCGGGCCAGCCCGTCGCTCACGTAGTCCATCTTGTTGGCCGGCGTGTTCGGGTCGTCGAGCGAGTGGTGCGTCCGCTGGTAGGGCTTGGCCTCGGCCTGCTGGAGGCCCTTCTTGTCGGGTTTGTACTTCCCCGCGTCGCGCGGGATGATCTCGCCCTTCGGGTTCTTGAAGTGCTTGGTCGACCCCTCCTTGAGCGTCGGGTTGCCGAGCAGCGGGTTCGGCGTGTGCTTGTCGATGCGCACGACCTCGAAGAGCTCTTCGCCGTTCTCGCCGCGGATCCGCCGCATGTACACGTCGCTGCTCTCGGGCTGGCCGCCGTATTTCGGCGTCCCGCCCGGGCCGTGCGTCCCCTCCTTGACCTTCTTGAACGACTTCGACTCGAGCTCCTCGACCAGCTTGCGCTCGCTGATGGGGCCGTGGTGCTTGGCGAGCTGCCTCGGGTTCTTGATGTGCGGCAAGGCGAGCACCTCGCTCACGCGCTTGCGCAGATCGCCCGTCAGGTTGGCGATGGCGTGGCTCAGGCTCGGCGAGGTGGCGAGCGACTCCACCGCGTTGAGCTCGGCCTTCATCTGCGACACCGACGAGGTGACGGACGCCGGCAGCATGTCGAGGGGCAGCTTGTTGAGCACCGCCTTGAGGCGCTTGAGCAGGGGCTTCATCTTCACGGCGAACGAGGGCTTCTTCGCCGCGAGCGCGATCGCCTTCTTCAGCGTCCCGAGGTACTTGGGCATCTTGCCCATCTTCGCGAGGTCGCCGAGGTAGGGGATGATGCCGACGAGGCTCAGCACACCGCCGAGCACGTCGCCCTGGTAGAACGCGAGGCCCGCGCTCGTGGTGTCGCTGATCGGCGTGGGATCGACCATCCCGAGCATGTCGGCCACCATGCCGGCGATTTCCAGGATGAGCTCCTCTTCCTCGCTGCGCATGATCGCGAGGATGCCGGGTCTTTCCCGGCGAGGCAACGCTCGCCCGCGCGCCGGCGCGCGGAGGGCTCGATTTGACGGTGCGGCCGATCCCGCGTAAGCCCGGGGACATGCGAGGTCTCCTTCATCGCTGGCCGGCGGCCCTCGCGCTCGTCGCGTCGCTGCTCGGGCTCACGTTCGCCGGCCTCTCGTCGCTCGACTACACGCGGCACCTCGACCGGCAGATCCACGACGTGCACTGCAGCTACATCCCGGGCGCGAGCCCCGAGCAGAGCGCCGAGAACGCCTGCCGCGTCGCGATGTACAGCCCCTTCGCGGCCCTGTTCCGCGACCGCTACTGGGGCGGCGTCCCCATCTCCCTCTTCGCGGTCGGGGCCTTCGCGTTCTTCCTCGCCTTCGCGCTCTACCTCCTCCTCGGCGGCCAGCACATCCCCCGGCGCGGCGCCCAGTTCTTCGCCTTCTTCGGCCTCACGCCCGGCTTCGTCTCCATCCTGATGGCCGTGATCAGCGCCCTGCGCCTCGGCCATTTCTGCAAGACCTGCGTGGGCATCTACGCCTCCTCGGCCCTGCTCGCGACGAGCGCGCTGATCTTCCTCGTGATCGATCGCCGCGCGCGCATGGAGTCGCTGCGCCGCCCCGCCCCCACGATCGGCCCGGCCGAGCGCACCCTCGTCGACTCGATGCCCTACGGCGCCACCGGCTCGCCGGAGGCCCAGCGCGCCGCGGAGGGCTCGTTCCTCCTCATCCCGGCCTGGGCCCTCGGCCTCGCGCTCTTCGCCGTCACCCCGGCCCTGCTCTACGTGACCGCCCTGCCCAACTACACCGCGTACATCACCGGCTGCGGCAAGCTCGAGAAAGCCCCCGAGCCGGGCAACGTGCTCCTGCACATCGCCCCGCCCGGCGCCGTGCAGCCCGCCACCCTCTTCGTCGACCCCCTCTGCCCGACCTGCAAGGCCTTCCACCAGCGGATGACGGCCGAGGGCTACATGGACCAGCTCGATCTCACGCTCGTGCTCTTCCCCCTCGACAGCGAGTGCAACTGGATGCTCGACCGCCCCGTGCACCCCGGATCGTGCGCCGTCTCGAAGGCGATCCTGTGCAGCGACTACAAGGCGATGCAGGTGCTCGAGTGGTCGTACGAGCACCAGGACGAGATCCTCGACGCCGCCAAGGCCGGGGCGGGCAACGTCAACGTGCGGGCGATGATCCGCACGCGCTGGCCCGGCCTCGACACCTGCATCGACAGCAAGGAGACCAAGCTCCGGCTCGACAAGATGCTGCGCTACATCGTCACCAACCACCTGCCGGTCTCGACGCCCCAGCTCTTCCTCGGGGACACGAGGCTCTGCGACGAGGACACGGACATGGGTCTTTCGTACACGATCAAGCGGCTCGCCCCCGCGCTGAGGACGCCGTGAAGGGCGCCGGGATCATCGGCCTCATCGCCGGCTGCGCGGCCCTCTCCGGCTCGGTGCTGGCCCTGCAAGGCCAGGTCGAGGCCGCGGGGCAGCGGCTCAAGACGGGCGCGATCGACGCCGCCGACAAGCCCAAGGTCGCCATCGCCAACGACGCCGAGGCCCCCTACTGCACGCCGGCCTTCAAGCAGGTGCTCCAGCGCGTGCTCAACGCCTGCGGCCTCGTGGGCACCGACTCGCGCCGCGGCTGCCAGCCCGCCGACGTGAAGACGCTGGCGTCGATCAGCGACGACGACTTCAACGCGCTCTTCACCCCGCTGAAGGACCGCGGCGCGGTCATCATGTTCGACGACGGCTCGGAGAAGCTCGACGACGGGGCGCGCAAGAGCATCGAGGATCTGTGGGTCGATCGCCGCGGAGCGCGCTACTTCTTCATCGTGGCCCGCGCCTCGAAGACGGGGACACCCGACTTCAACCGGGCTCTCTCGCACAAGCGGGCAAACTCGGTGCTCTTCGATCTGACCGACAAGTTCCACGACCCCGACCTCGACAAGCAGGTCGGCATGCTCTGGCTCGGCAACGAGTTCGCCCAGCTCGGCCCCGAGTACTGCCAGTGGAACGTGTCGCGCGACGCGAAGAAATGCACGGCCGAGGCGATCAACCGGAGCGCCTTCGTGTCGTGGGTGGATTGCCAGCTATGAAATCCCTTGCCTGCGCGCTCGCGCCCCTGCTCCTCCTCGCCGGCTGCGGCGAGAACAAGAGCGATGTCCCCCCGCCGCCGCCCACCACCGGGCGCGCCAACGCGGTGGCCGCCAAGACGACCGCGCCCGCGCCGACCCAGCCCGCGCACACCGCGCCCGCGCAGAGCGCCGCGCCAAAGCCTCCTCGCCAGCTCTGCGTGGGGCAGACGCAGCGGCCCGCGCCCAAGGGGCAGGTGAAGACGGCGGCGGCCCCGGGGGCAGAGGCGCCCCCCACGCCCGTGCCCTTCGGCGTCGGCAAATGGGTCTGGGTGAATTTCTGGGCGGCCTGGTGCGGCCCCTGCAAAGAAGAGATGCCGCGCCTGCTGGGATGGCAAGCGAAGCTCTCGTCGATGGGCGTCTCGATCGACTTCGCGTTCGTGTCGCTCGACGACGACGAGCGGCAGCTCCAGCGCTTCCTGGAGAGCCAGCCGAAGAGCGGCGTGCGCGCCTCGTACTGGCTTCCGGACGGCGATCTGCGGAGCGGCTGGCTCTCGGCGCTCAACGTGAAGAACCCGCCGGAGCTGCCTTTGCAGGTGCTCGTCGCGCCGAGCGGGCAGGTGGCGTGCACCATCGAGGGCGCGGTGGAAGACCGCGATTTCCCGGCGGTGGCGGCGTTCGTGGGCGCGAAGAAGTAACGCGGCGGCGACTCCGGTAGGATCGCGCCGCGTGGCGCTCTCCAAGCCCTCCTGGACTCCGCCGCAGACCTTCGACGAGCACCGCCTCGTCGAGCCGCTCGGCCGGGGCCGCATGGGCCAGGTGTACCTCGCGCACGACGCCGTCCTCGATCGCGCCGTCGCGGTGAAGTTCATCGCGTCCATCCGCCCGGACGAGGTCTCACGGCGCCGATTCCAGGTCGAGGCCCGCGCGATCGCGCGGCTCTCGCACCCCAACGTGGTCGTGGTCCACCGCGTCGGCGAGGTGGACGGCCGCCCGTACCTCGTCACCGAGCTCGTGCGCGGCACGACGCTCGCGGACCTCGCCAAGCCCGTCCCGTGGGAGCGCGCCTTGACCATCGGCCTCGGCCTCGCGCGGGGCCTCGCCGCGGCGCACCGGCAAGGCATCCTCCACCGCGACATCAAGCCCGCCAACGTGATGCTCACGCCCGAGGACGAGGTGAAGATCCTCGACTTCGGGCTCGCCAAGCTGACCTCGACACCGGACGAAGCCGCCGCGCCGATCGCCGAGATCCACGCCGCGAGTAGCATCACCGGCGAAGGTGGGCTCATCGGGACGCCGCTCTACATGGCCAGCGAGGTGCTCCTCGGCGAGCCCGCCAGCCGCCGCAGCGACCTCTACGCGCTCGGCGCCGTCCTCCATGAGCTGTGCGCAGGCGCGCCGCCCCGCCCGCTCCCGTCGCCGAGCACCTCGCTGGAGGCATGGATCACCATTGATCCATCCCCCCTCCCGGCGGATGTCGATCCTCGCCTCGCGGCCGCCATTCGCCGCTGCCTCGATCCGGATCCGGAGCGCCGCTTCGCCTCCGCCGACGAGCTCGTCGACGCGCTCTCGCGCATCGGCGCGGACCGAGCGCCTGCCCCCGTCCCCGAGGGCAACCCCTACCGCGGGCTCGCGGCCTTCGACGCCGAGCACCGCGCGCTCTTCTTCGGGCGCGACGCGGAGATCCTGGCCGTCATCGATCGGCTGCGAGGCGAGCCCCTCGTCGTGGTCGCCGGCGACTCCGGCGTGGGCAAGTCGTCGCTCTGTCGCGCGGGTGTGCTGCCGCGCGTGATCGAAGGCGCGCTCGGCGATGGGCGCGCCTACAGCGTGGTCTCGCTCGTCCCCGGCCGCACGCCGCTCGGAGCGCTGGTCGCCGGCACGGCGCCGATCCTCGGCGTCTCGGAGGAGGCGCTCGCCGCCGCGCTGCGCGAAGATCCCGGCGCGCTGGGGCGCGATCTGCGGCGCGCGCTGGGCAAGGACCGCGGCACGATCCTCCTCGTCGATCAGCTCGAGGAGCTGTGCACGCTCGGCGATCCCGGCGAGGCGGCGCTCTTCGATCAGGTGATCGCACGCACCGCGACGCGCGCCGCCGGCGTGCGGATCGTGGCCACCGTGCGCGGCGACTACATCACGCGCCTCGCGGCCTGGCCCGGCCTGGGCGCCGAGCTGGGCCGCGCGCTCTACCTCCTGCGCCCGCTCTCCGGAGAGGCGGCCCGCGAGGCCATCACGGGGCCTGCGCGACGGACGGGCGTGACCTTCGAGTCGGACGCGCTGGTCGACGCGCTGCTCGCCTCGCACGCAGGCGCGGCCGGCGGGCTGCCGCTCCTGCAGTTCGCGCTCGCCGAGCTGTGGGAGGCGCGCGATCGCGACTCGGGCCGCATCTCGTCTGCGGCGCTCACCACCATCGGCGGCGTGGGCGGGGCACTGGCGAGGCATGCCGATGCGGTGCTCGCCGCAATGACGGAGCCCCAGCGCGAGGCGGCGCGGCGGATCGCGCTGCGCCTCGTGACGAGCGCGGGGACGAGGGCGCGGTGCGCGCGCGCGGAGCTCGAAGGAGACGGCGAGACCAGGGAGAACGCAGGCGCGGCCCTGGAGGCGATGATCCGGGGGCGGCTGGTCGTCGCGACGGAAGCGGACGGCAGCACGGTCTACGAGCTGGTCCACGAGACCTTGATCGAGGGGTGGGGGACGCTGCGGCGGTGGCGCGAGGACGAGGGCGACGCGCGGCACGTGCGAGAACGGATCGAGGCCGCGGCGGCGGAGTGGGTGCGGGTCGCGCGCGCAGAGGACGCGCTGTACGGCGAGCGGGCGCTGGTGGAGGCGGCGCGCGTCGAGGCGGCGGCGCTGACGGCGCAGGCGAAGGCGTTCGTGGAGGCGTCGAGCGCGCGGGCGAAGCGATCGCGGCGCAGGAGGCGCCTCGGGCTCGGCGCCGCGGTGGGGCTCCTCGCCGCCATGGCCGTGGGCGCCACCGGAGCCGCGCTCACCTTCGCGGAGAAAGAACGACAGGCGATCCGGCAACAAGAGCAGATCCGCCTGGCCGCGGCCGACATGGGCATCTTCGAGCTCGTGCTGGAGCCGTTCGACTGGGACGCCGACCGCCTCGTCGCAACCCCGGTGAGCGCCCCGCCGCCGCTCGAATGGAAGCTCCACGCGGTCGACGCGGCGGACGCGACCGAGCCCGGCCCGGTCTACTCCCCGCTCGACGTCCAAGGGATCGAGCTGCGCGTCACCGACACTGCCATTCACCACCTGATCGAAGCAAGGTCCGGCCCCGCCTACCTGGAGATCCGGGCGCGCGGCGGAGACTGCGCGCCGAGCTGGATCTACCTCAAGCACCTGCCGGGCTACGCCGATCGCGCCGCCGAGCCCCGCACCCTCATCCGCGTGCTCGTGCCCACCTGCCAGGCGTCACGCGCCGGCACGGTCGAGATCCCCGCGGGTGAGTTCTATCGCAACGTGGATGCGCCGAAGGATGACGATCCGCCGATCGACGAGATCGCGAGCCTCCCCCGATTTTTCATCGACCGGACGGAAGTGACGCGGGCCGCGTTCGGGCAATACGCGTCGATGGAGCCGCTGACGGGCGACAACGCGGCACCGGCGCCTCACCTGGAGATGAACCGGCCGAACGCAGAGAGGCTCCCGATCGCCGGGATCAACTACTTCACGGCCCGGAGCTACTGCCGCTTCATGGGGAAAGAGCTGCCCACCATCGAGGCGTGGCAGAAGGCCTTGCGAGGGGGGACGACGGTGAACGGGGCCGTCAATCCTGCGCCGAAGCGCGACTTGCCCTGGGTGAAGGCCACGGCGGCGACGCCCGCCAATTTCGTGGCCTCGGAGGAGAGCGATCTCGCGCTGGTCGGCTCTTATCCCGATGACACGAGCCCTTACGGGTTGGTCGACATGGCGGGCAACGTCAGCGAGTGGTCCGCCGACAAGGCCGGGCCCGCGCGGCTCCGCGGGCTGCGCGTCGTCCTCGGCGGCAACTGGGGCTCTCTCCCCGATCTCCGCGATCGCGCTGTCACGTGGCGCAACACCCACCCGGATCGCTACCTCGACTTTGCGATCGGGGTCCGGTGCGTCGCGGACCGCGCGTCCCATTGACGAGCCCGCGGGCGATCGTCAGCCGGTCTTCGGGATCTTGCCTGTGCCGCCCCCCGAGGCGTTGGCGGCGGCGATCATCGTCATGTCTTCCCTTTTCTCCATCGTTTCGTGCGAGAGGAAAAGGAAGCCACACTCCTGGCCTTCGTCGATCTGTGCATCCGGGACCGTCGAGGGGAGAGCGTTCCAGACCAGCGCGGCGTCCGTCAGGTTGATCGTGAAAGAACCAGCGATGTCGCCCGCGTCGGCTACGCTGAGAAAGTGGAAGGTGAGCAGATTTCCGCGGATGCTCTCGAACCTCACGAGGTATGCATAGTAATTGGGTACCCCGACGATTCCGGTATCATTCCAGTGTAGCTCGTCGACGGGTCGCGGCGTCGGAAACGGCTTCACCTGGAGCGCGGGATCATCGTCACCATAGGCTTCTCTGATTCTCATCCTCTTCCTCTCTCCTTCTTCACCTTCCGTCCGTTCAACCCCTGGGCCGCTCGATCCCGAGCTCCTGGATGAGCTTGTAGACCTGCGCCCGCGAGATATCGAGCCTCCGCGACGCTTCCACCACGTTCCACCCGGCCGCCCGGAGCGCGGCTCGCACATGCCCGCGCTGGAATCTCCGCGTGGCCTCCTGCAACGTCATCTCTGTAACCGGCGCGCCCGCGGCGACTCCCGCATCCGGGAACACATGGGCCCGCTCGATCTGGGCCGCGCCCTCCCACGCCGCGCGGATGGCCGCCGCTTCCATCGCGTTGCCCAGCTCCCGCGCGTTGCCCGGCCACTCGGCCGCGGCGATGGCCCGCTGGGCGCCGCTGGAGACGAGGAGCGGCGGGAGGCGGTTCTGCGCGCAGGCGCGGGCGGCGAAGTGCTCGGCGAGGTCGGCGAGGTCTTCGGGTCGCTCGGAGAGGGGCGGCACGTGGATGGCGAGCACCTGGAGGCGATAGAAGAGGTCTTCTCGGAACGCTTTGTTGGCGATGGCAGCCCGGAGATCCACGTTGGTGGCAGCGATGATACGAACATCGGCGCGGCGCACCGGCTTCGAGGCACCGACGCGGCTGTACTCCTTCGACTGGAGGAACTGGAGCAGCTTCGCCTGCACGGGGAGCTCGAGCTCGCCCACGTCGTCGAGGAAGAGCGTGCCTCCGTCGGCGGCGGCGACCTTGCCTTCCATGTCGCGCGCGCCGGTGAAGGCCCCCTGGACGGTGCCGAAGAGCTGGGCCTCGGCCAGCGTATCGACCAGGAGCCCGCAATTCAGCACGACGAAGGGCCCTTTGCGGCGCGGGCTGCTCTCGTGGACGACGCGCGCGAGCTGCGTCTTGCCCGTCCCGTTCGGCCCGAGGAGCAGCACGCTCGCCTCGGTGGGCGCGACCTGCGCGATCTGCTTGAGCACGGCGGCGATCGCCGGGCTGCGCCCGATGAAGCCGTCGGCGCGGATCGTTCGCCGAAAAGGCGCGGTCGCGTCGTCGCCCTCCCGCCTTCGCCGCCGGGCGAGGAGCCGATCGGCGACGGCCGCGACCCGGCAGGCGAAGGTCTCGACATGCTCGCGATCCTCGGCGTCGAAGTCGCCGGGCTCGGCGCGATCTTGCAAGTAGACGACGCCGACCGGCGGATCGTCGCCGATCGGGGCGCAGAGCACCGCCCCGGTGGCGTTGCGCTGCACGCTGGCCAAGGCGAAGAAGCGAGGATCTTCGCGGGCCGAAGCGGTCGTCACCGTCTGCCCCGTGCGCAGGGTCTCGCCGATCACCCCGCGGGAGAAGGCCGCGCGGATCTCGGCCACCTCGTCGTCGTAGCAGCCGTGGGCCATCCAGAAGCGAGGGCTGCCGCCTTCGTCGCGCTCCTCGGAGAGCTCCAGGTAACCTCTCCGCGCCCCGGAGATGGCGACGATCAGCGCGAGGGCCTCTTCGACGAAGGGCTCGACCTCCTCTTGCGCGTCGAGCGCGAGCAGGCGCCGGTAGAAGTCGCGCTCCCGCACCGCGCGGTCGGCAGAGAACATGCGTCCATCGTAGACGGTGGACCCCGGCGGCGTAAAGGGACCGCGGGGACGCAATGTCCACAGGTGAAGACAGCGTCTTCAATCATGGACACACCGAGGCTCCTTCGGGCCGACCTGCGCCGCGAGCGCCGATGGAAACGGCCACAACGCGCCGTCCTCGATGCGGCATGGCGGGTGCAAATGAAACGTCAAACGTCGCCTCGCGCGGCGCATGCCGGCTCTGCGTTCCGCTGGAACGCGAACCCGAAGGAGGTTGCTCAATGCGATTTCGACATCGGTCTTGCGGTAGCCATGCGCTCCGCTCCTGGGCCTCGTGGCCCGCGGCGCTCGCGGCGGTGGCCGCGCTCGGCGCCTGCGACTCGACGGTTCGCCCATTCAACGATGGGGGCGCCGGCGGCAGCTCCTCGACGACATCGACCACGAGCACGTCGGGCACGACCACGAGCACCTCGAGCTCCACCACGACCACATCGGGCTCCGGCACCGGCGGCTCGGGCACCACCACGACCACATCGAGCTCCAGCGGGCCCGGGCCCTGCACGCTCGATCAATCCAACCTCGATGACTGTCTCTTGCAGTGAGGAGCAAAGGCCATGAAGATCAATGTCTACACCTTCGATTTCGAGACCCCGCGCTGGCTCCGCAAAACGATCGCCTACGCCGCGCCGATCGCGCTCGTGTGCGGCATCGGCATCGCCTACGCCGATGTTCCGCATCACTTCCAGAGCGGCGAGGTGCTGAAGGCCGCTGACCTCGAGGCCGATTTCAAGAACGTCGATGACCGCCTCGGCGCGCTCGAGGCCCCTCCTCCCCCCGAGGTCGTCACCGCCGGTGGGATCGCCGGCAAGGACGGGGTGTTTGCGACGGACACCGTGTATGACGGGGCGGAGCTGACGCTCGCCGCGGGCACCTGGCTCGTCACCGGGTACGCCACCCTCCAGATCGCCGTGAACGCGGACGGCGTGGGTCTCGGCCTGTACGACCAGACCCACGGCCAGGACATCGCAGGATCGGCGGGGCCCATCTACACGCTGTCACCGCAGACGCTCAACGGCGGCTTCGAGACGTCGCATGTCATCACGCTCGCCTCGACCACCACCCTGCGCCTCAAGGCCTTCAGGAACGGTGCGAGCACGGTCAGCTTCGAAGACTTCACCAATCCGGGCCTGGCCCCGCTGGCCGCGCTCAAACCGCACAAGCTGAAGGCCGTCCGGCTGCGCTGAGGGGTAGCGGCGGGAGCCCTGTCCTCCGAGGAGAGCCGTGGTCTTCGAGGTCGCGACGAGGTGACGCTACGACAGGCACCCAGGGTCGGCGGGCGCGCCCGCACGATTTCGGCGGGGACCCCCGCAAAAGCGCTTCCCGGGCGGCGCGGGGCCTGCGCTATCCTCGGAGGCTGTCGCCCGTTCGCGACGAACCCTCGATCGAAAGGACCTCCACCATGCGCGTGAACCCCTGGAAAGTCTCGACCGTCGTCTTCGCCGGCGCCCTCGCCTTCGTCGTCGGCGGAAGCATGATCAAGAACGCCGACGCGGAGCCGCAGCCGCATATGGTCGCCGCCCTCGAGACGCTCAAGGTCGCGCACAACCAGCTCGACAAGGCGACGGCGGACAAGGGCGGGCACCGGGTCAAGGCCATGGCGCTCGTCAAGGACGCGATCGAAGAGGTCAAGGCCGGCATCGACTTCGACAACAAGCACTGATCGCTCCCCCGCCGAAATCCTGCGCGCGGCCCGTCGAAGACCTGCCGGCGCATCCCCTGCTTCGCGCCGGGCGAGCCCCCGGGCGCGACACCGCTGTCGCGCCTCGCCGCCTCGGCCCTCCCTGACCGTTTCACGAATCATCGTCGATCTGCGGCTTTTCCAGGCCTGTCGAGGTCGCGACGGGCGGCGGCACTGCCCTTGCTGAGGCGCCGGGCATTCCCCGTTGGACGCTCAGGAGGTCCGCATGATTCGTTCGCTCCGTCATTCTCCCCTGCTCGGCCTGCTCACCATGACCGCCGCGTGCACCGGCGTGAGCCTCGGCACAGGCTCCACGTCGAGCGGCTGCGGGCCGGGCGGCGCCAACACGAACCAGCATGTCGTCGGCGATCAGCCGGGCGGCGTGCAGATCCACGCGGGCGAGATCGCCGTCGCGCCGAGCGGCGATTACGTGATCTTCCAGGGGCAAGACAAGCTCGCCGTCGGCTTCCCCGACTCGGGCAAGGTCGAGGAGCTCCCCCTCGCGCAGCCGACCACCCTGGCCTTCTCGAAGAAGCGCGACGTCGTCTACGTGGCCAGTAGCTCCGACGGGAAGATCCACGCCATCGACGTCATGGCCAGGAAGGAGCTCTGGGCGAGCAAGGCCGCCGAGGCCGAGACCAGCTACGTGCACCTCGCGTCCTCGAACGACGACGGTCGCGTGCTCGTGTCGGGGCTCGGCAACGTCACCTTGCTCGACGCGCACACCGGCGCCGAGCTCACCTCGAAGGTGACCGACCATTTCATCGTCGACGCCCAGATCTTGCCGGGCAGCGATCGCGCCCTGATCGTCGAGGCCCACGCCTGGTCGACGGACAGCACCCCGGCGCCGACCACGACCGTGGACGTCCTCGCGCTCGCCGACGGCAAGCAGCACAGCTTCACCGTCCCGAACTGCGCCTCGACGCTGGCGATCACGCCCGACGGATCGAGGGCTTTTCTCTCGCCGACGAGCTGCAACAAGGACCCGATCTCGCTCCTCGATCTCGCGGCGGACAAGGAGAGCTGGACGCGCAATCTCCCCGGGTTCGGCCCGCTCGTGATCGGGCCCGACGGGGCGACGGCGGTGGCCTTCCTCGACACGCAGAACCTCGACGAGACGCTCTTCGACGACCCCGCGCAGATCCCCCCGCACGGGATGATGGACCCGCGCTACTACATCATGACGCTCGACACGGCCTCGCTGAAGTTCGCGCTCACCGTGGTCGGCGACGCCCTGCCCCGCTACGCGCTCACCCCCGACGGCGAGGTGCTGCTCGTGGACTCGACGAGCGACGTGAACGCGACGCTCCGCCTCTTCGACACCAAGGCCCACACCTTCCGCGACGTGAAGGGGCCGGGCGTCAAGCTCGACAACTTCGTGATCTCGAGCGACGCGAAGCATGTCTTCGCCCTCGCCCCGGAGCTCGTCGACATCGACATCCCCGCGTCGCAGGCGACGCCGATCGTGCTGCCCTTCGTGGCCACCAACATCAACATCGCGCCGGACGATCAGACCTTGTTCCTGCGCCGGAGCCCGACGGAGATCTGCATCTTCTCGCTGGAGAAGAAGGCGTGCCGCGGCACCTTCGAGGGCAGCCTGCTCGGCACCCCGTGAGCCGGCGCCGCGGGCGGGGCGCGAGCGCGTTGACGCACCCGGGAAAGCGCGCCATGCCGCGGGCGCCATGACCCACCGCCCCGTGAAGAAGATCGTCCTCGCCTACTCGGGCGGGCTCGACACCAGCGTCATCCTCAAGTGGCTCAAGGAGACCTACCGGGCCGAGGTCATCGCCTACTGCGCCGACCTCGGCCAGGGCGAGGAGCTCGCGCCCCTGCGGGAGAAGGCCCTCGCCACCGGGGCCTCGTCGTACATCGAGGCGGACCTGCGCGAGACCTTCGTGCGCGACTTCGTCTTCCCCGCGCTCCGGGCCAACGCGGTGTACGAGGGCGAGTACCTGCTCGGCACCTCGCTCGCGCGCCCGGCGATCACCGAGGGCCTGATGCGGGCGGTGAAGGAGACGGGCGCCGACGCCATCAGCCACGGGGCCACGGGCAAGGGCAACGATCAGGTGCGCTTCGAGCTCGGCGCGCTCCACTTCGACCCGCGGATCACGATCATCGCGCCCTGGCGCGAGTGGTCGCTCACGTCGCGCAGCGACTGCATCGCGTACGCCCGCGAGCACGGGATCCCGGTCACGGCCACGGTGGAGAAGCCCTACTCCACCGACCGGAACCTCTTCCACATCTCGTACGAGGGCGGCATCCTCGAGGACCCGGATCGCGAGCCCGACAAGGAGATGTTCCTGCTCACCCGCGATCCGATGGACGCGCCCGACCGGCCGCAGATCGTCACCATCGACTTCGAGCACGGGGTGCCGGTGGCGGTGGACGGCGAGCGGCTCTCGCCCGTCGATCTGCTCACCCGCCTGAACGCGATCGGCGGCGAGCACGGGGTCGGGCGCGTCGACATCGTGGAGGACCGCTTCGTGGGGATGAAGTCGCGCGGGGTCTACGAGACGCCGGGCGGCACGCTGCTCCACAAGGCGCACCGCGCGGTGGAGTCGCTCACCCTCGATCGCGAGGTGATGCGCATCCGCGACGGCCTCGTCCCCGAGTACGCCTCGCTCGTCTACCGGGGCTTCTGGTTCTCCCCCGAGCGCGAGGCGCTCCAGGCGCTCATCGACAAGACGCAGGAGCAGGTGACCGGCACGGCGAGGCTCAAGCTCTACAAAGGGTCGGCCCAGGTGGTGGGCCGGAGGAGCCCGCGCTCGCTCTACCGGGAGGACTTCGTGACCTTCGAGAAGGACGAGGTGTACGACCAGGCCGACGCGGCCGGCTTCATCCGCCTCCACGCGCTCCGCCTGCGCCTCCGCGCCATGCGGGGCTGACCCGGATCGTTGGAGCTCAAAGCGTCCGGGTCATGAAGACGCTGTTCGGGTCCTCCACGTAGTCCGCGAAGGGCGGGCAGAGGGTGAAGCCGAAGCTCTCGTAGAGGCGCTGGGCCGGGAGGAAGGCGGCCATCGAGCCCGTCTCCAGGCTGAGGCGCGCATAGCCCCGGAGGAGCGCCTCGTGGACGATGTGATCCAGGAGGACACGGGCGATGCCCTTGCGGAGGTGCGCCCGGGCGGTACGCATCGACTTGATCTCCCCGTGCCGCGGATCGAGCTCCTTGAGCGCCCCGCAGCCGAGGAGCTCCTCGCCCTCCCAGCACGACCAGAAGGTGATCTCGGGGCGCCTGAGGCCGTCGAGGTCGAGGGCGTGGACGCTCTCGGGCGGCGAGAGCGCGTGCATGCTCCGGAGGTGCTCTTCGAGCAGGGCGTGGATCGCGGGGCGGGTGAGGTCGTCTTGCTCGATGCGCATGGCGGGACCCTTCGGGGTATAGCCGATCGGCCGGTCGCCGCGAATGCGCCCCTGGATCGGCCCTGTGATACGCTCGCCGGGCGATGAGCGATGGAGCCATGCCCGCGCGCCTCGGCCGCTACGAGATCGTCGAGCGGCTCTCCGCGGGCGGCATGGGCGAGGTCTTCGTGGGGCGGTTCGTCGCGCCGGGCGGGTTCGTCAAGCCGGTGGCGATCAAGCGCATCCACCCGCACTTGAGCGAGGACGAGCAGTTCATCCACATGCTCCACGACGAGGCCAACGTCGCGGCCGCCGTGAAGCACCCGAACATCGTCGGCACCATCGACGTCGGGGCCGAGGGCGACAGCCACTATGTCGTCCTCGACTACGTGAGCGGCGAGCCTCTTTCTCGGCTGGTCCGCGAGCTCAAGCGGAGGAACGCGCACCCGCCGCAGTGGCTCGCGGCCTGGATCGGCGCGGAGACGGCCTCGGCGCTCCACGCAGCGCACGAGGCGAGGACGCTCTCGGGCGAGGCGCTGGAGATCGTGCACCGCGATGTCTCGCTCGCCAACGTCATGCTCTCCGACGGCGGCCACCCGATGCTCTTCGACTTCGGCGTGGCCAAGGCGAAGCAGCGCATCCACCACACCAAGGCGGGCGAGCTGAAGGGCAAGCTCGCGTACATGGCGCCGGAGGCCTTCCAGGGCGCGGCGATCGACCGGACGATCGACGTCTTCGCGCTCGGGGTGATGCTCTACGAGCTGCTCACCGGCCGCTCGCCGTTCCAGCGCGAGACCGACCTCGAGACCATCGCCGCGCTCCGGTCGGCGGTCGTGCCGCCCCCGAGCGCGATCGTGCCGCAGATCGATCGCCGGCTCGATCCGATCGTGATGACGGCGATGGCGCGCGAGCGGGCCGAGCGCTACCCGACGGCCGCCCACGTGGAGCGCGCGCTGCGTGCGTGGGCCCGCGAGGCCGAGGTGCCGCACGACGCCGCCGCGGCCGCCCGCTGGATGGAGGCGACGTTCCCGGAGCGGATCGCGCTGCGCCGCGCCCTGCTCTCGCGCGTGGCCGATCTCGGCCAGCGGCCGCGCGGAGGAGAGGTGCACACGCCCGCGCGCGGCACGCCGCCGCCTTTCACGCCGGGGCACGCCACGCCGGCGCCCGCGGGCCTCGCGGCGCCGCATTCGGGCCCGTACGCGGCGCCGCCTTCGGGCGCGTATGCGGCGCCGATCTCGGGGGTCTCGGTCCTTACCCTGCGTCGAGCCCGGGCTTCGATCCAAGGCTGACGCCGCCGACCGGGCCGGGCTTCGCCGTCACCGGGACCGGCGCGCGGCTGACGGTCGGGGGCATCGCGGCCGAGCGGCCGCGATCCGAGGGCGCGGCGCTCGGCTTCTGGGTGGGCGGCGCCGCGCTGCGCCAGCGTGATGGCCGGCGGGGCGATCCTCGCGTACTTCCTGTTCGCGCGCGCAGCGGATCCCGCGGCGGGAGCGCCGGTCGAGAGCAGCGCGGCGACGGCCGCGAGCAGCGCGGTGCCCGCGATCCCCGCGACGAGCGCGACGGCCGTGGCCTCGGCCGCCGAGGCGCCGAGCGCGTCCGCGACCGCCCCCGCGGCGACGACCGCGCCGCCCGCGATCCCGGCCCGCAAAGCGCCGACCAAGCCCGCCGAGGCGCCGGCCAAGGGGCGCGGGCCGATCATGAGGAGCTACGATTGAGCGCGCGACGATCGCTCTGCTCGCCGCCTGCGATCGTCGCGACGGCGGCCTTCGCCGCGGCGATCGCGCTCGCGGGCGCCGCGCGGGCCGACAAGCCGTCGAGCACCGAGCGGCAGGCGCGCGCCCTCTTCGATCAAGGCGTGGCCCTCAGCGACGAGGGCAAGTGGGCCGAGGCGCTCGCGGTGTTCCAGAAGTCGGACGAGCTCGTCCCCTCGGCCTCGGCGGAGTTCAACATCGGCGCGACGCTGCGCGCCCTCGGCCGCTACGTGGAGGCCAGGCGCGTCCTCGTGAGCACGCTCGATCAGGCGTCGAGCCAGAAGCCGCTCAAGCCGGCGCTGAAGAAGGAGATCGAGAAGATCCTCGGCGAGGTGAAGGAGAAGATCGTCACGCTCACCTTGAGGCTCAACCCGGCCGGCGCCGGCGTGCAGGTCGACGGGGTCAAGGCCGCGCTCTCGTCCACCGGGCAGATCGAGCTCGATCCTGGCAAGCACGTGTTCGTGATCGAGGCCGCCGGGTACGACACCACGACCGTCAACAAGACCATCTCGAGCGCCGACACCGAGCTCGCCCTCACCGCGCCGAAGACGAAGAGCGCCGAGCCGCCGCCCCCGCCGAAGCAGGCGATCTACCAGAAGGCCTGGTTCTGGACGACGATCGGGATCGTGGTCACGGGCGGCGCCGCCGTGGGCGTGGTGATGGCCGTGCGCCCCAGGGGAGAAGAGCCCGCGAGCCCGCCCACGAGCACCGTCGACCGCGTGATCCCCACCAGCGCCGGGTTCAGGTTCTAGCGTGACCCGAGGAAAGCGCGCGCCCCTCCTCCTCTGCGTGCCGGCCGCGATCGGTGCGCTCGTTACGCTCTTCTCCCTCGCCGACTGCGGGACGACCGCGCCCCAGGATCCGAGCTACCTCCTCGTCGAGCTGCAAAACGTGAAGGGCGCCGCGGCGACGCCTTCGTCGGCCATGGTCGAGGTGATCGAGGGCAAGGAGACGCTCACCACCCTCTGCGTCAAGCTGGCCGATCCAGGCGCGCAGACGCCCGCGAGCTTCGTGCTCGAACGAGATTTCGGCAAGGACGCGAAGGCGCGGGTGACGGTGCAGGTGACGGCCTTCGACGGCCTCTCGGGCGATGGATCGGCCGCCGTCGGCAAGGAGTTCGCGTGCCCGTCGGGCGCGCTCCCCCCGCCGCTCACCGACCCGCAGATCGTCGAGGCCGACTTCTGCGAGGGCAAGGCGCGCAAGATCGTGTTCCACGTGGGCGCCTCCTGCGCCTGTCCGGGCGACCCGATGACGGACGGCGGGCCCGCCGAGGCCGGCGTCGACGACGCCGGGAGCGACGACGCCGGGAGCGACGCGGGCCCGGGCTGCGGCTGTAACAGCGACGCGGTGTGCGGCGCCGGGCTCAGCACCACGGGCAACGCCTGCGCCCCCGGCGAGTGCTGCGCCCGCTCGATCTCCGGGGCATGCGCGCTCGAATCCCCGCCCTGACGACGGCGTCTTGCGGCGCGACCCCGCCGGCGCGACCATGAGGCATGCGCGGGTCGAAGGTGAGCGCGTTGGCGAGGCTCGGCGCGGGCCTGTTCCTGCTCTTGCTCCTCGTCACGGCGATCGACTGCGGCGAGGTCGCCACGGGGCGAACGGCGACGCTCTCGATCGTGCTCGGGATCGGGCAACGCTGCGCGGGCAAGCTGTCGGCGATCCACTTCGAGCTCCTCGCCGGGACGACCGTCGAGCAGAAGCGCGACTATCCGATCGACGATCCGAGCGCGCTGCCGATCGCGATCGAGGTGCAGCCCAAGGCCTCGTCCGGCGGGACGCACACCGCGTCGGCCACCTTCACCATCGAGACCGGTGAGGGCTCGCCCGATCTGCACCCTTCGCTCCAGATCTCGTTCCCCGACGAGACCACCGGGCGGCTCGTCCTGGCCTTGCCCTGCGCATGCATCGGCGTGACCTGCCCCTCAGGCGAGAGCTGCGCCGAGCAGCCGGCCGGGAGCGGGAAGACCGCGTGCGTGGGCACCTCGTCGTGCGGAAACAACGTCTGCGAGCCCGGCGAGCAGTGCACCTTCTGCCCCGACGACTGCCCCTGCGCCTGCGGCGACGGGATGTGCACCGCGGGCGAGAGCTGCCAGAGCTGCCCGGCCGATTGCGGCTCGTGCTGCGGGAACGGCGCGTGCGACAGCGGCGAGGATTGCCACGGCTGCCCCGGCGACTGCGGCCAGTGCCCGGCCTGCGGCAACCATGTCTGCGAGAAGGGCGAGAGCTGCCAGAGCTGCAAGGACGACTGCGCATGCACCTGCGGCGACGGGACGTGCACGGCGCCCGAGTCGTGCCACGACTGCCCGGCCGACTGCGGCGCCTGCTGCGGCAACACGGTGTGCGAGGAGGGCGAGACCTGCGCGAGCTGCTCCGCCGATTGCGGCAAGTGCCAGACCTGCGGCGATGGGGTCTGCTCGGCCGGCGAGTCGTGCGGCTCGTGCCCCGCCGACTGCGCATGCACCTGCGGCGACGGCCTCTGCAACGGCGGCGAGACCTGCCAGAGCTGCTCGGCCGACTGCGGCTCGTGCTGCGGCAACGGCGCCTGCGAGCCCGGCGAGACCTGCCAGAGCTGCCCCGCGGACTGCGGCTCGTGCTGCGGCAACGGCGCGTGCGACGGCGGCGAGTCGTGCGGCTCGTGCCCCGCCGACTGCCCCTGCTGCGGCGACGGCGCGTGCAACGGCGGCGAGGACTGCGGCTCGTGCCCCTCGGACTGCGCGCCCTCCTGCGGCGACGGCAAGTGCCAGTGCGGGGAGACCTGCGCGAGCTGCCCCTCGGATTGCCCGGCGGCCTGCTGCGGCAACACCTGCGGCAACGGGAGCTGTCAGCCCGCGTGCGGCGAAGACGGCTGCTCCTGCCCCGGCGACTGCGCGTCGCAGGCATGCTGCGGCAACGGCGTGTGCTCGGGCGGCGAGACCTGCGAGACCTGCCCGAGCGACTGCGCGCCCACCTGCGGCGACGGCCAGTGCCAGGCCGGCTGCCAGGAGAGCGCGTGCTCGTGCCCCGCCGATTGCGGCTTCTGCTGCAACTCCTGCGGCGACGGCTTCTGCGACGGCGGCTGCGGGGAAGACGGCTGCTCGTGCCCGGTCGACTGCGGCTTCGGCGGCTGCTGCGGCGGCGTGTGCGGCGACGGGGTCTGCCAGCCGGCATGCGGCGAGAGCCCCTGCAACTGCCAGGGCGACTGCGGGGTCGACCCCTGCTGCGGGAGCACCTGCGGCGACGGCAACTGCCTCCCGCAGTGCGGCGAGGACGCGTGCACCTGCGCCTTCGACTGCGGCGGGACATGCTGCGGCGGCTGCGGCGACGGGCTCTGCCAGCCCGAGTGCGGCGAGGACTGCGGCTCGTGCTTCTGGGATTGCTGCAACTGGAACTGAGCGCGAGGAGATCGTTGGAGCTGCAACCGTTGCAGCTCCAACGATCTCGACAGGCGGCTCAGCTCTTCTTCATCAGGTCGGCGAAGGTGCCGAACTTCGCTTCGCGCGCCACGCCGGCGCGGTACTGCTGGTAGGCCTGCTTCTCGGCGTCCTCCTTGAGGGCGCGGATCGAGAGCTTGGCCTCGCCGCGGCGCGGATCGATCTCCAGCACCTTGGCGTCGATCTGCGTCCCGACGGGGAACTCCTTGCGGAGGTCGGTCCCGCGGATGGTGCCGGTGTGACCGGCCGGGATGAAGCCGCGCGCGAGGCGCCCGGTGACGCCGAGGACGCGCACGACGAGGCCGCCTTCCATCGCCTGGACGACGGAGACCTTGACGACCTTGTGGGGCTGGATGCGCTGGCGGGGCTCGGCCTCTTCGCCGGGCGGGGGCGCCGGGTGCAGGCCGATCTTCCGGGCGCCTGTGTCGCAGCTCGCCACCACGACCTCGATCTCCTCGCCCACCTTCACCACCTCTTCCGGGTGCTCGATGGACTTGAGCGAGAGGTCGGCGGTGTGGATGAGGCCGTCGATGCCGGGCTCGAGCTCGATGAACGCGCCGAAGGGCTGGATGCGGGCCACCTTGCCCTTGTGGCGCGAGCCGATCGTGTACTTCTCCTTCACCGAGTCCCACGGATCGGCGATCACGGCCTTGCGGCTGAGCCAGAGCTTGCCCTTCTCGTCGACGCGGAGGACTTTCACCTCGATCTCGGCGCCGGGCTTGAACAGGTCGGTCAGGCGCGCGCCACGGTCGTGGCTGGCCTCGGTCATGTGGATGAGGCCCTCGACGCCGCCGAGGTCGGGCAGGGCGACGAACACGCCCCAGGCCACGACCTTGCGGACGATGCCCTTCTGCACGCTCCCGGCCTCGATCTTCGACATCGCCTCGGCGCGCAGCTTCTTGCTCTCGTCCTCGAGCATCTTGCGGCGCGAGACGACGATGTCGCGGCCCTTCTTCGCGTACTGCGTGACGATGAAGTCGAGCCGGTTGCCGACGAGGTAGTTGAGGTCGGCGCCGTGGCGCAGATCGACGTGGGAGGCCGGCGCGAAGGCGCGAAGGCCGCCGAGGTCGACCTCGAGCCCGCCCTTGACGGCGCCGGTGACGAAGCCGTTGACGGCCTCGCCGCTCTGCGCGGCCGCCTCGAGCATCTTGCGCGTCTCCTCGAGGATGAGCGGCAGGCGGGAGAGCATGAGCATGCCCCCGCGCACGCCCGTGGAGGCCACGGTGGCGATGAACTGATCGCCTTCGACGGGCGGCTCCTCGTCCATGATCTCGCGGCGATCGAAGAGCCCGGTGGCCTTGCCGGCGATGTCGATCCACACCGCTGCGTCGGTCACCTTGGCCACGCGGCCGAAGACCTCTTCGCCGATGCTGAAGGCAGGCCGCTCGCGCTCCGGCCGGGGCGCGCCCTTGCCGTGCTTCTTGCGCTTGCCGCCGCCCTCGCCTCCCGCGTGCTCGCCCTCGGCGCCCTCGGCGTGCTCACCGCCCTCGCCCTCGGCGTGCTCGCCCTCGGCATGCTCGCCTTCCGCGTGCTCGCCTTCGGCGCCCTCGCCCTCCTCGTGCTCGGCGCCGCCCTCGGCATGCTCGGCGCCGCCCTCACCTTGCGCGTGCGCGCCGGCCTCGCCCGGCGCTCCGTGCGCGCCCTTGCGGCGGCGGCGGCGGCGCTTCTTGCCCGTCCCGCCTTCGCCCGGAGCAGCAGCCGCGGTCGCGGCGCCGGCCTCACCGCCGGCGGGCTTCGGACGCGCGCCGCCGCCCGGACGGCGGTTGCCGATGTCGTCGGGCACATGGTTGCCGGGCATCCGGTTGCCGATGTCGTCGCCGGGCAGCTCTTCCCAGTCCTCGGCCCTGGCCTTGGCCTTGGGGGCCTCGGGCTGAGCGTCGCTCGGCTCGGGGCTCGCCTCGGCCTTCGCGGGGGGCGGCGGATCGTCGCCGGCCGCGCTCGGCGCGCTGGAGGTGGAGGTGCCCTGCTCAGGTGCAGGCGGGGCCGGGGCCGGCTCCGCCGTCGTCGTCGTGTTGTCGTCCGTGTTCATCGCGCCTCGCGCGCACCGCGCGCATCGTGTCTCCGTGCTCGCGTAGATCGAGCGCCCGGAGGCTCGCCCGGGGGTAGGGGGCGCAAACCTTATCCTACCTCGCGATGCTTCGCGAGAGCGATCGCGCCGCGCGCGCCGCCGGGCCTCTCGCCCCGGTCGACCAGGGACTGATTCACGCCGGATCCAGCCTGGATCTACCGGGAAATCGGCAGGTGGCGCTGCTTGCCGCCGCTGCGATCGATGCGCAGGCCCTCACCTCGGGACAGGTTGTGGGCGCTCACCCGGCCGGCCAGGCGCTCGGCCACCTCGAGGAAGGCCTTGCCCACGGGGCTCTCCGGCGCCGCCTCGACCACCGGCGTCCCGGCGTCGCCCCACTCGCGGATCGCGGGGTCGATCGGGATCTGCCCGAGCAGCGGGGCGCTCGCGAAATCGGCGATCTTCTGCCCGCCGCCCGCGCCGAAGAGCTCGTGCCGCTTCGAGCACCCGTCGCAGATGAAGTAGCTCTCGTTCTCGACGACGCCGAGCAGCGGGATGCCCACCTTCTGCGCCATCGAGACGGACTTGTACACGTCCTGGAGGGCCACCTCCTGCGGCGTCGTCACGATGATCGCCCCGGTCGTGCGGAGCTTCTGCGAGATGGTGAGCGCGATGTCGCCCGTGCCGGGCGGCAGGTCGAGGATCAGGTAGTCGAGGTCGCCCCAGTCGACGTCGCGCAGGAACTGGAGCAGCGCGTTCTGGAGCATCGGCCCGCGCCAGACCACGGCCGATCGCGGGTCTTCGAGCAGGAAGCCGATCGACATCAGCTTGACCCCGAAGCGCTCGAGCGGGAGGAAGCGCTGCCCGTCGGCCGAGGTGGGCCGCCCGGAGACGCCGAGCATGGTGGGCACGCTCGGCCCGTACATGTCCGCGTCGAGGAGCCCGACCTTCGCGCCCATCTGCTTGAGGGCGAGCGTGAGGTTCGCCGCGACCGTGCTCTTGCCGACGCCGCCCTTGCCGCTCATCACGAGCACGATGTTCTTCACGGTGAGGCAGGGATCGTCGGAGAGGATGTTCCTCGTCGGGATCGCGAGCTCGGGGTTGACGCGCACCTCCTTCGCGCCGGCGCCCTTGAGCGCGGCGCGGACCGCCCCGTCGAGCGCCTGCTTGTAGGTGATGCCCGGGGAGAGCAGCTCGAGCGTCAGCTCGACGACGGAGCCCGAGACCGTCAGGTCCCGCGCGAGCCCGAGCTCGGTGATCGCGATGTGGAGCTCGGGATCCTGGACGTTCCCGAGCGCGGCGAGGGCGGCTTCGACGGTGATCGACATAGAGCCCGGCTCAGGTAGAGCGGGCCGGGCGAATCGTCAACAGGGGAAGGTCACGGAGCGTGACCTCCCCCTGCGCGGGCTCGAAATCGGCGCGATCAGAGGCCGACGGAGCCGACGACCTTCACGCTCGCCTGGAGCGACGCGGCGAGGTTCTCCCCGGCCGTCTTGAGCGCGTCGGACGCCGGGATCGAGCAGATGCCGGCCTTCGCGCTGAGCTTGTCGGCGTTCGCCACGAGGTCGACCGAGGCGTCGACGAGCGCGGTGGCGTTCTCGACGAGGAACTTCCCCTTGCCGGCCGAGTTCATCAGGATCTTCGGGAGGTTCAGGCGGAGCGAGGCGATCGCCAGGTTGATCTCCGCGCTCGACGCGCCGGTGTACGAGATCTCGATCGACGGCTCCGTGCAGTCGACCCGGGCGCTCGCGCTCGCCTTGCACGAAGCGTCGCACTGCGCCGAGCCCTGGCACTCGGCCGACGGGGGCTTGAGCTCGCCGCGGCACTTGGGCGCGACGAAGTCGACGTCGCAGGAGCCGGTGCAGTCGGCCTCGCAGGTGCCCGAGGCGCTCGCGTCGAGCTGGCACGAGCCGCGGCACTCGCCGTCGCAGGTGCCCTCGCAGGAGCCGCGGCAGTCGCCGCCCTGCGTGGTCTTCGAGCACTGGCCCGAGCACTTGCCCTCGCAGGTGCCGGCGCAGGTGCCCTTGCACGTCACCGCCACGTTGGCCGAGCCCTCGCAGGTGCCCGTGCACTTGCCGCTGCACTTGCCGGAGAGCTTGCCGGGCTCGCAGCGCACCTTGAGGTCGCCGAGCGTGGCCTCGCAGCTCGCCTGCGCGGCGCACGTCGCCTCGCACGAGGCCTGGACGTTGGCGTTGAAGGAGCAGCTCGGCGGCTGCGGCACCACCACCAGCTTGCCGCTGAACTTGGCGTTGATCTTCGCGGCCGCGGCGTCGCACCACGCGGTCGTGCGATCGGCCGCGTTGGTGGTCTTGACGGAGTCGGGCGCCGCGCCGAGGTCGACGGCGATGGCCTGGCAGGCCGCGCCCACGTCGTTGACGACGGCGGTCGCCGTGCCCGCGAAGTCGGCCGTGGCCTGCATGAAGGACGCGAAATCGGCCTTGGCCTTGGCGTCGCCCTCGATCTGCCAGTCGGCCGCGCTCAGGTCGGCGCCCACCTTGAAATCGGTGCAGCACAGGGTCTGCTGCGCCTGGGTGAGCTGGTCGCAGCCGACGGGGATGCCGACGGCGGCGACGGCGACGGGCATCGCGAGCAGGCGCCACTTCATCTTGCTGTTCATGGTGAGGTCTCCTTCCGCTCCGGAGGTGGAGCTCGAGCCGGCTCCGCGCCGCGGGACGGGGGGCTTCCTTGCCGCTCGCCCCTTCGCTCTCGGGGGGAACCGTGCTTCAACCGGAGGCGCACGTAAAGGCGGACGCGCACGTCGGTTTCGTGCCGGGGCGCGGGCCCACATCTCCCGTTCCCACTACCCAGCGGGAGCGGGAGCGGGAACGGGAGCGGGAGCGGGAGCGGGAGCGGGAACGGGAGCGGGAGCGGGAGCGGAGGTGGGAGCGGGATCCGGTGTTCGGTGGAACACCGCTTCAGCTCACCAGCAGCTGAACTTGTTCGTGTTGCCGTTGTAGGGCAGGTAGCAACGGTTGTAGAGCGAGTCGCCGGGCTGGGCGCCGAGCTCGGTGCCGCACACGGCGTGCTTGCCGCCGGGGGCGGTGGGGCAGTCGGCCGTCTTCGTGCACATGTCGGGGAAGGAGAGATCGAGGCAGCCGCGCTCGCCGGTGATGTCGTCGACCTCGACGCAGGCCTTGGTGGTGCCCTTCTTGCCGCAGTCCTCGTCGTTCTGGCACGGCTCGCAGAAGTTGCCGGTGCCGATGCAGCCGCCCATGAAGCGGGGCACGCAGTTGCCGCCGGTGCACTGGTACGAGGGCGAGCAGTCCTTGCTCGCCTTGCACTTGGTCACGCAGCGCTTGTCGGCGTTCGGCCCGACGGGGATGCACACCTGCCCCTCGATCTGCGAGCAGTCGAGGTCGGTCTCGCAGGGATCGCAGTCGATCCGCTTCGTGCATGCGCTGCGGAGGATGCACATCGAGCCCTCGAAGGCGGTCGACCCGTTCATCATGAAATCGGCGGGATCGATGCACGCCTCGGCGGTCTTGCCGCAGAAGTTGTTGTCGCCCTTCGGCGGGTTCGAGTTGCAGATCCCGTGCGGATCGTGGATCAGGCCGCACTTGAAGCCGCCGGGGCACTCGGCGTCACCGTGGCAGTCGTTGATCGAGCAGTACGCGAGCGCGTCGCCCTCGCCGGAGGTGCGGCAGATGGTCGGCTTGCACTGGTCGGCCGGGCAAGCGGGCACGGTGCACGCCGACTTGTCGGGGCAGGTGCCGATGGTGCAGCCCTCGGCGTCGCCGCACGCGGCTGCGTCCTTCGTGCACTCCTTGCCGCCGCACTGCGTGTAGTCGCAGGCCTTGCCGTCGGGGCACGAGGTGACGGTGTTGCACTCCTTGCCGAAGGGGCAGGGCGCGCCCTGCGCGGCGCGACCGGTGTCGGTGCAGACCAGGACGTCGGCGTTGGTGTCGTCCTCCTTGGCGGGGGCGCAGTCCTGCGTCCCGGCGTGGCAGTCGGTGTGCACGGTGCAGGTCAGCTTGCACTCGTTCTCGACGCACACGTTGCCCGGCAGGCACTTGTCCGGCGTGCACTTGGCGACGCATTTCCCGTTGATGACGACCCCGTTCACGCACTCGCCGGCGCCGCCCGTGCCGCTGGTCGTCCCGGTCGTGGTGCCGCCGCCGCTGCCGGTGGTCCCCGTGTTGCTCCCGCAGGCCGCGAGGAGCCCGAGCGCCCCCGCCAGCACGCCGAACGAGAGCGCCGCGCTCACCGCGCGGAGGCCGCCGGACACGCGCGCCCCCGAGACCGCGGAGCTGCGTCCGCCACCGATCCGATCCTTCGAATACCGCACATGCCGCATGACGTTGACCTCGACCCCAGGGGTGAACCGTAAAGAAGAAGGTGCCTTCGCGCCCCGCCGGCCGCACCGGCGAGACGCCTCGCCCATTCGTACCCGGTTCCGGCACCCGACCCCACAGCTTCGGCGAAAGCAAGCGCGGTTTTCTCATCCGGCAGCAGAATTTCGAAGCTGGAGCGGAAGCATGCAGCGTGACTGCAACAATCTCGCGCTCCGGTCCTTTCACGATCCGCCCGAGATCGCGCCGGTGTTCCTTGACGCGCCCTCCGGTCACCGGGACAATCCCTTCCCAGCAAATTTCAGCACCTCGCGGAGGCGTATGCGAAACGGAACTCTTCTCTCCTTGGCGATCGGCCTTCTCGCGCTCGGGCTCGCAGCCTGCGACGGCGAGTCCGACCCGACCGGCGACAGCAGCAGCAGCGGCGGCAACAACCCGCCCCCGGCGGTCACCGCGCCGGACTTCCCGGAGAACAGCGGCCAGGCCGCGAAGCCCGCCGAGGCCTATCCGGCCGGCCCCTGGGGCTACAAGAAGGGCTCGATCATCCACAACTACAAGCTCATCGGCTTCGCGAACCCGTCGGTGCTGAACACCGCGATGCAGGAGATCCACCTCTCGCACTTCTACAACCCGCACGCCGACGACCCGAGCTACAACCCCGCGAGCCCCGAGGTCGACGATCGCCTCTTCCCGCCGGGCTCGCCTTACGGCGCCGGCACGCCGAAGCCCAAGGCGCTCGTGATCGACGCGGCCGCCGTGTGGTGCGGCCCCTGCAACCAGGAAGCGAAGACGGAGCTGCCGCCCCGCCACGCCAAGTACAAGCCGATGGGCGGCGAGTTCATGCTCCTCCTGACCGACGGGCCGACCCAGGGCGTCGCCGCCACCTCGAAGAACCTCGTGAGCTGGACGAAGAAGTACAACGTCGACTTCCCCGCCGTGATCGAGCCCGGCCTCGAGCTCGGCGCCGTCTTCTCGGCCAACGCCTTCCCGAGCAACATGATCATCAACACCCGCAACATGGTGATCGTGCAGGTGATCGCGGGCGTGCCCGACGACACCTACTGGAACCTCTTCGAGAAGACGATCACCGGCGGCTGATGTCGATGACCTCCCGCCTCGGTAGTCTCTTCACCTTCACGCTCGTCACCGCCCTCGGCGCCTCCGCATGCAGCGGCGGCGGCGCCGAGCCTCAGACGGCGAGCGCCGGCTCCGCCCCCGACTTCAGCCTCCAGTCGGTGGACGGCAAGACGGTGCGCCTGTCCGAGTACGCGGGCAAGAGCGTGGTCCTGCTCGACTTCTGGTCCACCACCTGCGACCCCTGCATGGTGGAGATGCCCCACCTCGTCGACCTCTACAAGGCCAACAAGGACAAGGGCTTCGTCGTGCTCGCCATCTCCCTCGACGGGCCCGAGTCGCTCGCCGAGGTCAACCGGGTGGTCCACGACAAGGACATGATCTTCCCCGTCCTGCTCGATCAGGAGACCGTCGTCGTCTCCCGCTACAACCCGAAGAAGGAGATGCCCTTCTCGGTGCTCATCGGCAAGGACGGCAACATCATCGAGAAGCACGCCGGCTACCAGCCCGGCGACGAGAAGGCCCTCGGCGAGAAGGTCGAGAAGGCCCTCGCCGCCAAGTAGCCCCACCTCTCCGCTCACCCTCGCTCACCCTTCATAACGCGCATGCCGCCGCGCCTCCGTGATAAAAACGGCGCGTGCCTCGTCACGTCGCCGCGCTCGCGGCCCCCCTCGCGCTCGCCGTGCTCGCCCTCCCCGCCGCCGCCGGCGCCGTCGAGGTGCCGAACGTCGGCGGCAAGCCGCTGCTGCTCGACGTAACCAACACCTTCGTCTTCAACTATCGCTTCGACAACCGCAACTTCACGGCGAGCGACGTCTCCACCCAGGTCGACGACAACTACGCCGAGTGGCTCGATCGCCTGAACATCCAGGCGACCTGGTGGAACCTGCGGCTCGGCCTGCGCCTCGACGGGGCGGCGTTCGCGGGCACGCTCGACAACGCCGGCATCAGCGCGCGCGCGGCGGACAAGATCTACGACCCGCCCCCGCCCGGCAAGCCGCTCACGCCCGACGAGCTCGCGAAGGCGCAGAACGACGAGCGCAACAAGCTCTACCGCGAGCTGCACTCGCGCTTCCTCCGGAGCTTCTACCCCTCGAAGCTCTTCATCGGGTACAGCCGCCCGGGCGTCGACATCACCGTCGGCGATTTCTACGTGCAGCTCGGCCGCGGCCTCGTCTTCAGCGTGCGCAAGATCGACGAGCTCGCGATCGACACCACCGTGCGCGGCATGAAGGTCGTCGCCGATCACGATTTCGGCGCCTTCCGCCTCGGCGGGACGATCTTCGCCGGCCAGATGAACCCGCTGCGCGTCGACGAGCAGAGCGGGCGGCGCCTCTCGGGCGACGGATCGCCCTTCTTCTTCGGCTTCCCCCGCGCCGGCGACCTCACGACCTACGTCTACGACGACGCCGGCAAGCCCGTGCGCCTGGTCGAGGCCGCGCAGCCGAACTACCTGGAAGACACCGTGCTCGGCGCGCACGTCGAGGGCGGCACGCGCCTCTTCACGCTCGGCGCCAACACCTCCGTCCTCGCGCGCAAGTCCCACACCGAGGATCTCATCAACTGCCTGCAGGCCGAGAGCCCGAGCACGGGCGGCGCCGCCGACACCTCCTCGTGCCGCGCACAGTTCCCCGATTTCAGCGCGTCGGACCCGTCACGCCAGCACAACACCGTCCTCACGTACTCGGGCTCGATCACCATCCCCGACATCAAGAAGCACGGCGATCTCTACGTCGAGGTCGCCGGGCAGAGCCTGCGCGACGGGCGGCTCCCCCTGCCCGGGGCCGACGGGAGCGTGGGCGACAAGGCGCGCGATCTCTCGGGCTACGCCGTGTACGCGAGCGGCAGCGTGAGCGCCGGGCCGCTCTCCGTCTCGCTCGAGCTCAAGCACTATCGCAGCCTCTTCCCCCTCTCGGCGAACGTCGACACCGTGACGCCCGGCTTCCGCGGGCCCGAGTTCGGCATCCTCACGTACAACTCGCCGCCCACCGCCGAGCCCATCTACACGCAACCCCTCGGCTCGCCGAACATGTGCATCACCGGCGGCCGCGGGCGCGCCGACTACCGCTTCAACAAGGAGACCTCGGTGTACGCCTGGCTCGGCCGCTACTCGAGCTGGTCCGAGTACGACCCGAGCAACTACGACTGCGCGACGACCGAGGACAAGGAGACGCGCACGTGGGACGCGGCGGCCGGCGTCGACATCGGCTTCGAGCGCGGCCAATCGCATGCGCGCGCGTGGATCGGCGGCCGCGTGACCGACCGCGTGGCGCCGGCGAGCCCCGACCCGCACGAGGTCTTCACCTTCTACCGCGAGGGCTACATCCGCTACGACCTCGTGAAGCACATCGCGGGCCCCTTCACGCTCCAGATGCAGGGCTTCCACCGCCGCCGCTACGAGCCGCGGAGCAGCATCATCCTGAGCGGCGCCGACATCGGACCGAGCGATTTGCCCTGGATGGAGGGCGAGAACTACACCGCGCTCCAGTGGTCGCCGCACCTCTCGGCCGTCGTCGGCTACGAGTACATGGTCCAGAACGGCTGTCAGCCCGAGGTCCCGGCCACCCTGAGCAAGCCGGCCCAGGCGGGGCGCGACGTGTGTCACTTCGTCAACGGTGGGATCCAGTGGCGCTCGCACCAAGGCGACGAGGGCGGCCTCGTCGCGCGCACCCTCGGGCGCCTCTTCGACACGGTGGCGGTCTTCGTCGGCCAGCGCCGCGGCGCCATCCGCTGCGTCTCCGGCGTCTGCCGGCAATTTCCGCCCTTCGAGGGCGCCAAGCTGGAGCTGACCTCCCGCTTCTGAGCCATCCTCCTCACGTCCGGGGCGACCTCCGGTTCCGGGGACCCCATCGCCGGTCGTCGGTGATAGATTCGTGCACCAAGACCAACGCGGGCGCCGACCGCGCTCCCCCTCGACCCGACGCCCCGTATGCTAGCCAAGGACGGCAGGACCATCGAAGAGAGCCTCATGGCGGAAGATCCGCTCGACGCTCCGATCCTCGGGCTCGTGCAGATCTTCTCCCAGGGGGAGGCCGTGTGCAAGCCGATCCGGATCGGCCCCGCGGCGCTCGAGCTCGGGCGCGTCGCCGGGCCGGACGCGTTCATGGTCGAGGACGACCGGGTCTCCCGCCGCCACACGCGCATCGCGATCGCGGGGTCGGGCGTCCGGGTGACCGACCTCGACAGCCGCAACGGCACCGCGGTCGACGGCCGGCGGATCAACGACGAGACGTTCACCACGCTGCCGCGCGTGCTGCGGATCGGGCAGACGCTCTTCCGTTTCACGCGCGACCTGCGCCCCTTCCTGCGCGGCGGCGTCGAGATCTCCGGCCGCGAGGTGATCGGCCCGACGCTGCGGGTGAGCCGCGAGCAGATCGCCCGCGCCGCCGCCACCGGCAACACCGTGCTCATCACCGGCCCGAGCGGCGCCGGCAAGGAGCTCGCGGCGCGCGCCTTCCACGAGGCGAGCGGCCGCGGCGAGCACCCGTTCATCGCCGTCAACTGCGCCGCCATCCCCACCGGCCTCGCCGAGAGCCTGCTCTTCGGCGCCAAGAAGGGCTCGCACTCGGCCGCCACCGTCGACACCGACGGCTACGTGGTCGCCGCCGACAAGGGCACGCTCTTCCTCGACGAGATCGCCGAGCTCGACACCGCGGTGCAGGCCAAGCTCCTCCGCATGCTGGAGATGCGCGAGGTGCTCCCGCTCGGCGCGTCCCGCCCGCGCAAGGTCGACGTCCAGATCTGCACCGCCACGCTGAAAGACCTGCGCGGCGAGGTCTCCTCCGGCCACTTCCGCCAGGACCTCTACTTCCGGATCGGCCGCCCCGAGGTCTGCCTCCCCGCGCTGGTCGAGCGCCTCGAAGAGATGCCCTCGCTCGCCCAGACGGAGCTCGTGGCGATCGACCCGGAGCTCAAGCTGCACGTGAGCTTCATCGAGGCCGCCGCCCTCCGCGCCTGGCCCGGCAACGTGCGCGAGTTCGTGCAGGAGGTGAAGCTCTCCGGCCGCCTCGCGCGCGACGGCAAGCGCCTCTCCGTCGAGGCGAAGGACCTCTCCGCCTCGGCCGGGATCGAGATCAAGGAGGCCTCGTCGCGCCCCCCGAGCGGGCCCCGCCCCGCCGATCACTCGAAGGAGAACATCCTCGCCACGCTGCGCAAGGAGAAGGGCAACGTCACCCGCGCCGCCAAGGCCCTCGGCTTGCACCGAAACCAGCTCCGCCGCTGGATCGACAAGAACAAGATCGATCCGAAGACGTACGGCGGCGAGGACACCGACGAGCCCTCGTCGCAGTGACCCGCGATCTCACGCGCCCTCAGAACGGGATGTCGCGCTCGCCGCCTTCGGCGTACGCGCTCTCGCCGTAGGCGCCCTCGCGCAGCGCCTGCTCCTCCTGCATGCCGGGCAGCGTGGGCGACGCCTTTCCTCGGCCGCGGCCGCTCTTCGGGCGGGGCGCCGGGCGCGCGGCGGGACGCTCGTCCTCGCCGTGATCGTCCGCCACCTCGCCCTCGCTCCCCTTGCCCGCGCTGCCCACGAGCAGGAGCTCCTTGGCCACGATCTCCGTCTTGTGGAACGTCTGCCCGTCCCGCTCGTAGCTCGATCCGCGCAGCGACCCTTCGACGAAGACGGGCATCCCCTTCGCGAGGATCTTGGCGAGCGCCTCGGCCCGCCGCCCGAAGAGCACCACCGTGTGCCACTCGGTGCGCTCGCGGCGGACCTTGTCTCTGTCGAGGTAGGAGTCGTTCGTCGCGACCCGCATGTGGAGCACCGAGAGGCCCGCCTGGGTCACGCGGAGCTCCGGTGTCTGGCCGAGCCGGCCGAGCAGCATCACCTTGTTGATTCCATCGCTCATGATCAACCGAGCCCCGCGTCGATGCGCCGCAACACGTCTTCGTCCGACTCGACCTTGGAGTTCCCGTTCACCGGCGCGGTGATGGGCAAGGCCACCGGGGTCCCTGCGCGGGAGGCGGCCGTCGCCGCGGCGACCCGCTCCTTGAGCTGCTGCTGCGCGGCCTCGTGACGGAGCTCCGAGACGCCGTGCTGCTTGCAGAACGCGGTGAGCTTCTGCCGCGCCTTCGTGTACTGATCGGCCGACTTCTGCTCCGCCGCGGCGATGCCCTCCGTCACCGCGATGCTGATCGCCTCGCCGAGCGAGCGCGGCCCGGTCTGCGGCTCGGCGTCCTGGATCCACTCGATGATCACGTCGCTGAGGTCCGTCCCCGGCCGCTTGAACACCTCGCCCGGCATCAGCCGATCGCAGCGGCTCTTCGAGACGATGAGGTCGTTGCCCGGCACCGTCATGTCGAAGAAGAGGTCGGGCTCGTAGTCCACGCCCTCGCGCTGCACCGGCGAGAGGCCGACCTTGATCGGCTCCTTCTTGCCGCGCTCGTTCTCCTGGATCACCCACTCCACCTTGGAGCGCAGCGTGAAGATGATATGCGCCGAGGACGACAAGATCCGCTGGATCAGGCGGTTTTGCAGCGGCGTCATGAGCCGCCACCCCTCGGAGAAGGTGTTCTTGCTCCGCGACTTTTCGGTGATCTGATCGACCATCTCCAGCACGCCGTTGATCCCGTTCCAGGCGTGCGAGAGCGAGTCGATGAGGATGACGCCCGCGCCCTGCGCCTCGCATGCGTCGAGCGCGGCCATGTAGGCCTGAGGGCTGTAGTCGTCCTCGGGCATGGCGAGGTGCTTGAAGCGGTATCCTTGCCTCGTGCGCGGGCTGTACGCGTAGCGGAGCGCGCTCCGGTTCTCGGAGTCGATGACGAAGAGCGGCCCGGTGCCGAGGCGCTCCACCATCCTCGTGGCGAGGATCAGCGCGGTCTTGGTCTTCCCGCTGCCGGTGGGACCGCAGAAGGCGGCGCGGAGCAGGATGCTCTCCCGGGTCGCGTCGTTTGCCACAAATTGATATTTCTTCTCGGCCATGGTGGTTGCTCCTGGGCGTCCGCGCGCACCTCTCCCCGGCCCCCGCCGTGTGCGGGGAAGAGCGTCTCTCGGACAAGGGAGAGATTAATCTCTTCGCCTCTCCGGACAATGGATCCGAGCGATCCAGGGGACAGGAAATGTCCTACCGCATCGCCGCGGTGGCGCGGATCACAGGGCCGATGGTGCCGGTCTTCGGGCCGTGGTAGTCGCCTTGGGGTGAAGAGCGCGCCCACGTTCCCCGACGATTTCAACCTCGCCGATTACTTCCTCTTCGACAGGCTCCGCGAGGGGCTCGGCGACAAGGCGGCCATCCTCTTCGGTGATCTCCGGCAGACGTACGCCGAGGTGGCGGAGCGGGTGCGCGCGCTGCGCGGCTTCTTCGCCGGGAGCGGCCTGCGGCGCGAGGAGCGCGTGCTCATCGTCCTGCACGACACGCCGGCCTTCGCGTGGGCCTTCTTCGCGACGCTCCACCACGGCGCGGTCGTCACCATGGGCAACCCCGAGGCGCCCGCCGCGGACCTCGCGTATCTCGCCGACTACACGCGCGCGTCGGTGATCATCACCAACCCGCGCGTCGCGGAGAGCATCGCCCCGGCGCTCGCCGCCGCCGAGCTGCGCGCGCTGATCCTCGTGCCCGAGGTCGCGACGGGCGGCTCTGTCGAGGCCTCGCTCGACCTCGCGCCCGCGGCCGCCGCCGCGCTCGCCCCGCTCGCGCCCGTCTCTCTCCGCGACGCGCTCGCCCACGGGCGCGCGAGCGACGCGCCGCCGCCGCGGAAGACCCGCCGCGACGACATCGCCATCTGGCTCTTCACCTCCGGCTCCACCGGCAAGAGCAAGGGCGCCGTCCACACCCACCGCGACTTCGCCTTCAACACCGAGGTCTACGCGAAGGGCACCGTGGGCTACCGCAAGGACGACATCACCGTCTCCGTGCCCCGGCTCTTCTTCGGCTACGCCACCGGCACGAACCTGATGTTCCCCTTCGCCGTCGGCGCCACCACGGCCCTCTTCGCCGAGCGCCCCACCGCGGAGGCGCTGTCGGCGGCCATCGTTCGCCATCGTCCCACGGTGGTCACCAACGTCCCCACCATGATGGGCAAGCTGCTCGACCACGACGAGGCCCTCGCGGCGGCGGGGCAGCCGAGGCTCGATTTCTCGCAGGTGCGCTTCCACCTCTCGGCCGGCGAGGCGCTCCCGCCCGCGCTCCTCAACCGCTTCGTCGCCCGCTTCGGCGGCGAGGTCTACGACGGCATCGGCTCGGCCGAGATGTTCCACATCTACTGCTCGAACCGCCCCGGCGACGTGAAGCCCGGCTCGCTCGGCCGCGTGGTCGACGGCTACACGCTGAAGATCCTCCCCTCCGAGGCCGAGGGCCCGGGCGAGCCCGAGCTGCCCCGCGGCGAGACCGGCGTGATGTGGGTCAAGGGCGACTCGGTCGCGCTCGGCTACTTCCAGGATCGCGACAAGAGCTGGGCCACCTTCTTCGGCCACTGGTGCAGGACGGGCGATCTCTTCCGGATCGACGAGGAGGGCTACCTCTGGTTCAGCGGCCGCGCCGACGATCTGCTCAAGGTGGGCGGCATCTGGGTCTCGCCGGTCGAGGTCGAGGACTGCCTGACGCACCACCCGGCCGTGTCGCTCGCCGCGGTGATCGGCGCGGAGGAGGCGGGGCTCGTCAAGCCCAAGGCCTTCGTCGTGCTGCGCGACGAGGCGAGCGCGAACGCGAGCACGGACGAGGCGCGGGCCGCGCTCGCCGCCGCGCTGAAGGATCACGTCAAGGAGCGGCTCAGCAAGCACAAGTACCCGCGCTGGGTGGTCTTCGTCGACGACTTGCCCAAGAACGATCGCGGCAAGGTCGATCGCAAGTCGCTCAAGGAGCGCGAGGCCCGGGGCGAAAACCCGAAGGGGCACTGAGGTGAGCGCGCCGGCACGAGGGTCGCTCCGCCTCGCCGACCTCGCGACGGTCGATCTGCGCGCCCGCATGGAGCGCGGCGAGCGGCTCGTCGCGCTCGTGCCCTGCGGATCGGTCGAGCCTCACGGGCCGCACCTGCCGCTCGGCACGGACACGCTGATCAGCGAGCGCGCCGCCCTCGCCGCCATCCCGCAGCTCGAGGCGCGCGGCCTCTCTCCGCTCCTCGCCCCGTCGATCCCGTACGGCGTCACCCGCTTCGCCGAGGGCTTCGCCGGCGCGATCTCCGTGCCCGCCGAGGCGCTCACCGCCCTCTTGCGCGCGGTCATCACAGGCTTCCTCGACGCGGGCTTCGCGCATGTGTGCCTGATCAACAACCACCTCGAGCCCGCGCACGACGCCGCCGTGCGCGCGGCCTTGGACGGCATCCCCCTGGGCCGCGCCTCGGTGGCATGCCCGCTCACCCGCCGCTGGGGCCGCACGCTCTCGGCCGAGTTCAAGAGCGGCGCATGCCACGCCGGCCGCTACGAGACCTCGCTCGTCCTCGCCGCTTCGCCCGCGCTCGTCGACACGGCCGCGGCCTCCGCCCTGCCCGCCCTCGATCAGAGCCTGTCGGAGGGGATCAAGGCGGGCAAGCAGAGCTTCCTCTCGATGGGGCTCACCGAGGCCTACACCGGGGCGCCCGCGCTCGGCACCGAGGCCGAGGGCGAGGCCCTCTACGCGCTGCTCGCGACCATGATCGCCACCGAGGTCGACGAGGCGCTCGCGAAGCTCGCCCCTCAGGCCATGTAGGCGATGAGCAGCTCGCGGAGGAAGGCGAGCATCGGGGGCGAGAACGAGGTGAAGCGGACGAGGAAGCGGCCCTCTTCGGGGTGGCTCTCGATCACCTTGGCGTAGAGGTCGGCCGGGGCGCGCTTGCCGACCTCGCCCGTGAAGCGCAGGCGCAGGTTGGCGAAGGCGGGCGGCGGGCCCGGGTGCTCGATCGCCGCGCCGTCGAGCGAGAGGCCGGTGATCCTCGCCTCGCTGATCTCGGCGTTGATCAGCTTCTCGCTGAGCCGCGAGAAGTGGATCCCGAGCGGCCGGCGAAGCGGGAACGGCGCCTCGTCGCGCGAGGGGAGGAAGAGGTCGTACGGCGGCCCGAGGCCGATGAGATCGTGGACCACGATCCGCTCCTTGAAGCCCTTGGCGTCGATCGACATCGTGCGCCCGATCTCGGCCTCCTGGCCGATGTCCCCCCGCGTGCTCTCGGAGATCAGGATCTGCCCGCCCACGGTGAACGACTCGATCCGCGCCGTGAGGTTCACGTGGCTGCCGACGACGCCGTACTTCGCGCGCATCTCGGAGCCGATGTTGCCGACCACCACCTCGCCCGTGTGCAGCGCGATCCCCATCTGGAGCGAGGGGAGCGCCTCCCTCTCGTTGTAGGCGTTCACCGCGTCCATCGCGAGCTGCATCTCGAGCGCGCACGCGGCGGCGCGCAGGGCGTCGTCGTCCGCGGCCTGGGGCGCGCCGAAGACGGCGAGGATCGCGTCGCCGATGAACTCGTCGATGGTGCCGCCGTAGCGGGCGATGATCTCCGCCATCGTGCCGAGGTAGTTGTTGAGCAGGTGCACCACCTTCTCCGGAGGCATCGCCTCGGTGAGCGCGGTGAAGCCGCGCAGATCGCTCATCAGGATCGACACCCGCCGCTTCTCGCCGCCGATGCGGAGCCCTTCCGGCGACTCGAGCAGCTCCGCCACGACCTCGTCGGAGAGGTAGCGGCCGAAGACCTTCTGGATGAAGCGGTTCTTCCGCTCCAGGTCGCCGGCCATGGTCTCGATCTCCTCCTTGAAGCGCTTGAGCGAGAGGTGGATCTGGAGCCTCGCGGCCACGACCTCGAAGTCGAGGGGCTTGCTCACGTAGTCGTTGGCGCCGAGGTGGAGCGCCTCGACGATGTCCTCGCTGCGATCGCGCGCCGTCGCCATGATGATCGGCAGGTCGGCCACGGAGAAGCGCTTGCGCGCCTCGCGCAGCACCTCGAGGCCGTTCATCCCCGGCATCATCACGTCGAGGAGCACGGCGTCGAAGGGGCGATCGCCGAGCATCGCGAGCGCCTCCTCGCCGCCCGCGGCCACCTCCACCGCGTAGCCGTTCATCCGGAGCGCGCGGGAGAGGATCTCGCGGTTCATCTCGTTGTCGTCGACGACCAGGATCGTCGCGCCCGCGCCGTCGTCCGGCTGCGCCGCCGCCGGCGCCTCCCGCCGCTGCTCGCCGAGCAGCGCGTCCTTGTGGATCATCACGCTCGGGACGCGGCGCATGCTCGGCGGCCCGCTCGAGCCGCCCGCGGGCCCGTCGAGCGCGCGGATGAGCTCGAAGAGCTTCTGCGCGGCGCCGCGGATCTTCTCCAGGTCGTCGAGCGAGGTCTGCGGCGCGAGGCCGCGCAGCTCGTGCTGGAGCAGCCGCGTGTAGCCGAGGATCTGGTTGATCGGGGTGCGCAGCTCGTGGCGGAGGAGCTGCTGCTCGTCGAGGCCCCGGACGGCCCGGGGCGAGGTGGCCGAGGAATGGGGTTCCTGATCGACGACGGTCAAGCTCATCACGCACCCGTGCGCCGCGGCTCGATCCGGGATCTCTTGGAAACCCGGGATTGACCCGTGAAGTGGGGACGCTCACGCACCATCCGCTCGGGAAGCTACCGGCGTCCGGCGCGATCGGCTCACCGCACGAAAAGCAAGAACCGAACCTCGGCGGCGTTCCACCATTTCGTGCAAGATTCAGCGCAGGTCCGGCGAATACGCTGCGCCCGCACGACGGCGCTGCACCCGGACGCGAACGCACCGGCCAGCCAGGCGCCGATGTACAACAATGTAGAACAAGGGGCGCGGAGCCGGTAACGCCACGTACCACGCAGATCCCGAACGCGCAGGGACGCGCCCGGGCGCTCCGGGGTGCTCCGGAGCGCCCCGGGACGTGAGGCAAATCGCCGCAGAAAACACTTGAATTTCGGCCCGGTCTTGTCAAAATTCGGTCGACTGGATCGGATTCGGGTCGCCACTCGACGCGGGGGGAACCACGCTAGATTCGCGCAAGCGCGAAAGAGAGAAGAGGGTCCCACATGGGGGATACTCCCGCAGAGACGACTGAGGCCACGAGCAGCCTGGGCAAGTACCGGCTCATCGCCGAGCTCGGCCATGGAGGCATGGCCGAGGTCTTCCTTGCCGTCTCCAGCGGGCCGGCGGGCTTCAACAAGCTCCTGGTGATCAAGAAGATCCGGCCCCAGTTCGCGGAGGATCCCGAGTTCCTCGGGATGTTCCTCGACGAGGCGCGCCTCGCCGCGCGGCTCAGCCACCCGAACGTGGTGCAGACCAACGAGGTCGGCGACTCCGACGGCCGCTACTTCATGGCGATGGAGTTCCTCGACGGCCAGCCGCTCAACCGCGTGATCCACCGGCTGGCGAAGGCCGGCGGGCTCCCGCTCAACATGCACCTGCGCATCCTCGCGGACGTGCTCGCGGGCCTGCACCACGCGCACGAGCTCAACGATTTCGACGGCACCCCGCTCGGCGTCGTCCACCGCGACGTGACGCCGCAGAACGTGTTCGTGACCTACGACGGCATCGTCAAGGTCGTCGACTTCGGCATCGCCAAGGCCCAGAACTCGGCCTCCGAGACGAAGGCGGGCGTGGTCAAGGGCAAGGTCGCGTACATGGCGCCCGAGCAGGCCCGGGGCGATCGCGTCGATCGCCGCGCCGACATCTTCTCCGTGGGCGTGCTGCTCTGGGAGGCCGTGACGGGCACCCGCATGTGGAAGGGCATCCCCGAGCTGACGATCATCCAGCGCCTGATGGCGGGGGAGATCCAGCCGCCGAGCAAGGTCAAGCCCGACATCCCGCTCGAGCTCGAGGCGATCGTCACGCGGGCCCTCGCGCCGAACCGCGACGATCGTTACGCCACCGCCGCCGACCTCCAGGCCGACATCGAGGGCTACCTCGAGGCCCAGGGCGATCGCAGCACGCGACGCGAGATGGGCAAGCTCATCGCCTCGAACTTCGAGGCCGAGCGGGCGCGGATCAAGAACGTGATCGAGGCCGAGGGGCGCGCGCGCAAGGCCGACGCCGGCGCGCCCCGCCTGCCGATCATCGATCAGCCGACGAGCATCGACGGCATGAGCGATCCGCGCGCCGAGGGGACCTCGTCGTCCTCCCTCGAAGGGAGCGGATCGAACCCGAACCACACGCTCACCGGCGCGCAGACGCCGCTCACCACCGCCACGAGCACCACCAGCGTCTCCCGGTTGATCCAGCCCGAGCCGCCGCCCCAGAAATCGAAGACGGGGATGATGATCGGCGCCCTCGCCGTGGCCGCCGTGGCCTTGATCGGGGTCTGGCAGCTCTCCAGCAAGGCGCCCGCTGCAGGCGCTCCGCTGCCGCCTCCCCCGGTCACCGCGACGGCGAGCGCGCCGGCCGCCGTGACGCTGAAGCTCGCCGCGACGCCGCCCGAGGCCAAGCTCTTCCTCGACGACAAGCCGCTCGAGAGCAACCCCTGGAAGGGCTCGCTCCCCGTCGACGCGAAGATGCACAAGCTCCGCATCGAGGCGCCCGGCTACCTGACCCGCGTGGAGGACATCGAGATCGACCGCGATCGCGCGATGGAGCTGAGCCTCACGCCCGACGCGAAGCCCACGTCCGACCCGAAGACCGCGACGGCGCCCGCCGTCAACACCCCGCGCTTCGCCGCACCCGCCGGCAACACCGACGTGACCCCGCCCACGAACGGCAAGCGCAAGCCGCGCAAGCTCGACGAGACCAACCCCTTCGAGAAGCAGTAGCCCCACGGGCAGCGCGCCGGCGAGCAGGCGCGCGACCCGCGCTTCAATGGCCGTCGATCGCCATGCGCGCCGATTTCGCGATAGACACGAGCGCCGTGAGGCGGCGCACATCGCAGCCTTTTCGTCGATCCGACGCCTCTGCGCGCCGGCCGATGCGATTCGCATCGCCGGTGAACCCGCCCACCGGCGTGACGTGGCACCGCACCTCGCCGGGCGCTAAATTCAACGCGATCTCGGGGAGCGATCCGCTGCCCGCGCGATCGATCCCGGGCACGGTCGCCGAGCGCGAGCACGGCGCGCCGATTGCTTGTGGATCGTTCGTGACTTCGTGACCAATGGCGAGCGGCTCGCCCCAGGCTCTCAGCCCCGGGGCTCGGCGCTCCGTGCAGCGAGGTTTCCATGACCAGCAATCCAGAAGAGCTCGGCGAGTGCGGCGGGCAGCTCGGGCGCTACCGGCTGCTCGCGGAGCTCGGCCACGGCGGGATGGCCGAGGTCTACCTGGCCGAGATGCGCGGCCCGGCCCGCTTCCACAAGCTCGTCGTGATCAAGCAGATCCGCGCCGAGCTCGCCGAAGACCCGGAGTTCCTCGGCATGTTCCTCGACGAGGCCCGCCTCGCCGCGCGGCTCAGCCACCCCAACGTCGTACAGACCAACGAGGTCGGCGACGAAGACGGCCGCTACTTCATGGCGATGGAGTTCCTCGACGGCCAGCCGCTCAGCCGCGTGCGCCACCGGCTCGGCCGCGGCGAGGCGCTGCCGCTCGCGATGCACATCCGCATCCTCGCCGACGTGCTCGCGGGCCTGCACCACGCGCACGAGCTCGCCGACTTCGATGGCACCCCGCTCGGCGTCGTCCACCGCGACGTGACCCCGCCCAACATCTTCATCACCTACGACGGCGTCGTGAAGGTGGTCGATTTCGGCATCGCCAAGGCCAAGAACTCCGCCGCGGAGACGAAGGCCGGCGTGGTCAAGGGCAAGGTCTCGTACATGGCGCCCGAGCAGGCCAAGGGCGATCCGCCCGTCGACCGGCGCGCAGATGTCTTCGCCGTCGGCGTGCTGCTCTGGGAAGCCGCGACGGGCGGCCGGCTGTGGAAGGGGATGCCCGAGCTGAGCATCCTGAAGCACCTCTTCGCGGGCGAGATCCCCTCGCCCCGCACCGTCGATCCGAACATCGATCCGGTGCTGTGCACGATCATCGAGAAGGCGATGGCGCCCGATCGCGAGGACCGCTACCCGACCGCCGCGGCCATGCAGGCCGTCCTCGAGGACTACCTGCAGACGCGGAGCGACGAGATCCCCCGCCCGGAGATCGGCCGGCGCATCGCCGAGGCGTTCAAGGCCGACCGGCAGAGGATGCGGGCGATCATCGACGAGCAGCTCGCGATGCCCACGATCGAGAGCGTGGCGATGCCGCTGCCGGTGCTCGATCCGCCGACGGCGAGCGAGATCTTCACCGTCGGGACGCGCCCGCCCGCCCCCACCACGGCGCACCCGCCCGCGCCCACCACGGGGCGACCACCGCCCACCACGGCGCGCCCGCCCGCGTCCATCATGGGGCGCCACGAGATCGCCGATCCGGAGACGCCGTCGCCGAGCCGCCTCACGCTCTCGGTGCTCTCGACCCACGACGTGCCGCCTCGCAAGGACGCGACGCACCTCAAGCCGGTCATGCTCGGCGGCGCGACGTTGCTCGCTGCGGCCGCGCTCTTCCTCGCCCTCTGGCTGCCCAGCAAGACGCCCGCGCCCGGCGCCGAGGCCGCCGCGCCTCCGCCCGTCGCGACGGCGGCGCCCGCCTCGGTGCGCCTGTCGCTCTCCGTGGTGCCCCCCGGCGCCACGCTCCTGCTCGACGGCAAGCCGCTCGGCGCGAGCCCCGTGAGCACGTCCTTCGCGCGCGACGGCGAGCTCCACGAGCTGCGCATCGACGCGCCCGGCTTCGTGACCCGGAAGGAGATCATCACCTTCGATCGCGATCGGGTGATGGAGGTGGCGCTGCTGCCCGAGCCCGTCCCCACGTCCGATCCCGGCAACGCCGCGCCCGCGCCGCGCTTCCACGGCGCAGCGCAGCCTGCGCAGAACACGTCTCCGCTCGGCGCGCCCCCCAAGGGCAAGCCCAAGCGGCCCATCGACGACGTGAACCCGTACGCGCCCTGACACGCGTCCCCGGGGATGAGCGCGCCCGCGAGCGAGCAGGCTCATCCCCGGAGCGCGGACAGGCGCCATGAATTCAGCTCGAACGACGCTTCGTTCGCGATCGGCCCGCCGCGATGAGCGCGGCGAGCCCGAGCAGCACCGGAGCCTCGCTGCCCTCGCCTGGATCACCGATCGCGCAGGATAGGCGCGAGGCTCGCGATACGGGGCGCACATCCTCCTGCTGGGAGGGCTCCATGTAATCCGGCTCGTTGAGGTCCGGATCGTCGCTGGAGCGGCGGCGCTGATCGCAGCCTGCGGTGATCAAGAGGCACATCGCGAAGATCCCCACCCACCCCCGGCGAACGTATCTTGGGCCGTCCGTCGGGCTCGTGGGCGGGCAAAGCGACTGGGATTCGGTCATCGAGACCTCCTTGGCAATGCCGCCGGCCGGCGAGAGGGCCCGGCGCGGCGAGCGTTTCATGCTGCATGAGGGAACGGCGGGCGCCTCCCGACCTTGAGGGAGAACCGAGATCGAGCGCGCGATCAGGGTCCCATGGGCACCGGCGGCGCTGCGTTCGACATCGACATGTCAACCGCCGGTTGACATGCGCAGTTGAAATGCCGCGCTCGAGCCCCCTCCAAACCAGCCCGCGCGACCGCAGCAGAGGCCATTCCCTCGCACCGCACGAGGCTCATCGCGCCTCGAACACGGCTCATTCCCGCGATCCCGAGGTGGCACGCACGTTGCTCGACGCAGCGGTGCGCGGCCCCCGAGCCCGCGCCCGAGGAGGATCTCCATGCGTGTATTTTCGATCGTTTCGTTTCGTCATCTCTTGTCGTTCGGCCTGTCCGTGGCGCTCACCTCTCTCATGTCCGGCTGCGGCGCCGCGCCCGAGACCGCCGATGAAGAGGGCGACCTCGGTGAGGTCGCGCAGGCCTATTGCGCACAGACCCCCGATCTGATCATCCGCAACATCACGTTCACCTGCACCTTGCCCACGGTCTCGGTGCAATTCCAGATGGCCAACATCGGCGGTCTCAACGCCGCTCCCGCGTACGCCGGGGTGTGGATCGACGGCGTCGCAAAGCCGCTCTTCGGGCCGAACGGCGCGCCCGCGGGAGGGTTCGTGCCTTACGCGGCGAGCTTCCCGATCGCCGCGGGGGCGCACACCTTCCGCGCGATGGCCGACGCGACGCTGCTCGATCCGGAGTGTGACGAGGTCAACAACCGGACGCCGATCATCAATTTCACCTGCCCATGAACAGGAACACCGGGACGGCGGTGAGCAGGCAATAGCGTCTCACGCCGACCTCAGCGCTGCACCGACCGCCGATGGCGCCATGGTGGGAGCCGCTCGCTCCCGCTCGCGGTACAGAATGCAACCTTGCGCCCGCCATCGGGAAAAGCTCTCCTCCTCCCATGCCTCGCCTTCCTCGTCCCCTCCTCGCCATCGCCCCCCTCCTCCCGCTCGCCCTCGCTCTCTCCTGCGGCACCGCAGACGCCCCCGCGGGCGCGGGCGGCGGCACCACGGCCACCACCACCGGCACCACGACCTCCAGCACCACCGGCATCGGCGGATCCAGCGGATCCGGCGGGTCCGCCTGCGTCCCCCCGGCGCCCCAGGGCATGCCCATCGCATCCGCGCCGGACAAGCTCACCTGGATCCCCTTCGACGATGCCCACTGCGCCAACGGCACCCCCACCGGCATCGGCGTCAGCCAGGTCCCCGGCGCCAAGCGCCTCTTCATTTACCTCGTCGGCGGCGGCGCCTGCTGGGACAAGGCCACCTGTTATGACAAACCCATCGCGGCCAACATCGCCTCCGGGTTCGGCGCGGCCGACTTTGCGAAGGCCGGAGTCGACGCCTGGTGGTATTTCAACCGCAGCGCCCCGGACAACCCCTTTGCCAAGGACAACCTCGTCGTCGTCCCTTACTGCACGGGCGATGTTCACGGCGGCACCCGCGTCGCCGATTATGGTGGCAAGCCCACCGCGCATGTCGGCGCCCTCAACATGATGGCGTATCTCAAACGCCTCACCGCCACCTTCCCGGACGTCGAGCATGTCGTCCTCGCCGGCGGCAGCGCAGGCGGCATCGGCGCCTCCCTCCACTGGGCCCGCGTCAAAGAGGCCTTTCCCTGCGCCCGCGTCGACCTCATCGACGACGCCGCGGCCATCCTCCCTCCGCCGTATTTTCATACGGACCTCCAGCAAACCTGGCGCGCCGCCTGGGGCCTCGACGCGGCCCTCCCGGCCGACTGCGCTGCGTGCAAAACCGAGCTCAGCGCCGTTTACCCCTATGCTGCGGCCAAATCGCCGGATGGCCGAGGCGCCGTCATGGCGGGCCTCTCGGACTCTGTGGTCGCCTTCTTCTTCCAGCTCACCCAGGCCGAGGTCAGCCAGGCCCTCCAGACCCTCGCCAAGGACACCATCGCTCCCGTCCCGAACCTTCGGTATTACCTCGTGGCCGGCGACCACCACGGCGTCTTTTCCCCCGATTTCGCGCAAAACGGCGTCCACGTCCCCGCTTGGATCGAGCAGATGCTCAGCGGCGACCCGGCCTGGACGAGCGTCGCCCCGGCTGCGTGCTCGGCCGCGGCCACCTGTCAGGACTGCCAGACTTGCGCGCTCGGCGGCCCCTGCGCGGCCCAGGCGGCCACGTGCCAGGCCAACGCCGAGTGCCTCGCGCTTTTCCAGTGTGCGGGCCCGTGCAATGGCAATCAAGACTGCGTCAACGCCTGCGCCGCGGCCCACCCTGATGGAGTCAATGACGCGCTCGCCGTCGTCCAGTGCTTGAACAGCGGCGTGTGCACCGGCCCTTGCGGCCCCTGACGATCTGCGCCGCGCTCGGTGGCCCTCTCAGCACCCCACGAGGTGCACCCGCTTCTTGTGCACCTTCCGCTCCTTCACGAAGAGCTTCTCCTTCCACGACCGCTTCGACCGCAGATCGAACATCACCAGATACCCCTCCGAGAGCCCGAGCACGTCGAGATAGCTTGCCACCTGCGCCAGCGCCTCCCGCTCGGTCTCCGTGCTCCGCCGCAGCTTCACCTCGATCGCGTGCCGCTCCCCGTGAAAGGAGACCAGCAGATCGAGCGCCCCGCGCCCGAGCCCGTACTCCCGCTCCACCTGCCCGCCCCCGTTCACCACCCGCTGCAAGAACGCCATCAGCATCAGGTGCGGCCCCGCCTCGGTGTAGGTGAACCCGCCCGCGGCGAGGTGCCCGTCTTTCCGCCAGAACGTCTGGAACGCGCTCATCAGCTTGGGCACATCGAGCGCCCCGTCTGCGCGCACGAAGGCAGAAGGCTCGGCGGCGATCTGGACCTGCTGCCCGTACGAGAGCACCCGCGGGATGACCTCGCGGTAGATCGGGTTGGCGATCTCCACATGGCCTCCCGATACCCGGACGATCCCGAGCCCCCGGGTGTACGCCAGATCGTCGTCGATCTCATCCGAAACGATCCGACCGCCGACCAGCATCGGATCCAGAATGCGCCGCACCCGCGGCTCGCGCAGCTTGTGGATGAGCGAGTCGATGTGCGACCGCCGCTCCAGGATGATCGTCTCCTTGGCCGCGTCGACATGGGCGGCGGTCACCGCCACGGAGCGATCGCACACGTCCTGCTCCACGATCTGGGCAGCCAGCGCGTTCACCAGCCAGGGGTGCCCCTGCGAGAGCGCGTAGATGCGCGCCGTCGCCTCGGGCAGGAATGCCTGACCGGTCTTGTCGGTGTGCTGCGCGCAGAGCTCGGCGACCTCGGCTTCCGTGAAGGGGCCGATCGTCGTCGCCTCGGCGCTGATGTTGAACGGCGACGTCGTCCCGAGCCAGGCCACGGCGTTCCGCTGGTCGCTCGTGAGGATGTAGTCGCGCACCACGCGCCGCCCGACGAGCACCACGCTGCGCGGGAAAGGGGACTCGCTTCGAGCCATGTAACCGGCCCGGAGCTGGGTCAGGAACGAGACCATCGCGTCGCCCACCAGACCGTCGACCTCGTCGAAGAGAACGATCAGCGGGTAAGGGCAGCGCGCCGCGACATCGCCGAGGTAGCGGCGAAGCGCGCTCGGGGGATCGTCGAGAAAGCGGTCGCGCTCGGCGGGGATGCCGATGTCGGGGAGCGACCGCCGGATCGCCATGTCGAGCTCGTTCAACATGGTGCGAAAGGCGCTCGCCGGGTCGGGCTGCTCGCGCGCCATTTGAAGGTCCACCCAGACCGCCCGGTAGCGATCCCCCGTGTTGAAGTGGCGCACGAGCCAGCGGGCCGAGGTCGTCTTGCCCGTCTGGTGCCCCGCGTGCAGCGTGAAGTAGCGGCCCTGCTCGATGAGCGCGAGCATTCGACCGAGACGCCGCTCCGGCGGGAGCATGTAGTGCTCGCCGGGATTGCACACGCCCGAGGTGTTGAAGTACGGCACCATCGGCGCGGAGCATGGCACCGGTCGGGGAGCGCGTCAGCAGCGTTGCTCCGTCGCGCCTTCGCCTCGCCCGTGAAGCTCGCGGCCGGCTCCCGGTGACAACCATCTTTCCCGGGGGCGCCGGCCGGGCTACTGCGCCCCCGTATGCTCTCCGTCCCGTTCGAGGATGACGCCCTCGATGGCCTGATCGGCGCCCAGATCTCCTCCGAGGTGCTCCCGGGCGTCGCCTATCGCCTGTCCTTCCGGATCGGCGAGGGCGGGATGAGCGTCGTCTTCTACGCCCTCCGCGTCACGGCCGAGGGCGAGGTCCCGGTGGTCGTCAAGGTCCTCAAGCCCTCGTGCGTCTTCAAGGCCGGGCCGACGGCCGCGCTCATCATCAAGAAGGAGGCGATCGCCCTCTCGCGGCTCAACGAGCGCGTCCCGCCCACGCCCTTCGTCGTCCGCTACATCGACACCGGCACCTTCCCCCTCACGGTTGGCAACAAGACGATCGACGCGCCCTGGGTCGTCGTCGAGTACGTGCACGGCGGCGCCGAGGGCACCACGCTCTCGGAGCGGGTCGAGCACAGCGTGCGCGCCACGGGGGCGGCCTTCGATCCGGCCCGCGCGGCGCTCGCGATCGAGTGCCTGTCGAGCGGCCTCGTCGCGGTCCACGAGGTCGGTGTGATCCATCGTGACCTCAAGCCGGACAACGTGCTCTGTTGTGGCTTCGGCGGAGACGAGATCTTCAAGATCGCCGACTTCGGCGTGGCGCGGCCGGCGGGCGTCGCCACCTTCAGCGGCGCGGTCGTCGGCACCCCCGGCTTCGTCGCGCCCGAGCTCACCGTCGGCGATCCCAAGGCGATCGGGCCGTGGAGCGACATCTTCAGCCTCTCGGCGGTGTTCTTCTTCCTGCTCACAGGCGAGGAGTATTTCAGCGCCCGCACGCCTGCCGAGGCGCTCGTGCAGGCCTCGGGCATGGCGCGCCGGAGCATCCTCGACTGCCCCGGCCTCTCGCCCGAGCTGCGCAGCCAGGAGCAAGCGTGCCGCTCGATCGACTTCGCGCTCTCGTGTGGCAGCTCGCCGAAGCTCGACGGCCGCCCGCACCGCGCCGACGCGCTCGCCGCGATGCTCTTGCCGTGGCTGCGGGTCGACTCGCTGCGCCCGGGCCGCGCGCGACGCCTCGACCTCTTCCGCGACGACGACGATCCGACCCAGCTCCAGCGGTGGACATGGACCACGCTGCGCAACCCCTCGCAGGGCCTCATCATCCGCAACGTCGCGTGGGACGGCGACGGCCGCTGCATGACCGCCACGAACAAGGGCCTCGCCTTCTGGAACGGCGCGACGTGGAGCGAGGTGAGCCTCGCGGGCCTGCCCTTCACGGGCGAGAGCAGCCGCGTGAGCGCGCCTCCTGCGCCAGGCGGGGCGCGCGCGAGCAGCCCGCCGCCTGCGCCTGGACGGGCCGGATCGATCCCCCCGCCTGCGGGCCGGCCGATCTCTGCGCCGATGGCGCCGATCAACCCGGGGCAGGTGCCGAGCTACCTCGTGAGCCCCGCGGCCTTGCCGGGCGAGGTGCGCTTCGTCCGCCGCGTGGGCGCGGGCGAGTGGCTCATCGTCGGCGAGAACGCGACGTTCGCGTGGTACACGACCGAGGGCATCATCGATGTCGTGCGCTTGCCGCACCCGGCGGGCTTCGATCGCTTCGATCGGTTGAGCGGCGATCTCGACGATCTCGCGGTGCTCCTCGCCTCGCCGCCCGGCGGGCCGCCCACCCTCTGCGCGCGGAGCGGGCGGCGCTGGCTCAAGCCCTTGCCGCTGCCAGACGTGGCCGTCGTGACGTCGCTCGCCCGCGTGGAGGACGCGCGCTGGCTCGTCACCGGCCGAGGCGCCGACGGGCTCGGCTACGTGGGGCTCTACGCGCCGCTCGAGTGGTCGATCGAGCGGCTCTACGGACCGCTCGTGCGCGCCTACCTCAGCGCCTCCGGCATCTGGGAGCACGAGGTGGGCGCGGCGGGCGGCGCGGGCGGCTCCATCGTGTGGCGGCAGGGCGGCGTGGTGACCCACGAGATCGTGGACGAGGGCTTCGACATCTCCGCGACCGCGATCGACGCCGTGGGTCGCGGGTGGGCGGCGAGCGCGGGCCGCATCTGGCTGCGCCGCCTCGGCTCGGCGACGCGCCCCGCCCGCTGGGATTGCCTGTGGAGCGACGCCGGCTTCGGCATGCCCATCGTCTCGCTCTTCGCCGATCTCGGCGTGGTGATCGCCATGACCGCCGAGGGCGGCATCATCGAGGGGCGGGTGCCGAGGATCGCCGAGTTCGATGACTGAGAGCACCTCTATTCATGCGTAGAACCAGCCCCCATTGCGCCTACATCGCCCGCGAGCAGCAGAAGCTCCTCGGCGAGCTCCGCGGCCTCGACCGCGCCGGCATCGACGCCATCCTCGCGACGCTCCTGCCGTTCATCACGCCCGAGCGCACCGCGCGGATCGAGCAGGTCTTCGCCCGGCGCCTGCGCGCGGTGACGGTCCTCATGGACGCGCCGCACGACCCGCACAACGGCGCCGCGGTGATCCGATCCTGCGACGCGTTCGGCGTCCACAGCCTCCATGTGGTCGAGCGTGTCGAGGGGTTCCTCGTGTCCAACACTGTTGCACGCGGGTCGGAGCGGTGGGTCGAGGTGCTCACCTACCCGACGAGCGACGAGGGCATCCGGGCCTTGCAGCGCGGGGGTTACGAGCTCGTCGCCACCCACCCGGAGGGCGAGCTCTCGCCCGAGGATCTGCCGTCGATCCCGCGCCTTTGCCTCGTGCTCGGCAACGAGAAGACGGGCATCCACGCCTCCCTGCGCCCCGCATGCAAGCGCGGCGTGCGCGTGCCCATGCGGGGCTTCGCCGAGAGCCTGAACGTGAGCGTGACCGCAGCCATCCTGCTCCAGCATGCGACGCACGGGCGGCCCGGCGATTTCACGGAGGACGAGCAGGCGATGCTCCGGGCGCGCGCGCTCGTGCTGAGCATCCCCCACGCGCCCGAGATCCTCGCCGCCAAGGGCATCACCCTCTCCACCCCATAGCCGCTCCGCCGCCGTCGCCGTCGCCATTGCCGTTGCCGTTGCCGTTGCCGATTCCCGAGGGGTTGCGGGAACGGGAGCGGGAACGGGAACGGGCAGATCGGAGGTTGACGCGGCTCGATCTGCGCCCGATACAGGCCGCCCCATGAGCCGCCCCGTCTACGTCATCGACGCCGTCCGCACCCCCATCGGCAAGTACGCCGGAGGCCTCGCCTCCGTGCGCCCCGACGACCTCGCCGCCCTGATGATCCAGGCGCTCGGCAGGCGCGCGCCCGGGGCGATGCCGCACCTCGATCAGGTCGTCTTCGGCGCCACCAACCAGGCCGGCGAGGACAACCGCAACGTCGCGCGCATGGCCGCGCTGATCGCCGGCGTGCCGTACGAGGTCGCGGCCGTGACGGTCAACCGGCTCTGCGGATCGGGCCTCGAAGCAGTGGGCGACGCGAGTCGGATGATCGCGCTCGGCGAGGCCGAGTGCGCGATCGCGGGCGGCGTGGAGAGCATGACGCGCGCGCCCTTCTCGATGCCGAAGACGGCGGAGCGCTTCGATCGCACGCCGCCGCCCGTCTACGACACGACGCTCGGCTGGCGCTACCCGAACCCGAAGCTCGCCGCGCGCTTCGAGCTCCAGTCGATGGGCGAGACGGCCGAGAACGTGGCCGAAAAATACCGGATCTCCCGCGCCGATCAGGACGCGTTCGCGGTCGAGTCGCACCGGCGCGCCGCCGCGGCGTGGGACCGTGGCGACTTCGCGGCCGAGATCGAGCCGGTGTCGATCCCCCAGAAGAAGGGCGACGCGGTGGTGTTCGGCCGCGACGAGTGCGTGCGCGCGGACAGCACGATCGAGGCCCTCGCGAAGCTCAAGCCGGTCTTCCGCGCCGGCGGGAGCGTGACGGCCGGCAACTCCTCGCCGATCAACGACGGCGCCTCGGCCTTGCTGCTCGCCTCCGAGGCCGTGGTCAAGGCCTCGGGGCTCGAGCCGCTCGCCCGCGTGATCGGGAGCGCCACGGCCGGCGTCGAGCCCAACCTGATGGGCACAGGGCCGATCCCGGCGGTGAAGAAGCTCCTCGCCCGCACCGGCAAATCCACGGCCGATCTCGACCTCTGCGAGCTGAACGAGGCCTTCGCCGCCCAGGCCCTCGCCTGTGTGCGCGAGCTCGGGCTCGACCCCGCGAAGGTGAACGTCCGCGGCGGCGCGATCGCCCTCGGCCACCCGATCGGCAGCTCCGGCGCGCGCATCGCATGCACCCTTCTCCACGCCCTCCGCGCCCGGGGCGGCAAGCTCGGGCTGGCCGCGCTCTGCATCGGGGTCGGACAGGGGATTGCGACGCTCTTCGAACGGGCTTAGAAGCCCTCCCGTCGCAAGCACCGAGGAGAAGAACCATGGACTTTCCCGCGATCAACGTTCCCGGCAACGGCCAGCTCCACGCGCGCCTCAGCACCTCGCTCGGCGAGATCGTGGTGCGGCTCGAAGAGCAGCTCGCCCCCAACACGGTGAAGAACTTCGTCGGCCTCGCCACCGGGACGATCGCCTGGACGGACCAGAAGACCAACGCGTCGATGAAGGGCACGCCCTGCTACGACGGCGTGCGCTTCCACCGCGTGATCCCGAACTTCATGATCCAGTGCGGCGATCCGCTCTCGCGTCACGCGGACATGGCCGCGCGCTGGGGCACCGGCAAGCCGGGCTACACCTTCGAGGACGAGTTCCACCCGAGCCTGCGCCACAACGGCCCCGGCATCCTCTCGATGGCCAACTCGGGCAAGAACACCAACGGCGCGCAGTGGTTCATCACCGAGGGCCCGACGCCCCACCTCGACGACCGGCACTCCGTCTTCGGCAAGGTGGTGAGCGGGATGGAGGTCGTGAACCGCATCGCCCGCGTGGCCACGACCCGCGACCGGCCGAACCAGGACGTGGTCCTGCAAAAGGTCGAGATCTTCCGGCAGTAATCATGGGAGCCGCCATGCTCGTCCTCGAAGCGCCCGAGGCCTTTCGCCGCGCGTGCGATGAAGCGCGCGCGGCGGGCCGCAGGGTCGGGCTCGTGCCCACCATGGGCGCGCTGCACGACGGGCACGTGGCCCTCGTCCACGAGGCGAGGAAGCACGCCGACTGCGTCGCCGTGACGATCTTCGTCAACCCGACGCAGTTCGGGCCGAACGAAGATCTCGCGCGCTACCCGCGCACCCTCGCGGCCGATCTCGCGCGCTGCGAGGAGGCGGGCGCGGCGATCGTCTTCGCGCCCGCGCCCGAGGCCATGTACCCGCCCGGGGACGAGACGCGCGTGCGGGTCGGCGCGACGGCGGCGACGCTGTGCGGGCCGCACCGGCCGGGGCATTTCGAGGGCGTGGCGACGGTGGTGACGAAGCTCTTCGCCCTCGCCGGCCCCTGCCACGCCTTCTTCGGCCGCAAGGACTACCAGCAGCTCAAGGTGATCGAGCGCTTCACGCGCGATCTCTTCCTGCCGGTGGCGATCACCGGCGTCCGCACGGTGCGCGAGCCCGACGGCCTCGCCCGCTCCTCGCGCAACGCCTACCTCTCGCCCGAGCAGCGCGCCGCCGCGCGCGCGATCCCGCACGGGCTCCGCCGCGCGGCGCTGGCCTTCGCGTCCGGCGAGCGCAGCGCCGGAGCCCTGCGCGCGCTCTGCCGCGACGTGGTGGCGCAGGTGGCAAGCTCGATCGACTACGTGGATCTGGCCGATCCGGAGACCTTGCGGGTCTACCCGAACGGCGAAGAGGTCGGCGCGCGCGCGCTCCTCGCGCTGGCCATCCGGCTCGGCGGCGCGCGGCTCATCGACAACATGGTGCTCGGCGAGGAGCCCCCGCCCGGCGAGGGTTGAGCGCGCAGAGCGAGCCGAGGTGAGAGGGAGAGCGCGATGGACGAGGCAGGCGAGCTGAGCGACGGGATCTTCATCGTCTTCGAGGGCATCGACGGGTCCGGGACGACGACGCAGTGCGAGCGCTTCGCCCAGCGGATGCGCGCCGCGCGGCAGCTCGTGCACGTGACGCGCGAGCCGAGCCACGGCCCCGTGGGGACGATGATCCGCCTCGTGCTCACCCAGCGGATGGTGCTCCCGCAGACCCACCAGGCCGAGGCGATGGCCCTGCTCTTCGCGGCCGATCGGCTCGATCACGTGGCCTCGGAGATCGACCCCTTGCTCCGCGACGGCTACGTCGTCGTCTCGGACCGGTACGACCTGTCGAGCCTCGCCTACCAGTCGACCACCTCGGCCGCGAGCGAGAGCGCCGTCGCCTGGATCCGCGAGCTGAACCGCCACGCGCGCAGGCCCGATCTCACGCTCGTGCTCGACGTCTCGCCCGAGGTGGCCGCGGCCCGGCGAAGGGCCCGGGGCGGCGCCGTCGAGCTCTTCGACGATGCAGATCTGCAAGCCCGGCTCGCCGCCGCCTACCGGAAAGCCGAGGATTTCGTGCCTGGGGATCGAGTGATCCACATCGACGGCGACCAGGACGCGGCCGCCGTCGAGGCCGCGATCGCCAGGGCCCTCGACCCGATGATTTCATCGCGACGCCCTGCCGTGCGATAACTCGCCTCCCGCCCTCTCTCGATCTTTGCTCAGGAGGCCTCCGCGTGTACGTCGATCCGCACCTGCCCCGTCACATCTTCGGTTGGTACAGCTCGCGCCTCGGGCTCGAAATGCCCATCGTCCACTACGGCGACCGCGGCCACCCGCTCCTTCTCCTGCCGACGGCCCAGGCCGATTTCCTCGAGAACGAGCGCTTCCTTTTGATCAAGGTCCTCGAGCCGCACATCTTCGCCGGCCGCGTGCAGGTCTTCTCCATCGACAGCATCAACAAGTACGCGTGGATGAACTCCCGCGTGCCGGTGCCCGAGGCGGCGCGGCGCCACGCGCTCTACGCCGAGTACATCGAGGAAGAAGTCGTGCCCCACGTGCGCCGCGTGATGAACAACCCGCGCGCGCGCCTCGGGATCAGCGGCGCGAGCTTCGGCGCCTTCCACGCGGCCAACCAGTTCTTCCGCCGGCCGGACCTCTTCGACACGCTCATCGCCATGAGCGGCTTCTACGACCTCGTGGGCGACTACACCGAGGGGTACGTGGACGACAACGTCTACTTCAACAACCCCGTCTCGTACCTGTCGAACATGCACGACGGCCGCACGCTCGACATGCTCCGCCACGAGTGCGAGATCCACATCATCACGGGCCAGGGCGCGTACGAGGCGCCCCACTGCTCGAAGCGCCTCTCGCAGATCCTCTGGGACAAGGGCGTGCCCAACAACCTCGACCTGTGGGGCCACGACGTCGACCACGACTGGCCCTGGTGGCGCCGCATGCTGCCCCACTACATCGGCGAGCGCGTCCGCTGGTGATCCGCCGTTGATCCCCCGGGCCCGCGGCGCTCCTCGGCCCGTTCGATCTGGCACAGACCGCGGCACACCGGCGAGAATCCTCCGCAAATCCAGGGCTCTTCCCGGGGCATGGCGCGTGCTACGCCGAGCGTCGCCATGGCGTCCTCCCCTGCCCGCGCGCTGCTCCCGCTCTCCGCTGCCCTCCTCCTCACCGCCTGCTCCGAGCCCACCCCGCGCGAGGTGACGCCGTGGACCAAGAGCTTCGCCACCAACGGCTCGGCCTCGATGATGGGCATGGCCGTCGACGGGTTCACCGGCGGGGTCGCGCTCACGGGCGTCTACAGCGGCACGATCGACTTCGGCGCGGGCCCGCAGAAGAGCGCGGCCTCGTCCGATCTGTTCCTCGTCGAGGTCGATGAGACGGGCAGCCCGCTCTGGGGCGGCCACACCGGGATCGCCGGCTACCAGGGCCAGGCCGGCCTCGGCGTCGCCCCCAACGGCGACGTGCTCACCGCCGGCACCTTCGTGAACGCCGTGGGCTTCGGCGGCCCGCCGCTCAAGGCCACCGGGCAGAGCACCTACCTCGCCCGGGTCGACCCGAGCGGCGCGCGGCTCTGGGACATGGTGCTCGGCAGCGTGTCCGGGAGCGTGACGTGCTCGAGCCTCGCCGTCGATCACCAGGGGAACGTGATCGTGACCGGCGGCCTCGTGGGCGAGGCCACGATCGGCGGGGCCAAGCTCGCCTCGCCGGGGCAGGCCGTCTTCGTCGCCAAGTACGACAGCGCCGGCAAGCCGATCTTCGGCGAGGTCTTCTCGGGCTCCGGGCACACCGCCTACGCGATCGGCGTCGACGCCTTCGACGACATCGTGATCTTCGGCCGCAACTCCGGCGACCTCTACTTCGGCGACCAGTCGTTCTTCGCGTCCAACAACGTTGACGGCTTCGTGGCCAAGCTCGATTCGGAGGGCAAGCCGCTGTGGATCCAGATCGTCACCGACGAGGGCGGGTACATCCAGCCGCTCGGCCTCGCGGTGGGCGCCGCGGGCGAGGTGGCGATCACCGGGACGTACTACGCGCAGATCCGCCTGGGCGGCGAGACGATCACCGGCAACCAGAACACCAGCATGTTCGTGGCCAGGCTCTCCACGAGCGGCGAGCCCCTCTGGCTGCGGGGGACGACGAGCACGAACTACGGGACCGTGGAGCCCTCGTCGATCGCCCTCGGCGCCGGCGGCGCGATCTACCTGACCGGCGACTACTCGGGGAGCGCCGATCTCGGCACCGGCGAGCTGCCCTATCCGCAGAGCCGATCGGCCTTCCTCGCCGAGCTCGACAGCGACGGGACGACGCGCACAGTGAAGACCTTCGACACGAGCACCACGTCGTTCAGCAGCGGCGCGGCCGTGGCGTGGGACCCGGCGGGCGGGCTCCTGGTGTCCGGGAGCTTCTTCGGCGACCTGTCGATCAACGGGACGAGCCTGCACAACGCGACGGGCGGGCGAAGCCTGTTCCTGTCGCGCTTCACGACGCCGCTCTGAGAGAGCTTCTCAGGGCACCGGCTTCTTCAGCTTGGCCAAGGCTTCCTGGATCTCGGCCTCGGTGAAGGGCAGCTTCGCGAGCGCGCTCTTCTCGTCCTCCAGCGCGCGCGCCAGGTCTTGCTTCGCCTCGCGGGCGCGGCTCACCCAGAGCGAGTCCTCGCCCGTCCGCTCGCCGAGGCGCACCGTGCCCTCCATCATCGCGAGCCCCTTCTCCAGCAGCACGCGGTAGCGGAGGCGCATCGCCCCCTCGAAGAGCTGCTTCCGTTGCAGCGTGTCGGCCTTCTCCGGCGGCGGCACCTGCATCACGTCGCGGTGGAGCTGCTGGTAGAGCTGGCCCACGCGGTAGCCGGCCATCGCCGACCAGTGCGCGTCGTACGCGCGCATCGCCTCCACGTAGGCGTTCTGCGCGTCGAGCAGGGCCTGGCAGCGCTGCTCCAAAAGCTCGCCGAAGTTCGGCGGCACCGGCAGAAAGACGATCTTCTCGCTCTTCTTCCGGCGCACCTCGCCGAGCGCAAACGACACCTCGGCCAGCTCCACCGGGGGCTTGCCCGCCTCGCCGAGCCGGTTATTCTCGATGAGATCGCGCGCCTTGCCGACCTCCTTGGTCGCCTCGTCGAGCTTGTCCTGCTCCACCAGGCCGAGCGCCTTCTCGCCGTGAGCCTCGATCGCCTCGAGCACGGTCAGATCCGGGAGCGCGAGGATTTTATCGGCGTTGTCGGCGAGCGCGCTCCAGTGCTCCAGGTAGCCGTGCAGGCGCGCGAGGCGGAAGAGCGCGCCGCGCGCGACCACGTGCCCGGGGAAGCGCTTCAGCAGGTCGTCGTAGCGCTGGATCGCCTCGATCCGCTCGCCCAGGCCCTCGTGGCTGAGCGCGCCGTTGTAGAGGCTCGGCGCGGCCACCTCGCCCTCCGGGGACAGGCGCACGAGCTGGTCGAAGAGCTCGGCGGCCTCCTTGTATTTCTCGGCGAGCAAGAGCGATCGGCCCTTCTCGAAGCGCGCCGCGAGCTCGCTGTCGGTGTAGGGCGAGACCACCACCGGGGCGAGCTCGGTGGCCGGGTGGCTCGGCTCTCCAGCCTGGCCTGTTTGACCAGCCTTCGCGGTGGCGGTCACGGGGGCCGGGGTGGAAGCGCACCCCGTGAGGACAGCGAGCAAGACGGCGGCGACGCCCAGGTGAAATCTCATCGGTGGGAAGGATAGCCGAGCCTCCCCGGTTGTTCCCGCGATGGTCGATCGCGGCCTGTGCAGCACGAAAAACCCTCGGCAAAGCCGCCGGGGCCCTGCGCCGCCCTTCGACCTGAACGGGCGTCCAATCCGGCGATCGCCCGGGGCGATCCGCGCCGATCGAGCCCCGATCACGCGAAAATCCCCGGGGAAGACGGCGATTTTTCCCCACCGGGCCGCCCCTTTGGCCTTACGCTCGAACGCACGCTCAAGGTACCGCGTCCAGCGCGCCGCCATCCCCGTGAGCGGCGCGCGCCCTCTGAATTGCACTGGGCCTCACGAGGCCCTTGGAGGTGGCCAGCATGAAGCAGTCCGGTTTGCTCCGCGCACCCAAGGTCGAGGGAATCCATGATCGGAGGAGCCTCGTCGAGGCCCACCACCGAGAGCTCGACCATCGGTTGAAAGAGCTGGGCAAGCGCCCTCACCTCACCCCCGCCGAACAGATCGAGATCGCGGAGCTCAAGAAGCACAAGCTGCGGGTCAAGGACGAGCTGCTCACCCTCAAGCTCTGACCCTGCTTTCCCGAGGCAAGTAGAAGCCCCACGCAAGCCCGCGAAGGCGGGCTTCCTTCGTGTAGCGCGGGGTTTCAACCCCGCGCGATGCCCGCAACAGGCAGGCTTCCTTTGCGCAGTCCAGGGCCCAACCCCGCGCGATGCCCGCAACAGGCAGGCTTCCTTTGCGCAGTCCAGGGCCCAACCCCGCGCGATGCCCGCAACAGGCAGCCCCTTCACCCCACGAACAGCTCCCCCTCCCGCAGCGCCACGCGGATCTCCCGATCGCGGAAGCCCGCGTCGGCCGCGAGGATCGCCGCGATCGGCGTCACCACGCGCTCCTCGATCACCCGCTTGAGCGGCCTCGCGCCGAGCGCGGGGTCGTAGCCGAGGTCGGCGATCTTCGCCTTCGCGTCCGCCGACACGGAGAGGCGCAGGTTCTTGCGGAGCAGGCCGGTGCGCGCCTCCACCTTGCCGAGCTCGAGGTCCACGATCCTCAGCACGTCGCCGCGGTCGAGCGCGCGGAAGGGCACGATCTGATCGATCCGGTTGTAGAGCTCCGGCCGGAAGTGCTGCCGCACCTTGCGCAGCGCCGCCCCGCGCTCGACCTCGCCGAAGCCGAGCGACCGCCCATCGCTCGCGCCGAGGTTCGAGGTCATCACGATCACGGTCATCCTGAAATCGACGAGCCGCCCCTCCTCGTCGGTGAGGCGCCCCTCGCCGAGGATGCCGAGCAGCACGTCGAGCACCTCGCGATCGGCCTTCTCGATCTCGTCGAGCAGCACGAGCGAGAGGGGCTCCTGCCGCACCCGCTGCGCGAGCGAGCTCGACCCCGGGCCCACCTCGAGCAGGCGGTAGGCCGAGCCGGGGAGCATGTACTCGCTCATGTCGAGTCGGATCATCCGGCCCTCGTCGCCGAACATGGTGCGGCAGAGCGCGCGGGACAGCTCCGTCTTTCCTACCCCGGTAGGACCGACGAAGAGCAAGGTCCCCGAGGGGCGCTCCGGATCGTCGAGCCCCGCCTTGAAGCGCGAGAGCACGCGCGCCGCCGACGCGCATGCCCGATCCTGGCCGATCACGGCCCGCGCGAGCTTCTCGCCGAGCGCGTCCGCCGAGGCGGGGATCTCGTCGGCGATGAGCTCGATCGGCAAGCCCGAGTAGCGCGCGTAGGCCGCCGAGACATCGCGCGGGTAGAGCTCGGGCGCCTTGCCCTCCTTGCCCTCGGCCTCCTGAGAGAGAAAATCGAGGAAGCGCAGCGCCTTGCCGGGGAAGCACATGTCGCGGCGGAACATCGCGAGGTGCTGCACGAGGCGCTTCTTGCCCGCCGGGTGGAGGCGCACCCGGCTCTCCTTGCGCGCCTCGTGCTCGGCGATGAGCGCGGGGATGCTCGACAGCTCCGGCTCGGCGAGGCGCACCTCGTGGAAGCACGAGAGGAGCGAGGCGGCGCGCCGCTCGGCGAGGGGCAGCTCGCCCGGCGTGCACTCGGCGATCAGGCTGATCTCCCCCGATCGCAGCGCCGGCGCGAGCAGCTCCGCGATCGACGAGCCGTCGGGCTGCGGGCGGAGCAGCGGCAGGAGCGGCCCCACGTAGAGGTAGTCGCCCTCGTGCGACAGCTCGCCCACGAGCTTGAGGCAGCGCTCCTGCCACATGCCGAGGTAGCTCATCCCCGCGAGGATCCGGTCGGTCGAGGTGCTCCAGATGCGCGGCACGTTGCGGCGCGTCTTCTCGCGCTTCCAGATCAACAAGCGCCGCGCCATCCGGTACACCCAGGTCGTCTTGCCCACCCCGGGCTCACCCACGAGCAAGATCGATCCCGGCGGATCGCGCCCGAAGATCGACTCCGCCTGCACGAGCTCCGGCGACTCGCCGAAGATCGGCGGGAGCTTGCCGCGCGCCGCCCGCTCGACGAGCTCCTCGGCCACGTCGCGCAGCACCGGAAACTCTTCCTCCGCGGCCGACGCGCGCTCGGCGGCGTCCTTCACGCGCGGTGACCAGGGCCGCACGCTCTCGTCGCCCTCCGTGCGGAAATCGTAGAGCGATCGCGCCGACTCGCCGAGCAGCGCCGAGCTGACCGCCTGGCGGAGCACGTCCTCGGCGATGGTGAGGCTCTCCAGGATGAACTGCCAGCCGAAGCGCGGGAGCATGACGCGGAAGCCGCCGCCCTTGATCTCCGCGTAGAGGTACGTGAGCCGGAGCGGCACCCTGCGCTTGCCGATCACCGCCCGCTTCTTCACCGAGCTCTGCGGGTGGACCTCGACGGTGATCGTGCGGACGCCGAGGTCCTCGTCCCACAGGTAGCGCTCGATCTCGTCGCTCCCCGTCGCCACCATCGCCTGGAGCTGCTCGTCGAGCTGGTCGAGCACGTCGCCCTCCGAGATGCCATACGCCGACGGCGCAGGCCGATCGAAGAACGACGACCATGTGCGGAGCAAGATGCCCGTCACGCGCCCGTCGAGGTGGGTGATCAGGTAGACGCGGAACGATTGCTTGCTCATCGCGGGATCAGGGACGCGAGGCTACCTCACATCGCCCGGACGCGCTTGACCCAGCGGCGAGGCGCCGGTGAAGCGCCCGCGCCGTCCTTGAAGGCATCCATGACGGTGGCCGTGATCTGCGCGTCGGGATCGAGCACGAGGCGGTAGAGCGAGCCGACGTGGAAGGGAACGGCGCCCTTGTCGTCGGTCGGCGTGAACCTGTGGCCGCTCCAGTCCGGGCAGCTGTGGATCGCGAAGACCTCGCCCCCTTCGAGCTGCCCCTTCTTCACGCGGATCACGCGGTAGCGCATCACCTCGGCGAAGTGGACGACGCCGCAGTGAGGCACCTCGGGCCCCGTCTCCTCGAGGATCGCGTCGACCACCAGCGGTTCGTTCTCGATCGACGGATCGACCCCCTCGACATCGACGAAGCAGTTGAGCGGCGGGGCGGCAGGCGAGGCAGCCTTGGCCACGGGCGGCGCGGACGAGCAGGCAGTGGTGAGGAGAGCGAGGAGCGGCAGGGGCGCGAAGGCGACGAGGGAGGAGCGCGTCATGCCCCGAGAACGCCCTGGATCGAGCGCGCTTACACGCGGCGGATCCGCGGCACATGCGCGGTCCACCGAAGCGTCGCAGGCGCGGAGCAAGGTCCGGGCTGCCCGGGGAGTAGCGGAGGGCGGCCCGCTGCGTGTAGCCTGGCCGAATCGGACGCGAGGCGAGCGATGGCAGGCGACAAGGAGAATCCCGTTCCTCCCGAGGGCCAAGGAGGGCAGGCCGAGGGTGCCCCCCCGGTCGAGGGCGCCACCAAGATGTTCAGCGCGAAGCTCGACTCGTGGCTGGCCGACTTCAGCCCCGGCGATCTGCTCGGTGACCTCGCCCCGCCCGGCGAAGCCCCCGCCGCCGCCCCGCTCGACATCGCCCCGCTCGACATCGCCCCCGTCGAGCATGCGCCCGCCGTGGCCGCCCCTGGCCCGCGCGTGGTCATCCCGGGGCTGATCCCACCGCCCGACGCCGCGCCGGCAGGCCGCATCTCCCACCCCGATCTTCCCGCCGCGAGCCCCGCAGCCGCGCTCGGCGCGCCCACCATCGACCCCCTCGGCGGGCCCGCGCTCGACCCGATCGGCCGCATCTCCCGCCCCGATCTCGGCGCCGCGCCCGTCCTCGACCCGATCGGCCGCATCTCCCACCCCGCGATCACCGCCCCGCCGAACCTCAGCGCCCCGACGATCGATCCGCTCGCCCCACCGGTGGTGGTCTCCCCCGCGCCCCCGCCCGGCGTGAGCGCCGCGGCCATGAAGATTGGCCTGCCCCGCGAGGTGCCCGAGGCGCCGCGGAGCAAGGTGACGCTGCTCCTGCTGCTCCTGATCCTGGTCCTCGTCGGCGCCGCCGCCGTCGCCGTGTTCGTCTTCGGCGTCCCGATCCCCTTCCTCAACGGCGGCTGAGATTCAGGGCACCGCCGGCGCGCTCCCGCGCAGCATGAAGAACACGACCACGCCCGTCACCGAGACATAGAGCCAGATCGGCAGAGCCCAGCGGGTGATCTTCTTGTGCGTCGCGAAGGATCGTTTGAACGCAAAGTAAAAGGCCGAGAGCGAGAGGGGCACGACGGCCATCGAGAGGAGCACGTGGCTCGCCAGGATCAGCAGGTAGATCGTGCGCAGCGGGCCCTGGCCCTGGTATTTCGTGTCCCCGTGCACGTAGTGGTACGCCACATACCCCACGAGGAAGAGCGCCGAGGCCGAGAAGGCCGAGACCATGCAGTACTTGTGGGCGCGCGGCGCCTTGTTCTTGATCGCGATCCACCCGGCGACGAGGAGCGAGGCCGAGAGGCCGTTGAGCGCGGCGTTCACCGCGGGCATGAAGCGCAGATCGATCGTGCCGGGGCTGCCCCGGTGGATCATCAAGAGGTAGGCGAGGAAGGCGAGGGCCGTCACCGAGACGACGGCGTTGACCACGAAGAACGTGCGATCAGAGGTGGGCGACGTGGGCGAGCCCGGCGGGGCAGGGGCGGTCGTTTCGGCGGAGGACATCGTGCGGGTGTGTAGCAAGGCGCCCGCGTCGCGGCGAGGCCCGCGTCGCGCCTCCCGCGCTCGATCGCGCGTCCACGCGCGCATTCAGGCGGGCGTTCACCCATGAGCGCTCCGTCCACGCCGATGCGGGCGGCCCTGCTCGACCTCCTCCGGCAGGCGGCATGCCCTGTCCCGATGGCCGATCTCGCGGCCCGCTTCCACGGGCGCCCCGCGACGGAGGCCGAGATCGCGCAGGTCCAGCGGCAGCTCGCCGCCCTCGCCGATCGCGGCGCCGCCTCGCTCGGCCGCGTGACCGTCGAGGGCGCGCCCGTGCTGGTCGGATGGGTCCCCGGCGATCCACGCCGCCTGGCTGCGTCCGCGCCGCCCTATCCGTACACCGGCCCACCCCCCTCGCCGACCACCGAGGCCCACGCCCGCCCCGGCCCGCTCGAGCCGGTGCTCCTCCCGGGCACGCCGCGCTGGGTCTGGACGCTGCACCCGAACCGGCGCGCCGGGAGCGCGGGGGTGATCGCGGTGCGCCGCCGCGTGATCGAGGGCGGCGTGCTGCTCCGCTTCGAGCTGCCCGGCGGCTCCACGGCCTGCGTGCCGGCCCGCGAGCTCGCCCTGCGCGGCACGGCCCGCACCTGCCGTCCGGCCGGCGAGCGCTTCTACCACCCGCTGCTCTGGGTGCTCGATCACCGCCCCTCCGACGAAGAGCGACAGCGCTTCGCCCAGGCGCGCCGCCGCGAGCAAGAGGCCATGAAGAGCCGCCCGCCGCTCGTGTGGTTGATCCTCCCCGGCGAGCCGGGCGGCCCCGATCGCGCGCTCCGCTGCTCGACCCGCTGGGCCGGTGAGGAGCGCCGCGGCGAGGGGACGAGCCGCGCGCACCTGGAGATCCGCGTGCCCTTCCGCGGCCACCGCGAAGAGCTGACGGTGAGCGCGCTCGACCTCGCCGCGCAGGGGATGGCCCGCCTCCCGCTCGGCCGCTCGCTGCTGCTCGTGTGCGCGAACGAGCCCGTGCCGCTCCTGCTCGCGCAGGTCGCCGCCGAGCGCCGCGCGCGTGGAGAAGAAGCGACCTTCCGCGCCGACCTCGCCGATCTCTTCGGCCCGCCGCCCACCGCGCCGATCACCGACGGCGAAGGCGCGCTCGGCGAGCTCGGCCTCTCCCCGCCCTGCACCGCGCAGCAGGTGACCCGGGCCTTCCGCCGCCGCGTGATGGCCGACCGCGCGCACCCCGATCACGGGGGCAGCGAGGTCGAGCTCCGGGAGCTGATGCGCCTGCGCGATCTGGCGCTCGGTGTGGTCGACAATGGAACTGCACCAAGCGGTTGACTACCGAATTTTCTTATTTGCCGACAAAACCAATTAATTTCATTTACACAAAATCGCACCCGGTCAGCCGGGCAGCGCCCATTTCGAAAAAAGCGAACCTCGCGAAGCGTTTCCTCTTTTTCTTATTGACTGGAAAAAAAAAAGCGTGTTCCGGTTGACTTGTCTCCGGCGAGAGGCATGCCGCCTCCCTCACCAAATAGGAGTAGTCCCATGGGCGCTATCAGCGGAACAGGGATGACCGAACGCGTCATTCCTTTCACGAAGTATAATTTTGCAAACGTGGTACACGACGGCAGTCTTTCGATCCGTGTTGCGCAACATATCGACGTTGGCCCATTCACAGAAGTGGACCTTGCGGTGAGAGTGCTCAACGGAACCATCGGGACAGGTGCCTCCATTTTGGTCGATGCCTTTGCAGACGGATGGACCGCTGAATCTCCTGCGACAGAGTTCATCGACTCGAGTCGATCCCTGGCGAACGTCACCATCGACCACGCCGCCTCATTAACCTTGCCACTCTACTCGGTCAAGGCGTTTGCCACCGGCTTCGGACGATTAGTTTCAATTTCCGTCAGTTGCATTCAGGCTACCGGCACCGCAGTCGCCTGCGATGCGACGATCAGCATTGATCTTGTGATGAAAGGAGGGGATCCGGCCGGTCTCGCTTCGAGGCAATACAACACACTCTCTCTGTATAGTTTTCCACAAGACTCCCGATAGCTGACACCTCGACGAGTCGTTGTGCGACTTTGATAGCACACACGCGATGTCGTCAGCAGAGCAATCGCTTTGATCGAGCGCGCTCATATCTAAGCACCGGCCATGCACGCAACCGTCCCAAGCGGGCGGCCACAGCAACACAACAGGAGGCAGCCGTGCTGAACCTCGCCAAATTTAAAAACCTAATACAGCTCTTCGTTCAAAATCAAACGATCGGCTCGGCGTTTTCTATATTTAGCGGGATGGCCCCTGTAAAGGCTGGTCATACCGGGAACGCGGTCTTAAATGCGTTTGGAAATCCGCTGCCGTTCTCATCAGTTCCACAGTCACCATCCAAGAGAATGGCTTGCATGAGCACAAGCAAAACCATTACTGCCGCCGCAGCCATCAAGGCGATGCTTATGCTATTTGACAAGGGCGTCAAGGTAAGCGGAGTGCCCGTTTCGTTCAATTCACCCATTAGCGCGTTTTTGCCTAGCCCCGCCGTATGGCCGCGAGGACCTAATGTGACTAAGCTACGCCTCGTAGATCTGCTCACCATGCAGAGTGGTCTCTTGCCGGTGGGCGATTTTCTCGACCAAGATCTGTACCAAAATCTTCGGACATCTATCTTCAACGGCGCAATAGGACCATTAGTCTACCAGAACATTAACTACTCGCTTTTTAGGATAATCATTCCATATATGATTTCGCCCCCTGGATTTTGGGCCCCCTTTGAATCGCTTCAAGGATTTGATTCATTATTAGCGAGTGCCTATGTGAAATTTGTTCAAAAAGAAATCCTCGAGCCGTGCAACATCCAGAACGGAAATGTTGTGCCCGTCGGAGAGCCATTTACTACATATTATAATTTTCATTCACCATTTTTTAATCACTTTGCAGACGATCCTGCCTCCGATGGCGCCTTGCTACGCTGCGGAGCTGGATGGTGGAATCTGTCGGCGCTTGAATACGGATCCTTTATCGCCGCTCTCCGCCTTGGTGTACCCGATCCCATTTCACCGGCCATGCCTCCTGGCCCTCGAATTTGGGGCGCAATGGTCGCAAATCAAATGGGGGTCACTACGCTCTCCGGTGCAACAGGCACATATGTTCAATTTGATGGCAGTTACACAGACCCTCAAAGCGGCGCTGGCGGTCAGGTCGGATGGGTAGCGTTTCCTAACAATATCACAGCGGTACTAATGATCAATTCGCAGGGTGGCTTCAAACACCCGGTCCTTGTGCCGCCAGCACCAGGCGCACCGATTTCACTAGATATATTTACGGGAACCGCTTCGACCACAATACTCACAAACGCTCACAATCTCGCGAACACATAACACACGAGAATGCCAATGTGCCCCCTTGTCGCAACCAAGATCATTAACCATAGTCGCTTGCAAAGTTTGAAACTTTCAGCGATACACCTGTGCATGATAATAATTATTTTAGTGGTTGCGCCCGGATGCGAACGAGGCATCGGTGACCCCTGCGGGGGCGACAAAGATTCGGCATGCCCCAGTAGTTTATATTGTAAATTTTCAAAAAATAGTTGCGGAGTAGCCGGCGCCACTGGGGTTTGCGCCGAGCGACCAAATGCGTGCGAAAACGAGGGGCCCCCTCAAGCCGTTTGCGGTTGCGATGGCAACATTTATTTCAACGATTGCAAAGCCGCCCAAGCTGGTCAGGATGTGGCCATCAATACTACCTGTAACATCGGGGACGATGTCTTTCGCTGCGGCGATCTGAACATTTGCGCCAGCTCTCCCGAGTCGGAAGTATGTCTGTTGTTGCCCAAGGCCACTCCCGACGGCCCGCCGCGCAACGGTTGCTTGGGACAAGTAGGAGGCTGTCTCCGTCCCTGGGCCTGCGATTGCATCATGAAAACCCTACCCGGTGGAATTATCGACAGTTGCTCAGCGTGTGAACAGGATTCTCACGGGAACATCACGGTATCTTGCCAATAACGCAGCGCTTTCCATGCCTGTACATGAGAGCGCTGTGGCGTCTGTGGTTTCGCCACTGTTTCGTACAATTGCGTCTCACGGAGGATGTGCTCACGCGAGCCGCCGAGAAGCTCATCAAAGATCCTTGCCATCGGAAATTACGTGAGCCACACGCCATCCCGCTGGCCGGTCTGAACGCCTTCACGGCTCACCGGAACGTCGTCCCCAACGCAAAATTCAGCGCCCGTATGTGGGATCTACTCGGGAACGCCAGGGTCGCCCAGGTCAACGAGATCACCCAATCCAGGGGAACGGCTTCGCCCCTCGGGATCGTCCTCTGGCCGTCCTGAAATGTAAAAAGCCCCCTTTCGGGGACGGCCCGAGTCCTACACCGGCGTTGTCGACGGTTCAGACTCTACTGTTTATCTAGCGGTCTCTCCGTGGTCTGTCAACGGATGCGCCGACAAAGTGTGCCCTCGGCGACTGGTTCGACCGCTCAACCCAGGCGTTCACGCCGGCGGCGCAGGAGGCGCCGGCGGGACGGTCTGCGGCTCCGGCGGCGGCATGCTCCCGGCCCGGCCCGTCGCCGCATGCTCCAGGTAAATCCGGGCGAAGCGCACGAAGTCCGTCTCGGTGAGGATGCCGAGGAGCTTGTCGTCCTCGCCCACCACCGGGAGGCACCCGATGAGCTGCTCCTCGAGGAGGCGCGCCGCCCGGGCCGCCGGCTGATCCGGTTTGATGACCACGAGGTTGCGCTGCATCATCATCTCGACCGGCACGCTCCGCGCAATCTCGTCGCGCTTCTCGTGCTTGGGATCGCCGTGCCCGACCCACGCCGTGAGCAGCGTGCGGTGAGTGATGAGCCCCACGAGCTTGCCCATGCCGTCGGTGACCGGCAGGTGGCGAATCGCCGCCATGCGCATCGTGCGCTCGGCGTCCGCCAGCGTCGCCCCGACGTGGACGCTCACCACCGGGGCCGTCATCAGGTCGCTGACCAGGAGGATCTTCGCCATGGCACCCCCTGGTGAAGCGAGCTTCGTGCCATCGAACCAAGCGAAAATTCGCCTCGATTCTTGCGTGCCGAGCCCCCGCCGCCGCAAGGGCTGCGCGCGCTGCGCACGACATCGCGGGCCGCGATCTAGTCGTTCCGGGTGAACCCGTGGAGGGAGAAGGCGCTCCCCCGATCGCCGCGGAGCGAGAGCGTGACGCTCGCGGGCGCGTCGAGCCGCACGAGACAGCGCGACGCGCCCGGCGCGAGCCCGGACGACGATCGCTCGCAACGCACGGGCTCGGAGGGCGCGCCGCCGTCGCTCACCCGCGCTTCGAGCGAGAGCGCGCCTCTCCGGCCGCCCTTCGCCCAGTCCGCGCCGAGCACGAAGGCGTGGGCGCCGGCGGGGAGCTCCTCGGTCGTCACCGTGAGCGGGCGCTCGCCGTCGAGCTCGCCGTGATGGGCGAGGAAAGGCAAGGGCGGGAGCCCGCGGGAGGGGTGATACGCGTTGTCCTCGTCGCCCATCACGAAGCCGATACGCCCGCGCTCGAAGCCCGCGAGGATCTCGTCGTAAGGGAGCGGCGCGCGGTCCGGGAGCATCGCGAACACGATCGCCATGGCCGCCGTCGGCATCCCGGCGAAGGTGACCGGCGCGGCGTGGAGCAGGACATCGAGGTGCCGGCTGCCGAGCGGATCTTCCGGTGTCCTCGCGGCGCGGCGGTGGGCGAGATCGCCGGTCATGTACGCGAAGGAGTCACACGCATCCATGTAGAAGAGCTGGTATTTGCCCGGCAGAGACGAGCTCGCGTCGGCGATCGCGCGGACGTTGTCGCCGAGGCCGGAGTGGCCGTTGTAGAGCACGATGTCGGCCGTGGGGCCGAGCTCGGCGTAGCGCTGGAGGAAGCGCGCATAGCGCGGCACGAGGTCGATCCTCGACGGGGGCGCCACCGCGTCCTCGAGCAGGACGACGATGTGCACGGCGCGGCCGTCGGGATAGCGGCGCGAGAGCGTGATGTCGGTGGCCCCCATCCCGGGAGGCGCGCCCGCCGCGCCGCGCTCGGGGGTCGCGACCACCACGGCCTCGGGCCCGAGCGCCGCGCGCGCCGCGTTGACGAAGCCCATGAAGGCGACGCGCCCGACATCGGCCGCGCTCGCCGGACCCGGGTTGTCCTTGCGAAAGATGGCGAGCACGTCGAGCGCGCCGTCCTCCCAGATCCGGTCGATCTCGGGGTAGCGCCCGAGCGCGTGGGTGGGCCCTGGGCTCACCGCCGCGACGGCCTCGACCATCGGGACGAGGAAGCGGCAGCCGGGCCGATCCGGGCGGATCTCGTACCAGAGGCCGGACTCGCTCTGGCCGTCGAAGCAAGCGGGAGAGGAGGTCGCGGCGAGCCACCCCTCCCCCGCGGCGTCGGCCCGCAGCGGGAGGCGGAGCCGGTACGTCTCGGGGATCTCGTGCTCGGCCGGCCACGCCACGGGCAGCTCGGCGTGATACCGAATCTCGACGGAGCCGTCGCCGCGGGGCTCGCCGCGCTCGATCCGATCGAGGCGCGCCGACACCGGCGCGCTCACCCCACCCGCGCCGTTGAGCTGACCGATGCTGTAGAGGAGCTGCCGCTCGATGGCCGCATGCTCCGAAGGCTCGTCCGGGCCGATGAGCGTGCGCCCCTCGAAGTCGAAGACGAGCAGGGCAGCATGGTGGCCCTTGAAGACCTGCGGCGCCTCGTCGAGCGGCGTTGGGGCCTTGCTCCCGTCTTTTCCGCAGCCCAGGCCAAGCGACAGGGCGAGCAGCGCCACACGCGCAGCGCCAAGTGCCGATCCCGCTGCCAATTGCGGGAGAGGCCGGCTCGGCATCCGGGGACTGTACGCCGGGAGCACAGGCACCGCCAGCGGGCGCCAGCCGTCGTGCTCCCGTTCGCGGTGCGCGGCTATGCAGATCTGGGCTGGAAATACGTGTCGCGGGCGGCTGAGCTTCGCCGCAGACCGGGGATCGATGCCGGGAGGTCGTGAAGCGCTCGTCGCCGGGCATGCGCGGAGGGGAAGAGGAAGGGCGGGGAGCCGGACGCGGCGGGGAGCGAGCCGTGCCCGATGGCTCCGGCTGGGTTGACGCTCGGGGTCGAGCTGGATCGGGCGGCCAGCGAAGGGGGCACGGGGGGCGCAGTGCCGGAGAGAGCGGGCGCCGAAGCCGGGGCGGGCTGGAGGGAGCCGGGGACGATGTCCAGGCAACCGCGGACGGTGGCACTGGAACCGGAGACGACGTCTGGGGCTCCGGAGAGGACGTCAAGGGAACCGGGCATGCCATGTTCGGCTCCCCTCACGTCGGGCGGGGAGGGCGCGAGCACCGGGATGGAGGCCTTCATGGGCGGGAGGGCACCCCGCAGGGAGGGCGAGGAACTCTCGGCGGCGGGAAGGGAGCAGGGCCTTGCGATAGACCTGCCGAAGGCGCCTCCAGGGGTGCGGCGCCCGCTCCGGAGCGCCGGCGCAGCCGGGATAGCTCGCGAAAAGTGCCCAAAGGTAGGGAAAGAGCGGGGGAGAGGAGGGGCGTTGGGTTGGTCGATCTAGCGCATCCGAACGGGCAGGCGCCAGGGGAAAGGCCGGCCTGTATAAACGAGGAGGGAGGGGCTCGATGATGTTGCAAAACGGCGAAAATGCCCGGCAGATAGCACCTGCGCCTCGGGCGGGTGGTTCGTTCGAGGGGTGGCCGGCGGACGGTGTAGCGAGAGAATAGTCCCGGGAAAGGCAGGTCGACATGGGTTGGTTAGGTCGATCTATAAAGTTCAACCGAATTGGCGTTGATCGGAAGATGGCGTGATGCCAGGCAAACCGCTGACCCGTCTCGAAATTGCGCTCCTTGCTGCGCCGGCAGTGACAGTTCTCTCGCTTTTCGTACCCATCTCACGGGTGACTGTCTCGAACCAGACCGACGCATTAATCGGATCCGTTACGCTCGAAGGTCAAGACATACGCAAGCCACTCGGCGACCTCCGGCCGCATGAGCGAACGACGACTTGGATCGTCGGTCCCGGTCCAGAGACCTCGCTCCGTCTTTCATTCGAGTGCGGCGGCGCCCACGAAAACCTCGACGCCGACGTCTACGTCCCGCGAAAGACTGCGAGCGGGCACGTCTTGTCGCTCACAAGTTGCAGCCGGCTCGAAGCCCACTCCAGCGGTTGGGTGCTCACTCAGCTCCTTCCACCAGCGCCGTGGCAGCACGACTGATACAGGCACCCTCGGCGCGGCCATCAAGATTCCGTCCACGTACTCTGGGCTTTAAAATGCAGGCGAATACATCCCCATGAATGTTGATTCCGGCGACGACGCCGCCGAGGACGAGTAAGCTCCCGATTCGGCAGGGCAACCTGCCCCTGACTGTCCCCACGGTGAGACGGTTGCGCCGGACGCGACCTGCGGGTAGGATCCTCTCATCCTGAGGCGAACCGATGACCGTGAGAACTTCGCACCGCAAGAAGCGTGAGGCGGCGAGCCCCTTGCCCGGCGCCGGTACGCCTGCCGCCTCGATCGACCTCCGCCCGATCGGGCCCCTGGTCGAACGGATCATCGCGCGCATGGCGCCCGAAGAGATCTGGCTCTTCGGCAGCCGAGCCGAGGGGCGTGCGCGTCCCGACAGCGACTACGACCTGCTCGCCGTGCTCTCCGATGACGCTCCCGAGGCCGCGCTGGATCTCATGAAGGCCTGGGAGCTGACGTGCGGCCTGAAGGTCCCGGCCGATCTCGTCCCGTGCACCCGGTCCGATTTCGAAGCCGACAAGGATGAGGTCGGCACGCTCGCGCGCGCTGCATATCATCGAGGAAAGCGCATCTATGAACGGTGAGCATAGGCGCGGACCGGACCGGAAGAAGGAGCGGCTCAGGGCGCTCCTCCACCTCGCGGAGCAGGACACGGAGGCTGCAAAGCTCCTTGCAGCACACGATAACCACTATGCGGCTTACCACTGCCAGCAGGCGGCAGAAAAGCTCATCCGTGTGCTCCTGCTCCACCACAACATCGAGCCCGGCCTTGATCATCACCTCGACATCCTGGTCGCGAAGCTCCCAGAGAACGAGCCATGGAAGGCGAAATTAGCGCCGTTGCATAAGTACACACCATATGCGACCACGTACCGCTATGCGACATCCAGCGGTCGTGTTCCGACGTCTCCCGATGCCGGAGGTGTGGCAGCCGACGCCGCTCACATCGCGGCTTTGATCGCCGATGCGCGCAAACAACTCGTAGGAGGCTGAGTCAAATCCACCTGCGCCTTCCCGGAGGTCATCTCTGGGCTGTCCACCGCTCGCGAAGCTCGTCCATCGTCGGCACCGGCTGCCCGCGGAAGCGCAGCAGCACGGCCGCGCGCGCCTTGCGCAGCATCGTCCGGTCGGCCTCGCGTCGCAACGCGTGGAGGCGGTCGAGCTCGGCGTCGGCGAGCGCGGCCGCGCGGTTCTTCTCCAGGAGCGCCTCGATTTCCTCCGACGCGTCGTCCCCGACCCTCTCGTGAACCACGGCGCGAAGCGCCTCGTCATCGAGCGCCTCAAGCCGCACGAGATCGGCTGCCACCGCCGCGGGCAGACCGTCGGGCAGGGTGAGCGTGAACGCGTGGGACATGGATACCTCGCGACCATGCTAGCACGAACGGGCGCCGCGCCCTTGGCTCCGAGATCCGAGGCCCGCGGCCGGGGGGCCCCGCCCCAATCGCCCGACACCGGCCCGGATTCTAGCGTTGCCCCACCACCGCCCGCACCTCCCCGCCACCAAACCGATCGATGTAATCCCGCCTGAGCCCCGGGCACTCCCCCAGATACCGGCACCCCGCGCACCCCTCGGGCTTCACCCCACCACCGAGCCGCGAGTCCTTCAAATCGAACACCTCGTCCGGCGTCACCACCGTCACGAGGTCTGCTCCCGGGTGCCGCACATGATCTTCATACCCCGGCACAAAACACCGCGGGATATGCAGGCTCACCACCTCGTAGCCCCCGCGGCGCGCGTCGTCGAAGGCCTCGATCACAGAAGGCACCACCTCCGTGATCCGCGGGAGCTGCTCCACGTTCTTCGCGTTCTCGTCGGTCAGTGACACGAGCCATAACGCAAACCGCCGCACCCCTTGCTCGACCAGCGATGCGATCCAGGGGCGCACATCGCGATAGGTGTCTTCCTTCAAGATCAGGTCGGCCACCAAATCGAGCTTTCGGTCGACCACGTTGGCGATCGCCTGCCGGCGCAGCGGGGCCATGGCCTCTCGCTGCACGGTGCGGTCGTAGTCCTCGTCGCGGAACGCGTGCATCGAGATGTGGAACCGGTCGACCCCGGACTCGATCAGGTAGTCGAGGTAGCGCGCGTGGGCGTAGCGCAGCCCGTTCGAGGCGACCTTCACGTGCTCGAAGCCCTTGCGCTTGGCGTGGCGGATCAGCACGGCCAGGTCTGGCCGGATGGTGGGCTCGCCGCCCGTGAAGGCGATGTCCTTGAAGCCGCGCAGCGCGGCCCGCTCGATCTCCTGGGCCACGCGGGCGGTCGGGAGCGCGCGCAGCCGCATCTCGGCGGTGATCGTGCAGTAGGTGCACCCGAGGTTACAGTCGTAGCCGAGGACCACGTCGAGCAGCGCCATGGGCCGATCGTAGCGTAGATCTGCGTCGATATCGCTCAGGGCTTCGGGATATGCAGCGTCTTGCTGATCATCGCGCTCCCGCTCACGAAGAACACCAGCACGAGCGGGTGCAGATCGAACGGGCCGAGCGTCACGGCGCCGAGGGGGAGCGTTTCGCCCATGCGGCCGGTGAAGGCGAAGACGGCGAGCAGCGCCACGAGCAGCAAGCTCGACGGGATGGGTGTGCCCTCGAAGTATTTCACCTTGCCCGTCTCGTCGGAGAGCGAGGCGGCCGTCGCGTTGTAGCGCGCGAGGCGGCTCAGCCCGCAGGCCACGAAGTAGAGCAGCACCACGGCGTCCCAGCCGCCGCGCATCCCGAGGGTGAAGGCGAGCGAGGCCGGGGCGACGCCGAAGGAGACCAGGTCGGCGAGCGAGTCGAGCTCCTGGCCGAGGAGCGACACCTGTCGCTTCATCCGGGCCACGCGGCCGTCGAAGAAGTCGCAGAAGAGGGCGATCGGGAAGAGGCAGAAGGCCAGGGTGAGCAGCCAGCGCTCGCCGGTGACCAGGTGCTTCATCAGCGCGAGGACGATGCCCATCCCCGAGAAGCCGTTGCCGAGCGTGAGGAAGTCCGCGGCCTGAAAATCGCGGACCATCGAGAAGTGGCGGGGACGCGGGCGCTCGCTCATACGGACCGGAGGGCGCGGCGAAGAGGGCGCCGCGCGCTTCTTCGGTCTATCACATCGCGGGCCCCGGCCTCGATGTCACCTCGACGTGACCGTGCCCCGGCGCGGCATGCCCTTCCCTCGGCCCGCTCTGCTATCGTGCCGGGCCGTGCGCCTCGCCTCTCTCGCTCCGCTCTGCGCCGCGCTCCTCGGCCTCCTCGGGCTCGGGTGCGCCTCGGCCGGCGAGGCCGTGCGCGCTTGCCCCGAAGGCTGCCCGGCCGGCAAATCCTGCGTCGTCGGCCGCTGCCGCGCCCCGGACGAGCCGCCCTCGCCGACGGACACGCGGCGCCTCTTCGTCCCGCCCGCGGAGGTCGCGGTGATCGCGTCGAGCGCCGTCGGCCGCTCCGGCGCGCCCTTGCCCGAGACGCTCGCGCTCGGCCGCGCGGGGGACGGCACGGTCGAGCTGCTCCTCCGCTTCGTCGCGCCCTTCCGCGACGACGCCGACGTGGTGAGCGCCTTCCTCGTCCTCGATCCGCTCGACGGCGCGCTCCCGCCGGAGGGCGGCGCGCCCTTCGAAACAGCGCGGATCCTCGATCCCTGGCAGGCCGCGACGGTGAGCTGGGGACGCCAGCCGCGCCTCTCGCTCCCCAAGCTCGCGGGGGTGATCCGCCCGCGCGCGGGCAGCCCCGTGCGCGTCGACGTGACCGCGCTCGTGCGCGCGTGGTCCGAGCGCTCGCCCGACGATCACGGCATCGCCTTGATCGTGGCCGGGAACGACCCGGTGGGCGGCGCGTACGGCATGGGCATCACGGGCGGCAGCGGCCCGCGGCTCGAGGTCTACCTCCGGTGAGCGAGCCCGCGCCGCTCCTCGCCGTGCGCGATCTCTCGGTCTCCTTCGACACCGAAGGAGGCCGGCTCAAGGCCCTCGATCGCGTGTCCATCACCGTGCCGCAGGGAGGCTCGGTGGCCCTCGTGGGCGAGTCCGGCTGCGGCAAGAGCGTCACCGCGCAGGCCATCCTCCGCCTGCTCCAGTGCCCGCCCGCGCGCATCGACGGCGGCGAGATCCTCCTCGAAGGGCGCGACCTCCTGAAGCTCCCCGAGAAGAGCATGCGCGAGGTGCGCGGCGGCAAGATCGGCATGGTCTTCCAGGATCCGATGACCGCGCTCAACCCCGTCTACAGCATCGGCTTCCAGCTCATGGAGGCCATTCGCCTCCATCGCCCGGTGTCGCGCAGCGCGGCCCGGCAGATGGCGATCGACGGCCTCAAGCGCGTGGGCTTGCCCGACCCCGAGGCGAGGATCGACGACTACCCGCACGAGCTCTCCGGCGGGATGCGACAGCGCGTGCTGATCGCGATCGCCCTCGCCGTGAGCCCCGCCCTGCTCATCGCCGACGAGCCGACCACCGCGCTCGACGCCACCATCCAGGCCCAGATCCTCGAGCTCGTGCAGAAGCTCCGCGACGAGCTCTCCATGAGCCTTCTGCTCATCGCGCACGACCTCGGCGTGGTGGCCACGCTCGCCGACGAGATCGTGGTGCTCTACGCGGGCGTGGTGATGGAGCAGGGCCCCTCGGCCGCGCTGCTGAAGGATCCGCGGCATCCGTACACCCGCGCGCTGCTCCAGAGCCTGCCGCCGATCGGCCCCGCGGCGTATCGCGGTCGAGGGCAGAAGGGGCGCCGCTTGCCCTCGATCGAGGGCTCGCTGCCGGACCTGCGCTCGCCGCCGGCGGGCTGTCGATTTGCGCCCCGCTGCCCCGAGGTGATCGATCGCTGCCACACCGAGGCCCCGCCGCTCGTGCAGCTCGGCAAGGGCGCGGCCTCCCGCTGCTGGCTTGCGGGGTCCGTTCCTGCTCTTGCTTTGCAGAAGCCGAGTGGAAAGAACGGGAGCGGGAGCGGGAACGGGAGCGGGAACGGGAACGGGCGGAGGGAGATGGGGGCATGAGCGCGAGTGATCGGCCGCCGCCTTCTCGGCGCAAGTCGGCGCCTCCGCCGCTCGTGCAGGTGGAGAAGCTCTCGAAGCTCTTCCCGGTGCGCGAGGGTCTGTTCCAGAAACCGCGCTTCGTCCACGCCGTTGACGGTGTGACCCTGTACGTGCGCAAGGGCGAGACGCTCGGCCTCGTCGGCGAGTCGGGCTGCGGCAAATCGACGCTCGGGCGCACCATGATCCGCCTGCTCGAGCCGACGCTGGGGCGCGTCGTGTTCGACGGGCGCGACGTGACGCGGATGCTCGACGCGGAGCTCCGCCGGACGCGGCGGAGGATGCAGATCGTCTTCCAGGATCCGTACTCGTCGCTCAACCCGCGGATGACGGTGCGCGACATCGTGGGCGAGGGGATCTCCATCTTCGATCTCGCGAAGAACCGCGCCGAGGCCGACGAGAAGGTCACCGCGGTGCTCGCCAGGGTCGGCTTCGGCCCCGAGATGCTCGGCCGCTATCCGCACGAGCTCTCAGGCGGGCAGCGGCAGCGGATCGGCATCGCCCGGGCCCTCGCGGTGAACCCCGATTTCTTGATCTGCGACGAGCCGGTGAGCGCCCTCGACATCTCGGTGCAAGCGCAGATCTTGAACCTCCTCGATCACCTCCAGGAGAGCCTCGGCCTGAGCTTGCTCTTCATCTCCCACGATCTGCGGGTGGTCACGTACATGAGCCACCGCATCGCCGTGATGTACGCCGGGCAGCTCGTCGAGACGGGGCCGACGCCCGCCGTGGCCGAAAAGAGGCACCACCCCTACACGCGCGCCCTCTTCAGCGCGGTGCCCTCGATCGAGCAAGGCGGGCAGCGGCGCCTCGTCGTGCAAGGCGAGCCGCCGAGCGCCCTCGATCCGCCGAAGGGCTGCGCCTTCCACCCGCGCTGCCCCCGCGCCGAGAAGGGCAAGTGCGATGTCGAGGCGCCGGCCCTCGAGGAGCTCGTGCCGGGCAGCCACCACCGCGTGGCGTGCTGGCACCCGGAGCTCTCCTGAAGAGCACGCTGGCGCTCCGCCGTGTCTGGTCGTAATTTGGACCAATTGTCAGGAGGACCCATGCGGAAGATCAACGTGGCCGAGGACATCGTCCCCATCGGGGAATTCAAGACGCACGCCTCCGAGCTTTTCCGCCGGATGCATGCAAACGGACGCCCCTTCGTCGTCACCCAGAACGGGAGGCCCGCGGCCGTCGTGCTCACGCCCGAAGCCTTCGAGGAGCTCGGCTATCGCGAGCTCGTGAAAGCCAAGATCCGGGCTGGCATCGAGAGCGTCGAGTCAGGCAAGACGCTGTCGTCCGGCGAGGCCCGCGAGCGCATCAAGGCGAAGGTGCGGCGGATGGCCGCCCGTGCGGGTTGATCTCTCGCCGGAGGCGATCGCCGATCTCGAAGAGATCGCCTGCTACATCGCCCGCGATAACCCCCGCGCGGCCGAGACGTGGGTCGATCGGCTGATTGACAGGGCCGAAAAGGCCGGTGTCCAACCGAAAGCAGGGCGCATCGTGCCCGAGTATGGCGAGGCCAATATCCGCGAAGTGTTCCTCCGCACGTACCGGATCATCTACCGGATCGACGAGGACGAGCACCGAATTGTCGTGCTGACCGTGCTGGAGGGGCATCGACGACTACGGGGAGCTCGCCGGTGAAGTCGGCACGCAAGGATAAGTCTCGCGACTCATGAGCGGCTGGGACGTGGCCATCATCGGCGCCGGGGTCGTGGGCCTGGCATGCGCCGCGCGCCTCGCCCGCGCCGGCCGCTCGGCGCTGATCATCGAGCAGCACGCGGGCATCGGCCGCGAGACGAGCAGCCGGAGCTCGCAGGTGATGCATGCGGGGATGTACTACCCGAAGGGGTCGCGCAAGGCGGCGCTGTGCGTGCGCGGCAACGCGATGCTCGGCGCCTACTGCGAGGCGCGCGGTGTCCCCTTCCGGCGCATCGGCAAGCTGATCGTCGCGACGGACGAGGCTGGAGAAGAAGCGCTCGCCCAGATCCTCGCCCGCGGGCGGGACAACGGGGTGCCCGCCCTCGATTTCGCGACGCGCGCGCAGCTCGACGAGGAGCCCGCGGTCGCGGCCCGCGCGGCGCTGTTCTCGCCCACCACCGGGATCGTCGACGCCGACGCGCTGATGCACAGCCTGCGCGCCGAGGCCGAGGAGCACGGCGCCGATCTGGCGCTCCGCCACACCGTGATCGGCGCCGAGCGCTCCAGCGCAGGCTATCGCCTCCACTTGCGCGATCCCGCGGGTGAAGAAGCCTCCGTCGACGCCGCGCAGGTCGTGAACGCCGCCGGTCTCCACGCCGATCGCATCGCCGCGCTGCTCGGCCTCGACCCCGACGCGCTCGGCTACCGGCAGCGCTTCGTCAAGGGCAGCTACTTCCGCGTCCACCGTCGCGGCCTCGTCTCGCGCCTCATTTACCCCGTACCGCCGAGAGACCTGCTCGGCCTCGGCGTGCACGTGACGATCGAGCTCGACGGCGGCATCAAGCTCGGCCCCGACGCCGAGCCGCTCGCCGAGAGGACGATGGATTACACCGTCAACGAGCACAAACGCCGGGCTTTCTTCGAGGCCGCGCGGCGCTACCTGCCCTCCCTGCGCGAGGACGATCTCGCGCCCGACCAGGCCGGCATCCGCCCTCGCCTCGCGGGCGGCGAGGGGCCGCACGATTTTCGGATCGCCGAGGAGAGCGCCCGCGGCTTCCCCGGCTGGGTGAACCTCTGCGGCATCGAGTCGCCCGGCCTCACCGCGGCCCTGCCGATCGCCGAGGAGGTCGCCGCCCTGCTCGGCGCGATCGGCTGAGCCGGATCCGTGCTCTCCTTCCGGCGAGGGCGGGCGCGTCTTATGTTGGCGACGTGAGACGAGCGCTGCCCTGGGTGATGGTGATCGCCGCCGCGACCGGATGCAGCGGCGCGAGCGCGGGGAAGGTCGCCGCCGCCGCGATCACCGCGGGGGCCGCCGTGGCCGCCGCCGCCATCAACCGCGCCGCCACCAAGGACTGCTGGGCCTCGTGCCCGCAGGGAATGCGCTGCGAGCACTCCTCCGGCACCTGCGTGCCCGCGGAGGAGCGCTCCATGAGCTACGCGATCCCGGGGCCATCCGAGATCCCGGCCGTCGCCCCGGGCGCCGACGTCCCGCTCATGCCCGACTGCCGTGGCCTCTGCTTCCAGGGTGAAGAGTGCGTGTTCCGCGATCGCGAGCCCGCGTGCGTGCCGATCGCGGACGGAGGCGCGGCGGACGGGGGTTGATCTCCGCGGTGGGGCCGAGCGCGCTCGGCCCACGCCGTGGCGTACGATCGATCAGGGGTCGAGGCGGGCGAGGAAGATGTCGGTCGTGCCGCCGCTCACGAGCGGGCCGCCGCCGAAGTTGACGGTGCCGGCGAAGGTGCCGGTCATGAACACCGTGGTCGAGGTGGCGATCACGGCGTTGCCGTTCTGCGCGGCGATGTCGCCGTAGCGCTGGCTCCAGATCGGGTTCCCGAGCCCGTCGAACTTGGCGATCATCACGTCGGTCGAGCCGGCGCTCGTGAGCAGCCCGCCGCCGAAGTTGACGGCGCCGCCCAGGTCGCCGACGAGGACCGCGTTGCCGACCTCGTCGACCGAGACGCCGTGGCTGTTCTGGGCCGAGGCGTTGCCGAAGCGCTGGCTCCACATGTGCGCGCCCATCGGGTCGAATTTCACGATGAAGATGTCGGTCGAGCCGGCGCTCGTGAGCGGCCCGCCGCCGAAGTTGACCGTGCCCACCTCGTCGCCGACGACGATCAGGTTGCCGTCGCCGTCGAAGGAGAGCCCCGTCCCGGACTGGGCGCTCACGTCGCCGAAGCGCTTGCTCCAGAGGTGGTTGCCGAGGCCGTTGAGCTTGGCGACGTAGACATCGTTCGAGCCGGCGCTGGCGATGACGCCGCCGCCGAAGTCGGCCCCGCCCGCGAGGGCGCCGGTGATCGCGATGTTGCCGTCCTTGTCGATGGCGAGCGCGTTCACGGTCTGCGCGCTCGCGTCGCCGAAGCGCTGGGCCCAGAGCGTCGCGCCCGTCGGATCGAGCTTGGCCACGAAGATGTCGGTCGAGCCCTTGCTCGTGAGCGGGCCGGTGCCGAGGTCGATCACCCCGGCGAAGTTGCCCGCGATGATCACGTTGCCGTCCGCGTCGCTGCCGATGGCCGTCCCGCTCTGCGCCGAGGCGTTGCCGAAGCGCTTGCTCCACAGGTGGTTGCCGAGCACGTCGAGCTTGGCCACGTACACGTCGGTCGAGCCCGCGGTGTTGAGCGGCCCGCCGCCGAAGTTGATGGCCCCGGTGAAGTCGCCGATGAGCAGCGTGTTGCCCGCGGGGTCGGTGGCGACGCCGCGCCCGGTCTGGGCGAGGTTGTCGCCGAAGCGCTTGCTCCACGCATGCGCGCCCCCGCTGTCGAACGCGGCCACGTACACGTCGGTCGATCCCGTGCTCGCGAGCATGCCGCCGCCGAAGTTGACGGTGCTCGCGAAGCTCCCGGTGATCACCGCGCCGCGCAGGTACGTGAGGGCCACGGCCACGCTCGTCTGCGCGCCCGCATCGCCGAAGGACTTGCTCCACACATGCGCGCCCGTGCACATCTGCGCGATGCCGTCGCAGTCCTCGTCGCCGGGCTTGATGCAGTTCTCGAAGGCCGGGAAGACCGCGCCCACGCAGGGCCCGTAGCCGGTGCCATCCATGGCGCAGGTCTGCGTCCCGGCCTTGCAGATGCCGACGTTCTCGGTGCCCATCGGGCCGTCGTAGCAGCTCTTCATCGAGCCCGGCGCGCACGCGCAGTCCGGCCCCATGTCGTTGATCATGCCGTTGCAGTCGTCGTCGATCGGCGTGCTGCACGTCTCGGCGACCGGCGTGACCTCGCCCACGCACGGGCCATAGGCCTTGCCGTCGGCGTCGCAGGTGTGCTGCCCGCCGTGGCAGGGGCCCACGTCCTGGGTGCCCATCGGGCCGTCGTAGCAAGCCTCGACGGTGCCGGGCTGGCAGAAGAGGCTCCCGCCTTGCCCGCCGTTGCCCCCTTGCCCGCCGCCGCTGCCCGTCGTGGTCGTTGTGGTGCCGCCGCCGGCGCCGCCCTGCCCGCCGCCGCTGCCGCCCGTGCCCGTCGCGGTGGTCGTGGTGGTGCTGCTCGACTCACCTCCGCCGCCGCTCGTCGTCCCCGTGGTGCTGCTGCTGCTCCCGCACCCGCCGAGGATCCATGCCGAAAGAAAGAAGCACCCCGCGGTGCCCATGCTCGATCGTCGAAGACCTTTGCTCATCCGGCCATCTTAACACTGCTCCACTGTTTTTTTCCGTTCGGTATGGCGAGGCGCCGCGCGCCTCCTCCGGCCGCGCTCGCGCCGGGCCGAACCTTGACGCCGCGCCGGCCCCCGTTTACGCGATCATCATGCATCCTCGGCATTTCTGGGCTCTTGCGCTCGTCCCTCTCCTCGCCGGGTGCGGCGAGTCCTCCTCCAGCAGCACCGGGACCACCAGCGGCGGTCCGATGGACGACGTGCTCGCCCCGCCGGAGATCGGCATGCAGCTCGTGACCACCAAGACCAAAGTCGAGGCGGGCGCCGAGAAGTACGCGTGCTGGGGCTTCCAGGTCCCCGCCGACGCCGACCTCGATCTGGTGGGCTTCCAGGTCCAGGTGCAGGGCGCGGGCGTCCACCACTACGGCATCTTCACCGACTCCTCGGGCATGTCGAAGGGCGACGACTACGAGTGCGAGTCGATGGGCATCACCTGGGGCCTCGTCACCGGCGGCGGCGTCGGCACCCCCGGCGTCTCGTTCCCCGAGGGCACCGCGATGAAGCTCCCGGCCGGCCGCCGCCTGATCGTGCAGCTCCACATGCTCAACACGTCGAGCGACGCCGTGGAGATCGGCGAGCAGCGCTTCAACCTCATCGGCGCCAAGCCGGGCAGCTACGAGCCCGTCGGCCTGCTCATCGCCGGCACGCTGGACATCAACATCCCCGCCCACCAGAAGGGCGTGCAGGCCTCCGGCGGCTGCACCCTCACCGACCCGATGGAGCATATCTTCGCGGTCTTCCCCCACATGCACCGGCTCGGGACCAACATCACCACCACCGTCTCGACGGCGGGCGGCGCGCCCAAGGCGGTGAGCAACATCACCTGGGACTTCAAGGATCAAGGCATCTACGAGGCCTCTTCGAGCGCCAAGGTGGGTGACGACGTGAAGGTCACCTGCACCTACGACAACGCGACCGACAAGGACGTGAAGTTCGGCCTGCACTCCGGCGACGAGATGTGCGTCGACGTGCTCTATCACTACCCGGCGAAAGAGCCCGCCAAGTACTGCGGTATCGGCGACTGAATCGCCGAGATGGTCAGTCCGGCGCCACCGTGAGCAGCGTGGCGTTGAAGCTCCCGGTGACAGGAGCGTTCTTGTCGAAGCTCGCCTGGTCGAGGTGCAAGGCGCCGTTGTCGAGGTAGCCGAGCAGGGTGAAGTGGTTGTTGGAGAGGTCGACCTTCCCGTAGACGGCGTAGACCTGCTGCCAGTCGAAGGGCAGGTCCTTCCCCGGGGCGAAGAGGGTGCGATCGACGAAGATCACCGTCACGCGCACGCTGCCGTCCTCGAGGAAGGCGACGTTCTGGATCTCCACCGAGGGCCCGTAGAGGCCCGAGGCCACGCCGAGCGTCGAGGTGTCGATCGTCATCCCGTCGATCTCCACGTGCGAGGTGCCCTTGCCGGTGGCGATCGGGTTGTTCAGCGCGGTCGTCCCCATCTTGGTCGTGAACGTCCCGCTCGCCGTGCCCGCGACCTTGACGCAGGGGTCGCCGTGCAGCCCCGTCGTCCAGTCGACGGGCCCCTTGTCGAGCTCCTTCGTCACCGCGTCGTGCCGGGCCTCGATGAAGGCCTTGATCGCGGCGATCTCGGCCTTGAAGCTCCCCTCCTTGTCGTCCGCGTAGGGCGCGATCAGCGCGCGCATCCGCTCGAGCTCGGCGAGGACGGCGTCCTTGGCCATCACCTCGTCGAGGAGCTTGAGCGCCCGGGCGCGGTAGGCCGCGCGGATCTCTGGCAGCTTGTAGAGCCGGTTGGGGACGGCGCCCCACGCGTAGATCGAGGTCGGCGTGTCGGCGAGCCCGCGCGGATCGGGCGTGAAGGCCGCGTCGGGCCCCCAGGGGAGGAAGAAGAATTTGCCCGACTTGGGCTCGTGATAAACGTAGTGGTTGTTCTGGTCGTTGGTGTACCCGTCCCACGAGCCGACGAGCGCCTCCATGGCCCAGAAGGTGAGGAAGGCCTCGCGATCGAGCAGCGCGTCGACCTTGCTCAGCACCTCGCCGTCGCCGAGCGCGAGGGCGTCGCTCAGCGCCGCGAGGTCGCTCCGATCCGGGTCGCTGCTGTTCGTCTTCTTGTCGTAGGTGTCGCGCCAGGCGTCACGGAAATCGCTGAACTGCCCCTCGTAGAGGTTGCCGCTCGAATCGGGGAAGACCCGCGCCAGCATGTCTTTCTCGATCGGCTCCACGTTCGAGTAGATGCCGAGGTCGGCCCCGTTGACGGTGAGGTGGGCGAAGCTGCAGCGGGACGCGGGCACGCCCGCCTTCGCGTAGAGCTCGTAGGCGAGGCAGGTGCGCACGAAGGCGAAGTCCTGCTTGTTGTTGTTGAGCGTCAGCTTGCTCGTGTCGAAGAAGGTCGTGCCGGGCGCGTACTCGTCGAGCTTGACCTTGAGCGAGGGGCGGCTGACGCTCTGCGAGCCGAGGAAGCCCTTCTTGCGGATGGCCACGTCGGGGAAGGTCTGGCCGTCGATCGCCATCTTCGCGTGGTGGTAGACGAAGGGCGTGTCCTTGGGGGCGGTCAGGCACATGCCGCCGAGCACGTCGGCCGGATCGTTGTGCTCGAAGCGCAGCGTGTCCCACTCGGCGGCGGGCATCGTGATCGCCACCTCGTGGATGTGATCGGGATCGAAGAGGCTCGTCGGCTTGTCCGAGGGGCTCGCGTCCCCCGCGTCGCCGTCGGGGGAGCCCATGTCGGGGCCGCCCGCGTCCGGAGGACCGCCGCCTCCGCCGGGAGGCTGCGCGCCGTCCGAGCCGCAGGCGGCGATCGTCACGAGCAGGGGAAACGCGAACAGACCAGCAGCGAGGAGCAGCGTCTTCATGGGCAAAGGCGGCTCACAGGCCGTCACGCCACTCTAGCTGCCCTGTTGCACCCGGCACAAGCGCCCCGCGCCGCCGCTCACCGGCGGTGCACGCGCGGCGCCGCGGGGTGCCTCACATAGCCCTTCGAGCGATACCCACCGTGGACGTACCAGCGGCGGTACGAGGCCGCGTGGACCTGGTGGTGATGGATGAGCACGCCGTAGTGAACATAGGTGCGGGGCACGTACACCACGGTCATCCCGTCGTAGTAGTAGGGCAGCCCGTCGTCGTCGTAATAGACGAGGTTGCCCTCGTAGTAGACGGGTGCGTAGCCCTCGGCCTCGACCGGGGGCGGCACATCGACGATGCAGCCGGACACGAGCGGCGTCACGGCGGCGGCCCCGGACAGGACGAGCGCGCGGAGGATTCGAGCGTGGATCATGGGGACCTCGAAGAGCGGCCCCGGTCCTGGGATCGCGTCTCAGTCGGCCGGGCCCGCGAGCGCTTGTGTTGACAACCAATGATCTGCACCGTTTGTGCCGCCGCGCCTTCTCGTGCTAAAGAAAACGCCGCGAGCGTTCGCGACGCTCGTCTCTATGACCAGCCTTTCCTGATCCCAGGCCCATCGACGCCACCGCGGCCCCCTTCGGCCGCCCTGAATCAGGAGCTTTGTATGCTGGCATTGCAGGTCACGTGCATGTCTTTCGCGTATCGCGACGCGGCGCCTCTCTTCGCGAACGTCGATCTCCACCTCGGCCCGGGCATCGCCGGGCTCGTCGGCGAAAATGGCGGCGGCAAGAGCACGCTGCTCCGCATCCTCGGCGGCGAGCTCCGCCCGGACGCGGGCAGCGTCCTGCTGCGCCCCGAAGGCGCGCGGGCGATCCTCTGCCCGCAGGCCGTCGAGGTGCGGGACGAGCGCATCCCGCGTTTCGCCCTCGACGACGGGGGAGAAGCGTCTCGCCTCCGCGGCCGGCTCCGCCTCGATCCAGGGGCGATCGAGCGCTGGCCGACGCTCTCGCCCGGCGAGCGCAAGCGCTGGCAGATCGGCGCGGCCCTCGCGGAGGAGCCCGCGCTGCTGCTCCTCGACGAGCCGACGAACCACCTCGACGCCGAGGCGCGCGACGTCCTCCTCGCGGCGCTCCGCCGCTTCCGCGGCATCGGCGTGCTCGTCTCGCACGATCGCGCGCTCCTCGACGCGCTCACGACGAGCACGATCTGCGTCCACCAGGGCCGCGTCACCGTCCATCCGGGCGCGTACAGCGAGGCCCGCGCGGCCTGGCAGCGCGAGGCGGAGGCGCGCGGCGAGGCGAGGGCGCGCGCCGCGGACGAGGTGCATGCGCGGGCGAGGCGCCTCGCGGACGAGCGTTGCCGCGCCCGCGCGTCGGCCGAGCAAACCTCTCCTCGCGGCGGCGGATGAAGGACCGCCACGATCACGACGCGCGCGGCATGGGGGCCAAGGTGCGCGCCGAGCGCGCCGAGGCCCGCATCGGCCGGATGGTCGGGGTGCGGCGCGCGGAGCTCGAGCGCGCCGAGGCCGCGCTGCCCGCGTTCGAGGTCGATCGCAGCCTCGGCCGCTCGATCTTCGTCGACTACGCCCGCGCGCCCGGCGCGCGCCTCGCCTCGCTCGACCTCGATCGCCTCGACGCGGGCGAGCAGCGCTTGCTCGCGGATGTCCACCTCGTGCTCCGCCGCGACGATCGCGTCTGGGTGGCGGGGCCGAACGGCGCGGGCAAGAGCACCTTGCTCCGCGCCCTGCTCGCCGCGGCGCGCCTGCCCCCCGAGCGCGTGCTCTTCGTGCCGCAAGATCTGGGCGCCGAAGAGGCCCGCGGCGTGCTCCGCACGATCCGCATGCTGCCGCCCCTGGAGCGAGGCCGCGTGCTCTCGCTCGTGGCCGCGCTCGGCGTCGATCCCGATCGCCTCCTCGCCTCGGCCTCGCCCTCGCCCGGCGAGGCGCGCAAGGCGTGGATCGCCCTCGGCCTCGGCCGGCACGCGTGGGCGCTCGTGCTGGACGAGCCGGACAACCACCTCGATCTGCCCTCGATCGAGCGCCTGGAGAGCGCGCTCGGCGCCTACCCCGGCGCGCTCCTGCTCGTGACCCACGACGAGGCCCTCGCCCGCCGCACGACCCGGACGACCTGGCGCCTCGAAGGCGGGACAATCCACCTCGCCTGAACCTCGCGCGTGAACGAACGCGGAGCCCGCTGCACCCAACAACGCGAATGCGTTGGGGGGCGCCCCTGCCAGGGCGTACCCTCCATCGGGGCTCCTCATGAACAACCGCTCGTCGCAGCTCTCCGCGCGCCGCCTCGCCCGGCTCCTCGCCGCCGGCGCCGCGTTGATCCTCCCCATCCTCGGCCACGCCGACAAAGCCCGGGCCGACTGGCCCATGGCCCGGCACGACGGCCATCGCACCGGCATGGCCCAGGGCAAGAGCGACATCGCTCACCCCAAGATCCGGTGGTCGAGCTACCTCGGCGGATCGATCCGCGCCGACGGCCTGATCGGCTACGACCTCGACGGCGACAACAAGGCCGAGATCATCCACTCCACCGGCGGCGCCGTGGCCGCCAAGCGCGCCGACGGATCGCTGATCTGGCGCACCCGGACGTACGGCGTCGCCATCCTCGCCGGCGTCGCCGATCTCGACGGCGACGGCCAGGACGAGCTCGTCGTCTCCACCACGCACAACGTCTACGTGCTCGACATCCACACGGGCGAGGTCCGCTGGGCCCAGCCCGACGGGGAGATGGGATCGATCGCGCCCTACATCCGGCTCGTCCCCCGCGTGGGCGGCAAGTTCGTCGACCTCGTCATCCCCGAGTGCGGCGGCTGCGGCGGGAGCAAGGAGAAGCAGTCCGGCTTCCTCTACTCGTTCAACGCCGGCTTCCAGAGCCCCGGGCGCATCCCGCTGCCGATGCAGGTCGGCGTCACCTCGGTGCTCACCGTCGCGATCGGCCCGAACAAGAGCCCGATCTTGCTCATCAACGACGACGACAAGGCCAACAACCCGCCGTCGAGCACCAAGGTCAACGTCCTCGACGGCACGATCGCCACGCCCCTGCTCCCGACCGGCCTCGATCTCGGGGAGAACACCGCCCTCGTCACCTGCGCGCCCGGCGACGTCGACGGGCAGCCCGGCGAAGAATTCGTGTGCCTGGCCTCGCCGGGGCAAGGGGGCGACAAGCTCATCGCGCTCAAATGGGACGGAGCGCAGCTCACCAAGCTGTGGACCCATGTGGCCCAGCCGGGTGAGTCGTTCCACAACGTGCTCACCAATCCCCTCGTGGATCTCGATGGCAACGGTGTGCTCGAGTCGGCCGTGTCGATCAGCAACGCCGACGGGACCTTCGCGACCCGCATCCTCTCCGCCGCGACGGGCGCGCCGATCGCCGCGTACGCGGGGCTCCGCTACGTGGGCCACGCGCCCCTCGGGCCCGCCGGGACGCGCCGCGTCCTCGCCAACAGCGGCACCGAGATGGGGGTCCTCTCGTTCACCGGCAGCGCGCTCTCGCTGCTCTTCTCGATCCCCGATCAGCGCCCGGTGCTGGAGCCCGATCGCGCGCGTACCCGGGTGGGCGCGGCGGCGATGCTCAAGGTGGTCTCGGTCGACCTCACCGGCGACGGGACGCACGAGCTCATCACCTGGAAGCTCACCGGCAAGACGGTGATCAGCGCCTACAGCATCGAGGGGGGAATGCCCGCGCTCCTCGCCAGCCTCGGCTTCCCGGAGGACGTGGGGCCCACGAACCTCTGGGTGCTGCCGCCCGTCGATCGCTCCGTCTCGCAGCTCGCCCTCGCGCAGACCGACGGTGTGCTCCACATGCTCGACACCGCGCTCCAGCCCACCGAGACGGCCATCCCCTTCGGCGGGTACTACGCGGCGGGCGACTGGGGACAGCTCGGCCAGACGGGCGTGGTCGCGTCGCTCGACGGCGGCCCCGCCGAGCAGATCGTCTTCACCGACAGCAAGGGCGCCCTCCGGCGGATCGACGCGCAGAAGGCCGACGCCGACCACCCGCCCGTCACCCGCTGGGAGGTCAAGGCCGCGTCGCGCCCGATCGTCGTGCCCGGCCTCAACGGAGGCGCCCCGACGATCGCGGCCGTCTCTCGCCTGCCGCCGCCGAGCACCGACAACACGGTGCGCTCCATCCGACCCGACGACGGCGCGACGATCTGGGAGGTGCCCATCCCGCAGAACCCGATCAACGACCTCGTGGTCGCGCGGCGCGCCGTCGGCGACGCGCCGGAGCTCGTCTTCCAGACGATCGATCCCGACGCGCCGACCCTGCTGCGCACGCGCGCCATCTCCAGCAAGGATGGCACCTCCCTCTGGGCCTTCAGCGAGAAGCCCGGCAACTGCGGCGTGCAGCCGGCGGGCTTCTCCGTCGCCGACTGGAACGGCGACGGCCACGACGACATCGTGCAGCAGGCCACCGTCACCCGCGTCAACTCGGGCGCCGACGGCAGCCCGCTCGTCGAGGGCACGGTCGGCGGCTGTTACTTCTTGCCCGCGATCGTCGACCCCGATCACGACGGCAAGGACAACGTGATCCTCCAGGGCGGGTTCGAGTCGATCAACATGCTCACGCACGAGCTGAACCAGCAGGTCTTCGCGAACACCGACGGCGATCGCCCCTACCCGTACGGCGCGCTCGCCGAGTGCCCGAACGGCGAGGTGTGGGTCGAGGGCTCGTGGCAGTTCCCGGCGCGGCTCAAGATCACGAGCCTCTCTCCGCCTGCGGCGGGGAACGCGCAGTCGTTCTTCCTCGCGGGCGGCAAGCAGTACCCCGACCAGGCCGCCGTGCTCGCCGCGAAGGCCGGCCAGGGCCAGCTCACCGCGGTCTCCGTCCATCCGAACCTCGCCGGCGACGGCGCGCCCGTGGCGGTGCTCGGCTCGGGCGACGGGTGGCTCTACGGCGTCGACCCCTGCGCCGGGAGCCTGCGTTTCGCGCTCGATTTCGGCTACCTCGTGGGCGAGCCCATCTTCGGCGACACCGACGGCGACGGGCTCGACGAGATCCTGGTCTCGGTGGCCGACGGCAACCTCTACGCGCTCGTGGACGATCCCGCGCAGGGGACCGGCGGATCCGGGACGACGAGCACCACGGGCGGCGGCGCGAGCGACTGGCCCGGGCTCTATGGGCGAGCCGACTGCTACTGCCAGGCGCCCATGAACACGCCCGAAGGCGCGCTCCCGGTGGGCCTGCTCGCGCTCGGAGGCGCGATCGGCGCGCTCCGGCGGAGGCGCACCAAGATCTGATTGTCAGCTTGGCAAGGCCCGGCCCTGGATCGCCCCGGGCTGCGACATCTTGGCCGGCTCCACCGGGTATCCTCCGCACAGATCGTGCGATTTTCACAAATCGACCTGCCACCCCGGCTGGCATGGCGCTAGCTTCCTCGAACCTGGACCCATGGGTTTCGACGGAAGCCTCAAGCGCTACTTCCCGCTCGTCGTCTGCCTGCTCATCGCGGTGGCGGCCTATTTCCAGGCCGCCGGCATGGGGCAGATCTTCGCCTCCGCCGCGGCCCTCGATCCATCGAGCGTGCCCGCGAAGGCGCCCATGCCCAGGGCGGCGCCGCCCCCCGCGGCCGGCCACGAGCACGAGACGAACGCCCAGGCGATCCTCGATCGCAACCCGTTCGACTCGGCGACCGGCCCGCTCACCGGCGAGGAGATCAAGCCCGAGATCAAGCCCCAGTCGGTCGCGGAGATCGATCGCGATCCGTACGACGATCCGGACTGCGACACCGCCAAGGTGATGATGATCGTCGCCTCCGACGATCCGGACTGGTCCTTCGCCTCGATCGCCGGCCCCGACGGCAAGACGATGCTCCGCCGCCGCGGCGACGAGATCAACGGCCAGACGATCGTGTACATCGGCGATCAGCGCAACGACGAGCGCAAGCGCACCGACGAGCGCAAGATCTGGGACCGCGTGTGGCTCACCTCGGGCGGGAGCCGCTGCCAGCTCCAGGTCGGCGGCAAGGCCCCGGCGAAGGGCGCGAGCACGCCCGCGACGCCGGCGGCGCCCACCGGCAAGGGCTCGTCCACGCTGCCCTCCGAGATCACCTCGAAGATCCGCAAGGTCGGCGAGCACGAGTACGACCTCGATCGCTCGGCCCTCGACTACGTGCTGGCGAACCAGGGCGAGCTGATGAAGGTCCGCATCGTGCCCGAGAAGGAGGGCGACAAAGTGGCCGGCCTCCGGATGTTCGGCATCCGCCAGGGCTCGCTCTTCTCGCTCATCGGCATGGAGAACGGCGACCGGCTGAACAGCATCAACGGCTTCGAGATGAGCGACCCGCAGAAGGCGCTCGAGGCCTACGCCAAGCTCCAGCGGGCCGACCACCTCACCGTGTCGATCCAGCGCAGCGGCAAGCCCGTCAACATCGACTTCAACATCAAGTGAGCCGCCCGGGCGAGCGCATCCTGAGCGCCGGGCCGATCGTCGCGATCGCGACGATCAGCGCGCTCGCCGCCTGCGCGACGGCCGCATGCTCGGCCGCGCCCGAGGCCCGGTGCCCGGAGGTGAAGCCCCCGTCCTCCGCCTCGCCCGTTGCTTCGGCCACGCCGAGCGCGACCCCGGCCGCGGCGCCCGAGGGACCGCGCGTCTCCATCGCGCTCCGCCCCGGCGAGGGCGCGGCCCAGCTCGTGGTGAGCGTCACCGCGCGCGGCGAGCCCGCGGCCCTCACCCGCTGGTCGATCGAGGCGCCCGACGCCGGGGCCGTGAAGCTCACGAGCCTGCGCGACGATCGCGGCCCGATCGCCGCGCGCTTCGACGAGGCCGCGCATGCCGTGGTGCTGCCCGCGCCGCCCGCGGGCGAGGTGCACTTCGAGTACACCGTCGACTCGCACCCTCGCCCGCTCGCGATCAAGGCCGGGGTCGATCTCGATCCGAACCGGATGGAGGCCTCGGGCGAGGCCTTCCTGCTCCTGCCCGACGCGCTCGACGATCGGCCGGTGGAAGCGACGATCACCTTCGACACCGAGTCGCTCGGCGAGACGTACCACGCGGCCACGAGCTTCGGCTTCGGCAACGCGCGCACGACGCGCGCCCGCGGCCGCGATCTGCGCGAGGCGACGTACCTCTTCGGCCCCGTCGGCCGCGCCCTCTTCGAGACGCTCGAGGGCCACGACGAGGCCGCGTGGCTCGGCTACACCTCCTTCGATCCCCGGCCGATCGCGGCCGACGTCGCCGCCTTCCGCACCGCCGTCGGCAACCTCTTCGGCGACCGCGCCGGCGAAGAGCTCACGCTCCTGATCGTCGCCGACACCCGCCCCTCCGGCGCCTTCCACGTGCGCCGGCGGGCCCGCAGCGTGCTCGCCCACGTGGGCGTCGGCGAGCCCTGGTCCGCGCCCGTGCGCATCTCGGTCGCCACCGAGGTCATCCACGGATGGATCGGCGGGCGCCTGTGGATCGGGCCGGAGGGCCCCGCGCACGAGGGCGAGGCCGCCTGGTTCACCGAGGGCGTGGCCCGGCACCTCGCCCGCGATCTGCTCTTCCGCTTCGGCCTGATCACCAGCGACGAGCTGCTCGCCGAGGTGCACGGCTTGATCGGCGCGCTCGCCACCTCGCCGCGCAAGAACGAGCCCAACGCCGCGCTCGGCAAGCAGCCCTTCACCCCCGGCGCGCTGCCCTTGCTCGTGTCGCGGGGCGCCCTCTACGCGACGCGGATCGACGCGCTCCTGCGCAAGAAGACGGCTGGCAAGAAGGGCCTGCCCGAGCTCCTCCGCGCGCTCTACGACGCGGCCAAGGAGAAGCAGAAGGCCTTGCCCACGAGCGCGTGGACCGGCGCGATCGCGAAGGAGCTCGGCGACGCCGAGGCCGCGAATTTCGCCGCGATCATCGACGAGGGCAAATCGCTCGACCTGCCCGACGGCGCGCTCGGCCCCTGCTTCCGCGCCGAGAAGCGGCGCTACCAGGCCTTCGATCTCGGCTTCGACGAGGAGGCGACGATGCGCTCGCCCGATCGCGCGATCGCCGGCCTGCGCCCGGGCGGGCCGGCCGACAAGGCCGGGGTGAAGGAGGGCGACCAGATCACCGACCAGGTGATCGCCCGCGGCCGCGCCGACGTGCCCGTCGAGCTGCACCTCGCGCGCGGCGGCGAGAAGAAGACGATCCGCTACCTGCCCGCCGGCGCGAGCGGCCCGGGGCAGGGCTTTTCCCGCAAGAAGGACGTGCCCGAAGAGGCCTGCACGCGCTAGTGACCGCGCTTGCGACCGCGCGGCGAGAAGCGGCGGATTGCTTCGCCCGCCGAGCGCGGCTACGGAGCGCGCATGTCCGACCCCCGCTCCAAGGCCCTCCTCGAACGCGCCCGCCAGAGCATCCCCGGCGGCGTCAACAGCCCTGTCCGCGCCTTCCGCGCCGTCGGCGGCGAGCCGCCGTTCATCGCCCGCGCCAAGGGCGCGCGCGTCTACGACGAGGGCGGCGCGGAGCTCATCGATTACATCGGCTCGTGGGGCCCGGCCATCCTCGGCCATGCGCACCCCGACGTGGTCGGCGCGGTGCAAGACGCGGTGACGCGCGGCCTCTCCTTCGGCGCGCCCACCGCCGGCGAGGTGATCTTCGCCGAGGCCGTGAAGAAGCTCTACCCGACCATCGCGAAGCTGCGCTGCGTGTCGAGCGGGACCGAGGCGACCATGAGCGCCATCCGCGTCGCCCGCGGCTTCACCGGCCGCGACTGCATCGTCAAGTTCGAGGGCTGCTACCACGGCCACGCCGATCACCTGCTCGTGAAGGCCGGGAGCGGCCTCGCCACCTTCGGCGTGCCCGACTCCGGCGGCGTCCCCGAGGGCACGGCGCGCACGACGCTGACCCTGCCCTACAACGACCCGCTGCTCCTGAAGGAGCTCTTCGCCGCGCGCGGGAGCGAGATCGCCGCGGTGATCGTGGAGCCCGTGGTGGGCAACATGGGCTGCGTGCCCCCGGAGCCCGGGTTCCTCGCCGCCATCATCGACCTCTGCAAGGAGCACGGCGCGCTCTCGATCTTCGACGAGGTGATGACCGGCTCGCGGCTCGCCCCCGGCGGCGCGCAAGAAAAGTTTGGGCTCAAACCGGATCTGACCACCCTGGGGAAGGTGATCGGCGGCGGGATGCCCCTCGCCGCCTACGGCGGACGCGAGGACGTGATGAACAAGATCGCGCCCCTCGGCCCCGTGTACCAGGCCGGGACCCTGAGCGGGAACCCCGTGGCCGTGGCCGCGGGCCTCGCGACGATCGCCCACCTGACCCCCGACCTCTACACGAAGCTCGAGGCGCTCGGCGCGCGGCTCGAGGCAGGCCTCGCCGCCGGCGCGAAGGAGGCGGGCGTGCCCGCCTGCGTGCAGCGCGTGGGCTCGATGATCACGATGTTCTTCCGCGAGGGCCCGGTGAAGAACTGGAACGACGCCTCGGGCTCCGACACGAAGCGCTTCGCCGCCTGGCACGCCGGGATGCTGAGCCGCGGCGTGTACTGGCCGCCGTCGCAGTACGAGGCGGCGTTCCTGAGCGGCGCGCACACCGAAGAGGACATCGACCGGACGATCGCCGCGTCGCGCGCGTCGCTCTGAGCGAGCGCGCGGATCCTGCTTCGAAAACGTGCCTTCCGCTTCCCCTTCCGGCACGTTGGCGTCAACCATGGTCAACAACGTCCACGACGCCCTCTTCAAGGACACATTTTCCCAGGTCGAGCACGCCCGCGGCGAGATCCGGCGCCTCCTCCCGCCGGCCCTCGCCCGCCGCGTCGCGTTCCGTTCCCTCGCCCTTCGCCCCGCGAGCTTCATCGACCCCGCCTTCGCCTCCCGCCACTCCGACCTCCTGTACACCGTCCGGCTGAGCGGCCGCCGCGCTTTCATCTACATCCTCTTCGAGCACCAATCGACGAGCGATCCGCTCATGCCTTTCCGCCTGCTCGTCTACGTCGTCCGGATCTGGGAGGCGCACCTCAAGAAACACCCGCGGCAGAAGCGCCTCCCGGCCATCGTCCCCATGGTCCTCCATCACAGCAAGCGAGGCTGGGCCGCGCCCGTCTCCCTCGATGCCCTCTACGATCTCGATGCCGGCGCCCTCGACGCCGTGGCGAGCTACTTGCCGCAGTTCCACTTCCTGCTCGACGACCTCAGCAAGGAGAGCGACGCCTCCCTCCGCACCCGAGCCATGAGCGCCCTCGGCCGCGTGGTCCTCTGGTGCTTGAAGCACTCCCAGAGCCCTGAGCACCTCCTCGCCGACCTGGACGCCTGGGCTGAAACCGTGGAGGAAGTGCTCGCTGCGCCCAACGGCACGGCGGCGCTCGCGCGCGTCCTCCGGTACATCTGGTCGGTGCACGGCGAGGTCGACGCTGGAGAGCTGGAAGACCTCGTGGTACAAAAGCTGGGACAGAAGGCCAAGGAGGCCGCCGTGACCATCGCCGATCAGCTCCGCCGGGAAGGACACAAGGAAGGGCTCCAGAAAGGGCTCCAGAAGGGGAAAAAAGATACCCTTTTGGCTCAGCTCGGCGCCAAGTTCGGCAAGGTCCCCCGGGCCGTGGTGGTCAAGGTGAACGCCGCGTCGACGGCCGAGATCGACCGGTGGATCAAGCGCATCCTCACCGCCGACAGCCTCGCGGAGCTGATGGGCGGCTGAAGCTGCGGAGCCCGTCGGCGCGCTGATGACGTCGCGAATGCGGGCGAGCTAACCGCGGCGATCCACGAGGTCGCCCGACTGCAAGGTCATTGCTCCCACGAGAGATGACCGTGCCGCGGTGCTTCGCGCCGGAGCGTGCTGCAGCCCAGGTCACGTGCGCGAACACGGGGCACCCTCCCACCTTCACCGAGGCGGTGAAAGTGATTCACTCCATCATCCAAGGTCGACCCGCGTGATGCGGCTTAGCTTCTCCTTGTGACGAGGGGCGCTCCGGCGCTCCGCGATGACCGAGGGAGATGACGACCATGATCACGATGCGGCGCAGCACAGCGGTGTTTCTTGTGGCGGTGAGCAGCGCGGGCCTCTTCGCGTGCGGCGGTTCGGACAGTGGAGGGACGGGCGGGATGACGAGCGGGACGGGGGGAACGATGAGCAGCGGGACGGGTGGGATGAGCGGGTGTGACGAGGCGGCGCTCGGGGCGAACAAGGGGCTGGCGACGGCGGTGTCGCTGGAGGTTTTTCTCAAGGATGCTTCGCCGGACAAGATCCTTTCGCCGAGCTTCGTGGCTCATTTCCCCGGCGGGCAGCCGGATCAGGATCTCCAGGCGTTTCTCGGGTTCGGTGCCCAGTTCCGCGCTGCGCTGCCCGACGCGGCCTTCACGTTCACGCATGTCATCGCGGACAAGGACCTCGTGGCGCTGCGCTACATCGGCACTGGCACGCATCAAGGTACGTTGTTCGGAGTCCCGCCTTCGGGGGCGTCGCTGCGGTGGGAAGGGATGGTGATCCGCCGTGTCGAGGCGGGCCTCGTGGTGGAAGAGTGGAATGCGCCCGACTCGGCCGGTCTGTTCGGGCAGCTCACCGGCAAGACGGGCAAGCTCTCGCCGGACGACAAGGATCACACGGGCAAGGGAAGCTGCGACCCGGCGTTGCTCGCGGCCGAGGAGGACCTCGCGCTCGAGGTGTCCACCGATGTGGTGCTCAAGGGTGGCGCGCCGGATGCGCTGATCGACGCGGGGTTCGTGATGCACAACCCGAATGGCATCCCGGATCAAGATCTGAACGGCTTCATGGGCTTCAATGCGGGCCTGCGCGCGGCCTTCCCCGACGCGGACTTCACCTTCACCCACACCTTCGCCGAGGGTGGGCTCGTGACGCTCCGCTACACCGCGACCGGCACGCACAGCGCTGATTTCCTGGGTGTCCCCGCGACCGGCAAGAAGGTCGCCTGGGAGGGGATGGTGATCCGCCGGATCGACGCCGGCAAGCTGGCGGAAGAGTGGAACGCGCCGGATCTGGCCGGGCTGATGGGGCAGCTCACCGCGCCCTGAAAGGTGGCGCTGCGGGTGGAGCCGCCGATCGGTTTGACGTACGCTGCCGCGCCGAGGGCCGATGAGCACCTTCGAGAGCCTCGACGAGATCCGCACTTTCGTCTGCGTCATCGATCACAAGAGCCTCTCGGCCGCGGCGCGGGCGCTCCGCGTGACGGTGAACGCGGTGTGGGGGCGCCTGAGCCGCATCGAGGCGCGCGCGGGGACGAAGCTCGTGTCGCGCACGACGCGGGCGCTCCACGTGACGCCGGCCGGCGAGCGGCTCGCCGTCCACGCGCGGCGCATCCTCGAAGAGCTCGACGGGCTGGAGCAAGAGGTCGCGTCGCCGGCGACGGGGCTGCGCGGCGCGGTGCGGGTGGCGCTCGCCTCGGACGTGGCGACGCCGCACTTCATCGCGGAGATCGGCGAGATGCTGCGGAACAACCCGGATCTCCACGTGGAGCTGTCGGCGCGGAGCCGGCTCATCGATCCGGTGGCCGCGGGCGTCGATCTGATGCTCTGGGTCGGGCCGGAGATGCCGCAGTCGGCGACGGTGCGCAAGCTCGGGACGCTGCGCTGGGCGCTCGCTGCTGCGCCCTCGTACGTGGCGCGGCACGGGCTCCCGGCCACACCGGACGAGCTCGCCGAGCACGCGTGTTTGCTGGCGCTGAAAGGGAAGAAGGAGGCGACCTTCCGGCTGGTGGATACGGCAGGTGTGGCTCGCACCGTGCCTGTGCAGGGGCGCTTCGAGGCCGATTTACCGTCGATCTTGCTGACAGCCCTCCACCTCGGCCTGGGCGTGGGGCTGCGGCCGCTGCACGAGGTGCTGCTCGGGGTGCGCACCGGGCAGCTCGTGCAGGTGCTGCCCGATTATCACCTCGAGCCGATGGAGATCGCGCTGGTGTCACCGGCCGGTCGGCTCAAGGTGCCGGCGGTGCGCGCGGTGGCCGAGGCGCTGACCCGGGAGCTGCGGCGGCAGACCGGGCAAGGGTGAACGTTGCGGTTCGCGGGCTTCGTCAAGGACCTGAGGTCCTTGACGGGGTATCCCGGGATACCTGGGAGGGTACTCCGGGATACCCGGGAAGGTACCCCGAGAGACCAGCGCAGGTATCCCGGGATACCTGGGCAAGCATCCCGGGATACCTGGGCAGACATCCCGAGATATCGGGACAACCCTTTGGGGATCCTAAACCTCACCTCGCGCTCGTCGGGGCGCGCCCATGCGACGCCCGAGGTGCGACCCACCCGTGGCCGGTCGCCGCCGCAGGATCGCCGCCGCGCCGAGGAGCAAGAGCACCCCGAGCCCTCGATCGCCGTCCCGCTCCGGCCGGGTCGCACAGCCCGAGGACGCCGCGGGCGGAGTCGGCGGCGGAGGCGCGTCCTTGCAGGCGTTCGCCTCGCACACCTGCCCATCCTTGCAATCCGTATCGGCGATACAGGCCACGCAGACACCTGCCTCCTTGTCGCACACGCCTTCTTTGCACTCCTCGCTGGCCTGACAACCACGGCAGCTCTTGCTCATCATATCGCACACCGCGGCCCTGGGATCGGCGCAGTCCTCGGCGGCCAGGCAGCCTACACAGACATTGGCGCTCGCATCGCAGTGGGGCGTCTCGGCGGTGCACGCCGTCGCGTCCACGGCCGTGCAGGCCACGCACTGCCCTGCGAGCGCGCCCTCGGTCGCGCAGAGCGCCTTGTCGCCTGCGCAGCCGACGCCGCTGTCGAAGGTGTTGCAAGGTCGGCAGTCCGGCGGGGTGTTCGAGCCGTCGCAGATCGGGATTCTTCCCACGCACTTGCCGGCGAAGTTCGACCAGGCCTTGGTAACGCTCAGCCTGTCGAGCTTGTACGACATGTGATCGCAGAGATCGGCGATCTCCTCCGCGGGCATGGCGATGTTGATGAACGGCGTCCTCCAGGCCATCGGGCGCGCGGGTGCGCCCGACAGCAGGAGACCGGTGTCTGGATCGGTGATGGCCTCGATCAGCTCGTGGGAGTGGGCGACCGTCGAGATGCCGAAGCTCTCTCCGCAGTCGGGGTGCACGCCGTAGGGGATGGGGGTATTGTCGAGGAGGGTCGTGCCGTGGTAGGCGAGGAAGACCGAGCAAGCTCCAGGCATGCTCACGCCGGCGGGGAGGTCGATCATGTAGAGTGTGTTCGTGAATCCACCCTTGTCGAGGGTGGGCGGCGGGAGCGCGCCGCTCTTGATCTGGGCGACGAGCTCGGCGGCGAGGGTGGCGTCGTCGATCATCGCCTCGGTCACGGAAGGGGTGATCACGTGAGCGCTGGCAAAGTGCCCTCGCCCGATATGCTGCTCCGTCCCCGGGAGGCCGTCGAAGAGGCCGACCTTGCCGATCGTGTCGTATTCGGAGAGCCAGTCGAGCGCGTCGCTCGCGAGGAGGGTCTGGTAAAAGCCGGTGAGCTTCTGGGCGAAGGTCGCGCTCACCTGATCGGTCCACGAGACCTGGACGACCTCGACGTTGGAGATGACCGGGCCTCCGTAATAGCCGAGGTCGGGGCCTGCCGCGGCGGATTGCGAGAGGCCGGTGAGCGCGAGCAGAGCACCGAGCGAGAGGCCTGTGCTTCGGAGCGGTCGAGAGGAGAAGGTGGGCATATCGGTCCTCGTGGAGGGCTTGGGCGAGTGGGCGGGGACGAGCGGACCTCCAGAGCAAGGGTGGGACCAACCGGAACGCGCGGTCCTTTTGCGGAGATCGCGGGGTCGTGGCTCCCGTACCCCCGTGCGGCGGCCGTGCGCGACCCGTGCGCGCACGCCGGGCGCACGGGGGTGCAGCCGGAAAAGGCTTGAGATTCCGGCCCTTTGCGGCGGCACACCGCTTGCGATTGTGGCTCGACATGAACAAGACCTCTTCTCTCCCCACCCACCGTCTCCTCCACCTCAGCGCGCTCCCTCTCTTCGCCCTGGCCGGGGTCCTCGCCGGCGCCTGCGGCGGTGGCGGGAGCTCTTCGACCGGCACCGGCGGAAGCGCCGCGACGACCACGAGCACGACGACGGGCAGCACCACCGCCACCACCGGCACCGGCGGCACCGGCGGCGCGGACACCACGAGCACGACCGGCACCGGTGGCAGCCCGAAGAACCCCGATCCTTGCGACCCGATCGCCCAGGATTGCGTGGAGTCGGTCGCGTCCAAGTGCGTGTTCCACCTCGACGATGCCAACGCGGCCACCTCGAAGTGCGAGGCCCCGCTCGGTCACCAGATGCTCGGCGAGACCTGCCAGCGCCCCACCAACGAGACGGGCGTCGACGACTGCGAGAAGGGGCTTTATTGCTCCGGCATCGGTCTCCCGAAATCGTCCCCGCAAGCGCGCACCTGTCGCACGCTCTGCAACGATGTCGGGAGCTGCGGTGAGGGGAGCCTGTGCCTCCCGCTCGACGGTGACCGGACGATCGGCTTCTGCGCGAAGCTGTGTGATCCCTTCGATCCGAGCGCCTGCGCCGATCCGACCCTCAAGTGTGACAACTTCACGAACATCGATGGCAACGCCGGCCCTTCCTGCCAGTGGGTGGGCCCGAAGGGCGAGGGCGAGAGCTGCGCCTCGCCGGCCGATTGCCAGAAGGGTTTGACCTGCAACGCGAGTGTTTGCAGCCGGTTCTGCAACGACGCGCACCTCTGCCCCGGGGCCGATGAGCACTGCTCCGCGAATCCTTTTGCGACCTGGCCGCTCACGCCGGCGCTCGGCGCCTGCCAGGTCTCGGATTACACCTGCCTCGGCGCGGTGAGCCTGCCCGACGCCCCGGCTGCGACGGTCGAGCTCCACCTGCTCGTGGCCGATCCTTTCACCGGCGATATCCTCCCGGGCGCGACAGTGAAGGCCTGCGATGCCGGTGATCTGGCCTGTGCAGCGCCGCTCAGCCAGGGCGTGGCGGGGGCCGACGGCTCAGCGACGCTGACGGTGCCCACGCCCGGCAAGGGCTTCGAGGGGTACTTCCAGGGCGAGGCCCCCGGCAGGCTCCCCGGGCTGCTCAAGCTGGACTTCCCCATCAGCACGGAGGCAAGCCTTGGGGGATTCTTCATGACGCTGATGAAGGCGGATCAACTGGAGACCTCGATGAAGGGGAACACGACAATCGACCCGAGCCGGGGCGTCATCCTGGCGCTGGCGTTCGACTGCGGCGGGGCGGCAGCCGGCGGCACGAGCTTCGCGGTGGGCTCGGCGGACGCGCAAACGGTGCTCGGGCACGGGCTCCCTTCGTCGGAGTATTACGGCGTTCACGCCGATTGCATCGACCCCGCGGCGGCGAGCTCGCAGACGGGGATCGCGATTTCGATGAACGTGCCGCCGGGGATGACCACGGTGAGCGTGTCCGCGCCGGGAGCGAAGGCGCTCGGCCAGGCGCAAGCCCCGGTGCGCGCGGGCGCGACGACGACGGTGATCCTCTTTCCTGCGCCTTGATCTACCGGCCGGGGAGCTGCTCGGCGTCGTCCCCGAAGGACACTCCCCGATGTCTTTACGGTGACTTCCGCTTGCGAGCAGGGCGGCGCGGCGAGGCCGTCGCTCGGCGAATGCGCCGCTTGATCGCGGCTCGCGTGGCCCGGGGCAAGGTCTCGATGTAGTCACTCGACAGCGCGCGGAGCATCGCGTCCGGCAAGGCCAGCACCGCCTGCGCTTCGGTCAGCCCCGCGAGGCGCTGCTCGGGCGCGTAGGCGTGGAGCACTTGCTCGGGCGCGAGCCCGGCCAGGCGTTGCTCGGGGGCGTAGGCGTGGAGCACTTGCTCGGGCGTGAGCCCGGCCAGGCGCTGCTCGAGCGCGATCCCAGCCAGGCGCTGCTCAGGCGGGAGGCGCTTGACGAGGCGCACCAGCGCCTGCTCGATGCTCTCGACGACCTTGTCCTCGTCCTTCATGGCTCGCCTTTTCTGTCCGGGGAGCGGATGCCGAAGCTGCTCGATGTGCTCCTTCAGCGCCCAGAATACCTCAATTTCCTCTGCGTCCAGCTTCGGGATGATGCCGCCGGGGTCGGCGACCATCCCAGGGGTGACAGTATACAGGAGATGCTCGCCGATGTTCTGCCCACTGAACGCCTTGCCAATCTGCTGCCGCGCGAAGCGCGGTCAGCAGCATTGGCGGGTTGGGCCGTACTACTTTGATCCTGGTATCATGAGGATTGATTTTATGTCATGAATCAGGACATCGTCATCTTCACCGTCATTCGGTCGCGCCACGATCGCTCCTTGTATACTGGGTGGCTCGTCGAGACCTGAAAAATCAAGGTCGCTCATGTCGTCGCTCCGCGGTTCCTCTCGAACACTCGCATCGCCGCGAGTCTCAGTGCTGCGTTGAGATCCGCTCGAATCTGAGGACAGACCCCGAATGCGTGGGTCTGACAAGTTGGATGCTCGTGTTTGGTCGACATGTTGTTTCTTGTGAAACATCTGCCCCAGGCCCGCATAGCTATCCTCTTTCTTGACCTGAGACACAAGCGGCGCTCGCTGCTCGAGACTCATGAGTGGTGTGTTGGTACCGATTTCATCTTGTTGATTAACGACAAGATGGTTGACTCGGCCGACGTCTTGCCCCATCGCACTTCGGTCGCGCAGATCACGACCCTTGGGTTCAGATCGACCGCTAGCGCGTGGTGGTGTTTGTAGGCCCGCAGTGCGCTGCGGAGCTGGGCTGGGATGCGGCCCACCCGCTGAACGCTTCGTGCCGGGGCTGCGCCCAGGAGAGCCGTAGACGTCTCCGGGCTCAATGTTCTTCGAGCGCTCAAGCATAATCTTTTGTGATTCAAAACTTATAATGCTCGTCTCGGCATTCCTCTCGCGCTGCTCGTCTGCCAGTAATTCCTCGTTGAGTCGACGAAGGTCGTCGATTGTCATTATCGCGGTGGCATCGTCATCGCGCGGGCTTGCTCTGCGTTTACCAAGTACAATCATGTAGAATACAAAAACCTCGTGCTCTGCGCGAGCTGAGGTTACGACCATTTTTGCATTGCGAAGCCACGTCTCAAATGGATCTGTGCGATCGGGCAGAACTCCTATCGCATTTAGTGCGTGCAGATCCGATAAAATCTGCTCCGAGGGGCGTGTGCGCGTGGACAGCGTTGCTGCAAAATGATGACTGATTCCGCCAAGCAGCGCCTCTCGAGTAGCGCCGCTTGCCAGAACCGCTTCGTGAAGCTCCTCGATGGCCGTGAGCGAAAAAAGTTGCATCGTATTACTCCTGCAACATCAGAATGACGTCAGCGGATCTACCAATAGACATGGGCACGAAGTCGAAGTCACTATCTGTGGAGCGCAGGGCCGATGGCAAGATCGATCTCGCCATGACGCGGTGTGCCAGCGATCGGTCGCCTCCTTCCAATTGCGTTGACTGGACTATCATCGGCCCAACGCCTGAGAGGGTGTTGAAAAACTTGGCCCAGCGATCCGACCCGTGCGCAGAGGTCGAGGATGCAGCCCCGCAAGCCCTACCCCTCCGACTTGACCGACGCCGAGTACGCGATCCTCGAGCCCCTGGTTCCCCCCTGCAAATCGGGGACGAGCAAGGGCGGCCGCCCCGAGGAGGACGCCCGGCAGGAGATCCTCAACGCCATCTGCTACGTCACGCGGAGCGGCTGCGCCTGGCGCATGATGCCGCACGATCTTCCGCCCTGGGACACGGCCTACCACTACTTCCGCAAGTGGAGGAAGGACGGCACATGGGTCCGCCTTCATGAACACCTCGAGGCGACGTCCGCGAGGGGAGGGACGCGCGCGAACCGAGCGCCGGCATCCTGACAGCCAATCCGTCAAGACGACGGAAAGGGGCCTCACGGGTACGTGGGGCAAAAAGATCAACGGGCGCAAGCGTCACATCTGGTCGACACCTCGGCTGCTGATCGCTGTCGTCGTCCACCCGGCGAACGTCGGGATCGCGACGGCGCCAAGCTCGTGCTTCAGTGGCCGCCCCACCTTCTTCGCCCGGATGCGCCTCATCTGGCCGACGCGGCGTACGCTGGGCGCTGCTCGCGTGGGTGACCTCGCCCGTCGCCGCTCCGCTGCGGCTGGAGATCGTCAAGCGTACCGACGACCTGAAGGGCTTCAAGCTCTTGCCGCGCCGGTGGTCGTCGAGCGCACTCGGTGGCTGGGGCGCTACCGTCGGTGGGCAAGGACTACGAGTTTCACAGCGACCAGCGAGACGATGATTCACGTGGCGATGATCCGCCTCATGGTGCGGCGACCGCAGCATGAGGTTTTTCAACGCCTCTGAGGGAGCCGCCACGCCCCCATTCGACAGACCTGTCGAGCGCGCCCTCGCACCATCTAGCCCGACCTGCTCTTCCCGTTCCATTCTCCCGCTACGCCGGCCGCCTTCCGCCCGTCGAACGGCCCATCCGCCCGCGGTGCATTCACGATTCTCCGCGCCTTTTCCGCCATTTTCAACGCCCTTCGCGCCTCACCGGACGATTTATGCAGATCGGCCGAGCCCTGTCCCGGGACCGTCCTCGACCCCGCTCTGCCGACCTGCGTAGCACATTCTGTAGCCACCTACCCCTCCCCACCCCTGCGCACACGCGCCCCCGGCGGTCTCGCGCTCCCTGCCATCCCAGTCGCCAAAGATGACTCCCCTGCTTCCAAGGACAACACCCTCCCTTCCCCTCCAGCCGCCACCGAGCCTTCTCGCCTACTCGTCGTCCCCGAAGAACACCCCCATGGAGAGCTCGATCGCCTCGAAGGGCTCAGCCCTCACCGTCTCACCGCGCAGCGCGCTCAGCACCTCGACGTAGCCATCCGGGCTCCACCGCAGCACGCTCAGCGTCTCCCGCATCGGATCGAGCAGCCAGTAGCACGACACCTTCTGCTGGTGGTAGACGCGCTTCTTCCGGACCGTATCGTTGCTCGCCTTCGACGGCGAGACGACCTCGCAAATCCAGTCAGGCACCACCGAGATCACCTCCCCCGTCGGCCGCTCGGGCATCCGCTCGCGGCGCCACCCCGACACGTCCGGCCGGAGCAAATGCGAGGGCCCGAAATCGACGAGCACCTCGCTCGCGATCCACCACCCTCCAGCGCGCCGATCGAACGCCCCGAGCAAGCGCCCGATCCTCGACTGGGCGACCCCATGCTCCGCCGAGCTCTCCTTCTCGACCAGCTCGCCGCCGACGATCTCATAGCCGCGCCCGCCATCCGGCATAGCGAGGAGGTCACCCTGAGTCGCAGTGCCGCCCATCCCCGCGAGCATACCGCATCGTGGGGCCGGCGACGTGCACCGACGCGGAGGCACCATCCTACGAGCTCGATGACCTCGAAGGGCTCGGCGGGTGCGGTGGCGCAGCGCGCAGCCTCTTCGCGCACCAAAGCTCAGGGTCCAGCTTTGTCTTGCTCGTGCATCCCCTCGCCCCTAGACTTTCCACCATGGCATCGAGCGCAGCCCTTCGCATCCAGGCACCCCGCATCGAGGATGACGACCCGGTGCTCCTTGCCATTCGCAACGCGCCGGTGGAAGACATGCCCGAGACCGAGCAAGAGCGCCTGGACGTGGCCGAAGCCCGAGCGCTCGGACGGTTCATCCCGGGCGCCGTCGTGAGCCGAGATCTCGCCGCCCGGCGTCCGCGGTGACCTGGCAGATCCAGTGGTCCGTGCCGGCGGAGCGGACCTTGAAGGCCCTTCACTGGCGCATCGCAGCGCGCATCGATGCTGCGATCTTGCGCTTCGCCGAGTCTGGTGAAGGCGACGTCTTTCGCCGCGCCGAGGACACCGCGGTCACCGTCCGTCTTCGCGTCGAGACGCGTGGCGTCCTGATCACGCACGATCGTGCGACCGGTTCGCTGACCATCTGGAGCATCTACACCCTTCCTCCGCGTCGCTGACGCGCCCGCGGTCGGCCTCCCCTATCCCCGCCGCTCCCTCCGGGTGTACGGTCGCCCCTGCGATGCGCGCTCGCTCCGGGAACCAGGCTCCCTTGCCTCGCCTCCGAGCGGGCGCTGACACCGTCCTGTCACGTTCCGTGGACAGATCCGCCATCGAACAAGGAGCAGATGAACCGATGACTCGGCGACTCTTCGCGGCTCTCTCGGCGTTCTTTCTCCTCTTGCTCGCGGCGTGCGACCCGCCCTCCTCGGGCGGGGGCGACACCCCGGCCCCGGGCACGGGCGCGGCGCCCAAGCCAAGCGCGCCGGCGGCCAGCGCGAGCTCGGCCATCAAGCCGCCGGTCAACCTCGTCATCGCCTACGGCAGCGAGAAGAAGACCTGGCTGGAGGAGCAAGCGGCGGCGTTCAAGAGCGCGGGCGGCACGACCAAGAGCGGGCGGCCGATCGTCATCCAGACGAAGGCCATGGGGTCGGGCGAGGCGGCGACGGCGATCGTCGACGGGACGCTCAAGGCGCATGTCTTCAGCCCGGCCTCGGGGCTCTATGTCTCGATGCTCAACAACGCGTGGATGACCAAGTCGGGCAAGAGCAAGCCGATCTCGCCGGCGGGAGATCCACTGGTCCTGTCGCCGATCGTCGTCGCCATGTGGAAGCCGATGGCGGAGGCGCTCGGGTGGCCGCAGAAGTCGATCGGGTGGGGTGATCTGCTCAAGGTCAATGCCAACCCCAAGGGGTGGGGGGCGCTCGGGCATCCCGAGTGGGGGCGCTTCAAGCTCGGGCACACGCATCCGGAGTTCTCGAACTCGGGGCTCCAGGCGATCGTCGCGGAGGCGTATGCGGGGGCGAAGAAGACGCGCGGGCTCACGGCGGCGGATCTCGATCAGAAGGCCACCAAGGATCTGCTCACCTCGATCGAGGGGACGATCGTCCACTATGGCAAGTCGACGGGGTTCTTCTCGGACAAGATGCTCGCGCGCGGGCCGGCGTACCTCTCGGCGGCGGTGCTCTACGAGAACCTCGTCATCGAGTCGTACAGCAAGCCTCCGTCCACCTTCCCGATCGTCGCGGTGTACCCGAGCGAGGGAACCTTCTGGTCCGATCACCCGTATGCGGTGCTCGATGCGGACTGGGTCGGGGCGGACGAGCGGGACGCGGCCGAAGTCTTCCTCAAGTTCCTCAAGGCTCGCCCGGCGCAGGAGCGGGCGCTCGCGCTCGGCTTCCGGCCGGCGGATCCGAGCATCGCGATCGGCGCGCCGGTCGATGCGGCGCACGGGGTCGATCCGAAGCAGCCGCAGACGTTGCTCGAGGTGCCGGACGGGGCGGTGATCGACAAGCTCCTCGCGCTCTGGCAGACGGCCAAGAAGCCGAGCGACGTGAGCATCGTGTTCGACACGTCGGGGAGCATGAACGGCAACCCGCTCAACGAGGCGAAGAACGGGGCGAAGGCCTTCCTCGGCACGCTGCACGAGCGCGACGACGTCTCGCTCATCTTCTTCAGCACCAAGGTGTACCCGACGATCGGGCCGAAGAAGCTCGGCCCTAGCAAGGCCGATTTCCTCGGGCGGATCGACGCGCAGATCGCGGACGGGAAGACGGCGCTCTACGATGCCATCGCCCAGGCGTACAAGGAGGCCGAGACGCGGTCGGAGAAGTCGCCGGCGCAGATCCACGCGGTCATGGTGATGACCGACGGGCGGGACGAGGGATCGGCGCTGACGCTCGATCAGCTCAACGACAAGCTCCGCGCCACGAACGAGGCGGCGGACGTGAAGATCTTCACCATCGCCTACGGTGACGCGGCGGATTCCAAGATCCTGGAGCAGATCGCCGAGGCGGCGAAGGGGACAGCGGCGAAGGGCACCACGGCCACCATCGTCGATGTCTTCCGCGACATGGCGGCCTTCTTCTGAGAGGATGCGCGGCGAAGGAGCAAGCGAGGTCTCTCGTGGCAAAGCAAGGTGAGCGCGACGATGGACGGCCGACCCTCGGCCGGGTGCTCGGCCGGTCGGTGACCGGGACGGTGAACCTGGTCGTGGCCGGGTCGGCGGCGGTCGGCGCGGCGGCCCTGCACTCGCTGCCGATCCTGGCGGTGGGCGGGGTCGCGTACGCGGCGCTCGTGGCGTGGGATCTGGCGAGCCCTTCGTTCTGGAAGAAGTCGATGTCGCGCGCGCCGGAGGATCTGCCGGATCCGGAGAAGGTGATGGACCCGCAGGTGGGCGAGCTCATTCGCGGGCTCGTCGCGGGGCAGGAGAAGCTCGGCGATGTGCTGAAGGAGACGCCCGAGGAGGTGAAGGCGCACCTCGGCGCGGTGATGGCGTCGATGGCCGAGATGGAAGACGGGGCGGCGCGGCTGATCAAGCGCGCGGAGGACCTGACGCGGTACCTCGCGACGACGAACGCCGAGACGGTGAAGAAGGAGATCGAGAAGCTCGCGGGCAAGGTGAGCGGCTCGAAGGACGCGGCCGCGCGCAAGCAGTACGCGGACGCGCGCGCGGCGCGGGAGGAGCAGCTCCGCGCCCTCGATGACATCGCAGCCGCGCGCGAGCGGCTGATGGCGAACTTGACCCGGATGGTGGCGACGCTCGAGGCCCTGCCGCCCAAGGTGGTGCGGATGCGGGCGCTCGACGCGGCGGCGATGGACGCGCTCTCCGGGACGATGAACGACGAGCTCGAGCGCATCAACGGGGACATCAAGGCCTTCGAGGAGACGCTCCAGAGCCTCGGGGAGAACATCACGGCATGAAGACCAAGATCATCATCATCGCTGGTTTCCTCGTGGCGGTCGCCGCCATCCTCTTCTTCACGATGCAGAAGGACGACCCGAAGCCCGTCGCCGGCCCCGCCGCGAGCGGGAGCGCGGCCGGATCGACGGCGGGATCGGCGGGCCCCGCGCCGCAGGCCCAGGTCGAGGTCTCCGTGAGCTACAGCTCGGAGAAGAAGGACTGGATCGAGGCCGCCGCCGCGGCGTTCCAGAAGGATCACCCGGAGATCAAGCTGACCCTGATGCCCAAGGGCTCGCTCGACGCGGCGCAGGCGATCGTCGACGGCAAGGACAAGCCCACGATCGTGAGCCCCGCCGACTCGCTGGTGATGAACCTGCTCATCTCCGACTGGCAGACGAAGAACCGCACCGACCTCTTCGCGACGAGCGGCGACGACGCGCCGCAGCCCCTCGTCATCACGCCGCTCGTCTTCGTGGCGTGGGAAGACCGGGCCGAGGTGCTCCTCAAGGCGGCGGGCGGGACGATCACCTGGAAGGCGATCCACAAGGCCGTCACGAGCAACGAGGGGTGGCCGGCGATCAAGGGGAACAAGGAGTGGGGCTTCGTGAAGCTCGGCCACACCGACCCGACGCGATCGAACTCGGGTCTGCAAGCGCTGCTCTCGATGAGCCTCGAGTACTTCGGCAAGCCGAGCGGGCTCGAGGTGGGCGACGTGCTCAAGCCCAAGTACCAGGACTACATCAAGGAGCTCGAGAAGGGCGTGCCCAAGTTCGAGGTCTCGACCGGGCAGTTCATGACCGACATGATCCGCTTCGGCCCCTCGAAGTACGACATCGCGGTGGTGTACGAGAACCTCGCGATCTCGCAGATCGAGAACGCGCAGGGCCGCTGGGGGAACCTGAAGATCTACTACCCGGCGACGACGCTCTGGAGCGATCACCCGGTGGCGATCGCCAAGGGCGACTGGGTGACCGCGCCGCAGCGCGCCGCGGCCAAGCTCTTCATCGCCCACCTGAGGAGCCGCCCGATGCAGGAGCTGGCGCTCTCCTTCGGCTTCCGCCCCGCCGATCCGACGGTGCCGATCAAGACCGCGGACGCGAAGAACCCCTTCACCCGCCTCGCCCCGCAGGGCGTGAAGGTGGACATCAACCCCATGGCGAACCCGCCCGACGGGCAGGTGATCCGCAACCTGATGATGATGTGGTCACGGGTTGTCGCGAAGTAGCCGAAGCTCGGTTATCCTCGGCGCCGCCATGGCCGCCGACACCATCCCCTCCCGCCTCTTCAAGCAAGCCGAAGCCCGCCCGGGCGCGCCCGCCTACTACCGCAAGGCCGACGATCGCTGGGCCCCCACGAGCTGGAAGGACTACGCGACGCTCGTGCGCCGCGCCGGCAAATCGCTGATCGCCCTCGGCGTTCCCGCGGGCGGCACGGTGTCGATCCTCGGCTTCAACCGCCCGGAGTGGGTGATCTTCGACGTGGCCGCGATGTGCATCGGCGCCGCGCCCGCGGGCATCTACACGACCTGCTCGCCCTCGGAGGTGCGCTACATCATCCACCACGCCGAGTCGAAGGTGGTGCTCCTCGAGAACGCCGGGCAGTGGGAGAAGGTCCTGAAGGAGCTCGACAACCTGCCCTTGCTCGAACAGGTGGTGATGATGGAGGGCGCCGGGGCCATCGATCACCCCAAGGTGATGAGCTGGGAGGCGTTCCTCGCGAAGGGCGATTCGCTCGACGATCAGCGCTTCAAGGAGCGGCTCGACGCGCTCGAGCCCTCGGGCCTCGCGACGCTCATCTACACGTCGGGCACCACCGGCCCGCCCAAGGGGGTGATGCTCTCGCACGAGAACCTGGCGTGGACGGCCTCGTACGCCGAGCGGATGAAGATCACCGTCGCCGACGACACCACGCTCTCGTACCTGCCGCTCTCGCACATCGCCGAGCAGGTCTTCACCATCCACGGCTCGCTCACCTCGGGCTACGCGGTGTACTTCGCCGAGAGCATCGAGAAGGTGCCCGACAACCTCAAGGAGGTGCAGCCCACGCTGTTCTTCGGGGTGCCGCGGATCTGGGAGAAATTCTACGCCGGCATCCGCCAGAAGATGAGCGAGGCGCCGCCGCTCCGGCAGAAGATCGCCGAGCTGGCGATGAAGATCGGGCGGGCCTACCACGCGGAGAAGAACGAGGGCCGGGAGCCGAGCTTCCTCGTCAAGCAGGGCTACGCGATCGCGAGCAAGCTGGTCTATTCGAAGCTCAAGCCCGCCATCGGCCTCGGCCGCGGGCGCTTTTTGGTGAGCGGCGCCGCGCCGATCGCCCGCGAGGTGCTGGAGTTCTTCATGGGCCTCGACGTGGTGGTGCAGGAGGTCTACGGCCAGTCCGAGGACACGGGCCCGACGAGCTTCAACCTGCCCGGGCGGCTGCGCCTCGGGACGGTGGGGCCGCCGATCGACGGGGTGACCGTGAAGATCGCCGACGACGACGAGATCCTGGTCAAGGGGCCCAACGTGTTCCTCGGCTATTACAAGGACCCGGAGGCCACGGCCGCGACGCTGAAGGACGGGTGGCTCTACTCGGGCGATCTCGGGAAATTCGACGACAAGGGCTTCTTGATGATCACCGGGCGGAAGAAGGAGATCATCATCACCGCCGGCGGCAAGAACATCGCCCCGAAGAACATCGAGGCCGCGCTCAAGAACCACAAGCTGATCTCCGAGGCCGTGGTGATCGGCGACCGGCGAAAGTACCTGACGGTGCTGCTCACCCTGGATCCCGAGGCCGCGGCGATCTTCATGAAGCAGAAGGGCCTCTCGGGAGACGCGCACACGCTGCCCGCGATCCACGAGGAGGTGCAGAAGGCCGTCGACGAGGTGAACAGCGACCTGGCCCGCGTGGAGACGGTGAAGAAATTCACCATCGTCCACCGGCCATTCGGGATCGACACGGGCGAGCTGACGCCCACCCTCAAGGTGAAGCGCAACATCGTCTACAAGAACTTCGAGAAGGAGATCGAGGCGATGTACGCGGAGTGAGCAGAACCGGAGCGCCCTGCTTCGCCCCGGGTTAAAACCCGGGGCTACGCTTGACGAAGCCCCCCTTCGGGGGGCTTGCGCTCAACCCCTCTTGCTCACGACAACGTGGGTCGGTACGTCCGCTCTCCACACCGCCCGTATTTGCGATGGAATGCGCGTTCAGCTCAGCATGAGGCAAGCCCGCGAAGGCGGGCTTCCCAAGCGTAGCGCGGGGTTTTAACCCCGCGCTACTGCTCGACGCAACACGGTTTACTTCTTCGCGATCACCGTCTGACCGCCGCCGCAGGTCACCGTGTAGGGCGCGCCCTGCACGGTGAGCACCTGGGCGATGTAATTGCAGGTGTTGTCGTAGCTCACGTCCAGCGGGGTGAGCTTGGGGATGTCGGTGCTGTCCTTGGGCACCAGGCCGCCCAGCATGAACTGGGGAGTCGATACGAGCACGCCGCACAGGCTGCGGAGCTTCTGGTCGACCTGGGAGAGATCGGTCGAGTCGAGGGGGGCGCCGATCAAGGCTTCGATCCCGGGTTTCTCGACCATCGGCTCGATGGTGGGCTCGCCGGTCAAGCGGTCTTTCAAGGCCACCACGGCGTCGCCCAGGGTGGCGCCCGGGGTCGTCGCGGCTTGCTGGCCGATCTTGGTGATGAAGTCGGGGCCGCCGCCCTGGTTCTGGCAGCGGCCATAGGCGCTCTCCCAGGTCAAGCGGCCCTGGAAGTCGAGGCCGCGGTAGCCCGGATCGGCGTCCTTGATGAAGAAGCCCAACGCCACCTGGAAGGTCTCGTCCTTGGGGTACTCGGGCAGATAGGGCCACTCCATCGCCCGGTAGAGCGAGCGCACGAGGGGGCGCGCGGAGATGGCGAAGATGCCGTCGGCGGGGCTGTTCGGGCGCCTCGCCGCGTCGCCCTCGGCGATGGTCCACGGGTCGAGGATGCGCGGCAATTCATAGGGGGAGTTGCCGCAGCCCTCGTCCGGCGCCTTCAGGTTGAAGACGGGGTGGCCGAGGATGTCGAGGATCAGGGTCTTGAGCGAGAAGTGGGTGGCGACGAAGCGATCGG